>NZ_JALKAI010000010.1:0-157185 GCF_023015605.1 Rhodococcus sp. F64268
GGACCGAAGATCCTCGACCTGCCTTCCGAAGCCTGGATCAACAATCCCGCCACCAGCGACGGCCTCGAAGCCATGACGGATCAAGCCGCCGCGTAACACCTGCTGGACTCAATCACCTTGACAAGTTCCGAAAGCCAAAGCATACAACGCGATGACCTGGCTCGGAGCGCGGGGCATCCCAGGTTCCGACCTGTTCTTCGACACAATCTCCGCCGGAGGGGAACCCTTGAAAGAAGCGCTGATCGGGACGACGCCGGATCCGGCGAGCTACACCACCGGCGATCGACCGAATTTCCGACGGCTCAGTTACCTTGGACTAGCAGCGATTCCAGATATTCCACCCGAGACCAAAGCAAAATATTCAACCATGTTCGACGACGACGGAAAGCTTCGCGCATACGACGAGCTCTTCTCGTCAGACACAGGCGAGGCAGCATTGAAAAGTACCGAATACATCCTAGCCAAGCTACTCAGCGAGTTCGGTGACCATCACGTACTCCAGTTCGCATACGATGCCGTGAGTCCAGCGCGCAACTGAACTGGGCGCATCGCAGTGTGCCATAGTTGTTGACATCCAGGGATCTGAACTGCAGTTTCATGCGCTCACACCAACTCGACCGCATGATCAGGATTCACGGCCAAGCGTCGGCAAGCCCGAGCAATGTTCGACCACCCGACCCGATGATGAAGACCACATACGCCTTCCTCGAGGAGGCCATCACCCGAGGTCCTCAACCCTCCAGTCGCCGGCGCCGATCGGACGTCAGCGCCGGATGATCTGAATTGCCCGCCCGCCGAGCATAAGGAAATCACAGACCACGAGTCCCCTGAGAATCTTGTAACCGCGCTGATCCTCGCGGCCGTGATCGCGCTCGACCGGATCGGACCACACCACCGGCACCTGCTCCCACGGCTGGCCTCGGACCAGGTCGAGCAGACCCAACTGGTTCGCCTTCACGACCATGACGTACTCGGCGCGGCACAGTTCGGGCAGCCCCCGGGCGGTCGCCTCTGCATGCGCATCGCATCGATGGCTACCACCGCACCGGCGATGTCGAGTCCGCGCAACAGTGTCCGGACTGCGGGGATCTCGTTGCTCTTGTCGGCGGCGCGGACCTGTCCGAGCGCGAATATGTCCGTGGGTGACTGCCGAGATCAGATGCGGGGTGACCCCACGAGCGGGCGGGCACAGCGAATAGTTCTGCCGTCCACCTCCACGGCCACCGGACCGGTGTCGGTCACGCGGATCGGGCACCGCGTCGAGCGCGGTGAATAGATCCGGCATCGGTGTCGTCGGTGACGACCTTGCTCTGCCGGGTCAGCTGGTCACGGCAGGGGTCGATCGGGACACTGTCCCGGCGGGCATGGGTAACTTCTCGCGGATGATCTGGATGCGTAAGACACACCCATGATCGATCCTAGTCTTCATGCCCGCCCGACCGGCCCAGCAGCACCCAAGTACAGATTCGAGAACTTCGACCCCGGTCGTCGGCGCCGCGACCGCTGAGAGCACTCGGGCACTCGCATTGTTGTGGGCGCTGGCCGAGATCGGCGCCGCGACCGTCCTGCCCAGACACGGCGATCCTTGGCACACGGGGTCGAGACCGCTGTAGAAGCAGCATTGCGTATTGGTCCGGCCTGATCACCGCCCTCGTCGCTCTACACCGCCGCGCGGCGCGGCGATCACGGCGTGGCCGACGACCTCGCCGCGAGTCGCTTCCAGACCTCGATGTCGGTGCGAGGGCCTCCCGGCGTGTCGGCTCCGTAGCGAGCAATCTCGCCGGGGATATCCAAGGGTGCGACCATTGCAACACCTGGATACAACGCTTCTTCGATTCGCTCGTCGGGCACCAGCCAGCAGATCTCGAATTCGATCCCGTCCGGATCGCGGCCGTACAGGGCCTTGGTGGCGGCGTGGTCGGCCGCACCCGTCAATGTTCCCGCGTCGACCAGACGCTGACGCATGTCGTCGAGGTCGGTAAGTGTTTCCACCTCCCACGCAACGTGATACAGCCCGACCCTGCCGGGCACCACCGGACCGCCGCCATGCGCCTGGAACAGTCCCAGATCATGATCGTTCGCCGATCCCGCGTGTCGGAGAAACGCACCACCGGGGAACTCCCCCGCCAATCGCTCGAACCCGAGCACGTGCTCGTAGAAGTGCAGACTGCGTTGCAGGTCCGCCACATACAGGACGACATGATTGATGCCGCGCATCCCCATCGACAATCCCTCCTGGAAGGCCACACCGGGTCCGGTGCGTGAGCTGTGAACCTGTCATTCTCCATCGAGCGTTCACCGCCGCGATCGCGCGTTCCCGAAGAGCGGAACCCGCACAATGCGCTCTCTACTCGCCCCTCCGGCGAATAGTGCGCGGAACCTCCAGTGCCGCGCGTGCACCCTTGTCATCACCGAGTCGCTCGGACAAGGTCCGCTCTGCGAGGCCCAGCGGCAACGCGGCGGAAAACTTCAGTCCCGATACCGCACTGGCCGCGACTGTCGGCGCGCGCCACGCAATCTGTGCGAGAGCGGCGGCCACATCGCGTGCGGTGACATCGGGCAGCAGGCGCAACGATTTCTCATCGATGCGTTGCCGAGGGTCGATCAGAGAGGGCAACGATGCCTGCGTCCGGCGAGTTCGGTGAGGAACGGGCAGTCCGTCATCCGCTCGCGCAGGTGTTCAGCGTCAGCGAGGAGGGCGCCGGAAACGTGAAGCGCGGGTAGGAGCGCTTCCGGGTGGCGGCGGATCTGGTCGACTTAGCCGCGGAAGATTGCTTCTTCCATCGATTCGGTGCCGAGGAAGTGATAGGTGAGGCTGAGGATCTTCTTGCCGGCGATGTCGGCGTCGTAGCGGTCGGTGAGGCTACGGAAATGTTCGGTGCGCAGCGCCGGATGGTTGCCGAGCAGGGCGTAGAGCACCACCATTAAGTGCTATTTACCCGAGCCGAACGAGGTAGGCGCCGCGCGACGTGTTCTTCCGGATCGCATCGGAGATGAGGGAGATGGCCGACGCGAAGTCGTCCTTCAGCGAGTCGGTGAGCACGTGGGCGCCGACGGTCGCGCGGATGTGTGCGTCGTTGTCAGTGCTGTCGGTCAAGCGCAGCACGTACTCGTCGACGCCGATACGTTCGGGGATGTCGATGACATCCCCGTGATGTGACGATCGTGTTGACGGCCACCGAATGTTCATTCGGCCAAAGAGCGGTGACATTATCTGCGTCAACCCACACACGCGACGGGTCCGGTACCGGCATAGCGACCGGCCCGCAGGTCACACTGCTCCCGCGGCGATAGGAGGTAGAGAGGTCAGGTGTCGACGTCGATGTTTCGAAGTTGGCGCGCCCAATCGAACTGTGCATCGAGAAAGGCTTCGCCACCGGACTCAAACGCATCACGTAGCTGAGTGAAGGCCGTGATGAACTGCTCGACCCTCTCGTAGGCTGATTCCGGTGTACCCGCGGCCTTTCTCGCGTAACCGGCGGCGAGTTGTTTCGCGGAGTCGAACTCGCCGAAGCCCTCAGTGTGAGTGAGTCGTTCCGCAACTCTTCTCGCTTCTTTCAGTGATTGGATAGTCGTGTCGCAGATCGCGACGATCTCCTCGATGACGTGCGGTTCGAGTCGAACGAACTCGCCCATACGGGGTTCCCTTTCATCGGATCGGGTCGAGTGCGGCGGAATGCGGTAATCGGTCGATGAACGGCTCGAACAACGCGACGGTGTCGTGAAGACCCGTGCACCACTCATCGGTGGGAAGCACACGAGCATCCGGGGCGTAATGGGTGCGGCTGAAGATCACGATGCCGAAATCGGTACGGACCGCAATAGAGCAGTTGTTGTGCATGTTCGGGTCGAGTTGAAGCAACGCGTCGCGCCCGTTGACCCTGGTGCGGGTGGAGATGTCGCCATCCTTGTCCCATTCCTCCTCCAGCGTGACGTTGCCGGCGAGGATGCTGAGTCGATAGTCCTCCAAGAGGTCTGGGATACTCAGGGTGCCCCGGAAACCGCACCCGAGGAAACTGTAGGACCCCATCGGATTCTCCGACGGCCGCTTGTACTTCGGGTCGTACTGGGCATCGACGAGGACATCGTCAGGAAGGTCAAGGCACGGATCGAACGTGATCGCGGGCCTACCGGAATCGTCGACGACGCGAGGTGTGCGTGTGGTCGACGGGACTGTATCGGCGGTGTTCGGTGAGGCTTCGGGCGGTGCGTCGGTCCCGCATGCCGTTGTTGCGGCGAGGAGAGCGATGCTCCCCACGGCACACTTCCACCTGTTCACGCGCCCCCCGATCCGCTGAATACCCGGGTGACGCTAGCAGAACGTGTTCAGCCTACGCGGACCGCCGAACGCGTATTCGTCACTCAATCGCGGAAGGGCAACGCGGGCTTGTGGAGTTCGTCGACAGTGTGGAACTGCCGCCTGAACAGTCGACCCCAGGGATGTCTCTGACATGATGCGGCGATGACGATGGACCAACTCTTCGTGGAAGAGCCGGAGCGCTGGGGACTGCGCGGCGACCCGTACGTGTGGGCGGCACTCCGGGAGCACCTGGCTGGCCTTCCCCTTCCCGACGGCGAAGTGGCGTTGGAGGAATCACTTCTCACAGCCTTCACTGCGGTCGTCAGTGTGGACTTACGAACCGAGTCGGTGGACCAGGTGTATCGGGAAGAGTTCGCGCACGGCGGCATGTCCAGCGGTCATGTTTGTCTTCCGGTCTGGCGGGATGACCTGATCCCATTGCTGGTGAGTCGAGGTCGACGGGCCTGAGCGGCGGGCGGGGCGGGGACACGGTGTCCACAGCGAGACCACCGACGTCGATGTTGCTACAGATCTCACCATCAGCGGCACCCACCGCTTACGCAACTGCGTCGGCGCCACGCCTCACATGCGCTCACCGATACCGAAAACGATCTGGCCGAGACCCCTTGTCGCCTGGCTCCGAGACGATCCCACCCGGATCGTGCGCACCTCCGGTTCGACGCACCCGCAGGAACTGCACCGAATCTTGGTCCAGGACGTCTTCGAACGGGCTGCTTCAACCTGGCTCAGCCCCCGGCGTGTTGGGGACGCATCAGTGAGTTAGGCTCCACGCTGTATCTGATAGGGGGCCGAGGGGAATCTCGGAAATCGGATCCGGCTGGGGGAGGCTATGGGAGAAAACGCGCGGGAGTTTCCGCCGATCGTCTACTTACCTTGCGAAGAATCGGTGAGCACACCGGCAGACGCGGTTGTAGAAGTGCATATGACACAAGATGGCCGGACTGCGCTCCTCGCATACTCGGCTCTCGATCGCCTCAGGAAGTGCTGCGGCAGCCGGAAGCCTTGGGTTGCCGTACCTTCTACGACTCTGGAGGCGCTCCACACCGCATCTCCGTTCGATCTCGTTCTTCTCGACATTGTGATGCCCGACGCATTGCGGATGGAGGAAGTTCTGTGACGCTGCATGTAGATCACGCTGCTCTCCAGTCGATTACGTCGATCTGCAGCGCGGCGGGCAACAACGTCGACGAGGCAGGAGCGAGTGTCCCAGTAGCGGTCGATGCAGGCGACGCTACGGCTGCGGTTCTCGGAATCCTCTCGCTACTCACGGAGAATGCTGCCGACTTCGTGATGGCTTTGGCGGCGACGAGTGAGGCTGTGGCGCAGTCCAACACGGCGTATCGAACTGGCGACGACGAACTGGCGTTCGAGTTGATCAGCGTCAGGACCGAGTGACGATGCCACTTGACACCCGCATCGCTGGGGATCCTGAAGCAATACGCACCGCAGGCCGATGGCTCGAAGATAGCCTCGGTCGTGGGGTCGACGAAGCGATCGACAGAATGTACGCCGCGCGGGGAGTCTCGAGTAGTGGGTGGGAAGGGACGGCAGGCGAGGAGTTCCGTCGTTTCATCACGTCCGACGCGCGAAGCGCGGAACAATTCCTCGAAGCGATTGTCGGGCACGCACGTCGAATCGACGACCTTGCCGCACAGTCGCAGAGCGTCCAGACAGACCTTGCCTTCGTCCGGCAGGCAGCGCGGGAAGCGGGACTAAATGTTGACGAGTGGCTGATTCATGAGCCGGGGCCCTCTCCTCCGGAGCCCGGTGCCCTCTCACCGGGAGCATCGGAAACCACTGTCCTGGAACATTACAACGACATCTCGGCCCGAGAACGGCACAGATCGCTCATCGAGGCTTATGAAGCTGCCCGGACAGCGGTCGGAGCGGCGAAGGCAGCATGGAGGCTTGCGGTCGAATCCACTCGCAATGTGTGGCTGGAGGTCACCGGAAAGTGGTTCTTCTTCCTGGGGAACTCCGTGAACGGAGTTTCGGGTGCTCTCGCGGTCATGCAGGCCGATACGTTGCGGAAGCAGGCATCATTCCTCGCGGGCGAAGCGCAACGGTACCTCGACCTCGCAAGATCCGGTCCACCCGGCACCCCGGCATCGGTCATCTATCGGGATCTGGACCTCGGGAAGGCATTCGCACACAGCGCTGACGATGCGCTCGCTGCAGCTACACGAGCGGACGGTCTTGCTCGACTGAGCGGAGTGAAGTTGGGCGGTGCACTGGCCGTCGCGGGAGTTGCATACGACATCATCGCGACCGACAAGCCAGTTGATCAGGCTATTGTCTCGGGTGCAGCAGGGTTCGGCACTTCGCTGGCAGCAGGGGCCGCAACCGGTGCGATCGTCGGATCCGTTGTACCGGTATTCGGCACAGCAATTGGTGCGGTTGCCGGCGCAGGCGTCGGTCTGGCTTCTGGGTTGTTCGTTTCCGGAGCAGTCGACGCTGCGTATACGAATGGGCTCGGCGATGTGAGCGATGCTATCTCGGCTGGCTTCGATGCGGTCTCGGACACGGGTGCCGCCGTGTCCGATGTCGTGGAAGGCGTGTGGGATGAACTTCTCTGATCACGCGTCTCGACCCTCCGAGTGGTCGGCGCGGCGAATGACGGGCCGCCTCGCCGCCTCGTTGATTTTAATGACGCTTCTCGCGCTTCCCGCAGTATTGATCGCGGCGGGAGGTGTCATCGAGGGCAATTCCGACATGACGAAGTACGGAACCTTGATCAGCTGCGCACTCCTGACCCTGATCGTCAGCGGTGTCATCGCTCATACCTCCAGGCATCGGCCGAGTGCGATTCGGACACGCGTGTGGAATGGCGCACCAGCGACAGTCATCGAACATTCGACGGCTGTGTTCTGCCTTGTCGGTGTCCTCATGGCGACCGGAGCGGCGTTGTTTCTCACCGCCGCCGGAGATGTGTTTCTGCGCGGTGGCGGGGGCGCGACGGTGCTGGTTGGAGTGGTGTTCACGGGTATCGGTCTGCTCGGCGCATCCTTCATCCCGTTCATCGCCATCGGAAGGCTACGCCGCGGGCGTCTTGTTCTGACGCCCGAACTTGTCCATCAGCGTGGCTGGAGTCTCGAATCGACTCTCGACTGGGATTCCATCGTGGCTGCTCGGCCCGCGGTCTTGACCAACTGGGTGGTGATGCTGCTCGGGCATCCGGCCGCTCGATGGGAACGAACGACCACGGTCCCTCGCGGGTTCGGTTGGGATGCGCTGCCTGCCATGCCGGTGATCGAGGTGTACTGCCACAAGCATGCGGTCGATCCCGTGCTGCTGTATCGCTTGCTGCAGTTCTACGTCGAACATCCTGAATATCGTGGCGAACTGGGCACTGACGTGGCGTTGGAACGAGCGCGATCGAATCGGTATTAGCCTGCGGCTATTGTCCTGAGTCGTTGATTGTCCAGCCGCGCCCGTCGGGCGTCCACTGCGCCTTCGCTGGAGCTACGCAGCACCGATGTCGGCACCCCAATTCAACTTGACGTCCACTCCCCCACGCGTAACCGGACCGAAGTGATCGACGGTCGAGAAGACTGCCAGAACGCATTGCGACACTGACAATTGGGACGGACACCGTCCGGCATGATCCCACAACAACATGCGAAGCGCCAGTTCCCCCGGAACCCAGGTTTACGTCGGCCCCTCCTGCAAGAGCTATCGGCTCAACGTTCGGATACATTGGGGCCCGAAATGATGGTTGGCGCCTGACATTTCAGTACACCAACCATCATTTGCGACGCCTACCCCACTGGAACTACTCAGGGACCGCGTGTATGCGCAGCGCACCAGCGAGCGGCGGCAGGTAGGTCTCGACAACGTCGCGGACGACGTCGACATCGACTCCAAAATACTGGTGGACGAGGATGTTTCGGAAGCCGCGGATCTGCGGCCAGGCGATCTCGGGGTGTGCGTCGGCGATGCGCTGATCTGCATCGCGGCTCACAGTGCGACCGCGCCCTCGAGCACAGACGCTGCAATCGGTCGCTTGAGCAACTGCACCGGGAACACGTCGATGTCGTCCCGGCCGAAAAGTGCGCGGGTCTCGTCCATAAGCCCGGACGCCCGCATAAGCAGGTTCCCGTCTGCGGGATCCATCTCGACAAGGATGTCGATGTCGCTGCCGGCGTGCGCTGCACCACGGGCGACAGAGCCGAACAGCTTCGGACTCGTCGCGGGGTACTTGACCAGTAGCTTCTTGAACTCGTCGCGGCGCGCGTCGATTAGCTCGAGCAAGGCGAGCGTCTCGGGCGTGACGGCGGGCTTCGTCATGCCCCCAGGATACCGGGGACCTGCCGCGATTGTGATGGCCAACCGACTCTTCCGACTTGCTGGAGGTCTGGCGTGACCGATCGGGATCGGGTCGGTGCTTGGTCGAGGGCTCACGCCCAGGATGTGCTCAGTGTCCAGAGGCTGCGAACAACTTCGGGTTCACAACCGGACTCGCCACTCGACGGTCTTTGCACTACTCGACCATCCGAACATTCGTTCGAGTTGACGACCCTCACCGCACGTGGCAATATCGCACCACCGGCCTGAAAACAGGTCGACCCCGGCTGGTGTTACCAGCACCGAACCGGGGTCTGGGCACACGACAGAAGAGGTCCTGTCATGCACCGTAGGGTGGAGTCTATCCACACGCCCCCAGGGGGCGCTTCTCATGGTTCGGTCTTCGATACCGACCTTCTTCTTCACACCCCGCCGGGGTCTTCGCTGACGTCCTGACTTCACGAGCCTCTCGACTTTCCTGTCGAGGGGCTCGAGGTGTTTGTGCTGCGACGTGTGCGCGGGCCGGTCCGGTAGCCGCGGCACGTCGGGCATTCGTCGCTCGCCTCCCAGAGTCCGACGTCAGCGCTTCGACGCTGCGCGCAGGGGTGACATTCCCGTGCGTGAAACCGACTGGGCGCCAGTACCTTCGTATCCACAGCTGGCGGTGGAGCACCCGCTCGTGAGGGTCGACACGAACGACCGGGTCCAACGTAAGCCACACGTCACCTCCGACGTGGGGCCAGAAGCGTTGGCCGAGATGGTCTATCGGGGTATGGCGACCGGGCAGCGTTGGGGAAGGGGCCGAAGGCAAGCTCAGCGACCCGCAGGGTCTCCGTACGGTTGAGCACTGTCGCCCGCAGGGCGTCCATTTTCGATCTTCATCCCGACCACGTCGAGAACCTCAGCTGAAGTGGAAACCTCTGCCGGCTGGACCTTTGTCGACTGACAGGAGCGAATCTCTCACCACAGCAGCTCACCTCGGGGTCAGCTTCTCGAGCGATGCCAGCAGCTCACCGAGCGCATCCGACCCTTCCATGTGCATCCCATGCACCGATCGTATGACGAGCCCCGGTCCGTGCGGCGCATCCTGGGATTGGTCGTGCGCCCACCGGCGCGGACTGCTTGAGCTCCCTGCCGCCGCGGTCCAGGACGAAATGGTTGCGGGCACACAGGGCGCGGTGCGATTCGAACTCCAGGGCATCGTAGGCGGACGGCCCCGAATCGTCATCGAACACGTCACCCGGACAGATAAGCACCCGCGGCCGCCGCCCGATGACCGCCGTCCCGACCAGGACGACTCAGCGCGCGGCGCGAATCCTCATCGATTACTCCCTGCAACATCACAGGGTGTGCGCTGGTCGCCCAGCTCATGATCGATGACGCGGGCCCACGCGTTACGAGCAGCCGTGAGCTCGTCCGGGGCGGCGGGTGGTGAGGTGCAGCCGCGCGTGGCGGCGTCACGCAGCGAGCCGTGCCGCGGCCTGACGCGCAAGCATCACGACCGCGTCGATGTCACCTTCGACAAGAGCCTTGCGTGGGGTGCGGTCGTCAAGTTCCGGTTGCTCGGTCGAGAACCACGACGCCACCGTCCACGGGTCGACGGTGGCACTGGCCCATGCGGTGAGGGTCTCCTCGAGTCCAGGCAGGGGACGGTGGGGTGAGGTCTCGGTCAGTCCGGCCGACCAGTAGCCGACTGTTCCGTCCTCGGCGTGCAGCCGAAGAACCCTCCCAGCGTGCACGGCCTGACTCAGCGCCTGCTTCGACCATTCGGTGATGTCGAGGATCTGCCTGTGGGTGAGGACGAGCCCGATGTGGTTCTCCCACGCCCGCCGTGCCTTGAGACTGGAAAGCACCCGGTCGACACCAGCCCGGACGTACGCAGCGTCGGCGTCGTCAAGCAGCTCTGCTGCCATGCCACTCGCTTCGAGCAGGTCGTCGACGACCCTTTTCAGTGGGGTACTCATGTCCCCATCATCTTCGGTCAAGCAGTCAAGTCAACTAACCATTCGTACTACAGAATCAAATTTGTACTACAATAGGCGCGTGGATATCGACGACGCCGACCTCAGTCGCAGCCACCACGACAAACACAAACTGCCTGACGAACATGTGAGAGAAGCCCTCAGCGATCCCGAACGCATCGTTGACGACCCCGGTGCCAGCCACTCGGTGACACACAAGAACCCTTCCCCCGAGACACAGGCGCTGATCGATCGCGTCGCTGCAGAAGCCGAAGCTCAAGGCGACGACTTCGAGATCAACAAGCGAGCGACGACCACCCGCGGCAACCCGCGGGCGAAGGTGCTTCAGGTACGCCTGAATCCCGAGGAGTACGACGCCATCGTGTCGTTGGCCGATGCCGCTGGACTCCCCACGTCGACGTTTGTCCGTGCACGTCTACTCGATCTCCTTTCCGACCGTCCCGAGCGGCAGGCCGCCCTCATGGAATCGGTTGCGGCGGCCCTGGCTGCCGTCCCCGCGGAGACTTTGGACGCACTTGCCGCCGTCCGTCACATGATCGGTGACACCAGTCGCACAGCGGTGTGAGATTTCCCGTGACGACGTACGGATGCGGATCCGGATATCCGGCGGACTCGTCACCGGTAGCGGCGGGTGCCGCTCAGGTTCGCGATGCGCCGATCTCCACCACATGCGCCCATTCCGGTGGCCGGGCGGGAACGTAGTCGGGGTTCGATTCGTTTCGGGGAACGATGCGAGGGAACAGGCCGACCACCGTTCTGCACCCTGGACGACCACTGGGCCAAGGGGTTTGCCCATCGGTGAGCGCAACCACCACGTCGGGACGGAGCCGACTGCGCAGCGCCCTCTCGAACCCGGCGCGCAGATCCGTGCCACCACCGCCGACCAGTGGAATGTCCTCGGCCTGGCACAGCGGGTGGACCACCCGGGCTGCCGCGTCGCAGGACAGCACCGTGACCAGGTCGCGGCGCCCACCCACGGCGCGCGCGATGGCAGCCACCTCGAGGAGTGCACTGCCCAGGTCGGCGTCGCTGACCGAGCCCGACGTGTCCACGATGACGCTGACCCGAGGTGGGGTGCGCCGCAGGCTCGGTAGTACCGCGCCGGGCACAGCCGCAGATCTCCGCGCCGGCCGACGATAGGTGTAATTGTCGCCGGTCCCTGACGAGAACGTGGCCGAGCGGATCGCCGCGCCCAGCAGCGCCCGCCACGGCTGCGGCGGGTGTACGGCCTCCTCCGCCCACCGCCGCCACCCGCGGGGTGCACTGCCCGGCTGTCCGATGATGCTGTGCGCCACCCGGAAGCGGACCGCGTCTCGCTGCTCGTCGCTGAGCGCGTTTGCACCCTCGGGGCCCAGTTCCCACTCGCGGCGCAGCCCGTCGGCGCCGCTGCCGCAGTCGAGCCAGGCCAGCCTGTCGGTGCACGGACCGAGGCCGCACTGCTGCAGATAGTCTTCCATGAGCTGCCCGGCGGGCAACTGTAGAGTCGACGGCAGAACGGCATCGTCGGGTAATGACAATCCGTCACCGAACGCATCGTCGTTGATCTCCGCGTCGGCGGCGATGTTCATCCGTAGCCGATCGGCGCGGGAGGTCAGTCCGTGCGCGTGGGCGTAGCGGTCGCTGCGGCCGTGGTGGTCACGCAGCAGATGCGAGACTTCGTGGACCAGGATCGACGCCAATTCCTCTACCGGCCGCTGAGCGACGAAGGCGGGTGAGACGTAGCAGCGCCAATGCCGGTCGACACCCATGGTCGGGACTCGGGGTGAGTCGACGATGTGCAGCGCATAGAGGGCTGTCGCGAGGTAGGGCCGGGCACGAGCGGCGTACAACCGCGCGCCATAGATCTTGTCCGCATCGAACGTGGGTGCCGTCGTCATCGCGTTGCCTGCTCGGCGGCACGCTCACCGGCGTGGTCGGCTGCCTGGGATACCGATACGACTCCGGCGAGCTGGTCGATAGCTGCCGGCAACTCCCAGTCGTCGTGCCGCAGGGTGGCCAGTGTGGTTGCCGGGACGACCACGAGGTCGGGTGGCCCGGTCTCCACCGCGGCGACCAGGATTGCCCATGCCGCATCCCAGCGGGACTTCTCCGGCTGTCGGCGGACAGCAGCAACCACCGCGTCGAGCACGGCCTGGCGTAGATCGCCGCGATCGGGTAGCTCGGCAGAGGTCGGATCGGCGAGCAGCGTCTCCGGGTCCGGGAGGTCCATGCGCTCGATGGCGGCGAGCAGCTCGAATCCGGGTCCGTCGCCGACACTCCCCCGAACCAGCAGGGACAACACGTGCTTTGACGATGAGCTGGCAGTAGCGAACGCGATCAACCGCACGGTCATGTCCCAGCTCCGCGGTGAGGGCCACGCGCTGCCACGACGGGTCTGACTGCTGGGCATCTGGTGTACGAGGGCGGGGCGGACCGCGAGAAGCTCGCAGACCGCGCGGCGGGCGAACGTCACGGCGTCGGAGAATTTCTCCGGGTCGAGGCGGGGCAGCGTCGCACGTGGCCACGTCCCGCCGAGACCCCGGACGACCACATCGTGGTCGTAGGTCCAGTTCAGGTGCACGAATCGGTTGGCCAACGGCGGGCTCAGCTCCCAGCCGTCCGCTGCCGACGATGGCGGGTTGGCGGCTGCCACGATGCGCACTCCGGGTGGCAATTGCAGTGCCCCGATTCGTCTTTCGAGGACGAGACGGAGCAGGGCCGCCTGCACGGCGGGCGGTGCCGTCGACAGTTCGTCCAGGAAGAGCAGCCCTCGGCCGGCCCCCACGAGCCGCACAGCCCAGTCCGGCGGGGCCATCGGGACACCTTGTGTGGCGGGGTCGTCCCCGAGCACGGGCAGACCCGAGAAGTCGGACGGTTCGTGCACGCTCGCGATGACGGTGGTCAACGGGAGATCCAAGGCCTCGGCGAGCTGGGTCAGGGCGGCGGTCTTGCCGATTCCCGGTTCACCCCACAGCAGTACCGGGAGATCCGCGGCCACCGCCAGGGTGAGGGCCTCGAGTTGCTCGTCGGGACGGGGTTCGGAGGTCACCGTACCGAGCATCGTCAACAGTGCTGCAGCACTGTCGAGTTCATCGTTGCGCGGGCGGTCGGAAAGGAGCATGGAAGACATGTGCATCACCTGAGGTATCGAGCCGAGCAGCAGCTCAGCGGGTTTCGGGGAGTGCGGAGATGGGTCAGCGCGAGCGGGGCCGGCGCGACCGGGCGGTGCGCCGAGGTTGCCTTACCGGGGGCGGTTCCACCGGTGCGGCACGGAACCCCTCGTACGTACTGCGGCGGTCCGCGGCGGCGCGAAGTTCATCCAGCAGAGGACCGTCGCGGAGGACCGCATCGGGACCGAGCAGTCCTTCGACGAGCGCCAAGGCGCCGACGGCGTCGCCGTGGTCCAGACGTTCGCGAACGCCCGGCAGACAGTCCGGATGGCGAAGCGCCTGGTCGATGACCTGCAGACACGGCAGCGGGGTTCCACCGAGCGCAACGAGCAGTTCCTCGCGCCGAATCTCGACGGGATCATGGTCGAGTGCGGTCAGTGCACCGTCGACCAGCCCGATCCGGTGCTGCTCACCACGGCAGTCGACGAGGTGAATTCGGTTGTCCTGGTTGGTCGTCCGGGACGATTCCGGCAGCGGCCAACTCGGATCCAGAGCGACGGCGACCAGGGGATGTAGCCGGTCGACGGTGATCGCTCCCGCCTGGATCAACTCCAGGTCGGGCAGTACCCAGGTCGCGGCGTCGGGCAGCACCGGTAGCGCGGCGAGCCGGCCCCGCGGGTAGTCGTCCACGAGACGCACCACGGAGGGATCAGTGCCGTCGACCGACTCCACCACCAGGTCGTGCCGGCCCCCGCATCGCACCCGCACGGGGCCGTCGCGTTGCCCGTCCGCGCGGAGCAGGATGTCGGATTCGGCCGCCCAGCGGTCGGCGGCACAGCCCTCCGGGATCACCGCGGCCAGGTCAGGGTCGACAGCAGTGGGACCCGGAAGTTGTCCTGTCCCACTGCGTATTTGCAGTTCACCGGATCTGCGCGTATCCCACAGGTGCCGGTGGAGGTCGAGCCGGAACCGCCGGTTGGGTCGCGGATGGGGATGGTTCGTGGAATCCGGGCCGCTCCACGTTGTCAGCACGATCCTCTGCCCGGCATCCGCCCAGGCGGGAGCGGTACGTACCACCAGGTGTACCGAATCGGTTCCACCGCACCGTTTTCGGCGCTCTCGCGGACCGAATCGGGCCAGTGTGATGGTCAGTCCGGGGCGCAGCAGTCCGTCGGGAGCCACGCGTGGTAGGTGCCAGCGCAGCAAATCGGGGGCCAGGTGACGCAGGTCGTCCAAGACCTGCGACGCGACGTCGAGGCCGTGCGTGTAGCGCAAGGTGCGCAAGTCGATGTCGACGTCGAATCCCGCTGCAGCACAGGCGCCGCGCCAGTCGCCTGCGAGACGCAGGCCGGTGGCGGCCTTGATCATGGACGGCGGCACGGCGAACTCGCGCACGCGCAGCCAGAAGGACAGTCGGGGGTCGAACCCGTTCACGGTAGGAGGGTGCATCAGCACTCACCGTGTGTGAACTGGGCCCCCAATCTTGGATCAGAGAAGGTAGTCATCGGCGCAATCGTACAGTGCCGCGGCGATTGCGGCTAGTGCACACGCCGTAGAGAGCCTCCGTGGAACCGCCGGCCCGAAGTGGTCAAGAGGTCTGGTGCTCCTCGAGGTAAGCGAGGTACTCGGGTGTCACGGTGCCGGTCACGTACTCGCCGGTGAACGGAGACAGATCGAGCTGTGTGAGCTCGGTATCGGCGGTGATCGCGTCGAAGAGGTCGTCGACATCCTGATAGATCAGTGCGTCCGCGCCGATCACCGAGCAGACCTCCTCGACAGACCGCGACGACGCGACGAGTTCGGCGCGGGTCGGCATGTTGATGCCGTACACGTTGGGGTAGCGCACAGCCGGCGCCGCGGACGCGAGGTACACCTTGCTGGCGCCTGCCGCGCGCGCCATCTCGATGATCTCCTTCGACGTCGTGCCACGAACGATCGAGTCGTCGACGAGCAGCACTTTCTTGCCCTCGAACTCCTGCGAGAGCGCGTTGAGCTTCTGGCGCACCGACCGCTTTCGTAGTTCTTGGCCGGGCATGATGAAGGTGCGGCCCACATAGCGGTTCTTGTAGAAGCCCTCGCGATAGGGCAACCCGAGGGTCTGCGCCAACTGCATGGCCGAGGGGCGGGCCGAGTCCGGGATCGGCATGACGACATCGATCTCGGCGAGATCCATCTCGCGCTCTACCTTGCGGCCGAGTTTCTCGCCCATACGCAGACGGGTGTCGTACACCGAGACGCCGTTCATGATCGAGTCGGGCCGCGCGAGGTACACGTACTCGAAAGCGCAGGGCGCGGTGACCGGATTCTCGGCGCACTGGCGCGAGTACATCCGTCCCGAGTCGCTGATGAAGATGGCCTCGCCGGGCTCTACTTCACGGACCACCTCGTAGCCGCCCGAGGCGAGCACGAGCGACTCCGAGGAGACGACCCACTCGTCTCGGCCACCCGCATCCATTCGCCGCCCCAGCACGAGGGGACGAATACCGAAGGGATCACGAAACGCGAGCATTCCGTGGTCCGCGACCAGGGCTATCGCAGCGTAGGACCCCTCGACGCGGCGGTGCAGGGCAGCGACGGCGTCGAAGATGTCGTCCGGCGTCAGGTTCTGGCCGTCGATCGAGCGTTGCAGCTCATTCGCCAGCACGTTGAGCAGCAGCTCGGTGTCGCTCGAGGAGTTGAGGTGCCGACGGTCGACGCGGAAGAGTTCGTCCGAGAGGTGGCGAGTATTCGTGAGGTTGCCGTTGTGGACCAGCAGGAGGCCGTACGGCGCGTTCACGTAGAACGGCTGCACCTCGTCCTCGCTGCCGGAACCGGAGGTCGCGTAGCGAACATGACCGATGCCCATGTTTCCGAGCAGCGTGCGCATATCCCGCGTGCGATACGCCTCACGCACTTGCCCCCGTTCCTTCACGGTGTGGAAGGTGCTGCCCTCCGCCGTGGCGATACCGGTCGAGTCCTGACCTCGGTGTTGCAGCAGCAACAAGGAGTCGTATATCTGCTGATTGACGAGACTGCTCGAGACATGACCGACGATGCCACACACAGTGGATGGTGCTCCCTTGGCTGAGTGATCTGGAACGACGCACCATTCTGTCACCTCGCCAGGTAGTTCGCCTCGACCTGGTCATGCCGCCGCTACGCCTGCCCCCACGGACTGGCATTCGTGTCTCCGTTGCCCGGCGTGTGCCTCATCGTGTCGTCGGTGCATAGACTGCTGGCCTATGTCCGCGCACCCCGAGTACGAGCGACTCATCCACTCGATGATGTCGGCGGTGGGCACGCCTACCTTTTCGCGTGGCAAGCGCTATGCGGAGTCCGGTGCGGTCCTGGACTGCGCCTTCGACGAAGACGAATTGATCGGCATCGGGACCATCGCCGGCACCGAGATGTACCGCGCTCTCATCCAGCTGCGCCCCGGCCCGCGCGGCCTCGAGTTCGAGTACGGCGAATGCTCGTGCCCCGTCGGGTACGACTGCAAGCACACGGTCGCGCTGCTGCTCACCCTCACGACACCGGCAAACGACCCGGAACCCGTGGCACCCGACTGGGACGGCATGTTCGAGGCATACTTCGGCGGTGAGGAGGCCGACAGGGGTGTGCCTCTGGGCCTACAGTTGGCGTTGTCGCAGCCGTCGCAACTCCCCACGCCGAAACTCACCGCACGTGTGGTGCGTCCCGGCCGCACCGGATGGGTATCGGGGAACATCTCCTGGTCGAACCTGAGCTACACGTACGACGTGAACCCGCAGCACAAACAGCTGCTACTCGAACTCGCCGCGTTGGCGCAGGCGGCGACACGAAGCTACTACGTCACCTCGCAGAACACCCTCGACCTGTCGGCCGTGTCGCCGCGACTGTGGTCCTTGCTCGACGACGCGGCGGCTCACGGCATCGAGTTGCGTTACGCGAAGAAGAAGCACGGTGCGGTGCCGCCGCCGGGTGTCGCGGAGGTGTGCGTCGACGTCGCCGACACCGGCGACGGCCTGACCGTCACGCCCACCCTGCGCGTCGGCGACCAGGCTGCGTCTGTGCTCGGGTTCATCGGCGCCCCGGCACACGGCGTGATCCTTCGGCCGCCAGGTGATCCCACCGACACCGCGCCCGCGGATCTCCCGTTCCGCATCGCTCGACTGCACGGCACCACACCGGACGGGATGCAGCAGCTGCTGCTCGGCGGTACCGCGCTCGCGGTGCCCGCCGAGCAGGTGCCGCGCTTCGCCACCGCCTACTATCCGCGCCTGCAGCGAACCACCACGGTCGGCTCGGCCGACGGATCGTTCACCGCGCCGACCGTGAGCGGTCCTTCCCTGCTACTGCACGTCGCCTTCCGGCCGGCGCACCGCACCGATCTGCACTGGCAGTTCGTCTACACCGTCGGTGAGACCGAGCATCCGGTCGAGTTGTACGAACGACTCTCCGATTCCGTCCGCGACCGTGACGCCGAAGATGTGCTGTTATCCGAGATCCGCGACGTCGTCGTACCGTACGGCCTGGACAACAGCGTCGATCGGCGACTGTTCGCACGTGTCACCCTCGCAGGTCTCGACACTGCACGTCTGGCGTCCGAACTGCTGCCGTTGCTGGCCGACCGCGAGGATGTGGAGGTGCGAGTCGAGGGCACTCCCGCCGACTATCGCGATGTGGGCGACAGCGTGCGGATCGGCTTGTCCACCAAGGCGACCGGCGACTCGGACTGGTTCGACCTGAACATCACCATCAGGATCGATGGGGAGACTGTCCCGTTCCGCGAAGTGTTCACGGCCCTCAGCGAGGGCGCGTCGTACCTGATGCTTCCCGACGGGGCGTACCTGTCGCTGGACAAACCCGAACTGCAGCAGCTGCGCCGGCTCGTCGACGAGGCCCGCGCGCTGCACGAGGACGACGACCCGGATCGGCTGCGACTGAGCCGTTTCCAAGCAGGTATGTGGGAGGAGCTGGCGGCGCTCGGTGTCATCGACCGGCAGGCTGCAGCCTGGAAGAAGCAGGTGCAGGGACTTCTCGATGTGAAGGCAACAGCGACAACACGGGTCCCGAAAACCCTGCGAGCCACGCTGCGTCCATATCAGCTCGACGGATTCCGGTGGCTGACGTTCCTGTGGACGCACAGGCTCGGCGGGATCCTCGCCGACGACATGGGACTCGGCAAGACCCTGCAGTCGCTCGCGTTGATCTGCCACGCCCGCGCGAAACGTCCCACCGATGCCCCGGTGCTCATCGTTGCGCCGACGTCGGTGGTTCCCAACTGGGCCGCCGAGGCGAAGCGGTTCGCTCCGGACCTGAACCTCGTCGCGATCACCGACACCTCCGGCAAGCGCGGGGTGGGCCTGGGTGAGCTGCTCGACGGAATCGACGTCGTCATCACGTCCTACACCCTGCTGCGCATCGATATCGACGACTATCTCGAACACCCCTGGTCGATGCTCCTGCTCGACGAAGCCCAGTTCGTGAAGAACCATCGGGCGAAGGCATACCAGTGTGTGCGGCAGATCGACGCGCCGATGAAGGTCGCGATCACCGGCACCCCGATGGAGAACAACCTGATGGAGTTGTGGTCGCTGCTGTCGATCACCGCGCCCGGGCTGTTCCCCAACCCGACGAAGTTCCAGGATTACTACCGCAAGCCCATCGAGAGCGGCAGCAACCCCGAACTGCTCGCGCAGCTTCGGCAGCGTTTCAAACCGTTGATGTTGCGACGCACGAAGGAACAGGTCGCGACCGACCTGCCCGACAAGCAGGAACAGGTGCTCGAGGTGGATCTCGCACCGAAGCACCGCACTCTCTACGACCGGCAGCTGCAGCGGGAGCGCCAGAAGATCCTCGGGCTCATCGGCGACTTGGACCGCAACCGCTTCACAATCCTGCAGTCGTTGACGCTGCTGAGGCAATTGAGTCTCGATCCGGCACTCGTCGACGAGGCGCACAGCAAGATCGGCTCCGCGAAGATCGACGCGCTGCTCGAACAACTCGACGACGTGATCGCCGGTGGCCACCGCGCGTTGGTGTTCAGCCAGTTCACCGGTTTCCTCGGCCGCATCCGCGACCGCCTCGACGCGACCGGTATCGAATACCTGTATCTCGACGGCAAAACCAAGCAGCGCGGAAAGCTGCTCGACGACTTCAAGGCCGGGGCCGCGCCGGTGTTCCTGATCAGTCTCAAGGCAGGCGGATTCGGGTTGAATCTGGTGGAAGCCGACTACTGTTTCCTGCTCGACCCGTGGTGGAATCCTGCCGCGGAGGCGCAGGCGATCGACCGCACCCACCGGATCGGGCAGACCCGCAACGTGATGGTGTACCGGCTGATCGCCCGCGACACCATCGAAGCGAAGGTGCGGGCGCTGCAGCTACGCAAGTCCGAGTTGTTCTCGTCCGTCGTCGACGACGGAGAGATGTTCTCCTCGGCCTTGACCGCCGAGGACATCCGGGCGCTCCTGCACTGAGTGCGGCTCCGCCGGTGAGAGGGCTGCGACGAGTGCCTTCGCTTTCGTCGACGCAGCCGACCGGCCCAGCCGCGAGGCAAGAGTGTCGAGCCCGGGCCACTGCGCCTCTTCCGCCGGAATCAGCCCGCGGCGACCGGCTTCCCGTAGCAGCGGTGCGTGAAGCAGCGCGACGTCGAGGACCCGGTTGAGCCAGCGCGGAGCAGCTCCGTCCAGATCGGATGTGTACCGGATCGATTCGACAAGTATGGGCCACAGCACCGGCAGCAACGACGCATCGCGTTCGAGGAGTCGCACGAGACGAGCGGGGCTCACGTCCGGTTGGGTCAGTAGTGCACGCATGGCGACGGCAACCGAACCCGATCCGATCAGACCGTCGCGGAGGATGGATCGGATCGAGTACATGTCCGGCCTGCCGTGGCACGCGCCGACCAGGACGACCGCGGTCATCGACGTGGTGAGCGGCGCTGCACTGCCACCCGCGACCGGGCCGTCGGTGCCGTCGACCCAGTTGCGGTGCTCGCCGACGATCATGGTTTTCGACGCCTCGTCCCACCGCAACCACACCTGGTCCCGTCCGTGATCCGGCCGGTCGCCGCCCGGTCGGTCGCCGTCTGTGTATCGGACGGCGGCGCATTGCCCTTCGTGTTCGAGGTCGTAGAACCAGCCCTTCCTGATGCGGAACATCTCGCCGGGGCGGTCCGGAAATTCGAGGTCGACGCACAGGAATTTCGACGCTGCCGAGGCGTCCTCCCAGGTCGCGGTGATCACGGCGCCGTCGTCGACGGCCGGGGCGGCACTGAGTTCGGGGCGCCACCATTCGTCGAAGTCGAGGTCCTCCTCGTGCACCGGTTCCTCGACGGGCACGCGCGTGGGCTCCGGCAGTCTTGCCACGAGCGCGCGTGCGGCGGCGACGGCGCGCGACGATCCGCTGCGCGCCGCGAGGGCCCGCACCCCGGGTAGGTCGAGGACGTCGACGTCGGCGACGCCGGCATCGACACCGCCCTGCGTTTCGGGGAGCCAACGGTCGAGGGCTTCCACCAGGTCGGCGGCGCCCGGCGGCATCCGGGTCTCGTGGACGGCAGCGGCGATCAGGTCGTCGAACAGCGGCCACAGCACCGACAGCATGCCCTCGTCGGCGAGTTCACTGCCGGCGCGTGCGAGTGCCGCGAGACCGGACGGGGTCGTCTGCCAGTCCAGAAAGCGGGCATCGGCGACTCCCGGACGTAGCAGGCCACGTTGCCACGCTTCGACGACGGCGGTCGCGCCGTCCGCGGCGGCACCTCGATGGAATCCGCGTTGGGCGCCGATCATGTTGACCGCCAGACCCGGAGTCAACGGCGTCGTGCGGCGCGCGATCTGGCGCAGGAGTACCCCCGCGGACGCGTCGTCGCCGTGCCCGACCGACAGTCCTGCCGCATCGCCCCACGTGGGCAGTGTCGCCGGGTCGGCGGAACGGTACTCGTCGAAGGCCAGCCGTTTCGGAAAAACACTGAGAGAGTTCGGGATCCGAATGTCGCCCGCGACCCAACGATCCCATTCCCGGTGGTGCACCAGACGCGGCTCGACGACGGGGTCATCCAGATAGGAGGCGAGCACGCGGCCCGCGGTCACCGAGAGCAGCGTCCCGGCCGATGTCTGCACGGGCACCGCCAGCGACCGGGCGCGCGTCCGGTGCGCGGCGGTGGCCAGCGTGGTGTCGAGCCGGGTCAGCGCCGCGAACAGGTCGGCTTCGGTAGCGACCACATCGGCTGCCGCATAGGTGTCGAGCCGGGCGAGCAGGTCGTCGGGGTGGATACGAAGGTCGACCCACGTGGGTGTCGACAGCAGCACGGGCACGTATCCGAGTTGCGCGACGACAGCACCCTCGCGGGCATGCAGCACCTCCCACACCCGGTCGCGGTACCACGGGTCGTCCTCTGTGCCGCCGTTGATCCGGTCGGCCAGGTAGTTCGGTTCACCGTGCAACCACGTCCGGACCACGGCGAGCCCGGGAATCCAGTTCTTTCGCACCCCGCCGAGCGCGACGCGGGCGCCGTCGGGGTCGTCGTGGGCGAGACGGTTGGCGAGAGCCAAGAAGCGTTCGACCTCGACGTCGACCACACCGGTGTAGCGGCGTAGCAACAGAGCTGCAGCATCGGTGACGGTCTCCACCGTGGCCTCGCCCGGATCGAAACGCGGCACCTGCCACACCTCAGGGGTGGGTTGCCACAATCCCTGTACGGGCGAGGGCGTGGTGTCCGGTGCGGATGCCGTGATCGCCCACGCCGACCTCAGGACTGCTGCAGCACGCGCGAGGGCCTGATCCCCGTCGGCAGCATCGTCGGCGATCAGCTCGGCGACCGCCGCGACGGTGTCGTCGCCAGGCTGGTGACGCGCAGCCGCGGCGGTGAGGACGACGCGCCGGGCCTTTTTCGTCGGTGCGTTGAGAGCGACGGTGAGAACATCGACGAGCAGATCGTCGTCGACGGCGGCGGCGGCGATCAGGATCGGTGCGACGGCTTCGATGACGAAGCCGTCTCCGAACGACATCAGCGACACCATTGCGTCGGCACGCTCCACGAATTCCGTTTCGTCAACGGCGAGTTCGTCGGTGAGCAACCGGAGCCAGGCTTTCCTGTCGCCCGGTCGCTGCGCGGAATCCAATGTCGCGAAACATAGTTCGACCACCTCGGCGCGGTCGATCCAGCCGCGGTCTATCGCAGGCATCAAGGTCGCGGGGAACGGGCCGGTCGCGGGAAGTCCGGCGGCGACGGCGGCGCGGGCGTGGTCGGCGAACCGCTCGGCGATCACGGCGTCGTCGACCCAGCCGCGTTCGGCGGGGAACAGCTCGCCCTCGCCGGTGAGCGCGCCGAGCGCGTACACGGCCCAGTCCTTCAAATACTCGATGTGCTGCGGGATGGGCAGTCGGTGATGAGCAATGAGTCTCACCGCCGCACCGGCATGCACCGACGTGGCGTGTTCCCATGCGCGCCGCGACGACACGCATACCCTCTCGACGAACCGCTGAGCGAATTCCGGACCGCGGGTCGCGAGGATCTCGGCTGCAAGGTCATCGCCCAGCCGGTGTGTGGACGGCATGATATGCGCGGCGCGACGCGCGTCGACACCGAGCCGGATCGCGAACAGGGCGAGGGCCGCGTCGTCGACGTCGACGAAGCTGATCCAGCCGTAGGTACGCTCGGCGATCTGCCCGAACTCGCCCCACTCCCCCGTGCGCAGCCCAGCGAGCGCGACACGTCGCTGCTCGTCGGTGCCGAGCGGGAGTGTCGGAGCCTCTGTGAGATCGGCTTTGCTCCAACCGAGTTCGGTGAAAATGTCGATCGCTGCGGCGAGTTCGTCGCTGACTGTCACGCGATGTCCTTCCGGTGGAGTCGTACGGCCAGGATGTGTCGGCACGGGCCGCGCCGGTCGACGTGGCGCAGGTACCAGGTGCAGGTGCATCGGCCCGTCTCGGCGGCCTCGTGGCCGACGGTGACGCGATGTTCCGTGGTGCCGCCGCTGCCGCGACTGCGGACCGACCATGTGTCCGGACCTGTCGCGGTGATTGCACCGGCTTCGACAAGCCCGCGCGCGCCGACGAGCCGCGGATTGTCGGTGTCGACGCGATCAGGATCGTCGGGAAGCTCACGGTGAAAGTAGGTGCTCTCGTGAAGGTCCCAGCCGATCCGTCCCGAGGACGCCAACACCGCGAGCGCACCGTGCACGGCAGTGCGGTCCAGGGTCGTCTCGCGGGCGAGCCGGTCGATATCGACGGAGGGTTCGAACGCGAGCAGCGCGGAGATCGTCTCGGCGTCGTCGCGCACCGTCGGCGAGGTGAGTGCCTGCAGCAACGCACCTTCGCCGGAGTGGCCG
Organism: Rhodococcus sp. F64268; assembly: GCF_023015605.1. NCBI lineage: Bacteria > Bacillati > Actinomycetota > Actinomycetes > Mycobacteriales > Nocardiaceae > Rhodococcus > Rhodococcus sp. F64268. The sequence continues at coordinate 23,966 of NZ_JALKAI010000010.1, forward strand.
CGCCAGGTCTGTTCGGTCAGTCCGAGTACGAGACGTGCCGACGGGAGTGCGAATTCGACTGCGAGTGGACCGGGTTCGGAGCCATCGGACCCGTACACGGTCATGCCCTGCACATGCGGCAGGAGACGTTTCGCCGCGGTGAGCCGGTGCAGTCCGTCGATGTGGACGGCGCCGCGGGTGGGCCGGGCGGCGAGTCGCACACCCGAGGTGGACGGTGTGAGCCATCCGCTGCGTTCCGCTCCAGTGGCCGGTGGGACCGTGGCCAGAAAACGGCGGGTGCCGGCTGCGTCGACGGTGAATGCGCAGTGCAGTTCGCGGTGCATCTCCGCGACGTTGCCGAGTGCACGCACCCAGCGGTCGGGCATCGCCACTGGGCGTTCGGTGTCCGTCCGGTGGGGATCGGACACCGTCATGCCATCGATCCCCACTGCGAGGTGCAGCAACGCATGCCGGTGCACCGATCCGAGTGCGCTGCGCATCGCCGGTCCGATGTCGACGTTCGTGGTCCCGTGCGCGAGGGCACCGCCGTCGAAGCCGTCGGCAAGCAGGTCGAGGCGCGCGTGGACTCCGTTGCACGCCGAGAAACATTCGGCACGCAGTCGATCTCCGTGCGCGGTGAGCACCGGATCGCGCAACGACGTGGGCGTGTGCCGGAAGTACCGGGTAGCGGTGATGTCGGCCAGCACGAGCAGACCGCGCGCCAGGACCTGCGGGTGGGTCGCGAATCCACGGAAGAACGTGGGCGCCGCCACGATGCCGCGGGGTGTGAGGGCGGGGCCGAGAGCGAGGGTGAGCGCATCGTCGTCGAGCGTCGAGGCTCCCGTGAACGTTCCTGTGGACACGGCGGCAGTGTAGGGACGGGGTACGACAGTGCGGCTCCGCCGCCGTGCGCACTTCTGGTAGTTCGCGCTACCAGAAGTGCGCACGGGTGGGGTCAGCGCAGTGGCACACCCAGCAGCGCGTCGACGGCGGCGGCGAACAGTCCCGGTGCGGAGGTGTCGTCGCCGCCGCGATCGACCGCGAATTGCGCCCACGCGTCGAGGGCGGCGAGGGCCTTGGGGGTGTCCAGGTCGTCGGCGAGGTGCTGACGCAACCGCGCGACCGTGTCTTCGGCGGACGCCGCGGACGACAACGCCGCTGCCCGGCGCCACAGATCGAGGCGGGACTGCGCGGACGCGAGCACGTCGGCTGTCCACGGCCGGTCGAGCCGGTAATGGCCGGAGAGCAGTCCGAGCCGGATCGCGGCCGGGTCGACGCCTTCGCCGCGCAGCTTCGAGACGAACACGAGGTTGCCGCGCGACTTGGACATCTTCTCGCCGTCGAGGCCGATCATGCCGGTGTGCACGTAGTGCCGCGCGAAGCGGCGGTCGCCGGTGACGGCTTCGGCGTGCGCGGCGGAGAATTCGTGGTGCGGGAAGATCAGGTCGCTGCCGCCGCCTTGGACGTCGAAGCCGGAGCCGATGCGGTTGAGGGCGATCGCGGCGCATTCGATGTGCCAGCCGGGGCGTCCGTCGCCGAACGGGGACGGCCACGACGGTTCGCCGGGACGCCGGGCCCGCCACAGCAGGGCGTCGAGCGGGTTGCGTTTGCCGGGGCGGTCGGGGTCGCCGCCGCGCTCGCCGAAGAACTGCATCATCGTGGCGTGGTCGTAGCCGGATTCGTATCCGAACTGTTCGGTCGCGTCGACACGGAAGTACACGTCGGGGTACTCGGCGTCGTCGACGGTGTAGGCGGCTCCGGATGCCACGAGCTTCTCGACGAGTTCAACGACCTCGCCCACCGACTCCACGGCACCGATGTAGTCGCGTGGCGGCAGGACCCGCAGGGCTTCCATGTCTTCACGGAACAGAGCGGTTTCGCGCATGCCGAGCACAACCCAGTCCTCGCCGTCGCGGTCGGCGCGTTCGAACAACGGGTCGTCGACGTCCGTGACGTTCTGCACGTAGTGGACGTCGTGCCCATTGTCGCGCCAGATGCGGTTGACCAGGTCGAAGGTCAGGTAGGTGGCGGCGTGCCCGAGATGAGTGGCGTCGTACGGGGTGATGCCACACACGTACATGGTGGCCGTCGCGCCGGGGGTGACGGGGCGCACCGCTCGGTCGGCGGTGTCGAACAACCTCAGTGGGGGGCCTTCACCGGGCACGGACGGAATCGCGACATCGGACCAAGACAGCATGAACCCGAGCCTAATGGAGTGGGCGGATCACGCGGCCTTGCCCCTGCTCCGCGGTCGTGCGTCACCGTGGATTCGGTACGGTTCGGTGTCGGCCACGACCACGTGTTCGGCTCTACCGATCTCGAGATTGTGGGAGGTTCCCGTGGCTGGTGGTCTCGTCGCTCTGCTGGACGACGTAGCGGTACTGGCAAAGGCGGCTGCGGCGTCCATCGACGATATCGGTGCAGCGGCCGGTAAGGCGAGCATCAAGGCTGCGGGAGTGGTGGTCGACGACACCGCCGTCACCCCCCGCTATGTGCACGGCTTCTCCCCCGACCGCGAACTGCCGATCATCCGCAAGATCGCAATCGGGTCGATCCGCAACAAGCTGCTGATAATCCTGCCGGTGGCGATGTTGCTGAGTCAGTTCCTTCCGCAGGCACTGCCGTATCTGCTGATCGCCGGTGGTCTGTTCCTGTGCTTCGAGGGCGCTGAGAAGGTCTACGAGGCACTCTTCGGCGGTCACCACGCGAAGGAGGAGGTCCCCGCGGCAGTCCGCGGACCCGAGTTCGAGAAGTCGATGGTGAGCGGCGCGATCCGCACCGACCTGATCCTGTCGGCGGAGATCATGGTGATCTCGCTGTCGTCGGTCGAGAACGAACCGTTCGTGACCCGGCTGCTGGTGCTGATCGTCGTCGCGATCATGATCACCATCCTCGTTTACGGTGTGGTCGCGTTGATAGTGAAGATGGACGACGTGGGCCTGTCGCTCGCTCAACGCACATCGACGTTCAGTCAGCGGGTGGGGCGCGCTCTGGTGGCCGCAATGCCGAAGGTGATGTCGGTGCTCACGGTGGTCGGTATCGCCGCGATGCTGTGGGTCGGTGGGCACATTCTGCTCGTCAACGTCGGTGAGGCCGGGTTCCATTGGCCTGCCGATCGCCTCCATGATCTCGAGCATTGGTTCGGTGAGCTCGTGCACGGTGGGCTCGGCGGTGTCCTGTCGTGGACCGCGGGCACCGTGACGTCCGCGATTGTCGGGCTGATCGTGGGCGCGATCGTCGTGCTGATCGTGCATCTCATTCCGAAGCGGAAGAAGAGCTCCGAGGTCCACTGACCTCGATCAGAAGGCAGGCCAGGGAATGCGTCGCTCCCCGACGGGGCGGGGCATCACGGGCCGCTCGAGCAGTGCGGTGATGCGGTGGTGCAGCGCTGCGGCTTCGTCGTCGGTGATGTGCTCGCACAACATGTCGGCGAAGTCTTCGTCGAACCGGCGGGCCAGCTTGTCGAGGTCGGTGAGCAGCGCCTGCTCGAGGGTGGAGTTCGCCCATCCCCACAGCACGGTCCGGAGTTTGTTCTGAGAATGCAGGCAGATGCCGTGGTCGATGCCGTAGACGGTGCCGTCGACCCCTTCGAGGATGTGTCCACCTTTGCGGTCGGCGTTGTTGAGGACGACGTCGAGCACGGCCATCCGCTGCAGGCGGGGGTCGTCGGCGTGGACGAGCGCCACGTCGCTGCCGTCCATGTCGCGGGCGTGCAGCACGGGCAGCCACCCGTCGGGGACGGCATCGATCGGGCAGATGTCGACGAGGTCGAGCCGCTCTGCGGAGTCGTCGCGGGTGTCGATCCAGCGTTGCACCATGCCGGTCCCGAACGGGCCGTCGCGCAGCACCGTCATGGGGATGACGTCCCAGCCGAGTGCTTCGGAGACGAGGTAGGAGGCGACCTCACGACCGGCGAGGGTGCCGTCCGGGAAATCCCAGAGCGGGCGTTCCCCGCGGACGGGCTTGTAGACGCACCGCACGGTCTGCGAGTCGAGTGTGGCGTCGCAGACGAGCGTGGCGTTGCTGGCGTGCACGATCTGGCCGACGACGGTCAGGTCGCCGTCGGTCAGCACGCCGCGCACGTCGGGAACCGTCACTGCGTCAGCTCTCCTCGTCGAACCACGAGGTCGGATCGAAACCCGGGCTGCGGAGATACCCGTTGGTGCGGACGCAGATGTGGCCCTCGCCGCCGATGGGCTCGCCGCACAGCGGGCATGGGGCGCGTCCAGCGGAGATCACCATCTCGGAACGCGTCGCGAAGCCGCGCGCCTGGATCGGGGTCAGGAACACCCGGACCGCGTCGGGGCCTTCCTCGGTGTCGTCGAGTACGACGGATTCGTCGAGTTCGGTCTCGGTGACGGCGAGCAGTTCGACGACGACGGCTCCGGAGTCTGCGTCCCAGCCCAATCCCATGGTGCCGACCCGGAATTCCGCGTCGATGGGAGTTTCCAGGGGGCTGGTGTCGACGTCGGCGTCGTCGGGCAGCGTGGTGCCGAACCGTCGGTGGACCTCTTCGAGCAGCAGTCCCATCCGGTCGGCGAGGATCTGGACCTGCTGCTTCTCCAGTATCACGCTCACCACCCGGGAGTCGTGTACGGCCTGCAGGTAGAACACCCGGTCGCCGGGTTCACCGACGGTGCCGGCAACGAACCGATCCGGGGTCCGGAAGACGTGTATTGCGCGGGCCATTGCACCTCCTCGAGTTCGTCCACTGTGCCATGTCGGTCACTGTCATTCTCCGCTCCGGGTGCCGTGTCCCTCCCGGGCGTCGTCGGCCTGGGCTTCTTCGCTGCCGCTGCCGGGCACTTCACCTCCGGGAACGGACTTCGGGGCGTCGGCAACCGCAAGACCGGAGAGGTCGCTGCCGGTGTCGTTGACGCGCAACACGAAGGGCCGGGTATCGGTGTAGCGCACGACGCTGATCGATGCGGGCTCGGCGACGATGCGCTGGAAACCGTCGAGATGGGTGGCCAGCGCATCGGCCAGAATTGCCTTGATGACGTCGCCGTGGCTGCATGCGACCCACACAACGTCCTTGCCATGCTGGTGGGCGAGGCGGCGGTCGTGCTCTCGGATCGCTTCGACCGCGCGGGCCTGTACCTGCGCGAGTCCTTCGCCACCGGGAAATATCGCGGCGGACGCGTGCTGTTGCACGACCTTCCACAGCGGCTCGCGGACGAGGTCGCCGAGTTTACGGCCGGTCCACTGCCCGTAGTCGACTTCGGCGAGCCGGTCGTCGATCGTCGGCGTCAGTCCCCGGTCGCTGGCCAGCGGCTGCACGGTCTGTCGGCAGCGCAGCAACGGCGACCGGACGATCTCGGTGATCTCGAGGCCCGTCAATCGGGTGAGGAGGTTCTTGGCCTGCACGTGGCCGACCTCGTCGAGTTCCACCCCGGGGGTGCGACCGGCCAGCATGTGGGAGGTGTTGGCCGTCGACCGTCCGTGGCGCAGCAGGATGACCGTCATGTGATCCAGCCTAGATGTCTCGTGACAACCGAGCGTCCGACGTCCGCTACGTCGCGGCGATCACGCCGGTGCCGAGCAGACCGAACAGCAGCAGGCCGATGATGATGCGGTATCCGACGAACCAGTACATCGAGTGGTTCACCACGAACCTGAGCAGCCAGGCGATCGCCGCGTAGCCGACACCGAACGCGATGAGCGTCGCGACGGCGAGCTGAGCACCGGAGGCCTCGAGCCCCTCGCCGACGGGCTCGAACGCGTCGGGGAGGCTGAACAACCCCGACGCGAGGACGGCCGGGATGGCCAACAGGAACGAGTATCGCGCTGCCGCCTCGCGGGTCAGCCCGAGGAACAGGCCGGCGGAGATCGTGCCACCGGAACGGGACACGCCGGGAATCAGAGCGAGTGCCTGCGCCGAACCCATGATCAGACCGTCCTTGAGGGTGAGCTGCTCGACGGTGCGACGTTGGCGTCCGTAGTACTCGGCGGCGGCGATGACGAACGAGAAGACGATGAGCATGGTCGCGACGAGCCACAGGTTGCGCGCGACCGTGCGGATCTCGTCCTTGAACACCAGACCGAGGATGCCGATGGGAATGGTGCCGAGAATCACATACCAGCCCATCTTGTAATCGTGGTTGTCGCGGTGCTCCTTGTGGAATACACCGCGGAACCATGCGCACAGGATGCGCCAGATGTCGCCGGCGAAGTACAAGAGGACGGCGGCTTCGGTGCCGAGCTGTGTCACGGCGGTGAAGGACGCGCCTGCGTCTGCTCCGAAGAACAATTCGGAGACGATCCGCATGTGACCGGACGAAGAAATCGGCAGGAATTCGGTCAGGCCCTGCACGAGTCCGAGAATGATGGTCTGCAGCCAGGTCATCGATTCGGTCATGCCGCGACTCCGGCGCCGCCGCGGAATGAGGAAGGACGAAGGGTCGAGGTGCCCGCATTCGAAGAGCGCAGATTCCGGTTCACCCGCGAAACAGTACGCGGCGCGGCGGACCATCACTCGTCGTGCATCCGACATTAAGGTGCCAGTCAGGGAACGGCGGTGCATCGATCGGCACGTTCCCTCCGGTCGGGAGGATCACAGGCGGATGGAACACAGAACAGTGGGCTCGAGTGGGCTGCGCGTGTCGCGGCTCGGGCTCGGAACGTTGACGTGGGGGCGCGGTACCGACGGCGACGAAGCGGCGGCCCAGTTGTCGGCGTTCGTCGACGCGGGCGGCACTCTCGTCGATACGTCTCCCGCGTACGGCGACGGGGTCGCGCAGCGCATCCTCGCCGAACTGCTCGACGATGTGGTGCCCCGCGATGAACTGGTGCTCTCGGGCAGTTCCGGGATCGACACCACCAAGCTGGGCGCCGGCCGGGTCGACTGTTCCCGCGGTGGGCTGCTCACGCAGCTCGACCACACGCTCCGCGAGCTGGGCACCGATCATCTCGATATCTGGCAGGTCGCGACCTGGGACCCGCACACACCTATCGACGAGGTCGCTTCGGCTCTCGAGTTCGCGGTGTCCAGTGGCCGTGTCCGGTACGTCGGGGTGCGTGGCTTCCTCGGGTGGCAGCTCGCGACCGCGGCGGCGTGTACCGGACGGCCCGCCCCGCTGGTGAGTACACAGGTCGAGTACTCGCTGCTCGCTCGGGGCGTCGAGGAGGAACTGATTCCCGCAGCTGCGCATCATGGCGTCGGTGTGTTCGCGGCGGTCCCGCTCGCCGGTGGGGTGCTCACGGGCAAGTATCGCTCGGGGACGCCCGCCGACTCGCGGGGCGCCGACGACGTGCACACCGACGAGGTGCAGCGGTACCTGACGAAGTCCGCGGTCCGGGTGGTCGACGCGGTCGCTACCGCCGCGGACGGGCTCGGGACCTCTCCGTTGGCCGTGGCGCTGGCGTGGGTGCGTGATCGCCCGCACGTCGCCTCGGCCCTGGTCGGCGCGCGTGATCTGGCACAGTTGACGGGAGTGCTGGTCGCGGAGGAGCTGGCGTTGCCGCCGGCGATTTCGGCTGCACTCGACGACGTCAGTGCGTGAGCTGGAACCGGCCCTCGCCGGTCCACCTCGCAAAGGTTAGGCTGTCCTGCCAAGAGGTTGATGACGGGCAGCACAGGGAGGTGGGTCGATGACCACGACCGAGGTCGCAGGGTTTTCCGAGCGGATCCGGATCGCGACACAGCAGGCGCATTCGGACACCGAGAACTCGGTCTTCGTCACCGAACTGCTCGACGGGAAGCTCGACGCCTCGGCACATGCCGCGCTGATCGCCCAAACCTGGTTCGTGTACGACGCACTCGAACGGATCGCCCACACCTACACCGACGACCCGATCGTCGGGCCGTTCCTCACCGCCGAACTCCTTCGCACTCCGGCGCTCGAGGCGGACCTGGGATTTCTGCTCGGTGCGCAGTGGCGTGACGGACTCACGCCACTGCCCGCCACCGTCGCATACGTCCAACGGCTCGATCAGGTCGCTGCGTCCTCCCCGGAAGCGTTCCTGGCGCACCACTACCTGCGCTACATGGGCGACCTGTCCGGTGGGCAGATCATCCGCCGCATGCTCGAACGCGCCTACGGCTACGATCGCGACGGGCTGCGCTTCTACATCTTCGACGACATCCCGAAGCCGAAGCCGTTCAAGGACTCCTATCGCGCCAAGCTCGATACCGCTCCCCTCGACGAGGCCCAGCAGCAGAAAGTGATCGACGAGGCCAACCTCGCCTTCGGGCTCAACGGAGCGTTGTTCGCCGACCTGGCCGCCGATCTCGACCGATACCGCGCGCGGGTCTGAACGCTATGTTCCGTTCGACCGCGAAGGTCCTGTCGGCGCTGCTCGTGGCGATCGTCACGCTCGCGCTCGGCAGTTGCAGCACCGAATCCGGTGGAAGTGGGACATCTGTGGCCGGCGCCCGCACCGCGACGGTCGCCGACCCCGATCCCCGACCGATCACCACCGAGCCGTCTCCGACGCTCCCCACGACGGTCCGCAGCTTCGACGGTGTCGATGTCACCGTCACGGACGTGTCGCGGATCGTGGTCGCGGACCGCTCCGGGACCCTCGCCCAGACCGTGTTCTCCCTCGGTCTCGGCGCCAATGTCGTCGGCCGCTCCACCGCGATCTTTCCCGCCGGTGAGCATCTGCCGAACGTCACACCCGGCGGGCACGGCCTCAACACCGAAGCGATTCTGGCGTTGAACCCGACGGTGGTGCTCACCGACACCTCGATCGGTCCGCTGGCAGTGCAGCAGCAGTTGCGCGACACGGGTGTGCCGGTGGTGTTCGTCGATCCGGAACGCAGCCTCGACACCGTGGCGGACGGTATCGAGTCGGTCGCCGCAGCACTCGGCGTCCCCGAGGCGGGCGAGGCATTGGTGCACCGCACCAACGAGGAGATCGCCGCGGCGCAGTCCGCTGTTCCGGCGGAGCACCCCGAATTCACCGTTGCGTTCCTGTATCTGCGTGGCTCGGCGATCAAGATGCTCGGTGGTCCAGGTTCCGGTGCCGATGCATTGATCGAAGCACTCGGCGGACGCGACGCAGGAACCGTGGCCGGTCTCGAATCGCAGTTCATGCCGATCACGAGCGAGGCCATGATTGCGTCGGCACCCGACACGATCCTGATCATGACGCACAGCCTCGAATCCGTCGGTGGGCCGCAAGGCCTGGCCGAGCTTCCCGGGGTCGCGCAAACCCCGGCCGGGAAGAACGGCAGCATTGTCGACATGGATGACGCGGTGCTGCTCAGCTTCGGCCCCGAAACCGGTGAGGTGCTCGCAGCGCTCGTCGAGGCGTTCTATCCCACGGACGCGGCGTGATCGCGCTGCAGGCGGACGGGTACTTGCAGTGAGTGAGGTCGGCGAAACCACCGGACTGCCCGCCGAAGCGCTCCGCAAGGCCGGACCCACCCGCACCACCGCGGTGTTCGCCGGACTCGTCGTCGCGCTGGTAGCGCTCGCGATCGTGTCGGCGTGTCTCGGTCAGGTGCCCACCAGCCCGGCCGAGGTGGTGGGCAGCGTGCTGCACCGACTCGGTCTCGATCTCGGGCCGATGCCCGCACATCCGGCCGGTGACGTCACGCTGTGGGAGGTGCGGTTTCCGCGGGTGGTGCTGGCCATACTCGTCGGCGCCGCACTGGGCTGCTCCGGCGCGCTGCTACAGGGCATCTTCGCGAACCCCCTCGCTGAACCCGGCGTGATCGGGGTGTCGTCGGGTGCCGCCGTGGGGGCCTCCGCCGTGATCGTGCTCGGCGGCGCCTTCTCGTCGGGGTGGTCATTGGCGTGGGCCGCGTTGCTGTCCGGTCTGGTCACCACGTACCTGGTGTACGCGATGTCGAGATCGGGAGGACGAACCGAAGTCGTCACCGTGATCCTCACCGGTGTCGCCGTCAACGCCATGGCCGGCGGCCTGATTGCGTTCTTCACCTTCGTCGCGAATCCCGCGGCCCGCGATCAGATCGTGTTCTGGCAGTTGGGCAGTCTCGGGGGCGCCACGTGGGACATCGTGTCGGTGGTCGCTCCGCTCACCGCGGCCGGGGTCGCGGTGGCGATCGTGCTCGCGCCCAAACTCGATGTGCTCGCGCTCGGTGAGAGCGTGGCTCGCCATCTCGGGGTGGACGTCGAGCGGGTCCGGCAGGTGGCGATCGTCGCGGTCGCGGTGTTGGTCAGTGCGGCGGTGGCATTCACCGGCATCATCATGTTCGTCGGCCTCGTCGTACCTCATCTGATGCGCCTGGCACTCGGCCCCGCCCACCGGGTCCTCATGTTCGCCAGCGTCCTAGGCGGCGCGGTGGTGCTCTTGGCAGCCGATCTCGGTGCCCGCACTCTGGTACCCAATGCCGACCTTCCGCTCGGCATGCTCACCGCACTGATCGGCGGGCCGGTGTTCTTCCTGATGCTGCGCCGCACCCGGGCCAAGCAGGGTGGGTGGGCGTGAGCCGGATCGCGTTCTCCTCTCCTGGCGCCTCGATACTCGGCCGGTTGCGTGGCCGCCGCGATCTACCCGAGCGATCCGCGCCCGGTTCCGTGACGCTGCGCGGCAGCGGGGTCCGGGTGCAGCGTGGTGAGCGTGCGATCCTGCACGGCATCGACTTCGAGGTCCGCGTCGGCGAGGTGGTCGCGCTGGTCGGCCCCAATGGCGCGGGTAAGTCGACGCTGCTCGCCGCGCTGACCGGCGACCATCCGCTCAGCGGCGGGCACGTCGAGGTCGACGGACGGGATCTCGACGGGTGGACTCCCCTCGCGTTGGCGTGGCGACGCGCCGTGCTGCCTCAGCAACACACCGTCGGTTTTCCGTTCACGGCACGGCAGGTGGTGCAGATGGGCCGAGCCGCGTGGGCTCGTACGGACCGCCGGGATGCCGACGCCGAACTCGTCGATGCCGCGTTCGCGACCTGCGACGTGGCGCATCTCGCCGATCGCCCGTTTCCCGCCTTGTCCGGTGGTGAACGGGCCCGGGTCGCGTTGGCGCGGGTGCTCGCCCAGGACACCCAGACGCTACTGCTGGACGAGCCGACCGCGGCACTCGACATCGGGCATCAGGAAACGATCATGCAGGTGGTGCGGTCCCGCGCCGATCACGGCCACGCGGTAGTGGTGGTGCTGCACGACCTCGGCCTCGCCGCGGCGTACGCCGACCGCATCTGTGTGCTGGAGAAGGGCCTTCTCGTTGCTGACGGCAGCCCCGGCGCGGTGCTCACCGAGGAACTGCTCAGCCGCGTCTACGACTATCCGGTGCGGGTCAGCGCTCACCCGGAGACCGGGACTCCGCTCGTGTTGCCGCATCGGGACCGGTCTGCACCCACGCTGTGAGCGCCGCGTCACACCTGGGGTGACCGGCAGGAGGCGCCTGCACTCATGGGATGGCGATCGGGAACACTGGATGGCGGCGCTGCCGTCCAGGGCACTGCCACAGTCACAGCACGACAGCGAGGAGCGACGACGATGGGTGGACCGGTGATGCGCAGCGCCGCGGTGGTGATCGGGCTCGCGGTGACTCTCGTCGCCGGATGTTCCTCGTCCGACGAGGCAGCCGAATCGGTACCGACCCGTGAACCGGCCACCGCCGCAGCGGCACCGGAAGTGAGCAGCACCCCCGCCGGGACCGTCACTCCCCTCGCGGAGTCGGTCGAGGCGATGGTCATCGCCCCCGGCACCAGCGTCGTCGCCGCTCTTGTCGACGACGGTCGGAAGATACTGCTGATCGACGACGCGGGCGCAGCCCCCCGTGAGGTCACGCTGCCCGCGGCCGCGGCGACGGTCTCCCAGGGCCCCGAGAGCAGCGTGCTGGCTCCCGCCGCAGGCGCGGTCTCACAGATCGACGCCGGCACCGGAACGGTCACCGAAGTGCCGGTCGACGGGGAAGCGCGCTCGGCTGCCGTCCTTCCCGACGGTCGCTGGGCGGTCGGAACCGCGGATGGCACTGTGCTCGTCGTCGACCCCGAGACCGGTGAGGTGGACTCGACGATCGGCGGGCTCGTCTCCGTCGACGCACTCACGGTCGCCGGTGGCACGGTTGCCGCGCTGGACCGTCACCAGACGTCCATCACCGAACTCGACCTCGAGGATTCGGATCTGCGCGTCGCATTGCGCGCAGGCGAGGGCGCGACCGAGATGACCAGCGACCCGTTCGGCCGCGTCATGGTCACCGACACCGACGGCGACGAACTGTTGGTCTATACCCTCGATTCGCTGGTCCTGCGGCAGCGGTATCCGGCAGGACCGGCGCCGTACGCGCTGGCCTACGACGAGAAGCGCGACCTGGTGTGGGTCACCCTGACCGGTAGCAACGAGGTCGTGGGCTACGATCTGTCGACCGGTATCCCGAGGGAACGCCACCGCTTCTCGACGGTGCAGCAACCCAACTCGCTCGCCGTCGATCCGGCAGATGCAGCACTGGTGGTGGCATCGGCGACCGGCGACGGACTGCAGAGGATCCCGGTCGAAGGGTAGTGATGGCAAGCGAGAATGCGAGCCGGTTCACCCGCCTCCCTGTGGGGTGGGACACCAGCAACGACGAGTACGACTACGTGCCGCTGAAGCTTCCGAAGGAAGTCTCGCGGATCAGTGCGTCGCTGCGGCTCGCGATCTCGGCCGAATTCCACGGCTGGGAGCTGACCCGGCTGCGGTTGTATCCCGACGGCAGCCGCCGGGTGTTGCTGCGGCGACGCAAGACCGGCCATCACGTCCCCGAACCCACCGTCCGCTGATCGTCTCCGGGCCTCCGCGCCCCTGTGCAGGGAGTTGTTCGTGTACCGCTTGCTTCTTCGCGTGATGTTCCTGGTGCCGCCGGAACGAATCCACCATGTGGTGTTCTTCGTGCTGCGCCTGATCACCGGCTTCGGGCCGACCCGCGCGCTCGCGTCGAAGATCCTCTCCGTCGACGATCCGGTGTTGGACAACACCGTGTTCGGTGTGCGGTTCCCGAATCCCGTGGGTATGGCAGCAGGTTTCGACAAGGATGCCAAGGGCGTCGATGCGTGGGGCCCGCTCGGATTCGGCTTCGCAGAAATCGGGACGGTCACGGCGCAGGCACAACCCGGCAATCCGGCACCGCGCCTGTTCCGGCTGCCGGAGGACCGCGCGCTGGTCAACCGGATGGGGTTCAACAACCACGGTGCCGGTGAAGCCGCGAATCATCTGCGGCAGCGCCGCCGGACGGTGCCGATCGGCGCGAACATCGGCAAGACGAAGATCGTGCCCGCCGAGCAGGCCGCCGAGGACTACACCGCAAGCGCGCAACTGCTCGGCCCCCTCGCCGACTTCATAGTGGTCAACGTGTCGTCCCCGAACACCCCGGGTCTGCGGGATCTGCAGGCCGTCGAGTCCCTGCGGCCGCTGCTGCAGGCGGTTCTCGACACTGTGACAGTGCCCGTGCTCGTGAAGATCGCCCCGGACCTGTCCGACGAGGACATCGACGCGGTGGCCGATCTCGCCGTCGAGTTGAAGCTCGCCGGGATCGTCGCCACCAACACCACCATCCGCCGCGACGGATTGCATACGGACACCGCCCGAATCGAGGAGATCGGCGCCGGTGGCCTGTCGGGCGCTCCCGTGGCAGCACGATCGCTCGAGGTGCTGCGCCGGTTGTACCAGCGTGTGGGAGATCGTCTGACCCTGGTGTCGGTCGGAGGGATCGAGACACCGGAGCAGGCCTGGGAACGCATCCTGGCCGGCGCGTCGCTGGTGCAGGGCTACACCGGGTTCATCTACGGCGGCGCGTTCTGGACGCGCCGACTCAACAAGGGACTTGCTCGCAAGCTGCGGGCCTCCGGCTACGCCTCGATCGCGGATGCGGTCGGCGCTGGTCGCTGAGACCGCCGCTCCGCCCCACCGGCCGCCAGACCGGCCGAAGGTGACGTTCGGGCACGTGAAGTGCACGAATGTCACCTTCGGTCAGAGCGATCTTGCTACTTCACCTCGTAGGTACCGGTCAGCAGGCCGCGCGCGATGGCGTGCCCGAATACGTTGAAGCCGAGGAACGCCGGGCTGGCCTCCGGGCCGACTCCTTCGAGTGTGTCGACATCGAGGGCGTGCACGGCGACGATGTACCGATGGTGGCCGTGACCGGCCGGCGGGGCGGCTCCGATGAATCCGAATGCGCCGCCGTCGTGGCGCAACTGCACGGCCCCGGTCGGCAGAGCAGCAGAATCCGCACTACCTGCACCGGAGGGCAGCTCGGTGACGTCGGCCGGGATGTTTGCCACAGCCCAGTGCCAGAACCCGGACGCGGTAGGCGCGTCGGGGTCGAACACGGTCACGACGAAGCTCTTCGTCTCGGCGGGGAATCCCGACCACGACAGCTGTGGCGAGACGTCGCCGCCGCCGGGGATTCCGAACGCGCCGCTGGCCTGCGGAAGCTTCCACTGTCCGCCTTCGGCGAAGTCCTCGCTGGTCACCTGGAAGGTGGGCAGCTCGGGCAGGAACTTGTACGGGTCGTAGTCGAAGGCCATACCGGTCCTTTCGGGTTGTGTTCGGTGATCGGTTTCGGTGATCAGGAATGCATGAGGAAGTGTTCCATGACCCGCGTGCCGAAGCGCAGTGCGTCGACGGGTACACGCTCGTCGACACCGTGGAACAGGGCAGCGAAGTCGAGTTCCGGGGGCAGTTGCAGCGGCGCGAAGCCGAAGCACCGGATCCCCAGTTTGGCGAATGCCTTGGCGTCGGTGCCGCCCGACAGCATGTACGGCACCGTGCGTCCCAACGGGTCGTGTGCCTCGATAGCGGCGTTCATCGCATCGACGAGGTCGCCGTCGAACGTGGTCTCGTAGGAGTCGAGACTGGTGATCCATTCTCGGGTGACGTCGGGACCGATCAGTTCGTCGACGGTGCGCTCGAACTCGGCGCGGCGACCGGGCAGGATGCGGCAGTCGACGACGGCTTCGGCGGTCTGCGGGATGACGTTCGCCTTGTACCCGGCATCGAGCATCGTGGGATTGGCGGTGTCGCGCAACGTGGCACCGACGATCCGGGCGATCGACCCGAGTTTGGCCAGAGTGCCTTCGAGGTCGGGCGAGGTGGGATCGAAGTCCAGGCCGGTTTCCTCCGCCGCCGCAGCGAGGAATTCGGCGACCGAATCGGGGACCACGAGCGGGAACGTGTGGGTGCCCAGCCGCGCGACGGCCTGCGCGAGAATCGTGACGGCGTTCTCCTCGTGCAGGAACGATCCGTGTCCGGCGCGTCCCTTCGCGGTCAGACGCATCCATCCGAGGCCCTTCTCGGCGGTCTCGACCATATAGAGACGGCGTTGCGTCCCGTCGGGACGGGGAACGGTCAGCGAGAAACCGCCGACCTCACCGACGGCTTCGGTGATTCCCTCGAAGAGGTCGGGTCGATGCTGGACCAGCCACTGGGATCCGTAGGTGCCACCGGCTTCCTCGTCTGCGAGGAACGCGAAGACGAGGTCGCGCGGTGGGACGATGCCCTCGGCTTTGAAGCGTCGGGCGACGGCGATCATCATGCCGACCATGTCTTTCATGTCGACCGCTCCCCGCCCCCAGACGTAGCCGTCTTCGACGGCTCCGGAGAACGGGTGCACACTCCAGTCGGCCGGTTCGGCGGGAACCACGTCGAGGTGGCCGTGCAGCATCAACGCCCCGCGGTCGCGGTCGGCGCCGGGGAGCCTGGCGAACAGGTTGCCGCGACCGGGTGCACCGGATTCGACGTAGGTGGTCTCGTATCCGACCTCCTGCAGCTGGGACGCGACCCATTCGGCGCATTCCTTCTCGCCGCGGGTGGTGGCGAGGTCGCCGGTGTTGGACGTATCGAAGCGGATGAGCCGGGAGACGAGGTCGACGACCTCGGCTTCGGCACGGGACGGTGGATGCGCGCTCGACGTGGTGACCATGCCTGCATGTCTACCATCGAAGACGCTGTCGATCACTGCAGGTAGGGGTAGCGATTTGGGAGCTGGAGCGTGGTGCGTTAATCTTTCACAGCACCCGCTGGAGCGGGTGCAGGCATCAGTCCGAGTGGCGGAATGGCAGACGCGCTAGCTTGAGGTGCTAGTGTCCTATTAACGGACGTGGGGGTTCAAGTCCCCCCTCGGACACTCTGAGTCGAGACAGACGACGAAGGCCCCGAACCGATCAGGTTCGGGGCCTTCGTCGTTGCTGGGATGGGTGGCCGCCTCACCGACGGGCGGGATCGATACGACCCTAGATGGGCCTGGGCAGGCGAATTGGGGAACGGCACACTCATGCGCTACTGTTTTCGACAGCGCCCGCGAGAGCGGGAGTGCATCGCATGCCTGCATGGCATGGGTCCGAGTGGCGGAATGGCAGACGCGCTAGCTTGAGGTGCTAGTGTCCTATTAACGGACGTGGGGGTTCAAGTCCCCCCTCGGACACTCCGAACATGATGGCCCCGAACCTGATTCAGGTTCGGGGCCATCGTCGTCGGAGGCCCGTTGTCGTCGGAGGCGAGGTTTCTCAGGAACGGCGTCCTGCACGGAAGTAACCGATCGGCCCGACGAAGTTCACTGCGATGATCAGGGCCCACTTCAGTTTGCTGCCCTCGACCTTCTCGGCGGGCCGCGTCGCGAGATCCACCCAGGCGCTCACGGCGAGTGCGAGCTGGATACTCGCGAGCGCGAGCACGACGGCTCGCCGCCTCGGCGACATGTCGCTGAACCTCGCCTTGGTACCCGCGTTCCGCGCTGGTGCGGTCGAACTCATGATCCCTCCGAGGTGATCCTCCGGACACGAGCAGCGGACCTTCCGCGCCCACCCGATACCATTATCGGGCTTCACCACACACCGGAAAAGGGCACATGGACCCCCACAACGACATTGCAACGACACTCACCGACGCACTCGGACCCGAGCGGATCGATCCCGCCGACCTCGACACCTGCCTCCGTGTTCTCGATATGGCGGGCGGCTTCGCGGCCGATCACCCGGATGCGGTCACGGTACAGCGCGCCGTCGGGCACATGTTCAAGAAGTTCAAGCGGCTCCGCCGCAACGAGCGACGCGACCGTAAGGCCGCGGCCGATCGCGAGGTGCTCGAATCCACCGCGACGGGGTCCCCTACCCGCATCGACGACGAGACCGCCGGTGTTCCGCTGACATCGTCGGTACGGGGCGCGAGCGCGGGAACGCTGCTGCGGCCGCGCGGCTGCTATGTCTGCAAGAACAAGTACACACAGGTGGACGCGTTCTACCACCAGCTGTGCCCGGAATGTGCAGCCGCGAATCACGCCAAGCGTGACGCCCGCACCGATCTGACCGGCAGGCGCGCGCTGCTCACCGGTGGTCGCGCCAAGATCGGGATGTACATCGCGCTGCGACTGCTGCGCGACGGCGCGCACACGACGATCACCACCCGCTTCCCGAACGACGCGATCCGCCGGTTCAGCGCAATGGAGGACAGCGCCGACTGGCTCCACCGCCTGCGGGTGGTCGGAATCGATCTGCGCGACCCGGCGCAGGTCGTCGCACTCGCCGACGAGGTCGCAGCGCAGGGCCCGCTGGACATTCTCATCAACAATGCGGCACAGACGGTGCGTCGCTCCCCCGGCGCTTATTCGGCCCTCGCCGAGGCCGAGTCCGCGGCACTTCCCGCGGGGCCTCGTCCTGAGGTCCTCACGTTCGGTAAACCGTCGGACGCTCATCCCGCCGCGCTCGCCGGGAGCCTGTCGGGCAGTGCGTTGTCGCCGGAGGCGGTGTCGTCGCTGGCGATGGTCGCCGGGTCGGCGACACCCGAGCGGATCGCCGCGGGCGTCGCGATCGACGCGGGCGGTCTACTTCCCGATCTTGTGCACACCAACAGTTGGGTGCAGACCGTGGGCGAGGTCGAGCCACTCGAGCTGCTCGAAGTGCAATTGTGCAACTCAGTGGCACCGTTCATCCTCGTCGATCGACTGCGTCCCTCGATGGCGTCGTCACCGGCACGCCGCAAGTACGTCGTCAATGTTTCGGCGATGGAAGGACAGTTCGCAGGCCGCAGATACAAGGGCGCGGGACACCCCCACACCAACATGGCGAAAGCCGCCCTCAACATGCTCACCCGGACGAGCGCCGAGGAAATGCTGAGCGACGGCATCCTCATGACCGCCGTCGACACGGGGTGGATCACCGACGAACGACCCCACCATACGAAGATCAGGTTGGCGGAGGAAGGCTTCCACGCACCGCTCGATCTGGTCGACGGGGCAGCGCGGGTGTACGACCCGGTCGTCCAGGGTGAGGCCGGCGTCGATCTGTACGGGTGTTTCCTCAAGGACTACGCGCCTGCGCCGTGGTGAGGCCGGTCCGGTGAGATCCGGCCGACACGGCACCGCCGGCGGAGATCACTTCCACACAGAACGGATTCCGAATTCGCCGGTATCGGCCGCGATACTGGTACACAGTGGTCCATCTGTCCCACCGCGCATAGGAGCATCATGTCTGTCGCCGTCGTCCATGCCGATACCCCCGAGGGACGCGCCGCCCTGCGCGCCGGTGCCCGGGAAGCCTCCGACCGCGGGCAGACGCTACTGGTGCTGGCTCCCCTCGACGACTCCACCGACAGTGACGCGGTGCTCGCCGATGTCCGGGAGGTCCTCGGCGAGGGCAACTGGGAACTGCTCACCGAGGTGCACAACGGTGATTCGGTCGGAACAGTCGTCGACTTACTCGCACGCAGCGGCGCCGAGAGGGCTGTGGTCGGTAGCCGCGGCCGGACCGCGACCGGCAAGTTCCTCCTCGAGCGAGGGCTACAGCGCATCATCATCGAAGCGGCGGTTCCGGTACTCGTCGTGAAAGACGAGTGATCGCCTTACGCTGGTTGCATGGCATACCGGTTCCTCGCCGACGCCACTGCGTTCGTCCATCTGCTGTTCGTGCTCTACGTCGCGTTTGGCGGGTTCCTCACGTGGCGGTGGCCGCGCACGATCGTCACCCATGTGCTCGCGGTGTTGTGGGGCGCCGGGTCGGTGATCATCGGGTTCGACTGTCCGTTGACGTCGGCAGAGAACTGGGCCAGGGGCAAGGCCGGTGAGTCTGGATTGCCCGCAGGTGGATTCATCGAGCACTACCTGACCGGCGTGATCTATCCGGAATCGGCGTTGGGGTTGGTCCGTGCCGGTGTCGCGGTGTGCATCGTGGTGTCCTGGACGGTGCTGTGGCTACGCCACGGTCGTGCGCGGGCGGGAAAGGCCGCACCGGGACTTACCCGACAGTAGGGTGGCGGCATGACTGTCTCACGCCATCTCGACGTCGTCGTCTACGGCGCCACCGGCTTCGTTGGCCGGCTCACCGCCGAGTACCTCGCCCGCCACCTGCCGTCGGGTTTGACAGTCGGCCTCGCCGGTCGGTCCCGCGACAAACTCGGTGCCGTGCGCTCGATGCTTCCGTCGGCTGCCGCCGACTGGCCCTTGATCATCGCGGATGCGGAAGACCCCGACTCCCTCGCCTCGATGGCGGCCGAGACCCGCGTGGTGATCACGACGGTCGGCCCGTACGCCCGGTACGGCATGCCGCTGGTCCAGGCGTGCGCCGAAGCGGGCACCGATTATGTGGACCTCACCGGGGAGGTGCTGTTCCAGCGTGAGAGCATCGACCGGTTCGACGACGTCGCGCGTCGCACGGGCGCCCGTATCGTGCACGCGTGCGGATTCGATTCGGTTCCGTCCGATCTTGGTGTCCATGCTCTGCGTCGTGCCGCAGACGCGGACGGCGCCGGCGCACTGACCGACACCACGTTCGTCCTGACCTCGATGCGAGGCGGCGTCAGCGGCGGCACGATCGACTCGGTGCGCAACCAGATCGACGTGGTGCGCGGGGATCGCACCGCACGAAAGATCGCGGCGAGTCCCTACTCGTTGTCGCCCGACCGGACTCTGGAACCCGATCACGGCAGGCAGAGCGATGTCGCGCTGGTCGACGGCAAATCGATCGCTCCGGAGCTGACCGGATGGAAAGCGCCGTTCGCGATGGCGTCGGTCAACACCCGGGTGGTGCGACGCAGCAGCGCGCTCACCGACGGAACGTACGGACCGCGGTTCCGGTATCGGGAGGTGATGAACGTCGGCTCGTCGATTGCGTCCCCGGTGATCGCCGGAGCCGTCGCAGCGGGGCTGGGTGCACTCGTGGCGGGCCTGTCGTTCCGCCCGACCCGATTCCTCCTCGACAAGGTGTTGCCCGCGCCCGGGGAGGGCCCGTCGGAACGAACCCGCGAACGCGGGTACTTCACCGTCGATCTGTTCACCACCACCGAAACCGGCGCCCGCTACACGGCGCGGATAGCTGCCGACGGCGATCCCGGCTACAAGGCGACCGCGGTGATGCTGGGTGAATCCGCGTTGTCGTTGGCAGTGGGAGGTTCGGCGCTGCATGCCGGCGGTGGTGTGCTCACCCCGGCGGTGGCGTTCGGCGATGTGCTGACCGAGCGGCTACGAGCGGCGGGCTTCGAGATCTCGACACGCCGCCTACCCTGAATCTTCGTACCGGCGTGGCTTCGGGGTAGCGGGGAGGTTATGCTCGATCGGTCGCCTGTCCGGCGACCGAAGTAGCCGATGAAGGATGGGCACCATGTACGCGATGAGCATCGAGACGGCTCCGGCCGCTCGGCTTGCGCTCATGGCGTTCTGGCCTACCCGTCGTGGCGCGTGCTTCGACTGCGAGTGTTGTTCCTGGATGTCCTTCTGAGCGGTGTCGCACCGCTCGTCGTGTTCGTCTAGGTTCCTTCCAGTCGCACGGAGCGATGCATGCTCAATCTCCTCGTTTTCACGTTGGTCGGTGTCGGCGCCCAGTTGGTCGACGGCGCCCTCGGCATGGCGTTCGGTGTCACCGCCACCACGTTGCTGATCTTCAGCGGTGTCGGTGCGGCGCACGCGAGTGCCGCAGTTCACCTGGCCGAGGTCGGTACCACCCTGGTGTCCGGTGTTGCACATTGGCGCTTCCGCAACATCGACTGGAAAGTCGTGCTGCGACTCGGCGTACCCGGTGCGATCGGTGCGTTCCTCGGTGCCACTGTCCTTTCGGGACTGTCCACGGAAGCGGCCGTGCCGGTCACCGCGACGATCCTGCTGATCATCGGCGTTTACGTGGCGTTGCGTTTCTCGGTGCGCCCGCCGGCCGTAGCCGATGCCCGTACCTCGCCGCACAGCGCGAAGTTCCTCTCGCCCCTCGGATTCTTCGGCGGTTTCATCGACGCGAGCGGAGGCGGTGGTTGGGGTCCGATCACCACCAGCACACTGCTTTCCCGTGGAAAGACCGCACCGCGCACCGTGATCGGCTCGGTCAGCGCCTCGGAGTTCCTTGTCGCGGTCGCTGCAAGTGTCGGCTTCCTGATCGGTCTGGGGCGCGAATCGCTCGACAACCTGCTCATCGTCGCGGGGTTGGCGATCGGCGGTGCGCTGGCGGCGCCGGTTGCGGCATGGCTGGTTTCCCGTGTTCCGGCGACCCTGTTGGGCACCGCGGTCGGCGGCGTCATCGTCGTGACCAATCTGTACAAGCTGTTCGACACATTCGAGGTGTCCAGCACCGTCGCCACGCTGCTCTACATCCTGCTCATCGCCGGGTGGATCACCCTACTGGTGGTGTCGTGGAAGCGTTCGAAGCTCACCGCCGCCGAGTCGTCGGGCGGTCTCGAGAAGCTCGAGGCCCCGACGCCGGCAGCGTTGCGGGAAGACCCGCAGGGCCAAAAAATCTAGCACGCACACTGACCGGACAAATCACCCACACCAAGATCAGCTCGGCGCAGCGCACCCGATAGCATTCGCCGCGTGAATCGACTCCGCCTCGCCGCCCTTCCCGCCGCCCTCGCTTGCGCGCTCGCCCTCGGCGCCTGCTCGTCCGACGACACGTCTACCTCCGAGAGCGGCAACGCCTCTGAGACGACCGATACCTCCTTCTCTGCGGAAGACGTCGGCATCGAGACGCTCGACGCCGACCTCCTCACGAAATTTTCCAGCTGCGACGACGTGTCCCCCGCCGTGGATCAGTACATCACCGGACTGGACGCCGACCCGGACAACGGTTCGAGCGACTACGGCGTGTACTGCACCTGGACGACGCCCGAGGCCGCCACGAGCTTCGACGACATCCGCACGGTCGAGGTCATGATCGAGACCGGGAACGGCGCCGTGTCGGACCCCTCGGTGCTCGGTACCGCAGGACTCGAAGTGCTCTCCGACAGCACCGTCGAATCGAATGGCGGCGTCGCCTACACAATGAATATGGGAACCGGCGTAGCCGGAATCACGGTTACCACCGTCGAATTCCCGGACGTGCGGGTCTCGATCACGGGCGGGCAGTGGGCCGACTTCCCCAGCTTGGACGGGCCTGCGGCCGTCGCCGCCGCCACGGAACTCCTCGGCCTCTGAACACGACCGGGTACCTGAACAAAACCGGGCCGCTGAAAAACCGGTCTCGAACGAGCGCGGGCGCGATCACCGATGAGGTGACCGCGCCCGTTCTCGTGTCCGCTCAGTCGAACTGACCGACCGCACTCCTATCCGGGTTCTCATCCCGGGTTCTGGACATCACGCCGCACGTGATGAGCACCTGCGCCGCGATATAGGTGAGCATCACCCAGAAACCCGACAACGGCAGGGGGAAGTCGTCGACGAACGCGCGCAACGCGATCAGCGAATCGGACACTACGAAAGCCACAGCGCCGATCGCGACCGTACGTCCCACGCCGGTAGCGAGGACCGCCATCGTGGCCAGCAGCAGCGCGTAGAGCACGACCGGTGCCACCAGTACGCCCGCGCCCGGGGCGCACACGGCAACCAACGCGACGACGGCGACTGCGAAGACCGCGAGCACCCAGCGCCTGGTGTGCAGCACACTCGCCGACCGGTACGGTGCGAACGCCGCTATGTACGTCACCTGCGCACACAGAAAGAATCCGACGAGCACGAGAAATGCGGTGTCACCGTCGAACAGGTCGGGTGCGGTGTCACCGAGCCAGGAGAAAGTCAACGCCAGCAATGTCAGTTCGACGAGCCGGGACCGGGGCGCGGCGGTGCCCAGTACGAGTACTGCCGCCAGCACGGGCATGAGCAGCCATTGGGTGGCGTCGACGAACATCGCGTCGGGGTCGATGAGCTGAGCGATCAGGTGCGCCGCGGCGAGCACACCGAAGACGGCGGCCGCGCTCCGCGCAGCGATGCCCTGGGTCACCGAGTGGGACCCTCGTTCTCGATGCCCTCGTTCTCGATGCCCCCGTCGTCGACACCGTCGAAAGCATCGAGGATCCGCTGCGCACCGATGGCCGCGGTGATCGAGCCGTCACGCACTCCGGCCTCGATCCCACCGCGAATCGCCTTGACGCGGGGATTGCTCTCGAGCCGCCGGAGCAACTGGTCGTGCACCATCGTCCACGTCCAGTCGACCTGTTGACGGCTGCGATTCTCCTCGAACCGACCCGCTTCGGTGAGTACCTTCCGGTGTTCGAGGACGGTATCCCAGAAGGTGTCCAGACCAACACCTTCGAGACCACTCATGGTGATCACGGGCGGTTTCCACACGGCGTCATGCGGATGTACCATCCGCATCGCCCCGGACAGTTCACGTGCGGCGACTCGCGCGTCGCGCTCGTGGTTGCCATCCGCCTTGTTCACCGCGACGAGGTCGGCGAGCTCGAGCACGCCCTTCTTGATGCCCTGCAGCTGGTCGCCGGTGCGCGCCAGAGTCAGGAAGCAGAAGCAGTCCACCATGTTCGCGACGGTGACCTCCGACTGTCCGACACCGACCGTTTCGACGAGGATCACGTCGAACCCGGCTGCCTCGAGCAGCACCATCGTTTCGCGCGTCGCCTTCGCAACACCGCCGAGAGTGCCTGCGGTCGGGGACGGACGGATGAAGGCGTCCGGTTCCCCGGACAACCGCGCCATCCGAGTCTTGTCGCCCAGGATCGAGCCGCCGGTCCGGGTCGACGACGGGTCGACGGCGAGCACCGCGACCCGATGTCCCTGACCGAGCAGGTACATACCGAGCGAGTCGATGAACGTCGACTTCCCGACCCCGGGAACGCCGGTGATACCGACCCGGATCGCCCCGCCCGCCTGCGGGAGCAGGCGCAGCAGCAACTGCTGCGCCTGCTCCCGATGGTCGTCGCGAGTCGATTCGATCAGGGTGATCGCCTTCGCGAGTCCGGCCCGCTCATTTGCCAGCACGGACGTCGCGAGGGCGTCGAGGTCGACCGGACGCTTGCGCGTCGCAGTGGTCCCGGTCGCAGTGGTCCCGATCGAGGTATCACTCATCGTCGCGTCAGCTCCCGAGCGAATGTCCGAGCTGGGCAGCGAGCTTGGCGAGCAGGCCTGCTGCGGCATCGGCGATGACGGTGCCGGGCGGGAAGATCGCTGCGGCCCCCGCCTCGTACAACTCGTCGAAGTCGCCGGGGGGGATGACACCGCCGACCACGATCATGATGTCCTCACGACCGACCTCTGCGAGCGCCTGCTTGAGCGCGGGCACCAAGGTGAGGTGTCCCGCAGCCAACGACGACACGCCGATGACGTGCACGTCGTTGTCGGCCGCCTGCCGGGCGACC
This sequence comes from Rhodococcus sp. F64268, assembly GCF_023015605.1. Taxonomy (NCBI): domain Bacteria; kingdom Bacillati; phylum Actinomycetota; class Actinomycetes; order Mycobacteriales; family Nocardiaceae; genus Rhodococcus; species Rhodococcus sp. F64268. The sequence continues at coordinate 48,388 of NZ_JALKAI010000010.1, forward strand.
TCCTCGGGGGTCTGGAACAGCGGTCCGACGTCGACGTCGAAGCCGAGGTCGGCGAAGGCCGTGGAGATCACCTTCTGTCCGCGGTCGTGGCCGTCCTGACCCATCTTCGCGACGAGGATACGAGGACGACGACCTTCGTCTTCTGCGAACTTCTCGACGAGTTCGATGGTGGTGGAAATGTTGCTCGCCTCCCCAGCTTCGTCGCGGTAGACGCCGCTGATCGTGCGGATCTCGGCCTGGTGCCGACCGTAGACCTTCTCGAGCGCGTCGGAGATCTCTCCGACGGTGGCCTTGGCGCGGGCCGCGTCGATCGCGAGTGCCAGCAGGTTGTTCTCCATGCCACCATCCGTGGACGCCGCGGCGCGGGTCAGCTCCTCGAGAGCTGCCCGGGTTGCGGCCTCGTCGCGGTCGCCACGGAGCCGCTCGAGCTTGGCGAGCTGCTCGGCGCGCACCTTCGAGTTCTCGACCTTGAGAACCTCGATGCTGTCGGGCTCGGCGGGCACATACTTGTTGACACCGATCAGCGGCTGTCGGCCGGAGTCGATACGTGCCTGGGTGCGGGCAGCGGCTTCCTCGATGCGCAGCTTCGGGATGCCTTCGGAGATGGCCTGCGCCATACCGCCTGCCTCCTCGACCTCTGCGATATGCGCGCGGGCCCGGTTGGCGAGTTCGTGCGTGAGCCACTCGACGTAGTGCGAGCCGCCCCACGGGTCGATGGGCCGGGTGGTGCCGGACTCCTGCTGCAACAACAGCTGGGTGTTGCGCGCGATGCGAGCCGAGAAGTCGGTCGGCAGCGCGATCGCCTCGTCGAGTGCGTTGGTGTGCAGCGACTGGGTGTGTCCCTGGGTCGCAGCCATCGCCTCGACGCAGGTCCGTCCCACGTTGTTGAACACATCCTGTGCCGTCAGCGACCAACCGGAGGTCTGCGAGTGGGTGCGCAGGGAGAGCGACTTCGCGTTCTTGGGATCGAACTTCTCTACGAGTTCGGCCCACAGAAGCCGCCCGGCGCGGAGCTTGGCGACCTCCATGAAGAAGTTCATGCCGATGGCCCAGAAGAACGACAAGCGGGGCGCGAACTTGTCGATCTCCATGCCTGCGTCGAGGCCGGCGCGGATGTACTCGACGCCGTCGGCGAGCGTGTAGGCCAGCTCCAGGTCGGCGGTGGCTCCGGCTTCCTGGATGTGGTAGCCGGAAATCGAGATGGAGTTGAACTTCGGCATCTTCGTGCTGGTGTACGCGAAGATGTCGGAGATGATCCGCATCGAGGGCTTCGGCGGGTAGATGTAGGTGTTGCGGACCATGAACTCTTTCAGAATGTCGTTCTGAATGGTTCCGGCCAGCTGCTCGGGCGTCACGCCCTGTTCTTCCGCAGCCACCACATACAACGCGAGGATCGGCAGCACTGCGCCGTTCATCGTCATCGACACCGACACCTTCGACAGGTCGATGCCGTCGAACAGTTGACGCATGTCGAGGATCGAGTCGATCGCGACACCGGCCATACCGACGTCGCCCTGGACACGCGGGTGGTCGGAGTCGTAGCCGCGGTGGGTCGCGAGGTCGAAGGCCACCGAGAGGCCCTTCTGGCCGGCCGCGAGGTTGCGACGGTAGAAGGCGTTGGATTCGGCTGCCGTCGAGAAACCCGCGTACTGGCGAATGGTCCACGGCTGGTTGACGTACATCGTCGGATACGGGCCGCGCACGAACGGCGCGATGCCCGGGTAGCTGCCGAGTGGGTAGCCCTCAGCGGCGATAGCGTCACGGTCGGCCTTGGTGTAGACCGGCTTGACGTCGATGCCCTCGGGGGTGTTCCACACCACGTCGTCGACGGTGTAGTTGTTCGCGGACGCTACGGAATCGACGAGCGCGGCGGTCTGCTCCGCGGTGGGAGCCGCGGGTTCCGGGGAATCCGGATCTGTCAGTGGGACATCGGCGAAGCTGCCGATCTCGGATTGGATGCTCACTTACGCTCCCAGGGTGTTCAGAAGATCGGTCAGTGCAGCGACCGCGTCGATGCGCGCGGTCAGGTAACCGTCCGGGCGGTTGTCGCCCTGCACGTCGCCCACGGCCTTCTCCGGGCCCGCAAGCAGCACAGTGGTGATCCCTGCGGCACGCAGCGCCGCGGTGGCGGTACCTGCGTGGTCGCGGTAGCGGGCGTCGGTGCCGCACAGTACGGCGACCTTGGCACCGGAGTCGCGGACCGCGGCGGCGAGGGTGTCGTCGCTCGGATCGACCGGCCCGGGATTGACCGCGTCGATGCCGCCGGCCGCGAGCAGGTTGCTGGCGAAGGTGGTGCGCACGTTGTGTTCGGCGACCGGGCCGAGGGGGGCGAGCAGCACTGTGGGCCGGGTGCCGTGCACGGCGAGGTAGACGTCGGAGCGGTCACGCAGCGCCTCGAACGGTGCGGCGTAGCGCGCCGCGAATGCACCCGAGTCGGCGACACCAGCGGGCAGGGGGGCCTCGGCGAGGTTCGGGAATTCGTTGATGCCGGTGACGGAGAACCTGCGGTGGGCGATGTCGGCCTCGCGACGACCGCGGGTCGCGGCGATGCGCTCGGCGACCAGTCCGGCGTCGAGCGCCGCGCGGTAGCCGCCGGCCGCCTCGATCTGCTGGAAGAATTCCCACGACTTGTCCGCGACCTGCGCTGTCAAGTCCTCGATGTACCAGGATCCTGCGCCCGGATCGAGGACACGGCCGAGGTTGGACTCCTCGAGCAGGAGCAGGTTGGTGTTGCGCGCGATGCGCGCGGAGAACGCTTCGGACACCCCGACAGCACCGGCGGGCAGCGCGGCGTCGAACGGCAGGACGGTGACGGCGTCGGCGCCACCGACTCCGGCGCCGAACGCAGCGAGGGTGGTGCGGAGCATGTTCACCCACGGGTCGCGCTGGGCCATCATGGCAGCGGAGGTCACCGCGTGCTGCGGGGCGTTTCCGGCTTCGATCGCTCCGGCAACCTGCGCGACGCGCGCCCAGAGTTGACGGGCTGCGCGGAACTTGGCGATGGTCTGGAACTGGTCGTCGGTGGCCGCGAACCGGAACTCGATCTGACCGAGAGCCTGCTGCACGGACAGCCCGGCTGCGATGAGAGCGCGGACGTATTCGATGCCTGCAGCGATCGCCGCACCGAGTTCTTCCGCGTCGGATGCGCCCGAGTTGTGGAAGGCGGTGCCGTCGACGGTGATGGCGCGGACGACCTCGATACGTTCTGCGGCCGCGGCGGCGAGCGTGATGACGTCGTCGACGGTGATGTCGTCGCGGCCGGAGAAGGCACTGGTCAGCGGCGCGCCGCCGAGCGCGATGCGCACGGCGGCGCGGTCGGCGACGTCGGTGCGTGCGTCGAGCAGCGTGTACAGGGAGTCCGCGGCAGCAGCGAGTTCGGGGCCTGCGTCGAGACTGATGGGCGCGAGGTCGAACAGCACCTTGTCGAGTGCTGTGGACAGTCCGTCGACGGGCAGTGCACCCTCGCCGACTCGCAGCCACAGTGCGCTGACGCCGTTCTCGAGGGCGTCGAGGATCTGCTCGTTGAGGTTCTTGGCGTCGGTTCCGTCGAAGCGGGCGCTGACGAGCCAGCCGGCGTTGACGTCGCGGGTGGACGAGCCGCCGCGGATGTACGGGAACTGCCCGGGCAGGGGTGATTCGGGGCGTTCGTCGCGGCCGCTGTAGAGCGGGGCAACCGTCACGTCGTCGTACGTGGTGGTCTCGAGCAGACGCTGCGGCTCCGGGCCGAGTTCTGCGGGATCGACGCGGCGCGACTTGGCGAGTACGCCCGCGACCGCTTGCTGCCACTGCGCGTATGCGCGCGCGGCGTCCTCGGCCTCTGCTGCTAATGACACGTGCGATTTCCTCCTACTGCGGGTGGCAGGCTGTCGGGCGGCCGGGGTAGGCCGACGGGGCGTGGCGCCTCGCAAAACATTAAGCCGATGTCGTTGTGATGCTAGCTGCACACTCCGGTGGTGAATCGTGGGGATCACCACAATTTCTCTAGCGATCGTTCATCACGTGGACGGGTCGGTGTGATCCTGCAGTCTGTATCTCTCCGTGCCAGGTGTGCGTGCACGACGGGAGGTAAGGTGGCGCCCTGTGATGAGGATCTTCAGGGACCGCAGGGTCATCGGCATCCTCGTCCTCCTCGCAACACTCGCCGCGGTGGCGCTTCTGCTCCCCCATCCGTCGATCGCACAGATCCGTCAGTGGTCGGAATCTGTCGACGGGCCACTGTTGGTCCTGATCTTCTTCGCTGTTCATTCGCTCGTGACGATCAGTCCGGTACCGCGCACGGTGTTCACTCTCAGTGCCGGGGTCCTGTTCGGACCCGCCGTGGGTATCGCGGTCACCACGGCAGCCACCACTGTGAGTGCGGTCCTTGCGTTCCTGCTGGTACGGGCGCTGGGCCGGGGTGTCGTGACGTCGTATCTGACCCATCCTGCAGCGAAGGCCGTCGATCTGCGTCTGGCCCGGCGCGGTTGGCTTGCCGTCGGGTCGCTGCGGTTGATCGCCGCAGCACCGTTCTTCGTCGTGAACTGCTGCTGCGCGGTGTCGTCCGTGCGCCTGACGCCGTACACCGTCGCTACGGTGATCGGGATCCTGCCTGGCACCGTTGCTGTGGTGCTGCTGGGCGACGTGCTCACCGGGCAGTCGAGCCCGGCATTGGTGGCAGTGACCGCGCTCTGCATTGTGCTCGGTGTCGGCGGCCTCGTACTCGAGGCACGTCTTCCTCAGCCTGCGGGGTCGGCGCTTGATGCCATCACGAACACCCAAGAGGATGAGACAAGCCTGAGGGCTTGATTTCTCGATTTCAAGTCTCCATCCTTGTTCTATGTACGTGCTGACGGTCGACCAACGCGGCAGTCGCCGCGACATCGATCGCGTCGCAGATCTGCTCGTCGAACTCCGCGACGCTCCACTGCTCCGCAAGTTCGAACGCACCGCCGGCGACGAAGTCCAGGCCGTGGCCGACGACTCCGGCACGGTGATCGATCTCGCATTGGATCTGCTCGAGCGGGACAACTGGAGTGTCGGCATCGGGATCGGCCCCGTCGAAACACCGCTTCCCGCCCAGACCCGAGCCGGTCGCGGTCCCGCATTCGAGCACGCCCGCACCGCCGTCGAACGCGCCAAGAATGCGCCGGGCCGAATCGCTGCCGACGGCACCGATGCAGATTCGGCAGCCGACGTCGATGCAGCCCTGACTCTCCTCGCGACAATCGTGGTGCGCCGCACCGATCAGGGCGTCGAAGCCGTCTCGCTTGCGCGCGCCGGACTGTCCCAATCCGAGATCGCCACCGAACTCGGCATCAGTAAACAGGCCGTGTCCCAGCGCCTGCTCACTGCCGGGTGGCAGGCCGAACTCGCCGGCCGTCTGTTGCTGCGCCGACTCCTCGAAAGGGCCGACCGTTGACTGTCGCCTCCCTGGTGCTCCTCACTGTCGCAGCCGTCGCGCCGGCACTGTCGTTGATCCCGCGTCTTCCGGTGTGGGTCGGGGCGGCGGTCACCGCACTCTCGCTCGGCGCCGCGGCGCTCACCGCTGCCGCCACCGATCCCGCTCAGGGTTTCGCGCTCGGGGCGACGCTCACCCTCACCACCATCGTTGCCATCACCGGCGGCGGACCGGCCGTGCTCGTCGCATTCCGGATCGCCCGGCGGCAACCCGACGCGGGACCGACCCCGACACCGCCACCGGGACCTCTGCGCGGCGGCCGGGTGATCGGCGTGCTCGAACGCGGCGCAGTCGCCGCATCGATCCTGGCCGGCTGGCCGGAAGGCATCGCGATCATCATGGCGGTCAAGGGCCTGGCCCGGTATCCGGAACTGCGCGAACCGCAGGCATCCGAGCAGTTCATCATCGGTACGTCGACGAGTGTGTTGTGGGCGGCCGCGGCATGTGGGGTCGGCCACGCCTTGATCACTTGAGTTCTCACCGACACAGCCGGACTGGCATACTTGCAGGCGCAACTGAATATGCCATTGAACTGCGGCGGGAGAGTCCCGCATCTGCGGGCGCCGAAGGAGCAACCTCCCGGGAATCTCTCAGGCCCACAGACCGCCGCACGCGAGGCAACTCTGGAAAGCAGTCCTTCGGGGCTCACCGACGGTGTAGGCGGATCCGACAGGATCCGTGAAAGCTCTCAGGTCCGATGACAGAGCGGGGAACCACCGTCCCCGGTGCGTGAAGCACCCTGTCCGGAGGAAGTTCCGTGGCTCTGACCGTCGGCGCGCCCCTGCGCGTCCAGCCTGTTCCGTCCCTCGTCACACCGTCGTCCACTCCCCCGCCGTCGCGGCCGAGCCCGAATCGACGACTCGGCATCGCGGCGATCGTGATCTCCGCGACCGCGATGGGCGCCGCAGGATTGTTCGGTCGCATGGCCACCCCACCCGGCGCCGCGCTCGGCGAGGCCCTGACACTCGGCCGTATGCTCGTCGGCGCCCTGGGCATGATGCTGCTGATCGTCTTCTCGCGCCGACTCGGCGCAATCCGCCGCACGCGGCTGTCCCCGTCGATCGTGCTCGGCGGCGTGTTCCTCGGCCTCTCGCTGGCCACGTATCTGTCTTCCACACTGCTCACCGATCTGTCGCGGGCCGTTGTTCTGCACTATCTCGGTCCGCTCATCGCAACGGTGCTGGCCAGGGTCCTCCTCAAGGAATCGATCACGCGTCTGGACGCGCTGTCGCTGGTCACCGCGTTCGCCGGGATGCTGCTGGCCGCCGGACTGATCGGCGGTGCCCCGCCGGCAGGGTCCGACCACGAGACCCTGGGCACGGTGCTCGGTGTCGCGTCGGGCCTCTTCTACGGTCTGGCGCTGCTGTGCTACCGGTATCGCTCCGACATGCCCGCCGACGTTCGCAGTTTCTGGAACTTCACGTTCGGCGCCGTCGCCACCGCCGCGATGGTCGTGGTCACCCGCCCGGATATGACGGGGATGACCGCCACGAACTGGGCGTGGGCCGCCGGCTTCTTCGTCGTGTGCGGTCTGCTCGCGCTGGGTCTGCTGGTCATCGCGGGCAAGCATCTGCGGGCCGCGGAACTGTCGGGGTTGTCGTATCTCGAAGTCGTGGTCGCGTTGATTCTCGGGGCCCTGGCGTTCGGCGAATCGATCTCACTCCTCGCCACCCTCGGCGCCGGGATGATCATCGCGGCGATGACGCTCCCGCTCGCGACCGGTCGCCGGCGCCGCAGGAAGATTCCCGCAGCGCAAGTCGGATCGCAGGAATGACAACGTCGCGGCCCGCACATCGGATGTGCGGGCCGCGACGGGTACCAGCGGAAGCGCTACTGCTGTTGGGGCGGGTACTGCTGTTGGGGCGGGTACTGCTGGGGATCCGCTACCCGCTCCGACTCGCCGGTGGGCATCCACCCGTCTTGTGCAGGCTGTGACTGCGGCAATGCCTGCGGCGGCGTACCTGCGGTTTCGCCTGCCTGGTGCCGCGGAGCCGATCCGGGCACATCGGGATCGACCGGCTTGCGCGCTACCGCCTCTGCTTCGGCGACGGCTTTCGCCACGGCCGGGTCGCTCTTGGTGGTGAACCAGTCCTCGACCTCCGCCGAGTCGTCCTCGGGGCGCTGCAGATCCTCCTCGACCGGGCTCGGCTCGAACCGGAACACGCCGTCGCTGCCGGGCGCACCGAGGTTCTTCGCGAACCCCTTGAGGGCATCGCCGAAATCGCTGGGCAGCAGCCACACCTTGTTCGCGTCGCCCTGCGCCATCTCCGGCAGGGTCTGCAGGTACTGGTAGGCAAGCAGTTCGGGTGTCGGTTTGCCTGCCTTGATCGCCGCGAACACCTTCTCGATCGCCTTCGCCTGGCCCTGCGCCTCCAGATAGCTGGCCGCACGGTCGCCCTGGGCACGCAGGATCCGCGACTGCCGATCGGCTTCCGCCTCGAGGATCGCCCCTTGCTTGGCGCCTTCCGCCGACAGAATGCGGGACTGCTTGTCGCCCTCGGCGGTCTTGATCGCGGCTTCGCGGTGCCCCTCGGCGGTGAGGATCATCGCGCGCTTCTCGCGGTCCGCTTTCATCTGCTTCTCCATCGATTCCTGGATCGACGGCGGCGGATCGATGCTCTTGAGTTCGACGCGGGCGACCCGCAGCCCCCACCTGCCGGTGGCCTCGTCCAGCACCCCGCGGAGCTGCCCGTTGATCGAATCGCGAGACGTCAAGGTCTCTTCGAGGGTCATCCCGCCGACCACGTTGCGCAGGGTGGTCACGGTCAGCTGTTCGACAGCGGCGATGTAGTTGCTGATCTCGTAGACCGCGGCCTGCGGATTGGTGACCTGGAAGTACACAACCGTGTCGATGCTCAGCGTCAGGTTGTCCTGGGTGATCACCGGCTGCGGCGGGAAGGACACGACCCGCTCACGGAGATCCACCTTCGCCCGGATCCGGTCGACAAACGGTACGAGGAAGGTCAGCTGACCCGACGCCGTTCGGTAGTACCGGCCGAGTCGTTCGATCACCGCCGCCTCGGCCTGCGGCACCAGCGACACCGATTTCGCCACGACCAACACGACCAGTGCCACCACCACGGCGAGCACGATCAACGCTTCCATCCTCTACACACCCCTCCATACGACGGCAGTAGCGCCGTCGATCTGCATCACTGTCACGGTCGTGCCGGGTTCGTACACTTCGGTCGCGTCGAGCGCCCGCGCGGTCCAGATATCGCCGTCGATCTTCACGCGGCCCGACCTCTCGTCGACCTGCTCCAGAACCACAGCGGGTTTTCCCGGAAGCGCATCTATTCCGGTCGGCAAGGCGGGCGGCGTGGCATACCGGCGGCGGAGCGCAGGCCGTACCCCCAGCAACAGCAGTAGCGACGCTGCTCCGAACACGATCGCGTCGGCCCACACCGGGAAGTCGGTCGCCGCCGAGACACCGGCGGTTACGAGTGCGGCTCCCCCGAGCATGAGCAACGCGAAGTCCCCGGTCAGCGCTTCACCCGCAGCCAGAGCCACTCCTACGATCAGCCATATCAACGCCGCCACAGCCCCCATCGAACCACAAAACGGACATGCCAGCAGCGGCGCTGGTAGGAGCGGTTCGGATCCCGGCGGGCACGGTCCATCTCGGCGGTACTGCACCGGCGAGCCGGTCGAGCGGTGGATCGTCACCGGTACCCGCACGCAACCCGGAACGGTTGTGCGCGAATGAAATCGACGCTCAGGACAGCACCTCACGGGCATCCGTGCGAAGTGGTGCTGCCGTGGAGCGGGCCGGTCTTTTCAGCCCTCCCCGGGTTCGGTGACGAAATCGACGAGCCGTTCGACCGCACCGATGAGGTTCGACTCGAGGTCCCGGAACGAGTTCACCGCCGAATACACGCGCCGCCAGCCGTCCTGCGGTGTACCCCAACCGAGTTCGCGGCACACACCCGTCTTCCAGTCCTCACCACGTGGGATGGTGGGCCAGGCAGGGATTCCGAGGGCTTTCGGCTTCACGGCCTGCCACACGTCGATGTACGGGTGGCCGGTGACCATCACGTGCGGGCCGAGATTCGTGGTGAGTCGTTCTTCCTTGGAACCGGTGACGAGGTGATCGGCGAGGACCCCCACGCGCCGACCCGGACCCGGTTCGAACTCCGCGAGCCGAGCACCGAGATTGTCGAGTCCCTCGAGTTGTTCGACGACGACACCTTCGACGCGCAGGTCGTGGCCCCACACCCGCTCGACGAGCGCAGCGTCGTGCACGCCCTCCACCCAGATGCGACTTCCCCGAGCCACGCGCGCCCGCAATCCCTCCACGCGCGTCGATCCGGAGGCCGACACCGCGGGTCGGGCAGTAGGACGAGCCTTGGGCCGCACAAGCGTGACGGGCGCACCGTCGGCAAGGAACGCGGCCGGGCGCATTGCGAACAGACGCGTCCGTCCTTGCCCGTCCTCGAGTCTGACGAAGTCTCCGTCGTAGGTCTTCTCGAACCCTACGATCGCTCCGCACCATCCCGTCGCTGCGTCCTCGACGACCACACCGCGGTCGGCGGGCAGTTCCGGGACAGGCTTCTTCTTCGTGCGGGCGTGGCCGGCGAAGATGTCGCCGCCGTACATGTCGCGTGGGCTCACGCCGTTCCACGTTAGGACATCGCCGACGGGGGGTGCTGCCGCCACGCCGAGCGTCTCCGCCCGCCGTCGCCGTATGCTGCTTCGGTGAGTTCTCCGAGTCTGACCCTGACACTGTGGGGCGGGTCGTGGCTCTCCGGCCACACGTCCATCGACGACATGATCGACGCACTTCAGGTGTGGGCACCGCTGCAGTTGGTGGCAGCGCACGACGAACCCGCATCCGTGGCCTCGGGGGTGACCCTCGAACCTGTCGTCGGCGCCGCTACGTTGTCGGCTGTCATCCGCCGGGCCGCCCCGACGGATGGTTCGGGGATCCGATTGGTCCTTCCGGCGCCCGGTGATGTGCAGGGTCTGCCGACCGGAACCACCTTCGCGAGGGCGGCGCTCGCGGGTGGACAGGGTGTGCTGGTGGGCGTCCCAGGCGCCCCCGGACTCGGACTGGTGCCGGTCGTCGAGGGACCGGATGTGCTCCGCTGGAACGTTTTCGCTGTACCCGAGCTTCCAGAGCCGTCTGCCTGTCCGGGCCTCGGTGAGGCCGAGTTCACGCTGCGGGAAGCTGTCCGCGGTGCGGCGGAGACCCTCACCGGCATCCGAACCGTCGGCCTCGACGGCCGGCGCACCGACCCGCGTGCCGAGATCGCCGACGCCGTGGCCGAGCAGGCCCGCCACCGGTATCCGGACCACCTGCCGGCGCGGGCCGTCCGAATTCTCGATTCGGCCGATCAGGTCGCAGCGATCCTCACCGTGGCGTCCGGAGGCCGGGGCCTCCAGGCCGGTTCGGCGTCTGCAGTGTCCATGCGCGAGGAGGCGTTGCGTCCGTTGTGGACGACGGTGCGCACCGCGCGTCTGACAGCAGTGACCGCAACGTTGGAAAGCTGGCACAGGAGTGACCGGGCGACGGGCAGATGAGAAACGGACATCGCCGCGCCGGGCCGGTACACGGTGTCCGTGTGTGTCACCGCCGGCCTTCGCGAGTTGACGGAGATCTGACGCGGTGAACTCGGCTGGTCGGAGGCCAGTCGATAGTGCTGCGCCGAAGGACAGATTCAGTGGGCGGCCGGTCGGGACGGCCGGCGGGGCGGTGCACAACAGTCGACCGCGCACAAGCGCCCGTCGCAACCCACACCCAGCAATGGTTCGGAGCCACGGCGTCTCGGCGAAGCCGAGTCCATCTGTTCCTGCACCAGTTCCCGGACCAGTTCCGCAAATCGTGGATCCGTTCCCGCAGTGCCGGCCCGAACGAACGCCATCCCGAGTTCCTCGGCTCTTTCGCGGGCCTCGGTGTCGAGGTCCCACACCACCTCGAGGTGGTCGGAGACGAATCCGATGGGCGAGACGATCACGGCGGTCACTCCCGACCCGTGCAGGCTGTCGAGGTGGTCGACGATGTCGGGTTCGAGCCACGGTACCTGCGGCGGCCCGGAACGGGACTGCCACACCAGGTCGTATTCGGCGACTCCGACGGCCTCCGCGACGAGACGCGCGGCCTCGGACACCTGCCTGCTGTAGAGGTATCCGCCCTCTTCTGCGGGACCGCCTGCCGCGTCGGTGGCGGTGGGGATGGAGTGAGCGGTGTACACCAGCCGTGCGGTGTCGCGCACGTCGTCGGGCAGTTCGGTACGGGCGGCCCGCACCGAGTCGGCTACCGCTTCGATGAACAACGGGTGGTCGTGGAAATGACGCAACTTGGTCAGCCGTGGAGCGTTCTCCACTGCTTCCCGGGCCCGGGCGATGTCCTCGTGGTACTGACGGCAGCCCGAGTACCCTCCCCACGCGGACGTGGCGAACACCAGGGCGTTCTTCACACCGTCGTCACGCATCTGCGCCACGGTGTCCTCGATCATCGGGTGCCAGTTCCGGTTGCCGAAGTAGATCGGCAGGTCGATGCTGTGCGCGTCGAGTTCGGCGCGCACAGCATCGATGATCGCGCGGTTGAGCGCGTTGATCGGCGAGACACCACCGAAGTGGAGGTAGTGCTGGGCGACGTCGTCGAGGCGTTCCGGTGGGATGCCCCGTCCTCGGGTGACGTTCTCGAGGAACGGACGCACATCGTCGGGCCCCTCGGGACCACCGAACGACAGCACCATCAAGGCGTCGTACGGCTCGGAGGTGTTTCCCATCGACTCGGCCCTTCTGCTCGTCCGGTTGTCAGGCGCCGAAACCGACCTGGGAATGGAAGCCGCCGTCGACGTAGACGATGGATCCGGTGGTGCCGGGCAGCCAGTCGGACAGCACGGTGCACACGGTCTTCGCGACCGGAGTCGGATCGTCGACGTCCCAGCCGATCGGCGACGCGGCCGCCCAACCGTCGTTGAGCTTGTTCATCTCGGCTCCGGGCCCGGTGGCATCTCCGGCGATCGCCTTTGCAGCGAGGGTCTTGATCGGGCCGGCAGACACCAGATTCGAGCGGATGCCGCGCGAGCCGACTTCCTTCGCCACGTATCGGTTGACGGATTCGAGGGTGGCCTTGGAGACACCCATCCAGTTGTAGAACGGGACGGCGCGGGCGGGGTCGAAGTCCATTCCGACGATGGAGCCACCGTCGTTCATCACGGGCAGGACGGCCTTGGCGAGCGCGGCGTACGAGTACGCGGACACCTCCACGGCCACCGCGACGTCCGACCAGGGAGCGTCGAGGAACGGGCTTCCCAGGCACGAGCGCGGCGCGAAGCCGATCGAGTGCACGACACCGTCGAGACCTTCGGGAACGAGTTCACGGATCTTGTCGGCCAGGCCCTCGAGGTGCTCGGGGTTCTGCACGTCGAGTTCGACGGCGGGCGGCACCGGCTGCGGCAGCCGCTGCGCGATGCGGTCGATCAGCCGGAGCCGGTCGAATCCGGTGATGATCACTTTCGCGCCCTGTTCCTGCGCGACCTTCGCCGTGTGGAACGCGATCGAGGCATCGGTGATGATGCCGGTGACGAGAATGGTCTTGCCTTCGAGCAGTCCGCCCATGAGTGTGTCGATCCTCCAGTGAGTTTCGGTTGTGGTCCGGTTGGCGGGCTGCTAGTGGCCCATGCCCATACCGCCGTCGACGGGGATCACCGCGCCGGAGACGTAGGCGGAGTCGTCCGAGGCGAGGAAGCTGACCACCGCGGCGATGTCCTCGGGTTTGCCGAGTCGCTGCAGCGGGATGAACTTCTTCGCCATGTCGCGCATGTCGTCGGACAGATCGGCGGTCATATCGGTCTCGACGAAGCCGGGGGCGACGACGTTGGCGGTGATCGACCGCGAGCCGAGCTCACGGGTCACCGAGCGTGCCAGGCCGATGACGCCGGCCTTCGAGGATGCATAGTTGATCTGGCCTGCCTGACCGGCCATGCCGACAACGGAACCGAGGAAGATCATCCGTCCCCAGCGCGCCCGCAGCATCGCGCGGTTGGCTCGTTTGGCGCACCGGAACGCGCCGGTGAGGTTCGCATCGAGGACGTTCGTGAACTGGTCTTCGGTCATGCGCATCAGCAGGGTGTCGTCGGTGATTCCTGCATTGGCGACCAGTACCTCGACCGGCCCCTGGTGTTCTTCGACCTCGGTGTATGCGCGGTCGACGGAGTCGCTGTCCGTGACATCGCAGACGACGCCGAACAGGTCTTCGGGCACGCCGGATCCGCGGTGGGTGACGGCGACCTTGTGTCCGTCCGCCTGGAGGCGGCGGGCAACGGCAAGGCCGATGCCCCGGTTTCCTCCGGTGACGAGGACCGAACGGGGGGTGGTCACGTGCCGCGACGGCGTGGCGCTGGTTGCGTCAGTCATGCCGACAAACCTATCTGGTAGGGACTCGAGTTTCGAAAAGACACCGCTGGTGCCACAACGGGCGTCAAGGCAGCCGCTGACGGAGCACCATGGCGGCGATCAGCCCCCCGGCGACAGCGAAGACACCGAGCATCAGCCACGGACGGCTGGCGTCGCCGCGGGTGGTCTCGAATCCGATCTGCTCTTCGAGGGTGTCGTAGGCCCCCTCGAGTTCTTCGAGGCTCGATGCTGCAAAGAAGCTGCCGCCGGACAACTCGGCTATCTCCTCGAGCGACGGGTCGTCGACGGGGACCGGGATCTGTTCGTCTTCGATCGTCACGCTGCCGTACTGGGTCCCGAACGAAATGGTGGACACCGGGATGCCCTTCTCGGCTGCCTGGCGGGCCGCGGTGAAGCCGCCGCGGGGATCGTCCGGGCTTTCGGGCACCGTCTGCTTTCCATCGGACAACAGGACGATGCGGGCGGGCGGTGCCTGGTCGCCGCCGCCGAGGACCGCAGCGAGGGTCTCGATGGATTGCATCGAGGTGAAGATCGCTTCGCCGGTCGCAGTGCGTTCGCTCAGTTGAAGGTGGTCGATCGCGGTCTTCGTCGCCTCCCTGTTGGTGGTAGGTGAGACGAGGACCGACGCCGTACCGGAGAAGGCGACGAGCCCGAGGTTGATGCCCGGGGTGAGATCGTCGGCGAACGACTTGGCCGCTTCCTGTGCCGCCGCCAATCGGGATGGAGCGACGTCGGTGGCTTCCATCGACAGCGACACGTCGATCGCGAGGACCACCGTCGCGCGGTTGCGGGGAACACGCTGCTCCGAAGTGGGCCCGGCCAGCGCGACGGTCAGCAACGTCAGTCCGACGAGCAACAGTGCAACCGGGATGTGCCGCGCGCGTCCCGGCCTGTCGGGTGCGACCTTTTCGAGCAGTTCGAAATTGGTGAACCGGAGGGTGTGGGCGAGCCGGCGGCGTTGCACGAGGACGTATCCGACGGCGAGTGCCGCGACAACGACCAAGAACAGCAGCCACCACGGGGAGGCGAAACCGGAAAAGCTCATCGTCGCCCCTGTCCTGCGCCGATGCTGTGCCTGCGGGACGCGACGAAGCGGACCACATCGCCGATCCAGTCACGGTCCGTGCGCAGGCTCAATCGGGGTGCGCCACACCGGCGCAGCGCCTGTTCCACTGCGGCGCGGTGGTCGGATGCCGCCTGCGCGAAGTCGGCCCGCAGTTGCGCGGTGGTGGTGAATTCGCGAGTCCGGCCGGTCTCCGGATCGTGCAGTACCACGTCGCCGAGATCGGGGAGTTCGAGATCTCGCGGGTCGAGGACCTCCACGGCGAGTACGTCGTGCCGACCGGACAGGGCCCGAAGCGGTCGCTCCCAATCGATGGGTCCGAGGAAATCGCTGATGACCACGATGAGTCCGCGGCGGCGCTGGGGCCGTCGAAGTGAATCGATGACTCCGCGCAGATCGCCGCGGGTGCCGTCCGGAGGGTGCGGGGTGGTGGCGATCGTTCGCAGCATCGACTGTGCGTGCAGACGCCCACCGCGGGCAGGCATGCGTACGAAGTCGCGGCCGTTGGACACCACAGCACCGATGCGGTTTCCGCCGCCCCCGGTGAGATAGGCGATCGCAGCGACCGAAGCGATGGCGAGGTCGCGTTTCTCGCAGCTTCCGGTACCGAAATCGAGGCTGGCCGACAGGTCGAGCGCCAGCCAGGTCTCGAGTTCACGATCGGCGACGGTCTGGCGGACGTGCGGGTGGGTGGTGCGGGCGGTGACCGACCAGTCCATCTGCCGGACGTCGTCGCCGGGCTGATATTCGCGGGCGTCGCCGGGCTCGGATCCGGGGCCGGGAATCAGACCGAGGTGATCCCCGT
This sequence comes from Rhodococcus sp. F64268, assembly GCF_023015605.1. Lineage (NCBI taxonomy): Bacteria > Bacillati > Actinomycetota > Actinomycetes > Mycobacteriales > Nocardiaceae > Rhodococcus > Rhodococcus sp. F64268. The sequence continues at coordinate 64,057 of NZ_JALKAI010000010.1, forward strand.
GCAGAACGCCGTCGAGGCGGCGCCGGACCGTCAATTCCAGCGTGCGCAGCGCGGCGGTCAGCTCGGGTTCACGCAATTGACCGGCACGGAACGTCGGCGGCGACCCGGGGGCGCGTTCACTCACCGGGGCGCCGCACCCGCCTCGGGTGCGGTGGAGGGCGCGCCGGCACGTGCCGGCTGCGGAGCCGACGCGAGAGGCGCGACCTGCGGCAGCCCGACGGTCTGCAGAATCCGGCCGATGATGTGATCCGGCGAGACGTCGTCGGCGAGCGCATCGTAGGACAGCACCAACCGGTGGCGGAGCACGTCGGGGATGACATCGACGATGTCCTGAGGAATGACGTAGTCACGTCCGCGTACCAGTGCGAGGGCACGGGCAGCGGAGATGATGCCGAGCGTCGCGCGGGGTGATGCGCCGTAGGCGATCCAGCCCTGCACATCATCGAGGCCGACTTCGGCGGGCGCACGGGTCGCGAAGATCACTCGCACCACGTAGTCGACGAGCGCATGGTGCACGAACACGCGGCTTGCGACCTTCTGCAGGCGGATCAGTTCGTCGCTGCCGAGGATCTGCTTGGGCTCAGGCGCGGCGACACCCATGCGGTAGACGATTTCCCGCTCTTCCTCGACGGTCGGGTAGTCGACGAGAACCTTGAACAGGAACCGGTCGCGCTGCGCTTCCGGGAGGGGGTAGACGCCCTCGTTCTCGATCGGGTTCTGGGTTGCCATGACGAGGAAGGGGTCGGGCATCGGGAAGGTCTTCCCACCGATGGTCACGTGCCGCTCGGCCATCACCTCGAGCAGCGCGGACTGCACCTTCGCGGGGGCGCGGTTGATTTCGTCGGCCAGGACGAAATTCGCGACGACCGGGCCGAGTTCGGTGTCGAACTCTTCACGACCCTGCCGGTAGATCCGGGTGCCGACCAGGTCGGTCGGGACGAGGTCGGGGGTGAACTGCACGCGGGAGAACGAACCGCCGACGACCTTGGCGAAGGTTTCCACCGCAAGGGTCTTGGCCACCCCGGGTACGCCTTCGAGCAATACGTGGCCGCGCGCGAGGACGCCGACGAGCATTCGCTCGACGAGCAGATCCTGTCCGACGATGACCCGCTTGACCTCGTAGATGGCCCGTTCGAGGAGCCGGACTTCCTGTGCAGGGTCGACAGCTGTCGCCGCGCCCTGCCCGTCTCGGTTCCGTCCGTCGGGTTTCGGGCCGTCGTTGCGCAGCGGGGCCGGCTGCTGTGCCTTCGTCGTGTTCACTGCACTGTTCGCCGCAGGCGCGTTCCCCGCCGGGGCATTCGCCGCGTTGTTACGCTCGCCGCTCTTCTGGACGGTCGAATCGCTCTTGTCGTTCGACCCTGCAGTCCCCGACGTCCCACCCTCGCGTGAGGTCACCAACAATCCACCGCTTTCGCCTGTCGCTCCGCTGGAAACACCTGCCGGCACCACTATTGCAGGTACCGGTATTCCGTGTCGTCACCCCTGCGCGACGTGCGTCGCGTTGCCGTCACGACACCATGCGCACCACATACGGTGTCATGCCGTCCCAGCGTACCGGCGAGATCTTCACGTGCGCACCCGACTGCGGCGCCTCGAGCATGGTGTCGTCGCCGAGATACAGACCTACGTGCTGGCTTGCGTTCGGTCCGTAGAAAATCATGTCTCCGCGTTTCATCTCCGAGGCGGGGACCTGTGTACCAGCGGTGTATTGGTACCCGGTGTAGTGCGGGAGGGAGACGCCGATTCCTGCGAACGCATAGATCATCAGTCCGGAACAGTCGAAGCCGACTTTGTTGTAGTCGCCGTAGCTGTCGGCGACACCACCGTCCCGGATTCCTCGGGTGGGGCCGGTCTCGTCACCGCCACCCCACGCGTAGGGCACACCGATCTGCGAGAGCCCTCGGTCGATCACCGTTTCGACGGCAGCAGCCCCGGTCAGTGTCGGACGCTGGGTTGTGCGTGGGGACGAGCGAGGGCTGGACTGGCGAGGTGTCGACGGACCCGTTTCGTCGGCGGGGTCGGGGTTCGTCCACTCGCCGACGTCGTCGGACTCGTCGATGCCGGTGTCGGCGTCTGTTCCAGTGCCGGCGTCCGTGTCGTCGGACTCGGTTCCGGTGCCGTCGGATTCGGTCGGTTCGGTCTCGGCGACTTCCGTCTCGCTGGGCGCAGTCACTGTCGGCGCCGGGATGTCGAGCTGAGTGTGGGGCCGCTGTCCGTTCGAGAGTTCTGCGGCACGCGCTCGCGCGGCGGCGTCCGCAGCCACCCGCACCGCTGCTTCGGATGCGGCCTGAGCAGCGACCTGCGCGGCCGCCGATGCGGCAGCTTCCTCCGCGCGACGACGATCGTCCCACGCCACATACTCCGCGCGCTGCCCTTCGAGCCCTGTGACATTCGTCCGTGCCTGGTCGAGTGCGGTCTGGGCCTGTGCGCGTTCCTGCTCGATGCGTTGTTTCTCGCTCGTCTGCGCCTCGAGCGCCGCCCGAGCGGTCGAAATGGCGGCTTCCGCCTCGGATCGGCGTTGTTCGGCAGCGGTCGCGGCGGCGTCGGCGTCGAGCTTCGCCGCGCGGGCCCGGGAGTTGCTGTTGGCCTCGGTGGCGCGGGCACGCTCCAAGGCCTCCAGCACCGCGGTTCTGCCTGAGGACAACAGCCGCATCACCTGTGCTCGGTCCAGAAGATCGTCAGGTCCGTCCGTCGAGAGAAAAGATGCGAGCGATGCGCCGTTGACCCCCTGCGTGTAGCTGCTGCGTGCGAAGTCGTCGAAATCGTCCTGCGCGTGCCGGATCCGGGCTCCGGCATCCTGCAGTGCCAGTTCCGAGGTGGCGACCTCTTGCGCGGCCGCATCCGCGGCGTCGCGAGCCGATTGGAGATCCACGAGTGCACGGTTGACGTCTTCGCGCTTGATCGCCACCTGCGCGTCGAGTTCGGTCAATTGCTGGTCGGCGTCTGCAATCTGCACGATCAGTGACCCGATTCGGTCGACGCCCGAACTCACCGCGGCGCCTGCAGCGTCGAGTTCCGACTCGCTCGGATTCGGTGGCGGGGGTGGCACCGCGCCTGCAGTGGACCCGAGCCCGACGACCACTGTCGTGATCAGCCCCAGCCCCGCCAGTAGCCGCGGAATGCGCCGCGCTGTTGGAGAGGACACACCCCGATCCCGGCCGGGCGGCACATCTCTGTGGGTAGCCCCGCTGCCGGATGACCAGGACTGTGGCGGAATCCCCCCGTGGATGCCGAACCGTCGCACTGTGCTCTCCCTCGATCGTGCCGACCGATCGCACCGGCCGACCCCGACGCCCGGAGAAGAGCACACAGAGAAGAGCGCACAGCACCGATCGTCCGCCGTCGTGCGGCCGATCGCTGATGATCTCGTGCGGGTAACGGGTCAGCGTCCCGCTACTCGGGTTGTGACACTTCTTCCCCAAGAGCGCCACGTGAACCGTACGACACTGTGGGCACCTCCCGCACGACAGTCACAGATATTCGTCGGAAACGCCCTGGTCATTCATTACGGGACAGCGCCGCCCCCGCCCCGTCGGCGTCGCACTGGGCGGTCACTCCGGCAGGGGAATCGGCCGCGATCGGGTGAAGGCGCGGCATCCGGGAGATTTCAGCGCGAAGAACTGTCCCTTTCGGGAGAAACCTGTCCCGTTGCGGAACCCGCCTCCGGTTCGGCGTGCGCACGCCTGATCTTCGCGAGATACGTCAGGCCCCCGGCGGCCGCGACCAGGAGAATCAGCACGAGGGTCATCGCAGTCCACGGCGGGGAGGGTTCGAGTAGCGAGTCGACGAAGTTGGTTGTCGACTTCACCGCATCTCCCGTGTAGGTCCGGTCCTGCGCCGCTTCGAGCGTCACACGATCGAGCGCGTCGCTGAAGGTTCCCACCCAATTGGGGCTGAGCACGAGCACGGTGCCACCGTCCTCGGATCCGACGGCTGTGGCGAGGTCGCGCAGTTGCGAATCCATGTAGGGGTTGCTGTCGACCACGACGACACTGAGGTCGATGCCGTGGTCCTGGGCACGTTGTACCTGCTCGACAAGTTGAGAGGGATCGAGTTCCGAATCCGCGCTGTCGGGGACCGAGACCTGATCGTCGGCCAGGTCCGCGAGGATCGTCTCTAGAGCGACTCCCGGAGGGAGGTCCGTGGCCGCGGGCCCGGGTATACGAAGAAGTGGCGCAGACATCTCTCTCCGGTGGTCCTGGTCAGAAGCGGACGAACCGCACTCGCCGCAACAACCGGGTGCGGCGAGGACGCCGTCGGTGTCGCAGGTATGCCGCACTCGTACGGCACCCCCGCACATTACGCGATCGACCGGACCGGATCGGAAACCGCGCCTCGGGCCGAGAGCCCGCGTCGCGACCCTTTCGCACCCACCCCCGGTATGTAGGACAAGCGTACTGTTAGACTTGTGGCGAGATGCCGCGGCACCGGTCAACCCCGGGCATAGTCGTGAGCCTCGCTTGAGCCGTCGACACAGCCCCGTCGACGGCGAGCCGTGACGACGAGTGGAGCTGATGTGAGCACCAGTATTGATTCGTTCGGCGCCAAGGGGACGTTGCAGGTCGGAGAGAACTCGTACGAGATCTTCCGTCTGTCGTCGGTCCCCGGCACCGAGAAACTCCCCTATTCCCTCAAGGTCCTCGCCGAGAACCTGCTGCGCACCGAAGACGGCGCAAACATCACCGCCGACCATATCCGCGCGATCGCGGGCTGGGATCCGTCGGCCGATCCGAGCATCGAGATCCAGTTCACGCCCGCCCGCGTGATCATGCAGGACTTCACCGGCGTGCCCTGCATCGTCGACCTCGCGACGATGCGTGAGGCAGTCACCGCCCTCGGCGGCGACCCGAACAAGGTCAACCCGCTCTCCCCCGCCGATATGGTCATCGACCACTCGGTCATCCTTGATGTCTTCGGCCGCGCCGACGCTCTCGAGCGCAACGTCGACCTCGAGTACCAGCGCAACGGTGAGCGTTACCAGTTCCTGCGTTGGGGCCAGGGCGCGTTCGACGACTTCAAGGTCGTCCCCCCGGGCATGGGCATCGTCCACCAGGTCAACATCGAGTACCTGGCGCCCACCGTCATGACCCGTAACGGTCAGGCCTACCCCGACACCTGCGTCGGCACCGACTCGCACACCACCATGGTCAACGGCCTCGGCGTGCTCGGCTGGGGCGTCGGTGGCATCGAAGCCGAGGCCGCGATGCTCGGCCAGCCCGTCTCCATGTTGATCCCGCGCGTCGTCGGCTTCAAACTGACCGGCGAGATCAAGCCCGGTGTGACCGCCACCGACGTGGTGCTCACCGTCACCGACATGCTGCGCAAGCACGGTGTCGTCGGCAAGTTCGTCGAGTTCTACGGCAAGGGCGTCGCCGAGGTGCCCCTGGCGAACCGCGCGACGCTGGGCAACATGAGCCCCGAGTTCGGTTCCACCGCTGCGATCTTCCCGATCGACGGCGAGACCATCAACTACCTGCGCCTGACCGGCCGCAGCGACGAGCAGCTCGCGCTCGTCGAGGCGTACGCCAAGGAACAGGGCATGTGGCACGACGCCGACGCCGAGCCCAACTACTCCGAGTACCTCGAGCTGGATCTCGGCACCGTGGTGCCGTCGATCGCCGGCCCGAAGCGCCCGCAGGACCGAATCCTGCTGTCGGATTCGAAGAACGCGTTCCGCCGCGACATCCACACCTACGTGGAGGATCAGGCCCCGGCCGATCACAGCCAGCTGGACGAGGCCGTCGAGGAGTCCTTCCCCGCGTCCGATCCCGCCGCACTCACCTTCGCCGACGACCATGCAGGTGCTGTGGCGTCCGCCGCGAACGGCGCCGAGGGCCGCCCCTCCAAGCCGATTCGCGTGACCACCCCCGAGCAGGGCGAGTTCGTGCTCGACCACGGCGCTGTCGTAGTCGCGGGTATCACCTCGTGCACCAACACCTCGAACCCGTCGGTCATGCTGGGCGCTGCCCTCCTGGCCCGCAACGCGGTCGAGAAGGGTCTGTCCACCAAGCCGTGGGTCAAGACCAACATGGCGCCCGGCTCGCAGGTCGTGTCCGACTACTACGAGAAGGCCGGCCTCTGGCCGTACCTCGAGAAGCTCGGCTACTACCTCGGTGGGTACGGCTGCACCACGTGCATCGGCAACACCGGCCCCCTGCCGGAGAACATCTCTAAGGCGATCAACGACAACGACCTCTCGGTGACCGCGGTGCTCTCAGGCAACCGCAACTTCGAAGGTCGCATCTCGCCGGATGTCAAGATGAACTACCTGGCGTCCCCGCCGTTGGTCATCGCCTACGGTCTTGCAGGCACGATGGACTTCGACTTCGAGACCGACGCCCTCGGCCAGGACACCGACGGCAACGACGTGTTCCTCAAGGACATCTGGCCGTCCGCTCAGGAGATCGACGACACCATCAAGTCGGCGATCAACCAGGACATGTTCCGCAGCTCCTACGCCGATGTCTTCAAGGGCGACGAGCGCTGGCAGAACCTCGCCACTCCCGAAGGCGACACCTTCGCGTGGGACGAGAAGTCCACGTACGTCCGCAAGGCACCGTATTTCGACGGTATGACGATGGATCCGGCTCCGGTCACCGACATCAAGGGTGCCCGCGTACTCGCGTTGCTCGGCGACTCGGTCACCACCGACCACATCAGCCCGGCAGGCCCGATCAAGCCCGGCACCCCCGCCGCGCAGTACCTGGATGCCAACGGCGTCGAGCGCAAGGACTACAATTCGCTCGGCTCGCGTCGCGGCAACCACGAGGTGATGATCCGCGGCACGTTCGCGAACATCCGCCTGCAGAACCAGCTGCTCGACGGAGTGTCCGGCGGTTACACCCGGGACTTCACCCAGGACGGTGCGCCGCAGGCGTTCATCTACGATGCGTCGCAGAACTACCAGAAGGCGGGCATCCCGCTCGTCGTGCTCGGCGGCAAGGAATACGGATCCGGCTCGTCGCGTGACTGGGCAGCCAAGGGCACCAGCCTCCTCGGCGTCAAGGCCGTCATCACCGAGTCCTTCGAGCGCATCCACCGCTCGAACCTGATCGGCATGGGCGTCATCCCCCTGCAGTTCCCGGCCGGCGAGTCGTCGTCGTCGCTCGGACTCGACGGCACCGAGTCGTTCGACATCGAGGGCATCGAGGCGCTCAACGAGGGCACCACGCCGAGCACCGTGCATGTCACCGCCACCAAGGCCGACGGCAGCAAGGTCGAGTTCGACGCGGTCGTGCGTATCGACACCCCCGGTGAGGCGGACTACTACCGCAACGGCGGCATCCTGCAGTACGTGCTGCGGAACATGATCCGCAGCTGATCCGGCCCCGTGGCCACGCGGCCACTCCGGTACGGCAGCGGCGGGCCCGGGACGCAACTCGTCTCGGGCCCGCCGTGCCACCACCGACCACCTCGTTTCCGCCACGGCCCTGTTCCGGAAGGATGTAGGTAGTGCCCAAGGTCAGTGAGGATCACCTCGCCGCGCGGCGCAGCCAGATTCTCGACGGCGCACGACGCTGCTTCGCCGAATTCGGCTATGACGGAGCGACCGTCCGACGTCTCGAGATCGCCACCGGCCTCTCTCGCGGCGCGATCTTCCACCATTTCAAGGACAAGGACGGGCTGTTCCTCGCGCTTGCGCAGGAAGATGCCAAACGCATGGCGGATGTCGCCAGCAATGAGGGTCTCGTCCAGGTCATGCGTGACATGCTCTCGACGCCCGCGCAGTTCAACTGGCTCGGAACCCGGCTCGAAATCACGCGCAGACTCCGCACCGATCCCGACTTCGCGAAGGCGTGGACCCAACATTCGGCCGAGCTGACCGAGGCCACGGTCGGCCGCCTCGAGCGTCAGCGTGACGCCGGGAAACTCCGCGACGATGTGCCGACCGAAGTGCTCGTCGCGTATCTCGATCTGGTCCTCGACGGGCTGATCTCGCGGCTCGCGTCAGGTCATGCCGAGGATGAACTCGGTCAGGTGCTCGACCTCGTCGAAGAGTCGGTCCGCCGCCGCGACTGACCGTCGTCACCGCAGGTCGGTGACGGACGGTCTCAATTACCGCTGTTGCTCGCGGATGCGGCACGCCGACGATTCGGGCCACCGCGACCGCGCAACCGCACCCGCGATTCCACCAGCACGTTGTGCACGAAGCCGTATGATCGCCCGGTCTCCTGCGCCAGTGTCCGAATACTCGCGCCGGCCTCGTAGCGTCGCTTGAGCTCGGCCTGTAACCGGTCTCTGGACTCCCCGGTCACTCTGGCTCCCTTCGCGTACGAAGGCTGCCCAGTATCAGGATTTCGCGCCATCGAATCCTCCCGTCGCCTCGCCGAAGGTCCCAGCACCAGGCTAGTTCACGTAGGCAGCGCCCGGAGCGGATCGCGCAACGCCGACCGGATCGATGGTCGGGAACACCTGCCCCGACCCCGGTCGTCACGCCAGCTGAATCAGTTCCAGGTAATCCTGCGACCAGTGGTCCTCGGTGCCGTCCGGCAGCATGATCACGCGTTCGGGATTGAGCGCCTCGGCAGCTCCGGGGTCGTGCGTGACCAGCACCACGGCGCCCTCGTAACTCCGCAACGCGTCGAGCACCTGCTCGCGCGAGATCGGATCGAGGTTGTTGGTCGGCTCGTCGAGCAGCAGCACATTCGCTGCAGACGACACCAGACCGGCGAGTGCCAGACGGGTCTTCTCACCACCGGACAGTGTGCCTGCCGGCTGATCGAGCTGCGGACCGGTGAACATGAACGCGCCGAGGAGACCGCGCAGGTCCTGTTCACCGGCGTCGGGTGCCGCGTGTCGGATGTTCTCCCACACCGTCGCCGCGTCGTCGATCGTGTCGTGCTCCTGCGCGAAGTAACCCACCTTGAGCCCGTGACCTGGCTCGAGTTCTCCGAGATCGGGCGTCTCGACGCCCGCCAACAGACGCAGCAGCGTGGTCTTGCCGGCGCCGTTGAGTCCGAGGATCACGACGCGGCTGCCACGGTCGATGGCCAGATCGACGCCGGTGAAGATCTCGAGGGATCCGTAGACCTTCGTCAATTCCTTGGCCATGAGCGGTGTCTTGCCGCAGGCTGCGGGCGTAGGGAACCGGATCTTGGCGACCCGGTCTGCCACGCGCACGTCGTCGAGATCGTTCAGCAGTTTCTCGGCGCGCTTGGCCATGTTCTGAGCTGCGGTGGCCTTCGTCGCCTTGGCACCGAGCTTCGCTGCCTGTTTCTGCAGCGCCGACGCCTTCTTCTCCGCGTTGGCGCGTTCGCGGCGGCGGCGCGCCTCGTCGGTTGCGCGGGCGTCGAGGTACTTCTTCCACCCCATGTTGTAGATGTCGGCTTCGCCGCGCACAGCGTCGAGGAACCACACCTTGTTGACCACGTCGGCGAGGAGATCCACGTCGTGGCTGATGACCACGAGGCCGCCCTCGTGGTTCTGCAGAAAGCCGCGCAGCCAGGTGATCGAGTCTGCGTCGAGGTGGTTGGTGGGCTCGTCGAGTAGCAGGGTGGTGTCCGACTTGCCGCCGGAGCCGTCGGACGCGGCAAACAGGATCCGAGCCAGTTCGACGCGGCGGCGCTGACCACCGGACAGAGTGTGCAACGCCTGACCGAGAACTCGGTCGGGTAGACCGAGGCTGTGACAGATCCGGGAGGCCTCGGACTCGGCGACGTACCCGCCGAGTGTCGAGAACCGCTCCTCGAGCGAACCGTATTTGCGCACGGCACGGTCGCGGACCTTGTCGTCCGCAGCTTCGGCCATCAGCGCCTGCTGCTTCTCCATGCTGCGGAGAAGCTCGTCGAGTCCGCGCGCGGAGAGCACTCTGTCCTTGGCGAGGACGTCGAGATTTCCTTCTTTCGGATCCTGGGGAAGATAGCCGAGATCACCCGAGCGGATCACGGTGCCCGCGTACGGTTCGCCCTCCCCCGCGAGGATGCGCAGCGTGGTGGTTTTCCCAGCGCCGTTGCGTCCTACCAGCCCGATCCGGTCACCCGCCTGGATACGCAGCGCTGATCCTGGTGAGGAGAGCAGCGTCCGCGCGCCGGCGCGGACTTCCAGGTCGGTGGCGGTGATCACGCGTAGAGCTCCTCGATGGCTGAGACTGTGTGTAGAACACGATGCCGGACATACGGCACACGAACCAGTCATTTTACTGCGCCACGCACCGTTTCACGAGGTGAGATGCACTACGTCGGCGCGGATGCGGAATAGTGTGGCGATCATGATCAGGGTGAGAACCGTACGGCCTCGACAGTGACGGCGGATGTGCTGGTCGCAGGCCTGGGGCCGTCCGGGCGTGCGTTGGCCGCACGTTGCGCGGAGGCCGGTCTGTCGGTGCGGGCCGTCGATCCGTCACCACACCGGCCGTGGACCGCGACCTACGGCGCCTGGGCGGACGAGTTGCCGTCGTGGCTACCCGATGATGTTCTCGCGACGCGGATCGAGTCCCCGGGAGTGTGGACCACGCACCCTCGCGTCCTCGACCGACCGTATGTCGTGCTCGACACCGCTGCGCTGCAGCAGTCGCTGTCGCTCGAGTCGGTGGCGGTGACGCAGGCCAGCGTCCGCTCGGTCGGTCCCGGTGAGGTGGTCCTCGACGATGGGAAGCGACTGCGCGCCGCACATGTCTTCGATGCACGCGGGCTACCGGCACCGCCTGCGTGCGCTCAGCAGACAGCCTTCGGCGTGGTGACCGACGCGCGTGTTGCGGCGCCGGCTCTCGAGGGCCACTCGGCGTGGTTCATGGACTGGCGGCAGGACAACGGCACCAGCGATGCGGACACTCCGTCGTTTCTGTACGCAGTGCCGTTGGGCGACGAACAGGTTCTGCTCGAGGAGACCTGTCTGGTGGGAAGACCCGCGCTCCCCCTCGCCGAGTTACAGCGCAGACTCACGACACGACTGGCCGCACGAGACGTCGAGGTTGCTGCCACCGCCGCAGTGGAGCGGGTTCGGTTCTCGGTCGAAGGCGGAGCGCGACGGCACGCCGGCACGCTCGGTTTCGGTGCCTGTGGCGGACTGATGCACCCGGCGACGGGTTACGCGGTGGCCGCCGCGCTCACTGCCGCGGATCCAGTGGCGTCGGCGATCCGGTCGGGCGCGGATCCTTACCGGTCCCTGTGGCCGAGATCAGCGCGTACTGTCGCTGCTCTGCGGACGCTCGGGTTGCGGGTGCTGCTCGGTCTGCACCCGGCTGAGGTCCCCGAGTTCTTCGCCGCGTTCTTCGACCTGCCGCCCGATCGGCAACGCGCCTATCTCTCGGGGCGAACCGACGTTCTGGGAACCCTCGACGGCATGCGCCGACTGTTCGCAGCGGTCCCGTGGGGTGTTCGGGGATCGATCATGCGTGCAATCCTCTGAAGCGCAGCGCCACGAGGTCGAGGTCGATCATGATGGAGCCATGCGTTCGATCTGGAAGGGTGCAATCGCGTTCGGGCTCGTGAACGTGCCCGTGAAGGTGTACTCGGCCACCGAAAGTCACGACATCCGGTTTCATCAGGTCCATGCGGCCGACGGCGGCCGGATCAGGTACCAGCGTGTGTGCAGCGAATGCGGTGAGATCGTCCCCTTCCAGGACATCGACAAGGCCTACGAATCCGATGACGGTGTGCGCGTCGTGCTCACCGATGACGACTTCGAGAAGTTGCCTGCCGCCGAGAAGCACGAAATTCCGGTCCTGCAGTTCGTCCCCATCGAGCAGATCGATCCGATCCTGTTCGAGAAGACGTATTATCTCGAACCCGATTCGGCGTCCCCCAAGGCCTATGCGCTGCTCGCGGCGACACTCGAACGCAGCGATCGCACCGCACTCGTGCATTTCACGCTGCGGCAACGCACCCGACTCGCGGCGCTGCGCACCACCGACGGGGTACTTGTCCTGCAGGCGCTGTTGTGGCCGGACGAGGTACGTGCCGCCGAGTTCGGTGCGCTCGACGATGTCGCGGCGCCGACCGACAAGGAACTCGCGATGGCCGAGACACTCGTCGAGTCGATGTCCGAGGACTTCGATCCCGCCGAGTTCACCGACGAATACCAGCTGGAATTGCGTGCGCTGCTCGACGACGCGATCGAGCGCGGAGGCGAGAAGGTCTTCCAGGTCGCCGAAGCGTCGACCGAGGGTGAGGATGCCGAGGTCCTCGACCTGGTGGCCGCGCTGCAACGCAGCGTCAAGGCTGCGGGTGGGAAGCAGGACTCCGACGATCAGGACAGCGGTACGAATAAGGCTGCGACGAAGAAGGCTGCGACGAAGTCGACCGGACGGAACGCATCGGCGAAGAAGACTGCCGCGAAGAAGACTGCCCCCAAGAAAGCAGCACCGAAGAAAGCAGCACCGAAGAAGAGCGCTGCGCGCAAGCGCGCCTAGAACGGGAAACGATCCGTGGTCGGTGCCGGTCAGCCTTCGTGAGCTTCGATCGAGTCGCCGAGGCGGCCGAGAAGCTCACCGAGTAGACGGATGTCCGTGCTGTCCCAGTCCGACAATCGGGTGCGCCACTGCTCGGTCTGAACCGACTCGAGCTCGCTGAGGCGTTCGCGGCACAGCGGGGTCAGTGCCAGGAGACGAGCACGCGCATCGTGCGGGTCGGGTGTCCGCTCGACCAGACCCAAGCGGACCGTGCTGTCGATCCTGCGAGTGAGAGTGGATTTCTCGATGCCCAGGTCCGCATGAAGATCGGCCATCGCCACAGCCTCGGCGCGGCGCAACATCATCAGCATCGGATAACAGACCGGATCGAGTTTGGGATGCACCGCCGCCGCACGCTCGCGAATCAGACCGCGGACGCGACGCCACAGGGTCACCAGGCCCTGCTCGAGCTCGACCACCGGATCGGTGCCGGGGCCCGAATCAGCGACGGCCGTCGGCACCGAGGCCGACGGCGCATCCGCCGATTCGGAGGTGTCGGTAGTCGTCACACCGTGAAACCGAGCGCGCGCAGCTGCTCACGCCCATCATCGGTGATCTTGTCGGGTCCCCACGGCGGCATCCAGACCCAGTTGATGCGCAATTCGTTGCACAGTCCACTACGCACCAGGGCACCGCGAGCCTGATCTTCGATCACATCGGTGAGCGGGCAGGCGGCGGATGTCAGTGTCATGTCGACAGTGACGGCCTCGTCGGATTCGGAAATTCCGTAGACGAGCCCGAGGTCGACGACGTTGATGCCGAGTTCGGGGTCGACCACGTCGCGCATCGCTTCTTCCAGCTCATCGAGGCGCACGGGGTCCAGCGGCGGTGCGGTGTCGGCCACCAGTGCCGCAGCGTCGTCGGTGATCTGTTCGGTGTCTCCGACACTGGTGTCGGGGGCGGGTTCGGTCATCGGTTCGGTCCTCCGCTCGATACGGTTTCGTCGTCGCTCGTACTGGCGGCGATCTGCACGACAGCATCCTTGAACGCCATCCACCCCAGCAGCGCGCACTTGACCCGCGCGGGGTATTTCGACACTCCGGCGAAGGCGATACCGTCGCCCAGCACGTCCTCGTCGCCGTCGATGGTGCCGCGGCTGCCGACCATCTCGGCGAAGCTCGCGACGGTGGCCATCGCATCCTCCACCGGCATGCCGATCACCTGGTCGGTGAGCACCGACGTCGAGGCCTGACTGATCGAACAGCCCTGCCCGTCGTAGGACACGTCGGCGACGACACCCTCCTCGACGTGCACGCGCAGGGTCACCTCGTCACCGCAGGTGGGATTGACGTGGTGCACTTCGGCGCCGTACGGCTCGCGCAACCCCCGGTGATGGGGGTGCTTGTAGTGGTCCAGGATCACTTCCTGGTACATCTGTTCCATTCGCATCAGCCACGCACCCCGAAGAAGTCCTGTGCACGGCGGATCGCGGCGCCGAGCGCCGCGACCTCGTCGAGCGTGTTGTACACCGCGAACGATGCGCGCGCGGTTGCTGCGACGCCGAATCGACGGTGCAGCGGCCACGCACAGTGGTGTCCCACACGAATTTCCACGCCCTCGTCGTCGAGGATCTGGCCCAGATCGTGCGCGTGGATACCGTCGACGACGAACGACACTGCGCCGCCGCGTTGTTCCGATGTGCTCGGGCCGATGATACGTACCCCGTCGATATCACCGAGTTCGGTGAGGGCAGCAGTGGTCAGTTCGTGTTCGTGCGCTGCGACCGCGTCCATACCGATGTCCTGTAGATACCGCACGGCGGCACCGAGACCGACGGCCTGCGACGACATCGGCGAGCCGGCTTCGAATCGTTGCGGCGGAGCAGCAAACGACGTCGCGTCCATGGTCACGGTTTCGATCATCGATCCGCCCGTGATGAACGGCGGCACCTCCGCGAGGAGAGCACGGCGTCCGTAGAGGACGCCGACGCCGGACGGTCCCAACATCTTGTGACCGGAGAATGCGGCGAAATCGACTCCGAGTGCCCGGAAATCGACCGCCATGTGCGGAACGGACTGGCATGCATCGAGCACCACCAGCGCGCCGACGGCTTTCGCGCGACGGACGATTTCTTCGACCGGGGCGATCGCCCCGGTGACATTGGACTGATGGGTGAACGCCACGACCTTGACCGCGTCGGTGAGCTCGAGCGAATCGAGGTCGATGCGGCCGTCATCGGTGATGCCGTACCAGCGGAGGGTTGCGCCCGTGCGCTGGGCCAACTCTTGCCACGGCACCAGGTTGGCGTGGTGCTCGAGTTCGGTGATGACGATCTCGTCGCCGGGGCCGAGCCGGTGCGCGAAGCGGGCATCGGCGAATGCGTAGGCGACGAGGTTGAGCGACTCGGTGGCGTTCTTGGTGAACACCACCTCGTCGGGATCGACCCCGACGAACGAAGCGATGACGGCGCGTGCACCTTCGTATGCGTCGGTCGCTTCCTCGGACAACGCGTGCGCACCGCGATGGACCGCGGCATTACACGTGGAGAGGAAGTCGCGTTCGGCATCGAGCACCTGCACGGGACGCTGCGAGGTCGCCCCCGAATCAAGGTAGACGAGCGGCTTGTCGTCGCGCACCGTGCGCGCGAGGATCGGGAAGTCCTCCCGTATCCGGGTGACGTCGAATGTCCGCACCGGCACCGTCATACGGTCACGCTCCCTGAGTGTCTGCCGTCGCAGCAGCGGCGGTGAAGCGCTCGTAGCCGTTCGCTTCGAGCTCATCGGCGAGCTCGGGGCCGCCGGACTCGACGATGCGGCCACCGACGAACACGTGCACGTGTTCGGGCTTGATGTAACGCAGGATGCGTGTGTAGTGGGTGATCAGCAGAACGCCGCCGTGCTCACGCTCGCGGTACTGGTTGACCCCCTCGGACACGACGCGCAGCGCATCGACGTCGAGGCCCGAATCGGTCTCGTCGAGAATCGCGATCTGCGGCTTGAGCAGCCCGAGCTGGAGGATCTCGTGGCGCTTCTTCTCGCCGCCGGAGAATCCTTCGTTGACGCTGCGCTCACCGAAGGCCGGGTCGATGTCCAGCTCGTTCATCGCCTCTTTGACTTCCTTGACCCAGTGGCGGAGCTTAGGAGCTTCACCGCGGGTGGCGGTGGCGGCAGTGCGCAGGAAGTTCGACATCGAGACGCCCGGCACCTCGACGGGGTACTGCATCGCGAGGAACAGCCCGGCACGTGCCCGCTCGTCCACACTCATCTCGAGGACATCCTCACCGTTGAGGGTGATCGAACCCGAGGTGACCTCGTACTTGGGGTGTCCGGCGATTGCGTACGACAGTGTGGACTTGCCGGAGCCGTTCGGGCCCATGATCGCGTGGGTCTCACCGGAGCGAACCGTGAGGTTCACACCTTTGAGGATGTCGATCGGCTCGGCATTCGCGTCGGTCTGCGCGACGCGGGCGTGCAGGTCTTTGATCTCGAGGACGTTCTGGGGGCTGGACATCGGTTTACTGATTCCTTCGAAAGTCAATGGGAGTAACAGCAGAGGGGCGTGTCAGACGCCGACCGCAGCGAGTTCGGCCTCGACCGCGGCTTCGAGTCGCTCACGAACCTCGGGGACGGTGATCTTCTCGAGGAGTTCGTGGAAGAAGCCGCGCACGACGAGCCGCCGGGCCTGATCCTCCGGAATGCCGCGGGCACGCAGGTAGAAAAGCTGCTCGTCGTCGAAACGGCCGGTGGCGGAGGCGTGGCCGGCCCCGACGATCTCACCGGTCTCGATCTCGAGGTTCGGTACCGAGTCCGCGCGCGCACCGTCGGTGAGCACGAGGTTGCGGTTGAGCTCGAAGGTATCGGTGCCCTCGGCCTCTGCGCGGATCAACACGTCGCCGATCCACACGGTGTGGGCGTCGGGTTTACCCGAATCGGGGTCGCCCTGGAGCGCACCCTTGTAGACCACATTCGACTTGCAGTGCGGCTGCGAGTGATCGACGAGAAGACGCTGTTCGAGGTGCTGTCCCGCGTCGGCGAAATACAGACCGAGAAGCTCGGCGTCGCCGCCGGGGCCGTCGTACTTGGCGGTGGCGGACAGACGCACCAGGTCGCCGCCGAGCCCGACGGTGAAGTGCCGTAGCACGGCGTCGCGCCCGAGTCGGGCGTGGTGTGCCGCGACGTGCACGGCGTCGTCCGCCCAGTCCTGGATCGCAACGACCCGCAGCTGTGCGCTGTCCCCGAGGACGAACTCGACGTTCTCCGCGTAGGTGCCGCTGCCCTTCTGGTCGAGCACAACGGTGACCTGCGCGAACGCGTCGAGCCGGATCTGGAGGTGCCCGAAGGCCACGTGTCCTTCGCCGGGGCCGGTCACCGTGATCGTGACGGGTTCGGCCACCTCGACCTCGCGACCGATAGTGACGACGGTCGCCGTCTCGAACGACGAGTACGCTTGCGCGGCGACCCGGTCGAACGGCACCCCACCCTGGCCGAGTCGACTGTCATCGCGACCCACCGTTTCGACCTGCACATTTTCGACGTCGCTGATCTCGATGGTCGCGGTGCTGTCGGCGACAGCGGTGCTGTCGTGCAGCCCGCGCAGTCGGCGCAGCGGGGTGAACCGCCACGCCTCGTCACGGCCGCCGGGGATCTCGAACGCGTTCACGTCGAACGACGTGAACACCTCTCCCTTATTGGTGGCAGGCACCGCCTGCGTGCCGACCGCCGATGCGTGGTTCTCGCCACGGACGGCGTCCTGGACGCCTTGTCCCCCGCCGGTCGTAATGTTCTTCGCTTCCGCAGTCATTTAGCCGACTGCCCCTTCCATCTGCAGTTCGATGAGCCGGTTGAGCTCGAGTGCATATTCCATCGGCAGTTCCTTGGCGATGGGCTCGACGAAGCCACGCACGATCATCGCCATCGCCTCGTCCTCGTTCAGTCCGCGGCTCATCAGGTAGAACAGCTGATCGTCGCTGACCTTGGAGACGGTGGCTTCATGCCCCATCGTCACGTCGTCCTCGCGAATGTCGACGTAAGGGTAGGTGTCGGAACGGCTGATCTGGTCGACGAGCAGCGCGTCGCACTTGACGGTCGACTTCGAGCCGTAGGCGCCCTTGTTGACCTGGACGAGGCCGCGGTACGACGCACGGCCACCGGCACGCGCGACAGACTTCGACACGATCGTCGAGGAGGTGTGCGGCGCCAGGTGGAGCATCTTCGCGCCGGTGTCCTGGTGCTGGCCCTCGCCGGCGAACGCGACCGAGAGCACCTCGCCGCGGGCGTGCTCGCCCATCATCCACACGGCGGGGTACTTCATCGTCACCTTGGAACCGATGTTGCCGTCGATCCACTCCATCGAGCCACCCGCCTCGACCTTGGTGCGCTTGGTCACCAGGTTGTAGACGTTGTTCGACCAGTTCTGGATCGTCGTGTAGCGGCAGTGGCCACCCTTCTTGACGATGATCTCGACGACCGCGGAGTGCAGCGAGTCGGACTTGTAGATCGGTGCCGTGCACCCCTCGACGTAGTGCACGGACGCATTCTCGTCGACGATGATCAGCGTGCGCTCGAACTGGCCCATGTTCTCGGTGTTGATCCGGAAGTAGGCCTGCAGCGGGATGTCGACGTGGACACCCGGCGGGACATAGATGAACGAGCCACCCGACCACACCGCGGTGTTGAGTGCGGAGAACTTGTTGTCGCCGGCCGGGATCACCGTGCCGAAGTACTCGCGGAACAGCTCGGGGTGCTCGCGCAGACCCGAGTCGGTGTCGAGGAAGATCACGCCCTGCGACTCGAGGTCCTCACGGATCTGGTGGTAGACCACCTCGGACTCGTACTGAGCGGCGACACCCGAGACGAGACGCTGCTTCTCCGCTTCCGGGATACCCAGCTTGTCGTAGGTGTTCTTGATGTCGTCGGGCAGGTCGTCCCAGCTCGCGGCCTGCTTCTCCGTGGAACGCACGAAGTACTTGATGTTGTCGAAGTCGATCCCGTCGAGTTTCGAACCCCACACCGGCATCGGCTTCTTGTCGAAGGTCCGCAGCGCCTTGAGACGGATGTCGAGCATCCACTCGGGCTCGCTCTTCTTCGAGGAGATGTCGCGCACGACGTCCTCGGACAGGCCGCGCTGCGCCACCGCGCCGGCAGCGTCGGAGTCCGACCAGCCGTATTCGTAGTGGCCGAGAGACTCGATGGTCTCTTCCTGCGTCAGCGGTGTACCGGCGCCGGATGTCTGGTCCGATGTGACGGTCATGCGGGCTCCTTCCGGAGTGGGGTGGTTGTCGGCGCGGGCTGTACCGACGGACGAACTTCGGGATGTCTGGTGTTTCTGATCTCTTGCGGTTTGCTGCGGGTCACGGACTCGGCGACTCCTTGGTGGGGAGCACCGGCACGTGGGTGGTGCAGAATGCGTCGCCGTTGGCGATTGTCGCGAGACGCTGCACGTGACTGCCGAGCAACTCCACGAATGCGTCCTGTTCCGCCTCGCAGAGTTCGGGGAACTCCTCGGCGACATGGGAGACCGGGCAATGGTGCTGGCAGATCTGCACGCCGGCCCCGACGCGGCGTGTCGATGCCGCGAATCCCGCAGCACTGAAGGCCGCGGCGATCTCGTCGGCCACCGTGTCGATCTCGTCGTCCGATTCGACCGGTTCGATACCGCCCACGATGGATTGGACCCGGCGGCGCGCGAAGTCTTCGATCGCGGCAGAGCCGCCGAGCTCACGCAGGTGGCGCATCGCCGCGCCGGCGAGATCGTCGTACGAATGCCCGAGACGGGCACGACCGAGGGAAGTGAGCTGGAATCGCCTGGCGGGGCGCCCTCTACCCCGCGCCTTCGCGCGCGGCGGCACCACCGACTGGGCTTCACCGGACTCGATGAGTGCATCGAGGTGGCGGCGCACACCTGCTGCGCTCAGACCGAGTCGCTCTCCGATGTCGGTTGCGGTGACCGGTCCGTTCTCGACCAGTAGTTTCACGACCGCAGCACGGGTCTGTCCTTCGTGGTGCTCGCGTCCGGCCGATGGACGCACAGAACCCGCGGCAGGTGCTCGACCTGCGCGTTCTGTCTGTTCCACGAACTCTGACGGGCTTTTCACAACACCAGTGTGACGGAATTCAAGGCCCGGGTCCACCAAGGGTGCCCTTCCTCACCGCGGGAATAGTGGGAACAGAGGGCGCGGCGGACGCTTCGGGGCACCTCCCCGGCGCCCGTTACGCTTCCTTGGTGCCGCCGACTTCACCCGAAACCGATTCCCCCTCGGATCCGCGCTCCGACGGAACCGGTATCGGCACCCGCGCGCTCACGCTCATCCGACGCGTCTTCGGCGTCGACGGCCGGGGCGCAGGCCACGACGTGGCCACGGTCCTGCACGGCGACGAAACCGACGGCCGCGGACTCGACACCACCGAGACCGTCCAACTGCACCGCATCCGGCTGTTCGGTGCGACCGGCGCCGTCCTGATGGCCATCGGCGCGCTCGGTGCCGGTGCCCAGCCCGTCCTGCAGAATCCCGTGCAGGGCGTCCGCGCACTCGGGCTCGCCGCGCGGATGCCCAGTGCCGCGCTGACCCTGACCATGACGGGGACCGTCCTCGTCGTCCTCGCGTGGCTCCTGCTCGGGCGTTTCGCGATCGGACGCCGCGACCCCGACGGGCAACCGCGTCGCCTGACCCGGTCGCAACTCGACCGCACGCTGCTGCTGTGGATCCTCCCGCTGGTCGTGGCACCCCCCATGTTCAGCAAGGACGTGTACTCCTACCTCGCGCAGAGTGAGATCGCCGCACGCGGCATGGACCCGTACGGCATCGGGCCTGCCGGGGCGCTCGGTGTCGATCACGTCCTGACCCGAACGGTGCCGAACATCTGGCGTGACACTTCCGCACCGTACGGACCCGCCTTCATCTGGCTCGGTGAGAAGATCGCTTTCCTCACCGGTGAGAACATCGTCGCGGGCATCTTCGTGCACCGGCTGTTCGCACTGCTCGGCGTCGCCCTGATCGTGTGGGCGCTGCCGCGTCTGGCGCGACGGTGCGGGGTGGCCCCGGTGAGCGCTCTGTGGCTCGGCGCCGCGAATCCGCTGTTGCTGTTCCATCTGGTGGCGGGCATCCACAACGAAGCATTGATGCTCGGGCTCATGCTCGCGGGTGTCGAACTGGCACTGCGCGGGGTCTACAGCGACACCGCCCGCACCTCACGGTGGCAGGCCGCTGCATGGCTCGTGACCGGCACGTCCGTGATCTCGTTGTCGTCGATGATCAAGGTGCCCACGCTGCTCGCGCTCGGCTTCGTCGGCATGGCCCTGGCGCGGAAGTGGGGCGGGTCGGTGCGAGCGGTACTCGCGGCAGCCGCGGTGCTCGGTGTCGTCGCGCTCACGGTGATCGCGTTGATCAGTTGGGGCAGCGGCCTCGGGTTGGGCTGGACACACACGTTGGGAACTGCCACCGAGGTCCGCAGCTGGATGTCGATCCCCACGCTGCTCGGTGTCGGCACCGGCCTGGCCGGAGTCCTGCTCGGTCTGGGCGACCACACGACGGCGGTGTTGTCCATCACACGACCGCTCGCCGCACTCGTCGCGGCGTTCGTCACTGTGCGGATGCTGCTGGCAGTGCTGACGGGGCGACTGCATCCTGTCGGCGCTCTGGGTGTCTCGCTCGGTGCGATCGTGCTGCTGTTCCCGGTGGTTCAACCCTGGTACCTGCTGTGGGCGGTAATTCCGTTGGCTGCGTGGGCGACCCGACCCGTCTTCCGCATCCCGACGATCGTGTTCTCCTCGGTGGTCAGCGTGATCCTGATGCCCAACGGTGGCGAGTACCAACCGTTCATCATCGTGCAGGCTGCCATCGCCACGATCGTGGTCGCAGGTCTCCTGATCGTCGCGACCCGAACCCTGCTGCCGTGGCGCGGTGAAGATCACGCACCGGCGCGCCCCACCGAGACCGCCGACGCCTACGCTGGAAACCCGTGACCTCGAAATCTGCCGCAGGTGCGGCTCCCGCTGTGCGCCTGGACGGCGTCGTCAAGAAATTCGGGGGTGTGACCGCGGTCGACGGACTCGACCTGACCGTCGAACCCGCTCAGGTCCTCGCTCTACTCGGCCCCAACGGCGCCGGTAAGACCACCACGGTGGAAATGTGCGAGGGATTTGTCACCCCCGAAGAGGGCACTGTCCGTGTTCTCGGACTCGACCCGATCACCCAGTCCGACCTCCTACGGCCACGGATCGGGGTCATGCTGCAGGGCGGCGGCGCCTATCCGGGTTCCAAGGCCGGGGAGATGCTCGATCTGGTGGCCGCCTACTCCGCCGATCCACTCGACCCGGATTGGCTCCTGCAGCGCCTCGGCCTCGAGGATTCCCGCCGCACCCCGTACCGACGGCTCTCCGGTGGGCAGCAGCAGCGCCTCGCGTTGGCCTGCGCGCTCGTCGGCCGCCCGGAACTGGTGTTCCTCGACGAACCCACGGCCGGATTGGACGCTCAGGCCAGGCTGCTGGTGTGGGAACTGATCGACGCGCTACGCCACGATGGCGTCAGCGTGTTGCTCACCACTCACTTGATGAACGAAGCGGAAGAACTCGCCGACGAGATCGTCATCATCGATCACGGCAAGGTCGTCGCTTCGGGAACTCCCGAAGAGGTCACCCGGATCGGGGCGGAAGGCCAACTGTGGCTGTCGGCGCCACCCGATCTCGACGTCACCCCGTTGCGGACCGCACTGGCGGAGCACCGGGTGCGCGAAGCACTGCCCGGACGTTATCTCGTCGAAGGCGATATCGATCCGTCCGTGGTCGCCGCGGCAGCCACGTGGTGCGCCGAGCAAGGCGCGCTGGCCACGGAGATCCGCGTCGACCAGCGCAGCCTCGAGGACGTGTTCCTCGAACTCACAGGACGGGAACTGAGAGGTTGAGTGTGACATCCCGCGACCGCCCGGCCAACAATCGCTTCGCCCCCGGCACCTTCACACCGGGTCCACGACCGAATGCGCCCGCCAAGATGCTCGTGGCACAGTCCCGGATGGAACTGACCCTGCTGCTGCGCAACGGCGAGCAACTCCTGCTGACGATGTTCATCCCGATCACGTTGCTGATCGGACTCACCCTCCTGCCGATCGGAGATCTCGGCGACGCCCGCGTCGACCGGGTCCTGCCCGCGGTGATGATGGTGGCGGTGATGTCCACCGCGTTCACCGGCCAGGCAATCGCCGTCGGATTCGACCGCAGGTACGGTGCACTGAAAAGGATCGGTGCGACCGCGCTCCCGAAATGGGGCATCATCGCAGGTAAGAGCACTGCGGTCGGCATCGTAGTGGTGATGCAATCAATTCTTCTCGGCGCCATCGGACTCGCGCTGGGCTGGCGCCCGAGTCCGACAGGGTTGGTTATCGGAGCGGTGGTCATCGCGCTGGGAACGGTGATGTTCGCGACGCTCGGACTGCTCCTCGGCGGCACGCTGCGCGCGGAGATCGTGCTGGCGCTCGCGAACATCGTGTGGTTCGTGCTGCTCGGCATCGGCAGCGTCGTACTACTCGACGACGTGATCCCCGAAGCCCTCGTGCACGTCGTGCGTCTGGTTCCGTCGGGTGCATTGACCCTCTCGCTCGACTCCGCGATCGCAGGGGCCGTGGACTGGCTGTCGATCGTCGTGATGGCCGTGTGGGCCCTGATCGGCGGCGTGGCCGCGAGCCGATGGTTCCGCTTCACCTGACCTTGCCCGAACCACCCAACTACAAGCCGTAGTGGACGGAGTCGTACCATCGTGTCCGTGTTGTATCGCGGCTATCTGAGCCTTGTCGACCGTCTCCCTCTACCGTCCCTGCGGACCCAGCGGGCAATCGCCTTCCTGTCGATCGTGGTGCAGGGCGGTATCGCGGTGACCGGTTCGGTGGTGCGCGTGACCGCATCGGGTCTCGGATGCCCCACATGGCCGCAATGTTTCCCCGGGTCCCTGGTTCCGGTCGGCGTATCCAGCAGCGTGAACACGCTCCACCAGATCGTCGAGTTCGGAAACCGCCTGCTCACCTTCGTCGTGGTGCTCGTCGCGGCCGCGATTGTGCTTGCGGTGACACGCGCGCGCCGTCGCCGCGAGGTCATCGCCTGGGCATGGCTGATGCCCGCAGGCACCGTGCTGCAGGCCATCATCGGTGGCATCACCGTCCTGACGGGCCTGCTGTGGTGGACCGTCGCGATCCACCTGCTGGTGTCGATGGGGATGGTCTGGCTCGCCACCGTGCTCTTCGCGAAGGTCGGCGAACCCGACGACGGTGTGGTGGTGCAGGTTCTCCCGCAGCCACTGCGGTGGTTGACCGCGCTGTCCGGTATTGCGCTCGCCGGGGTCCTGATCGCCGGGACGATGGTCACCGGCGCTGGCCCGCACGCCGGAGACAAGAGCATCGACCGGCCCGTGCCGCGACTGGATATCGACATCACCACACTCGTGCACCTGCACGCCGAACTGCTCGTCGCGTATCTGGCGTTGCTCGTCGGCCTCACCTTCGCCGTGTATGCGGTGGAGACCACGAACGCTGTCAAACTTCGCCTCAAGGTCGTGCTGGCCCTGGTCGTCGCGCAATCCTGCATCGGCCTCGTGCAGTTCTGGACAGATGTCCCGGCGGTGCTCGTGGTGTTCCACGTCGCAGGTGCCGGACTGTGCACCGCCGCTACCGCCGCGGTCTGGGCCGCAGGTCGGATCCGCACCCAGTCGCCGCACCGCGAGCCGGTCACGGTCTGAACCTCCCTGCAGATACCGTTTCGGCCGCCCGAGCTGAGCTCGGGCGGCCGAAATGGCGTTCTGAGGGTTCCGTTCAGCGTTCGTTACGTGCCTTCGGAAAACGCGTCTGATTCGCGACCCATCCTGCCATCTTCTTCCAGTGCCCCCGGGCCGGATCTGCGATGCTCGTGACCTCACGCTCCCATCCGGAGACGGTGACGTTGGGCAGTGCCGCGACGACCGCGTGGGCGGTCGGCAGGTCGGCGACCATACGATCACCGAGCACACCGTCCTCGGCGACGACGGTGATCCGCACGCCCGCGTACCCGACGGGCTGAATGACCGCCTTGGCGGTTTCGCCGTGCTCAGCGACGAAGCTGCGGAGAGACGAGACGATATCGGCCGGTGCCTGCGTGGTCTGGGTTTCGACGCTCATGTCTGCAGAATACTGTGGCCGTATGCGCGCAATCCAAGTGGCACAGCACGGCGGTCCGGAAGTACTCGTCCCGGCCGAACTCCCCGACCCCGAACCCGGCCCCGGCGATCTACTCGTCCGGACCGAGGCGATCGGCGTCAATTTCATCGACACCTATTTTCGGACCGGGATGTACGGCACGGATCTACCGCACATCCCGGGTTCGGAAGGTACCGGCACGGTGGTGGCCGTCGGCGCCGATGTCGACGACGTCAGCGTCGGACAGCGTGTGGCGTGGTGCGCGGCACCGGGTTCGTACGCCGAACTGGTCCGCGTCCCGGCTGCCGTGGCTGTGTCCGTCCCGGACACGGTTCCCGCCGAGCAGGCCGCCTCGGTGCTGCTGCAGGGAATGACCGCGCACTACCTGATCGAATCGACCTATCCGGCGCAGCCCGGCGACACCGTCCTCGTGCATGCGGGAGCCGGCGGCGTCGGACTGCTCCTGACACAGCTCGCGGTCGCCAAGGGCGTCCGCGTGATCACCACGGTCTCGACCGACGAGAAAGAGACACTGTCGCGGCAGGCGGGTGCCGCCGAAGTCCTGCGGTACGGCGAGGACCTCGCCGAGCAGGTCCGGGCACGCACCGGAGGCGACGGAGTCGCCGCCGTATACGACGGGGTCGGTGCCGCGACCTTCGAGGCGTCGCTGGCGTCGCTGCGCATCCGCGGCACGCTGGCACTGTTCGGAGCCGCCAGCGGCGCAGTGCCCCCGTTCGATCTCCAGCGACTCAACCCGGCCGGATCATTGTTCGTCACCCGTCCGACGCTGGCACACCATACGCTGACCCGCGAGGAACTGCTGTGGCGTTCCGGCGACGTGTTTGCGGCGATCGCAGCGGGGACGCTCGCCATCCGGGTCGGCGCGACGTATCCCCTCGCCGACGCCGCCCGGGCCCACACCGACCTCGAGTCACGGCGCACCACCGGTTCGATCGTGCTGATCCCCTGACACGACGACACACGCGATCACCCTGGTTTCCCGAAGTGGAAACCAGGGTGATCGCGGAAATACGGGTCAGAAGTACGACGCGATGGTGGGCAGGTCCAGGACCGAGTCCACCGCGAGACCGAGGCACACGACAGCCAGGTAGTTGTTGGACTGCAGGAACAGTTTGAGCGGCTTGACCGATGCGCCACCCCGAACGCTGTTGTACAGCTGGTGCGCGACATACAGGAACCACGCCCCCGCCAGCACCGTCACCACTGCGTAGATGAGGCCGGCCGCGGGCACGATGACCAGTGTCGCGAGGACCGTCGCCCACGTGTAGAACAGGATCTGCTTGGTCACGTGCTGCTCGGTGGCGATCACCGGAAGCATCGGCACCCCGGCGGCCTCGTAATCCTCTTTGTAGCGCATCGCGAGCGCCCAGGTGTGCGGTGGAGTCCAGAAGAAGATCACCAGGAACAGTACGATCGGTTCCCAGCTCAGGGACCCGGTGACCGCGGCCCAGCCGACCATGACCGGCATGCATCCAGCGGCCCCGCCCCACACGACGTTCTGCCACGTGCGGCGCTTGAGCACCATCGTGTAGACGAGCACGTAGAACGCGATGGTCGCCACGACCAACAGGCCGGCGAGAAGGTTCGCGCGCCACCACAACCACAGGAACGACGCGAGCCCCAGCACGACACCGAACACGAAGGCATTGCGGGTCGGAACGGCCTGGCGCGCAAGAGGCCGCAGCGCCGTGCGCTTCATCACCTTGTCGATGTCGGCATCCACCACGCAGTTGAGCGCGTTCGCGCTCGCGGCACCCATCCACCCGCCGAAGAGGGTGCTCAGGATCAGGACGATGTCGACGCTGCCACGGTCTGCGAACAGCATCGCGGGGATCGTCGCGACAAGCAGCAACTCGATCACACGCGGCTTGGTCAACGCGATATAGGCGAGCACCGTTCCCGAGAAACGACCCCACGCGGTATCCGGTCGTGGCGTGGCGGGAACCTCCGGGGCGCCCAAGCCGTGACCTCCTGGTCGCCGCCCTGCTCGCACACTGTCTCCTTGCACCACGCGAATACGCACCTTCGCTCGCCCGCTCACGGTCGCCCGGTCGTTCGGACGCGCCACTACTACGGACGATGGTAGACCGCAGCCATCTGCGCACCGAATCGACCCGCTCACCACCGGGCATTAGTCTGGAGGAGCGCGTGGGGCTTTGACACCCGCCGGCACCCCGTACACCCATGTCAGGAGACTTCTGCTCGTGTCGATCACAGACGAGATCCGCACCCTCACCCAGGCGGCCCATCCCGCCGACTGGACCGACCTGGACACCAAGGCCGTCGACACCGCGCGGATTCTCGCCGCAGACGCCGTCCAGAAGGTCGGAAATGGGCACCCGGGCACCGCAATGAGCCTCGCTCCGCTGGCCTACACGCTCTACCAGCGGGTTCTGCGACACGACCCGACCGATCCGAAGTGGGTCGGTCGTGATCGCTTCGTGCTCTCGTGCGGACATTCGAGCCTGACGCTGTACGTGCAGCTGTACCTGTCCGGTTACGGACTCGAACTCGCCGACCTCGAGTCACTGCGCACGTGGGGTTCACTCACGCCCGGCCACCCCGAGCACGGCCACACCGCGGGTGTCGAGATGACCACTGGGCCGCTGGGGCAGGGCCTGGCCTCCGCCGTAGGCATGGCGATGGCCGCCCGCCGCGAGCGTGGTCTGTTCGACCCCGAGGCCGCGCCGGGCGCGAGCCCGTTCGACCACTACATCTACGTCGTCGCCTCCGACGGCGACATCGAAGAGGGCGTCACCTCCGAGGCATCCTCGCTCGCCGGCGTGCAGGAACTCGGCAACCTGATCGTCTTCTACGACGACAACAAGATCTCCATCGAGCACGACACCGCGATCGCCCTCGGCGAGGACGTCTCCCAGCGCTACGAGGCATACGGCTGGCACGTACAGACCGTCGAGGGCGGCGAGAACGTCTCCGCGCTGCTCGAGGCCGTCGAGAACGCCAAGGCCGTCACCGACCGGCCGTCGTTCATCTCGGTGCGCACCATCATCGGTTACCCCGCCCCGACGAAGATGAACAGCGGCGACGCGCACGGCGCCGCGCTCGGCGCCGACGAGGTCGCCGCGGTCAAGACCGCCCTCGGATTCGACCCCGAGAAGAACTTCGATGTCGCCGCCGAGGTGATCGAACACACCCGCCGTGTAGTCGATCGCGGCACCAAGGCCCGCGAGGCCTGGCAGGCCGACTTCGATGCGTGGGCCGAGCGTGAACCGCAGCGCAAGGAACTGTTCGACCGCCTGCACGAGGGCAGCTTCCCGCACGGGTGGGTCGACGCACTCCCCACCTACGAGCCGACCGAGAAGGGACCGGCCACGCGAGCCGCCTCCGGTAAGGCACTCGCAGCCCTCGGGCCGATCCTGCCCGAGCTGTGGGGTGGGTCCGCCGATCTCGCGGGCAGCAACAACACCACGATCGCCGGGTCCGAGTCCTTCGGTCCCACATCCATCTCGACGAAGGACTGGACTGCGCAGCCGTACGGCCGCACCCTGCACTTCGGCATCCGTGAGCACGCGATGGGGGCGATCCTCAACGGCATCGCGCTGCACGGTCCCACCCGTCCGTACGGCGGTACGTTCCTCGTGTTCTCCGACTACATGCGCCCCGCAGTGCGTCTCGCTGCGCTGATGCAGACCCCGGCGATCTACGTGTGGACACACGATTCGATCGGTCTCGGTGAGGACGGCCCGACTCACCAGCCGATCGAGCACCTCACCGCGCTGCGCGCCATCCCGAATCTGGCAGTGATCCGGCCCGCGGATGCCAACGAGACCTCGTTTGCGTGGAAGTCGGCGCTGGAGAACCGCACCGGCCCCACCGCGCTCGCCCTGACCCGTCAGAACGTTCCCGTGCTCGAGGGGACACGCGAGAAGGCGGCAGAGGGCGTCGCCCGCGGGGCCTACGTGCTCGCCGAGGCGTCGAACGGCACCCCCGAGGTCGTGCTGCTCGCGACCGGCTCCGAGGTCGAGCTCGCGGTCGCAGCCCGCGACACGCTCGAAGCCGACGGCGTCCCGACGCGTGTCGTGTCGGTGCCGGTGCTCGAGTGGTTCCTCGAGCAGGATCAGGCGTACCGCGATGAAGTACTCCCCCCGTCGGTCAAGGCCCGTGTTTCGGTGGAAGCCGGCCTGGCGATGTCCTGGTATCGACTGCTGGGGGATGCGGGTGAAGCCGTCTCACTCGAGCACTACGGCGCCTCGGCCGACTACAAGACTCTGTACCGCGAGTTCGGCATCACCGCCGAGGCCGTCGTCGACGCTGCCCGCCGCTCGCTCACCCGTGTGAAGGGATGACCCCGATGACCCAGCAGGTTTCCACTCAGAACGAGAAGTTGGCGCAGCTGTCCGCCGAAGGCGTGTCGGTCTGGCTCGACGACCTGTCGCGTGAGCGCATCGAATCCGGCAACCTCGCCGAACTCGTCGCCACCCGCAGTGTCGTAGGCGTCACCACGAATCCGTCGATCTTCCAGGCGGCGTTGTCGAAGGGCCACGCGTACGACTCGCAGATTCGCGACCTCGCCGCGGCCGGCGCCGATGTCGACGCCACGATCCTCGCCGCCACCACCGACGACGTGCGGGCGGCATGCGACGTGCTCGCCCCGGTCTTCGACGCCTCCGGAGGGCTCGACGGACGCGTGTCCATCGAGGTCGATCCCCGCCTGGCGCACAAGACCGAGGAGACAGTCGAGCAGGCACTCGAGCTGTGGAAGATCGTCGACCGCCCCAACCTGTTCATCAAGATCCCGGCAACGGTCGCGGGACTGCCCGCCATCGCCCGGGTGATCGGTGAAGGCATCAGCGTGAACGTGACACTGATCTTCTCGGTCGACCGGTACGAACGAGTGATCGACGCGTATCTCGACGGTCTCACCGCCGCCAAGGCCGCCGGCCACGACCTGTCGCAGATCCGGTCGGTGGCATCGTTCTTCGTCTCCCGCGTCGATACCGAGATCGATCCGCGGCTCGACGAGATCGGCACCGACGCCGCACTCGCGCTGCGAGGCAAGGCGGGGGTCGCCAACGCCCGCCTCGCCTACGCTGCGTACCGGGCGGCGTTCGAAACCGGCGCGCGGTTCCCGTCACTCGAAGCCGCTGGTGCCCACCCGCAGCGGGCCCTGTGGGCCTCGACGGGCGTGAAGAACCCCGACTACCCCGACACCCTGTATGTCACCGATCTGGTGGCGCCGAACACGGTCAACACCATGCCGGAGAAGACCCTCGAGGCCGTGGCCGACCACGGGGAGATCACCGGCGACACCGTCACCGGCAACATCGCGGCCGCCCAGCAGGTCTTCGATGCGCTCACCAAGATCGGTGTCGACCTGCCGGATGTCTTCCGGAAACTCGAGGACGAAGGCGTCGAGAAGTTCGAGGTCTCGTGGAACGAGTTGCTGGCGGCCACCTCCGAGCAGTTGGCTGCCCACGCTCCGGGCACGGAGGGCTGAGCGTGCGCGAATCCGGCGCGGCGGCGTGGGTCAACCCGCTGCGGGATGGCAGAGACCGTCGTCTTCCTCGTATCGCGGGGCCCTGCGCCCTCGTGATCTTCGGGGTCACCGGCGACCTCGCCCGACGGAAACTGATGCCCGCGGTCTACGACCTGGCCAATCGGGGTCTGTTGCCGCCCGGATTCGCATTGGTCGGTTTCGCCCGGCGGGACTGGGCCGACGAGGACTTCGGTGAGATCGTGCACGCCGCGGTCCGTGACCATTCGCGGACCCCGTTCCGCGAAGAGGTGTGGCAACGGCTCTCCGAAGGAATCCGCTTCGTGCAGGGCTCCTTCGACGACGACAGCGCCTTCGCGGAATTGACTGCCACACTCGAGAAACTCGACCGTGAACGCGGTACCGGCGGGAACCATGCGTTCTATCTGTCGGTCCCGCCGGCCGCGTTCCCCGTGGTGTGCGGGCAGTTGTCCCGTTCCGGGCTCGCCGAACCCGAGAACGGCGCGTGGAGCCGCGTGGTGATCGAGAAGCCGTTCGGACACGACCAGGAAAGCGCCCGCGAGCTCAATTCCGTCGTCGGTGAGGTGTTCTCCGAGGATTCGGTATTCCGAATCGACCATTATCTGGGCAAGGAAACGGTCCAGAACATCTTGGCGCTCCGTTTCGCGAACCAGCTGTTCGATCCGATCTGGAACGCGCACTATGTCGACCACGTGCAGATCACCATGGCCGAGGACATCGGCCTCGGTGGTCGCGCGGGGTATTACGACGGTATCGGCGCGGCCCGCGACGTCATCCAGAACCATCTGCTTCAGCTGCTCGCTTTCACCGCCATGGAGGAACCGGTCAGCTTCGCGCCGTCCGAGCTGCGCGCCGAGCGAATAAAGGTGCTGTCGGCGACCCGTCTCGCCGAGCCGCTCGACGAGACCACCGCCCGCGGCCAGTACACCGCGGGCTGGCAGGGCGGCGAACCCGTGGTGGGGCTGCTCGAAGAGGACGGGTTCGCGTCCGACTCGACGACGGAGACCTACGCCGCGATCACTCTCGAAGTCGATACTCGCCGGTGGGCGGGAGTGCCGTTCTACCTCCGCACGGGTAAACGGCTCGGTCGCCGTGTCACCGAGATTGCGGTGGTGTTCAAGCGCGCACCGCATCTGCCGTTCGACACCACGATGACCGAGGAACTCGGCCAGAACGCCCTCGTCATCCGGGTGCAGCCCGATGAAGGCGTCACGATGCGTTTCGGCTCGAAGGTCCCCGGCTCCGAGATGGAGGTCCGGGATGTGAACATGGACTTCAGCTACGGCCAGGCGTTCACGGTGTCGTCCCCCGAGGCGTACGAGCGGTTGCTGCTCGACGTACTGCTCGGTGAGCCGTCATTGTTCCCGGTGAACCAGGAGGTCGAATTGTCCTGGCAGATCCTCGATCCGGTGCTCGAGCACTGGGCGAAGTCGGGTCGCCCCGAAGGCTACGAGTCGGGTACGTGGGGCCCCGCTGCCGCCGACGAGATGCTGCGCCGCTCCGGCCGCGAATGGAGGCGACCGTGAGAGTTCAGTTGCGCGACACGTCCGCGGTGGATGTCAGCAAGAAGATCGTGGAACTGCGGCGCACGGGCGGTGTCGTCACGCAGGGTCGCGTCCTGACGTTGATCGTGTGTGCGGGCGACGCGCGACGCCTCGAAGCGTCGATCTCGGCGGCGACCGACGCATCCCGAGAACATCCGTGCCGCGTCATCGTGATCGGCCGGGGACGCATGGACGGCCCCCCGCGACTCGATGCGGAGATCCGGGTCGCCGGGGAGGCCGGGGCATCCGAGGTGCTGATCCTCGCGTTGCACGGCGAACTCGGCGATCATCAGGAATCGGTGGTCGTCCCGTTCCTGCTTCCGGACACACCGGTGGTCGCCTGGTGGCCGAATCAGGCCCCCGCCGTTCCGGCCCTGGATCCGGTCGGGAAACTCGCGGTGCGGCGCATCACCGATGCCACCAATGCGATCGATCCGCGGGCCGACATCGTGGGGCGCCTCACGGGCTACCGACCCGGCGACACCGACCTCGCATGGGCCCGGATCACGTATTGGCGTGCGCTGCTCGTTTCCGCGTTGGATCAGCCGCCCTACGAGAAGGTGCTCTCGGCGAGAGTGTCGGGCCTGCACGGGGAGGTCGCGATCGACCTGCTGGCCGGGTGGCTCGCGAGCCGGCTCGATTGTCCGGTGCAGCGCGCGGTGGGTGAACTGCGTGTCGAACTACACACCGAAACCCAGACGATCGTGCTCGATCGCCCGCAGGACGGGCGGGTGGCGACATTGCAGCGCACCGACAAGCCCGACGCACTGATCACCCTGGCCCGCCGCGACTCTGCCGAATGTCTCGCAGAGGAACTGCGACGTCTCGATCCCGACGAAATCTACGAGGCCGCGCTGGCCGAACTGTCGAAGGTGGAATATGTCTGAGTTCGGACCCGTGGAGGTCGCGAAGTTCGCCGATGCCGATGCGGTCGCAAAGGCTGCTGCATCGCAGTTCGTCGAGGCGATCGTCGCCGCGCAACGCGAGCGCGTGCAGGCATCTGTTGTCCTGACCGGCGGCGGTACCGGCATCGCGGTTCTCGAGCACGTGCGCCGCGATCAAGGCGGTATCGATTGGTCGGCGGTGAACGTGTTCTTCGGCGACGAGCGCTTCCTGCCGCCCGGCCACCCCGACCGCAACGAGGTGCAGGCCCGCGCCGCGTTGCTCGATCTGGTTCCGATCGACGCGTCCCGCGTCCACACGATGCCGGCGCTCGGCGAGAACGGCTGCACCACACCCCAGGAGTCCGCTGCTCGCTACGCGGAGGTACTCGCCCAGCACTCCCCCGACAACACCGTCCCCACCTTCGATGTGCATTTGCTCGGCATGGGCGGGGAGGGACACATCAATTCGTTGTTCCCCCACACCGATGCGGTGCGTGAGGAGACACGGTTCGTCGTCGGTCTCGACGATTCCCCGAAACCTCCGCCGGCGCGGGTGACATTGACGTTGCCCGCGATTCAGCGGGCCCGACAGGTGTGGTTGCTCGTCACCGGTGAGGCCAAGGCCGACGCGGTTGCCGCAGCCGTCGGTGGCGCCGATCCGCACGAGATTCCGGCGGCGGGCGCACGGGGCCGCGACCGGACGGTGTGGTTCGTCGATCCCGCGGCGGGAGCGGATCTTCCGACGTCCTGATCGGCGTGCAACGCTATGCGCCGCGGAAGCTCGTACGGTAGTCCCGAGGGCTGGTCCCGCAAACCCGCCTGAAGTGGTATCGGAAGGTTTCCGCGGCGTCGAATCCGGTGGCCCGTCCGATCGCCTCGATCGGACGGTCGGTGCGTTCCAGCAGCGACATTGCCGCTCGAATACGTTGGCGGACAATCCAATCCAGGGGCGAAAACCCCGTGTACGCCCGAAATCGCCGGTGCAATGTGCGCGGCGACAGGTTCGCTTCGTGCGCGAGGTCCCGAATCGTCCATCGGCGGCCGACGTCGTCGCCGACCGCTGCGAGCATGCGCGTGAAGGTCGGGTCGTCGCGCACCGAAATCCGGTCGACGTCGACGAACTGCGACTGATCTGCGTGACGATGCGGTGTCACCACGAGTCGTCTGGCGATGTCGTTGGCCCGCTCGGGCCCGTGATCGTCCCGGATGAGCGCGATGCTGAGATCGAGGCCTGCCGATGCGCCCGCGCTGGTGAGGAAATTACCGTCGCGCACGACGATGGCCGCGATGTCCAGCTCGACGGCCGGGAATTCGGACCTCATGAGGTGTTCGTGCCGCCAGTGGGTGGTGGCCCGGCGACCGTCGAGCAGTCCCGCCTCGGCGAGGGCGAACGCACCGGTGCAGACCGACACCATCCGGGCGCCACGCGCAGCAGCGGTGCGAAGCAGGTCGCCCCACTCGGCACAACGGTCGCGGTCGACATCACTGACACCGGTCACGATGACGGTGTCGGCGTCGGCGATCGCCTCGATCGGGAACTGAGGGACGAGCGCCGCACCGCTGAGCGTGGTCACGCCGGTCTTCGGCCCGCAGGTATGCAGTTCGTAATCGAGTTCGGGTAGCTCGGACCACCGGAATCCCAGAGCCTCGATCACCGCCCCGTATTCGAGCAAGGTCATACCGTCGTACACCGGAAGCGCCACCACGTGCGACATGACCAGATCTTACCGATACATGGCATCACTGCCACTGTTTCCGCGACAGCGACGGTGGTGTGCTCGAACTGCCCGAGTAGTGAATCCGAGGAGGTTCGTCCGTGAGGACCCACACGTTGATCTCGACGCTGCATCACTTCTTCGCCGGACTGGATGCTGCGACCCTGATCCACCACGGTATTCCCATTCCATCGACACACCTGGCCCGCACAGCACCGGACGCCGATCCGCAGCTCACTCCTCCTGGTCGTTCCGATCCTGGTCGTCCTGACTCGCCCGCTGCTGCGGCGTAGCGCCTCCCACATGAACGCAACGCATCTGCGTCAGGGAACGCGGGCCGCGGGCCACACGCAGGGCCCTCAGTGGTGACCTGGTCGGTACGCATCGCGTCGTGCGTGGATCCATGCGGCGGGCTCCTCACGTGGTTGCCGCGGCGTGTGGCCGCGTGATTTCCCTCTCGTCAAGTTCGACGCGGCGAAGACCCGAACGGTTCCCTCCCCCGCCGAATACGTCACCGCAACGTGGGCGCACTGCGCGACAATGAGTGGAGCACGACGCCCAGAACGTGGGAGAGGAGGGCCACTATGAGCACCCCGACGACCATCCCCGGAGCTGTTCGCCCCGAGCAGGATTGCCCGGACGGCTCGAACCTGGTCACGCTGGGGTATCAGCGCGTGGTCGTGTGTTCACTCGGCGAGATGTGGACCGCCATGACCGATCCCGAGTCCCTTTCCCGCTGGTACGGCTCCTACACCGGTGACCCCACAACAGGATGGATTCGACTGACCATGTCGGATCAGCACGACACGAGCACCACCGATGTCCGGGTGGTGACATGTACTCCTCCGACGGGGTTCGTCGTCGACATCGACGGATGGTTGCTCGAAGTGGGGCTGCACTCGATCGGCCGGGTCACCACCGTCGAATTCTCCCATCGACACGTGCCCCGCTCGCAGGTCGGAGAGATCGGTCCCGGCTGGCAGTACTACCTCGACCGGCTCGAGGCTGCGGTACTCGGGACCCGGCTACCACGGTGGGACGAATATCCCGATCTCGCCGACGAGTATCGGTAGTCTTCATAGCTCACTGCAGCGTGATCTCGGTGAGCTTCATCGACAGGTACCGGCGTTCAGGCGCGGTACCCGCGAGGTCCAGCGCGCGCCGATACAGGTCGGCGGCTTCATCGTGACGTCCGAGGCGGTGCAGCAACTCGGCTCGGGCTGCGACGTACGGGTGGTGGTTCCGAAGGGCCGGTTCGTCGGCCAGGTCCTCGAGCAGAGTCAGTCCCGCAGCGGGACCGTCGCGCATCGCAACAGCCACCGCGCGGTTCACCGCGACGATCGGTGATGGCGTCAGGGCGCCCAGCACGTCGTAGAGCGCCACGATCTGCGGCCAGTCGGTGTCGTCGGCGCGCTCCGATTCGTCGTGCACCGCCGCGATCGCCGCCTGCACGGCATAGGGGCCGGGACGTCCGCCGGTCAATGCCTCACCGACCAGACACCGACCTTCGTCGATCATCGGGAGGTCCCAGCGAGCGCGGTCCTGATCGGCGAGCAACACCAGCGCGCCCGACGAATCGGTGCGCGCTTCGCGGCGGGCGTGCACGAGCAGGACCAGGGCAAGAAGCCCGGTCACTTCACGATCCGACGGCATCAGTTTGCGCAGGATCCGGGCCAGACGGATCGCTTCTTCCGCCAGGTCGAGGCGCTGCAGTGACTCCCCGGTGCTCGCCGCATACCCCTCGGTGAAGATCGAATACACAGCGCCGAGCACCACCGGCAACCGCTCCGGCAGCTCATCGGGTCGCGGCACCCGGAACGGGATGCGTGCACCACGAATCTTGTTCTTGGCACGTACGATCCGCTGAGCCATGGTGGTGCGCGGGACGAGGAACGCCCGCGCAACCTCGCCGGTATCGAGTCCGGCGAGGCAGCGCAGGATCAGCGCGATGCGGTCGTCCGGCGACAACGCCGGATGCGCGCATGCGAAGAAGAGTTCGAGCCGATCGTCGGGCAGGTCGTCGCCCTCAGGAACCGAGCGGGGCGCGGATCTCTCGGATTCCACTGCGAGGACCGCCAGCCGCTCTGCGTAGGCGCGGTCACGGCGGAGACGATCGAGAGCTCTCCTGCGTGCAGTGGTGAGCAACCACGCTCCGGGGCGATCCGGGACGCCGTCCATCGGCCAGTGAATCAAGGCGGCCTCGACGGCTTCGGACGCCACTTCCTCGGCGAGGTCGAGGTCACCGAACCGGTGGACGAGCGCCGCAAGCAGCCGGCCGTGCTCCTCCCGGAACACCGCCTCGATCCGCAGCGCGGAATCTGCGGAGGTGTCCGGGTCGGTCACGACCTACGCCCCGAATTCCGCGATGGGTCGCACCACGACACGGCCGCCGTCGCGGGACCCGGGGCAACGTGCCGCCCAGTCGAGCGCAACGTCGAGGTCGGGTACGTCGATGACGTCGTACCCTCCGAGAACCTCACGACTCTCCGCGAACGGGCCATCGGTGACGCTGCGACGGCCTTCGGCGTCCACCTGAACGGAGGTGGCGGTGACGAGGTCTTCGAGGGCATGCCCGGAAACAAGGATCCCGGCCTCCTTCAACTCCTTGTCGTATTGCTGCCAATCCTCGAAGTCGCAGGTGGGCTCGATGTCGGATGCGGTGTCCGCGTAGATCATCAGCATGTACTTCACGACAGATCTCCTATGTGGGATGTGCGGCCGGGTTGCCGTACATGATGACGACGAACGGACCCGCTCCGAATCGACATACCGCGCGAAAAAATCTTTCGGGGATCTCAACCGCTGTTGCGCAAGGCGGTGGCGAGGCCGTTCATGGTCAGCTGTATTCCGCGCTTGACCTCGTCGCTGTCTTCGCCGCCACGATATCGCCGTAGCAGCTCGACCTGCAGGTGGTTCAGCGGTTCGAGATAGGGGAACCGGTTGTGCAGCGACCGTTCCAGGGCGGGATTGTCGGCGACCAGCGAGTCGTATCCGGTGATCTGCAAGTACGCCTGCACAGTGCTCTCGTGTTCGGCGACGATCCGGTCGAACACCCGCGCGCGTAGCCCTTCGTCCTCCACGAGTTCCGAGTAGCGGGCCGCCAACCCCAGATCCGATTTGGCCATGACCTGGGCCATGTTCGACAGTACGGAACGGAAGAACGGCCACCGTCGGTAAAGGTCCTGCAGGGTCGCGAGCCGGTCGGGATCGTCACCGATCCATTCCGTGATGGCACTGCCCGTGCCGTACCAGCCGGGAAGCATCACACGCGACTGCGTCCAGGCCAGCACCCACGGGATAGCACGCAGGTCGGCTATCGCCCGGGTCGGTTTACGAGATGCCGGACGGCTCCCGATGTTCAGATCGCCGATCTCCGCGACGGGCGTCGAAGTGGTGAAGTACTCGACGAAACCAGGCGTGTCGTGCACCAGATCCCGGTAGGCCCGGTAAGCGAGATCTGCCAGTTCGTCGAAGACCCGGTACGCCGCCGGTGCGTCGGCTCCGAGACCTTCGACATCGAGGAGCGTCGACTCGAGCGTGGCGGCGACGAGCGCCTCCAGATTTCTCCGGGCCAGAGCGGGATCACGATACTTCGCGGAGATCACCTCGCCCTGCTCGGTCAAGCGCAGTGACCCGTTCACCGCGCCAGGTGGTTGCGCGAGGATGGCGTCGTAGCTCGGGCCGCCGCCGCGGCCCACAGTGCCGCCCCTACCGTGGAACAGCCGCAGCCGGATTCCGGTGGCGCGCGCAGCATCCACCAGGTCCAGTTCCGCGCGATACAGCGCCCAATTCGCGGCGAGATAGCCGCCGTCCTTGTTCGAGTCCGAATAGCCGAGCATCACTTCCTGCACGCCGTCGTGCGCATCGACGAGGCTGCGGAACTCCGGGATGGCGAGCGCCGCGGTCAGGGTCGCCGCTCCCCCACGTAGATCGTCGATGGTCTCGAACAGAGGTATCACCTGGACGGTGCACCGTGGATAGCCTGCGTCGAGATCGAGCAGCCCGACTTCCTTGAGCAACACCTCCACTTCGAGCAGGTCCGAGACCGACGTGCACATGCTGATGATGTAGTGCTCGATCGCGGTGGGACCGATGCGGCGCACCGC
This sequence comes from Rhodococcus sp. F64268, assembly GCF_023015605.1. Classification (NCBI taxonomy): domain Bacteria; kingdom Bacillati; phylum Actinomycetota; class Actinomycetes; order Mycobacteriales; family Nocardiaceae; genus Rhodococcus; species Rhodococcus sp. F64268. The sequence continues at coordinate 102,283 of NZ_JALKAI010000010.1, forward strand.
AGCCGCAGCGGCACGAAGGATCGCGAGTTCTTTGGCGGTCTCTTCGGTCAGGTGCGCCTCGGGCGTGCTCAATGGCCGGCGGACGCGCAGTTCTGCGGCGAGCAGTGCGACCCGGGCATTCTCGTCGAGCTCCTGGTAGCGGTCGGTCACCCCTGCCCAGGCGAACAACTCGGCCACGACGCGTTCGTGGACCTCCGAGTTCTGGCGCAGGTCGAGCGAGGCGAGGTGGAAGCCGTACACCTCGACAGCCCCGCGGAGCCGGGCCAGGCGGTCATCGGCGATCACCGCGCTGCCCGCGCCGCGTAACGAGACGTCGAGGATTCCGAGATCGGCGAGCAACTGGGCCGGCCTCCCGTAACCCACCGGGTCACCCTCGACGGTGTCGGCGAGTTCGAGTCCCGGATGCAGGCGCGTCACGGTCGTGGAGAGCCGGCGACGGATGCCGCGGACCGCTCGGCGGTACGGCTCGTCGCAATGGGCAGGGTCGTTGTCGCCGGAACCCTCCGCGAGCGCCGTCAGCTGTTCGGTGACCGGAGTGATCCGAGCCGACATCGACAGTTCGCGCTCGAGCGCCGCGAGTTCGCCGAGGTGGTGGCGCAACGCCGTCGCGCTGGCCCTGTCGCATGCTGTCGCCACGACGTCGGCGTCGACGTTGGGGTTGCCGTCGCGGTCACCCCCGATCCACGACCCGGGGCGCACCAGGGGCTGGGTGAGGATCGCTGCACTGGGCCAGCGGCGGCGCAGTTCGCGGCGGATCTCGGTGTTGAGCTCGGGGACGACATCGAACAGCGCGAGTTCGTAGTACCGCAGACCGTTCTCGATCTCGTCGCTGATCCGTGGCCGCGACAACCGGATCAACGCCGTCTGCCACAGCGTCAGGATCTGGCGGTGCAGATCTTCGTCGAGTGGCTCACGCGCGTGCGCGTCGGCGGCCATGTCGCGGCGGCGCATGAGTTCGGTGACGGCAGTCTGCACGTCGAAGATGGTGCGGCGACGGGTTTCGGTCGGATGCGCGGTGATGACGGGAGCAACAAGCGCGGCGGCGAGGGCATCGGCGACGGTGTCCGGATCCAGGTGCGCCGCGTCGAGCCGGGCATAGGTCGCGGCGAGGGAGCTGTCCGGCGCTGGGTCGCCCGCATGGACGTGGACGGCGCGGCGACGTTCGCGGTGGAGATCCTCGGCAAGGTTCGCCAGCAGAGCAAAGTGACTGAAAGCGCGCACTACCGGAATGGCATCGGCGGTGGGGACCGCAGCGAGACGCGCGGCCAGCTCGGAGCGTTCCAGTTCGGAACGCCGGATCTGGAAGCTGGCGACACGTGCTGCTTCGACAAGACCGAAGATCTCGTCGCCCGCATGTTCTCGGACGACGGCGCCGAGGATGCCGCCGAGCAGTCGGATATCGTCGCGGAGTGGTTCGGTGGCCGAAGCCGGTGCGGTGTCGGTCATGCGCTCAGTATCCGCGGCCGGTTGCCGCTCCGCGAGCGCTACAGCGTCAGCTGAACTTGATCTGCAGCCCGATACCGAGGATCGAGATGACCCAGATGATGCCGACGAACAGGGTCACCCGGTCCAGGTTCTTCTCCGCGACGGTCGAACCGGACAGGCTCGATTGGACTCCGCCGCCGAACAGGCTCGACAGGCCGCCGCCCTTGGCACGGTGCAGCAGCACCAACAGGATCAGCAGGAGGCTGGTGGCGATCAGCAGGATGTCCAGGAACAGTGCCATGTCGGTGTTCAGTGCCCTTCGGCTGGTGGGTGACGTCGGCCGTCAGCTTACCCGGTGAGCGGATTCGCGCGGATCGTGGCACCCACGGCCACCAGAGTTGCTGTCCGCGGGCAACACCCTCCAAGAATCCAATTCTCTCTTCGAGAGTACACATTCTCGAAATTTGGATTTATGTTCGCTCGGAGTCATCTACCGAGCGAAAGGATCTGCGTGTCCAATTTTCAGAGCACCAGCCCCAACCACCGCGTCACACGTTCCGCTGCCGCGTTCGCACTGGCCTGCGTCCTCGCGCTACCCGGCACCGCCGCACTCGCGGCCCCGCTCGACGTTCCCAGCGGATCGACCGGACACAGCCACGACGACACATCAACCCCGACGCTCCGCCTCGCCTCAGTTGACAACTTCCGGGATGTGGCCGGGCCCGGCGGCGGCTACCCGGCCGCATTCGGGCTTCACGTCGAACCGGGCGTGTTCTACCGGTCGAACGCCCTGACCACCAGCGATGCAGATGCAGCAGCCCTCGACACTCTGGGAATCTCCGCGGTGTACGACCTGCGCACCGATCCCGAGATCGCAGACAAGCCCGACAGGGTTCCTACCGGTGCCGCATATGTGCGGCATCCTTTGCTGTCGGGAGATCTGAGTGCGACCGCGGACCTGAAGACGCCTGACGATGCACGCGAGTTCATGAGAGGCATCAATCGCTCCTTTGTGACGGACCCGGAGATTCGCGCCGAACTCGGCACGATGTTCACCGAGTTCGCCACCACCGACGGTCCCCAGCTCTTCCACTGCACGGAAGGGAAGGATCGGGCGGGCTGGACCGCTGCGATGCTCCTGTCCCTCGTCGGAGTCGACCGCGAAACGGTGTACGCCGACTACTTGCTCTCCAACGACTACTCGGCCGAACGTATCGAGGCGACACTCGCAGCGGCCACGGAGGCCCGTGGACCCGAGAAGGCCGCCGTGTACGCCCCGATGCTGGGGGTGGAGCGAGGATTCCTCGAGGCCGGATTCGACCAGCTCGAAGCGGATTACGGCACAGTGCACAATTACCTGCTCACCGGCCTGGGCCTGAGCCCTCAGACGATCGCGGCCCTGTCCGCGAAACTGGTCGCCTGACCCGACCGGCCACGAAAATGCCTGTGGGCGTGGGATCGTCACCGACCCCACGCCCACAGGCGTCACTACTGCGCCACTGTCAGAGCAGCGGGCCACCCGCTGCGATCGCAGAAAGCTGCGCGAACTCGTCGGCCTTGAGCGACGCACCGCCCACGAGACCTCCGTCGACGTCGGTCTGCGCGACGAGCTCACCGACGTTCTTGGCGTTGACGGAACCCCCGTAGAGGACACGGACAGACGCCGCGACCTCGGGCGAAGCCAACTCGGCGAGGGTCGCACGCACCGCGGCACACACCTCCTGAGCGTCGGCGGCCGAGGCCACCTTGCCCGTGCCGATGGCCCAGACCGGCTCGTACGCGACGACGATCTTGGCGATGTCGTCTGCGGACAGCCCGGCGAGCGAGCCCTTCAGCTGCTCGACGTTGTAGGCGACGTGGTTGCCCGCCTCGCGAACGTCGAGACCTTCACCGATGCATACGATCGGGGTCAGGCCGTGCGCGAGCGCAGCCTTCGTCTTGTCTCGGACGAGCTCGTCGGTCTCGCCGTGCAGGGTGCGCCGCTCGGAGTGGCCGACGACCACGTAGGTGCACCCGAGTTTGGCGAGCATTGCACCGGAGATCTCGCCGGTGTAGGCACCGGAACTCTGCGCCGACACGTCTTGCGCACCGTAGGTGAGCCCGATCTTGTCGCCTTCGATCAGGGTCTGCACCGAGCGGATGTCGGTGAAGGGCGGGATGACCGCGACATCGACCTTCTCCAGGTACTTGTCGGGGAGGGTGAACGCGATCTTCTGCACCAGTGCGATGGCCTCGAGGTGGTTGAGGTTCATCTTCCAGTTGCCCGCGATGAGCGGTTTACGTGCCATCTCATGCCTCCAGAACAGCGATGCCGGGCAGTTCCTTGCCCTCGAGGTATTCGAGGGAAGCGCCGCCACCGGTCGAGATGTGCGAGAACCCGTCGTCGGGCAGACCCAGCTGACGCACCGCCGCTGCGGAGTCGCCGCCGCCGACGACGCTGAACGCACCCTTGCCTGTGGCTTCGACGATTGCCTCGGCTACGCCCCTGGTGCCTGCCGCGAACTTGTCGAATTCGAACACGCCCATCGGGCCGTTCCAGAATACGGTCCGGGCCGCCGTCAGCAGCGACGCGAAACGCTGCACCGACTCCGGTCCGATGTCCAGACCCATCCACCCGTCCGGAATCTCGGCGACGGGAACGGTCTTCGCTTCGGCATCGGCGGAGAAACTGTCGGCCACCACCACGTCCTGCGGGATGTGGAGGACGTCGGCGAACCTGTCGAGCAGGCTCTTGCACGTGTCGATCATCGACTCCTCGAGCAAGGAGTTCCCGACGGAGATGCCCTGTGCAGCAAGGAATGTGAAGCACATTCCACCGCCGATGACGAGGGTGTCCACCTTCGGTGCGAGCGCTTCGATCACCGCAAGTTTGTCGGAGACCTTCGAACCGCCGAGAACCACCGCGTACGGACGTTCGGTATCGGTGGTGAGCTTGGCCAGCACCTCCACCTCCGCAGCGACGAGACCGCCCGCGTAGTGCGGAAGCAGCTTTGCCACGTCGTACACCGAGGCCTGCGCGCGGTGCACCACACCGAAGCCATCGGAGACGAACGCGCCGTCGTCCCCGACGAGTTCGACGAGCTCGCGGGCGAGCGCCTGACGCTGAGCCTCGTCCTTGCTGGTCTCACGCGGGTCGAACCGAATGTTCTCCAGCAGGAGGATGTCGCCGTCGGTCAGGCCCTCGGAACGGGCCAGGGCGTCCTGCCCGACGACGTCGCCGGCGAGCTGGACGTTGCGGCCGAGCACCTCACCGAGTTTCGCCGCGACGGGAGCAAGCGAGAACTTCGGATCCGGCTCGCCTTTGGGGCGACCGAGGTGCGCGGTGACCACAACCTTGGCGCCCGCTTCCGCGAGTGCTGCGATCGTCGGCGCAGACGCGAGGATACGTCCGGGATCTGTGATCGTCGCGCCGTCCAGGGGGACGTTGAGGTCGGAGCGCACGAGCACACCGCGCCCCTCCACCCCGGCGTCGAGCAGATCCTTCAGGGTCTGAACTGCCACTGTTCGGGTGTCCTGTTCGTGTGGGGTGTCAGAGCGACTTGGCGACGAGACCGATGAGATCGGCCAGGCGGTTCGAGTAGCCCCACTCGTTGTCGTACCAGGAAACGATCTTGACCTGATCGTCGATGACCTTGGTCAACGGCGCGTCGAAGATCGACGAATGCGGGTCGGTGACGATGTCCGACGACACGATCGGGTCGGTGTTGTACTTCAGGATGCCCTTCAGCGGTCCCTCGGCAGCAGCCTTCATCGCGGCGTTGATCTCGTCGACGGACGCCTTGGTGCGCAGGTTGGCGGTGAGGTCGGTGACCGAGCCGGTGGGGATCGGCACACGCAGTGCGTAGCCGTCGAGCTTGCCGAGCAGCTGCGGGAGGACCAGGCCGATGGCCTTGGCGGCACCCGTACCGGTCGGAACGACGTTCAGAGCGGCAGCGCGGGCGCGACGCAGATCCGAGTGCGGGGCATCCTGCAGGTTCTGGTCCTGCGTGTATGCGTGGACCGTCGTCATGAGGCCCTTCTCGATGCCGAAGCTGTCATCGAGGACCTTGGCGATCGGGCCGAGGCAGTTGGTGGTGCACGAGGCGTTCGAGATGATGTTCTGGCTGCCGTCGTACTTGTCGTCGTTGACGCCCATCACGACGGTGAGGTCCTCGCCCTTGGCGGGCGCGGAGATGATGACCTTCTTGGCGCCGGCGTCGAGATGGCCCTTGGCCTTGGCTGCGTCGGTGAAGATGCCGGTGGACTCGACGACGACGTCGACACCGAGATCGCCCCACGGCAGTGCGGCGGGGCCTTCCTTGATGGACAGAGCCTTGATCTTCTGGTCGCCGACGACGATGAAGTCGTCCTCGACACGCACGTCCTTGTCGAGGCGACCCAGGATCGAGTCGTACTTCAGGAGCGTCGCCAGGGTGTCGTTGTCGGTGAGGTCGTTGACCGCGACGATCTCGATGTCCGTGGTGCCGAGCGCCTTCTGCGCCTCGACAGCACGGAAGAAGTTACGTCCGATACGACCGAAGCCGTTCACGCCTACGCGGACAGTCACAGTGAAGCTCCTTTGCCCAGAATTTAAGTTTGCCCAGAATCCAAGATGAGTCTGCTGGTGTGACCACTACTCTAATGTGCGTGGTTCACCACTCGGGATCCGCCCTTGCGTGGCACGAATCACCACATCAGAGTGAAGCCCTAGGCTTCCTCGAGCAACTCCGCGGTCACCGCGGACTCGGTGTCGGGGACCCCGATTTCCTTCGCACGGCGATCGGCCATGGACAGCAGCCGTCTGATCCGACCGGCGACAGCGTCCTTGGTCATCGGCGGGTCCGCGAGTTGACCGAGTTCCTCGAGCGATGCCTGTCGGTGCTGCACCCGCAGCGTGCCCGCTGCCGCGAGATGATCCGGTACGTCGGCGCCGAGGATGGCCAGTGCCCGCTCGACCCGGGCAGCCGCCGCGACCGCGGCTCGCGCCGACCGCCGCAGATTCGCATCGTCGAAGTTCGCGAGCCGGTTGGCGGTCGCACGCACTTCACGCCGCATTCGACGCTCTTCCCAGATCAGCCGGGTGTCCTGCGCGCCCATGTGGGTCAGCAGCGCACCGATTGCCTCACCGTCGCGCAGTACGACGCGATCGGCACCGCGGACCTCACGTGCCTTCGCGGTGATCCCGAGACGACGGGCAGCACCCACCAGGGCGAGCGCTGCCTCCGGTCCGGGGCAGCTGACCTCGAGAGCCGAGGAGCGGCCCGGTTCCGTCAGTGAGCCGTGCGCAAGGAACGCACCGCGCCACGCTGCGGCGGCATCGGACACGCTGCCGCCGACCACCTGCGCGGGCAACCCCCGCACCGGCCGACCGCGGTTGTCGAGCAGCCCGGTCTGCCGTGCGAGTGCCTCACCGTCCTTGCCGACCCGCACCACGTAACGCGAACTCTTGCGCAACCCGCCGGCACCGAGTACGAGTACCTCCGCCTGATAGCCGTACAGCTCGAAGATCTCCTTGCGCAACCGCCGCGCGATCGACCCGAGATCGGCCTCCGCCTCCACGACCACACGTCCCGCGACGATGTGCAGACCGCCCGCGAACCGCAGCAATGAGGACACCTCGGCCTTGCGATTGCTGGTGCGGGTGACGACGAGCCTGCTCAGCTCGTCCTTGACCTCCGCTGTCATTGCCACGAGACGATCTCCCTTCCGCCACCGCCCACGGAACTGCTGTGTCCGTGCGGCGTGGTCAGATACTGTCCGAGCGCCCTCGCCAACTTGGCAGGGTCGTGCCGATGGGTGCCGGGTTCTGCGACGTCGACGAAGTCGACCTCGGCGCCGAAACCGGTCGCGGCGCGCCGAAGGTGCTCACGTTCGCGTCCGACGGGTACCGATGCTTCGTCGACGACGACCTTGTCGACGCGGAAGTCCGGCGCGTGCTGTGCCAGAACGTGCAGGTGACGTTCGGCGGAGAACCCGGCGGTTTCGCCTGGTTCGGCAGCCAGGTTGAGCACCAGCACCTTACGGGCGTTCGTGTGGATCAGGGCATCGTTGAGGTCCGGGACCAGCACGTGCGGGATGACGCTCGAGAACCACGAGCCCGGCCCGAGCACCACCATGTCGGCATCGCACACCGCATCGAGCGCCTCGGGACCGGCGGGTGGGTTGGCCGGGATCAGCCGCACACGCCGCACCTTGCCGGGTGTGGTTGCGACCGCGACCTGCCCGCGGATACATCGGCTCGCCCGCGGGTCTGCTTCGAGGCCGGAGACGTCTGCCTCGATGTCGAGCGCAATCGGTGACATCGGCAGGACCCGGCCACGCACCTGCAGGAGGCGACCCACGGCATCGAGGGCGGCGACAGTGTCGCCCAATACCTCGGTCAGGCCCGCGAGGATCAGGTTGCCCACCGAATGCCCGGCAAGGGCGCCGGTGCCACCGAAACGGTGCTGCACGGTCTGCGTCCAGATATCCACCTCGGCATCGGCGGCAGACATCGCGGCGAGCGCCATCCTCAGGTCGCCGGGGGGGATCACGCCGAGCTCGGCGCGCAGCCGGCCCGACGACCCGCCGTCATCGGCGACGGTGACGACAGCCGTGACCCGGTCCGTGAGCCGGCGCACGGCGCGCAGCGTCGCGAACAAGCCGTGTCCCCCGCCGAGTGCCGTGATCGCCGGACCGGTCGGAGAATCTCCCAGATAGGTACTCACTCGCGCCCCAAATCACGATGCACCACGTGCACGTCGAGTCCGGGTTCGCCGCTCAATCGACCCGCGAGGGCTTCGGTCATGGCAACGCTGCGGTGCTTGCCGCCGGTACAACCCACCGCGATGGTCATGTACCGCTTGCCCTCGCGCCGATACCCGGCGGTCGTCAGTTCGAGCATCCGCTGGTAACTGTCGAGGAACTCCGGTGCGCTCTCGTGGGACAGGACGTAGTCGCGCACCGGAGCATCGCGGCCCGTCTGTGGACGCAGGTCGGGAACCCAGTGGGGGTTCGGGAGGAAGCGCACATCGCATACGAGGTCGGAGTCCATCGGCAGACCGTACTTGAAACCGAATGATTCGACGGTCACCTGAATGGTGTCGGAAGTCGCGTCTCCGAAGGCCGTTTCGATCTTGCGACGCAGTTCCGGCCCCGTCAGCGCGGACGTGTCGACGACGAGGTCGGCCGCTGCCTTCACCGGTGCGAGTTGTCCGCGTTCGGCCGCGATCCCGTCGGTGAGGGTGCGGTCGGCGGTGTCGGACTGCAAGGGATGACTGCGACGGACCTGCTCGAACCGTCGGACGAGCACGGCATCCGTCGCCTCGAGGAACAACACACGGGTCTGGACCGGCCGCGCAGCCAGTTCGTTGACGACCTGACCGAGATCGCCGGTGAACAGACGGCTGCGCACATCCATGACGATGGCCAACCGTTCGAGCGGTGGCTCGGCGCGAACCGCGAGATCGATCATGGAGATGACCAACTGCGGCGGAAGATTGTCGGCGACGAACCATCCGAGGTCTTCGAGCGCGGTGGCTGCGGTGCTCATCCCGGCCCCGGACAGTCCGGTGATGATGATCACCTCGGCGCGGGGTGCGGCACCGTCGCGACTCGATCCGATGGTGTCACTACCGACATCCGTCATTGCTGCGACTCCGCTCGTATTTCCGACACGCCGACTGTGTCATCATTGCCCACCGGCGTGTCTCCTGCATCCGGACCGGGTTCCGGAGTCGAGTCGGGTAGGGACGTCGAGACGCCGCTCACCATCTCGGCACGGAGGGCGTCGTGCACGGTCTGCGCGGTTGCGCGACCGATCCCCGGGACCGCCGTGATCTCCTCGACGGTGGCCAGGCGCAGTTTCGCGACCGACCCGAAATGCATCACGAGCGCTTTTCGCCGCGTGTCGCCGAGGCCCCGGATCCCGTCGAGCGCGGACGCCGTCATGCGCTGCGAGCGTTTGCTGCGGTGGTAGGTGATCGCAAACCGGTGTGCCTCGTCGCGCACTCGTTGCAGCAGGTACAGCGCCTCGCTCGCGCGCGGCAGAATGACCGGGTCGTCCTCTCCGGGCACCCACACTTCCTCGAGGCGTTTGGCGAGACCGATCACGGCAACGTCGGTGATACCGAGATCATCGAGGACTTCCGCGGCCGCCGCCACCTGTGGCGCACCGCCGTCCACCACATACAGGTTCGGTGGGTACGCAAAGCGGCGCGGTCTGCCGGTGGCCGGGTCGAGCGCGGCCTCCGGTGCTGCGTCACCACCGTCACCACCGTCACCACCGCCCTCGCCGGTCGCGGCGTGCGCGACGTCGCGGTTGTGACGGAGGAATCGGCGGCGCGTGACCTCGGCGATCGAACCGACATCGTCGGATCTGCCCTCACCGGCAGCTTCCTTGATCGCGTAGCGCCGATAGTCGGATTTGCGCGGAAGCCCGTCTTCGAAGACCACCAGTGATGCAACGACATCCGTGCCCTGTACATGGCTGATGTCGACGCATTCGATGCGCAGCGGCGCCGAATCGAGGTCGAGGGCCTCTTGAATACCCTGTAATGCCGCCGACCGAGCGGTGAAATCGCCGGCCCGCCGCAGTTTGTGCTGCGTCAACGCTTCCTTCGCGTTGCGCAACACCGTCTCGGCGAGCGCCTTCTTGTCGCCGCGCTGTGGTACGCGCAGCCGCACCGGCCCGCCCCGGAGACCCGACAACCAGCGACTCATCTCGTCCGGGTCCGGTGGCAGCACCGGAACCAGGACTTCACGTGGCACCGCGCTCGCAGCGCGGTCGCTGTCGGCGGCGGTGGTGACCGCAACCTCCTCGCCGTAGAACTGGGTGAGGAACTGTTCGACGAGCAGCGACAATTCTTCGTCGCGTTCGGCATCGTCGGATCCGGACGGCCGCGCGTCACGGTCCGCCGGGCGGTCGACGACGTCGCCGGACTTCTCCACAACCCAGCCACGTTGACCGCGGACGCGGCCACCGCGCACGTGGAACACCTGGACGGCGACCTCGAGATCGTCGCCAGCGAACGCGACGAGATCGGCGTCCGTTCCGTCACCGAGCACCACGGCCTGCTTCTCGAGCGCCTTCCGCAGCGCGCCGAGGTCGTCGCGCAGACGTGCGGCGAGCTCGAAGTCGAGTTCCTCCGAGGCATCGTGCATTCGTTTCTCGACCTCGCGGACGAGCCGGTCGGTGCGACCGGCGAGAAAGTCACAGAAGTCGTCGACGATCCGGCGGTGTTCGTCGGCATCGACCCGACCGACACAGGGAGCCGAGCACTTGTCGATGTAACCGAGCAGGCACGGCCGCCCGATCTGCGAGTGTCGTTTGAAGACGCCTGTCGAGCAGGTACGGGCGGGGAACACCCGCAACAACAGGTCGAGGGTCTCCCGGATCGCCCACGCATGCGAGTAGGGGCCGAAGTAACGCACACCTTTTCGTCGGGGACCGCGGTAGACGAACAGTCGCGGGAACTCCTCCCCCACGCTCACGGCCAGCATCGGATACGTCTTGTCGTCGCGATACCGCACGTTGAAGCGCGGATCGAATTCCTTGATCCAGTTGTACTCGAGTTGCAGCGCCTCGACTTCGGTGCGCACCACCGTCCACTCGACGCTGCCTGCGGTGGTGACCATCTGCCGGGTGCGCGGGTGCAATGAGGAGACGTCGGCGAAGTACGAATTCAAACGCGAGCGCAAGCTCTTGGCCTTGCCGACGTAGACGACCCGGCCGTGCGGGTCGCGGAATCTGTACACCCCCGGCTCCGTGGGGATGGTGCCGGGGGCGGGGCGGTATGTCGAGGGGTCGGGCACGACGTCCAGGCTAGCCGTCGGCGCCGACACCCCGGCCGTACCGTGCTTCTATCGCACGAAAGCGCTCCAAGGCGTCGACAGCGTGTGCACCGTCGCGGGCCTGCACCGCGACCACGGCCAGATACTCGTCGTCGGGAAGTTCGAGATGAGCCCAGGGCGCGTCGTGCGGAAACGAGATTCCACGCACCTGACTCCAGCCGAAATGCTTCTCCTGGAACATGTTCCGAATCGAGATACCGCTCGCGCCTACACGCAGCCGGGGGCGGGTGAACAGCAGTACCCCGGCCGCGACCACAAGTCCGATCAGGACCATCGCGATCTGGTCGGCGACCCGCAGGTGCACACCGGTGTCGCCGCCCGACCGCAGGACCACGGCCGCACCGATGTGTGCGACCACCAGGAACCCGGCGATGATCTGCGCCGCCCGGGTCATCTTGCGTGCGCGAACGTCGAGTTCCCACTCGGTGTCGGTCGCTGCTGTCACCGCGCTGCTCCTCGGAGCCGTCGCAGAGTCACGGCGGTGTCGAGTGCGGCTGCACATGCCTGGCCGCCTTTGTCCTCGATCGAATCCGGCAGCCCGGCACGGTCGAGTGCCTGCTGCTCGGTGTCGGTGGTGAGCACACCATTGCCGACCGGTGTGCCCTCGTCGAGGGCGACGCGGGTCAATCCGTAGGTCACGGCGTCGCACACGTACTCGAAGTGCGGGGTGCCGCCGCGGATCACGACACCCAACGCGACCACGGCATCGTGGGTGCGGGCAAGTTGCTGCGCGACCACGGGCAGTTCGATCGCACCTGCGACACGTTCGACGGTGATCTCGGTGATCCCGGCGTCCACGGCGACTCGGTGAGCCCCGGCGATGAGCGCATCGGAGATCGTAGTGTGCCAGCGGCCCGCGACGATCGCCACACGCAGACCGGCGGCATCCGCGAGTTGCAGGTCGGGCAGCCCTTCACCGCTCATCAGGCGTCACCGGCTTCGTAGTCGTCGAGTCCGATCAGGTCGTGACCCATCCGGTCGCGCTTGGTACGCAGGTAGGTGAGATTCTCCGAGTTGGCACGCAGCGGCATCGGGACACGCTCGGTGATCTGCAGTCCGTATCCGTCCAGCCCGACCCGCTTGGCCGGGTTGTTGGTCAGCAACCGCATCGATGCGATACCGAGATCTACGAGGATCTGCGCGCCGATGCCGTAGTCGCGTGCGTCGGCGGGCAACCCGAGTTCCAGGTTCGCGTCGACGGTGTCGGACCCCGCATCCTGCAGCTGATAGGCCTGCAGTTTGTGCATCAGCCCGATGCCACGGCCCTCGTGCCCACGCATGTAGAGCACGACACCGCGCCCCTCCGCGGCCACCATCTCGAGTGCCGCGTCGAGTTGAGGACCGCAATCGCAGCGCAGCGATCCGAACACGTCACCGGTCAGGCATTCGGAGTGCACGCGTACCAGCACGTCTGCGCCGTCACCGTCGGGTCCGGCGAGGTCACCGCGGACGAGTGCGACATGTTCGACCTCGTCGTAGATGCTCTGGTACCCGACCGCGGTGAAGTCACCGTGCCGGGTGGGGATACGGGCCTCGGCGACCCGCACCACGTGCTTCTCGTGCTTGCGGCGCCACGCGATGAGATCCGCGATGGAGATCAGGGCGAGGTCGTGTTCGTCGGCGAACACCCGAAGCTCGTCGGTGCGGGCCATGTGGCCCTCGTCCTTCTGCGACACGATCTCGCAGATCACGCCTGCCGGGCGCAGATCTGCCATTCGGGCGAGGTCGACGGCCGCCTCGGTGTGGCCGGGGCGTCGCAGGACGCCCCCCTCCTTCGCGCGCAGCGGCACGACGTGGCCCGGACGCGTGAAGTCCAGCACGGTCGAGTCGGGGTCGGCGAGCAGCCGCATCGTGGTGGCACGGTCGGACGCCGAGATGCCGGTGCCGATACCTTCCTTCGCGTCGACGGTGACCGTGTACGCGGTACCGTGCTTGTCCTGGTTCGTGGAGTACATGGGGGGCAGACCGAGCCGGTCGCAGTCGTCACCGTCGAGCGGCACACACAGATAACCGGAGGTATAGCGCACCATGAACGCCACGAGTTCGGGAGTGGCCTTCTCCGCAGCGAAGATGAGGTCGCCCTCGTTTTCACGGTCTTCGTCGTCGACCACGACGACCGCCTTACCGGCGGCGATGTCGGCGACCGCGCGCTCGATGGTGTCGAACCTCGTCACTTGCCCTGACTCCAAATCTTCTAGTCGGACGACTCGTGCTTCGCGTCCACTGTCCTGTTCCACAGTACGACCTCTCACCGAGCGTTCTGCAGTCGCTCCACGTACTTCGCGATCACGTCGACCTCGAGGTTGACGGTGGTACCCGCCTCGGCGCCACCGAGCGTGGTCAGCGACAACGTCGTCGGGATCAGTGAGATCTCGAACCATTCGTCGCCGGGTTCGCCGCCGAGCGCCGACACCGTCAGCGACACACCGTCTACCGTGATCGAACCCTTCTCGACGACATACCGGGCGATGCTCGCAGGCAACGAAATCCGGACCACCGTCCAGTTCTCGGACGGCGTGAGCAAGAGCACGGCTCCGGTACCGTCGACGTGGCCCTGAACGATGTGCCCGCCGAGACGACTGTTCACCGCCGCCGCGCGTTCGAGGTTGACGCGGCTGCCCGCAGTGAGACCTTCGAGGCTCGAACGGTTCAATGTCTCCTGCATCACATCCGTGGTGAAGGAGTCGGTGTCGACCACGTCGACGACGGTCAGGCACACACCGTTGACCGCGATCGAGTCGCCGTGTTTGGCGTCGGCTGTCACCACCGGCCCCCGCACAGTGAATCGAGCAGCATCCGCGAGGTCTTCGCGCGCCACGATTTCACCCAGTTCTTCCACGATGCCGGTGAACACGGTCGGCTCCTTCACTCCCGGTCCGGGACCGGGTTCGTCAGTCCCGGTCCGGGACCAGGGTCATGAGGACATCGGCGCCGACGGTCTCGACGCGCTCCCGACGAAACCGTAGCGCCTCGGTGATCGTGGTGACGCCCGCGTCCTGCACAGCGGCGGTGCCGTCTCCGAGCACGACCGGCGCGATGTAGGCCTGGATTCGATCGACCCGGCGGGCCGCGAGGAATGCCCCCGCGAGACGCGGGCCACCTTCGAGGAGCACGTCGGGGTGATCGGCGAGCGCAGCAAGGACCTCGTCGACGTCGTGGGTGCGCAGCACCAGGGTGGGCGCGCTGTCGTCGAGCACTCGCGCATCGGTGGGCAGGTCGCTGAACCCGACGACCACACGCAAGGGCTGATGGGGCGCGAGATCACCGTCGGGCAGACGCGCGGTCAACCATGGGTCGTCGGCGAGAACGGTGCCGGTGCCCACGACGATCGCGTCCAGTCTGCTGCGTTCGTCGTGCACGCGTGTGCGGGCGTCCGCTCCGGAGATCCACTGGCTGGTGCCGTCGGCGGCCGCGCTGCGCCCGTCGAGCCCCGCCGCGTACTTCCAGGTCACGTGCGGCCGGCCGGTGCGTTGCCGATGCAGCCACGCGCGAAGTGAGCTGTTGGCCACACTGTCCGCGCCGAGACCTTCGTGGACCGCCACGCCTGCGCCACGCAGGGTGTCTGCGCCGCCCCCGGCAACCGGGTTCGGATCTGCGATCGCGTAGTGCACTGTCGCAATGCCGGCATCGATCAAAGCTTGTGCGCAGGGTCCGGTACGACCGGTGTGGTTGCAGGGTTCGAGGGTGACGACGGCGGTTCCGCCACGCGCCCTGTCTCCGGCGGCCGCCAGGGCGCGCACTTCGGCGTGGGGACCGCCGGGCGGTGCAGTGGCCCCCACTCCGACGATTCGACCGTTCGCGTCGACGATGGTCGCGCCCACCGGCGGATTGGGGCTCGTCGTCCCACGCACTGCTTCCGCGGCGTCGAGCGCGAACTGCAGCGCTTCGGTGAGTTCCGGCGCGATCACGGCGCGAGGGTCAGGTGCGCGGAGGCCTTCCCGGCCTGCGCGCGCAGTTTGCGCACCGCGTCTGCGGGATCCTCCGCGCCGTAGACCGCAGAACCTGCGACGAAACAATCGACACCGGCCTCGGCAGCGGCCTCGATGGTATCGGCGTTGATCCCCCCGTCGATCTCCACGAGAAGGCGCAGTTCACCGGAATCCACCAGTTTCCGGACCGCGCGGGCTTTGCCGAGCACGTCGGGGATGAAGGACTGCCCACCGAATCCCGGTTCGACACTCATCACGAGAAGCGTGTCGAACTCTTTCAGGATCTCGAGATACGGCTCGATGGGGGTGCCGGGCTTCACAGACAGTCCGGCCTTACCACCTGCGGCGCGGATATCCCGCGCGACAGCGATGGGATCGTCCGTGGCCTCGGCGTGAAACGTGACGTTGTGCGCGCCGGCCTCGGCGTACGGCGGCGCCCACCTACCCGGATCCTCGATCATCAGATGACAGTCGAGAGGGATGTCGGTTGCCTTCAGCAAGGACTGCACGATCGGCAGTCCGAGAGTCAGGTTCGGTACGAAATGCGCGTCCATGACATCGACATGCAACCAATCGGCGCCGGCGACGGCCTGGGCCTCGTCGGCGAGGCGTGCGAAATCCGCGGACAGGATGGAGGGGGCAATCATCGGGTGGGCCACATCGGTCGAGTCTAGTGCGCGCGATGACGTCCGTGTCGGTGCGGGCTACACACCGAATCGGGGACTTTCTGCCCTGGTCAGCGTGCCGACAGGATGGTTTCCTGAAGGAAGGTCAGGGCACTGTGCCCGCTACCGCGGGTAATCCGCCGAACTCGGCGAGGTGCCATCCGGCCTTGTCCACCGCACTATCTCGGTCGCGGTCGCCTCAGCGCCGCAGGGGGGTGCTCCGGTGATCGCGACCGCGGTGCGGTCGCAGAGGAAGCGCGCTCCGCACCGAGGATCGCATCGGTCGACGACACGACGCACGCAACGCCGATCAGGCCGGCACGCCGGTGGGCTGCGCGCGCCCCAATCCCACCGCACGAGTTGCCTGCACCAAGGAGCGGGCCGCTCGCGCGGCGAAGGAATCCGACACCGGAATCCGCACCGGACGAATCCGGCCATTATGGATCGCCGTGAACAGCCAACCCTCCGCGGTTCGAACCGCAACGATGGTGTTGCGGGTCAATCGCCGTTTCGGTGGTTGCGACCGCCATGCAACGACGACCGAACCGGTGCCGTACAACAGCGCGACATCGTCACCGAGGTGACGTATCGAGTCGATCTCGCCGACCAGGGCGCTACCGAACAGCACACCTCGGAACAGCGCGTCGTGGGATTCGATAACCGCGCCGCGCCCGATGATTCGGGTGCCGTCGAACGAGACATAGTCGCAATCCTCGCTGAAGCACGCGCCGTAGGCCTTCGCGTCGCCGTCGGTCCACGCTCGGCACATCCGATCGAACAGATCCCTGAGCTGTGCATCATCGGTCATGATCTTTCTCCTTTGCTCTCGATATCGCTTCGGTCCGCATGATCGCGACCCTCCGGTACGAGAATTCGATGCTGCGGGAGAGGAATTCGGCAATGGTGGCGAGTTCGTGATCGTCGAATCCCGCGACCAGACCGGCCGCGTCGTCTCGGATGCTGCCGAACACCTCGGCGATCTCGGGCGAGGCATCGAACACCGGACGCAGGATCTGCTTGCGCCCGTCACGAGGGTCGGGCTCACGTGTCAGGTGCCCCGCCTTCTCCAGCCTCGCGACGACCCCGGTGACCGCGCCGGTGGTCAACCCTGTGATCGCCGCCAACTCACTGCCGGTCATCGCACCCCTCTCGTACAGCAGATCGAGGCACTTGTGGTCGGTGGGACCGAGCCCGAGCCGTTCGGCGACGGCGTGATGAAACAGGACCGTGGCCGTGCTCAATCGACGGGAGAGATCACTCGTGACCACGTCCGCCAGATCGTCGCGGCCCTCCCACATCGACCTGTTCACGTCACTCCCCTTCGTTTTCGCTTAGAATCTAAGCTACTTTCTAAGCGGGATTACGACAAGGGCGGAGCGCTCGCGAACGCCGTCGGCTTCCGGGACTTTCCTCTCGTCACACGGGTTTCCTCAGGTCGTCGAGGTGCGGAAACCCACAGACATGGGCGAAACTTCGAGCACTCATGGACACGGCGAACCAGTGGAGCCGTCGCGTTCGACCCGAAGCGGCGCCGTCGAAATCACAGACCGCGGGCGAGCGCGTCGAAACGATCGATGTCTTCGCGGCGGCAGACGTGGCTGCCCGCCGTCAGCAAGGCGGCGGAGCCGCAGGCAATTCCCAGCGCCAATGCGTCACGCAGCGGCCGATCCTGCAACAATCCCACGACAAGCCCGGCGACCATGCTGTCACCGGCACCGACCGCGCTGCGCACCTCGACGTCGAGGGCAGGCACCTGCACGACCTCGGCGGCGGTGACCATGATGGCTCCGTCGGCGCCGAGCGACACCACGACGATCTCCGCGACACCACGGTCGACGAGTTCGCGGGCCGCGGCGATCCGGTCGTCCGAGGTAGGGAGGTCATGACCGACCCATTCGCACAGTTCGTCCAACGACGGTTTGACGAGAAAGATCCCCGACTCGATGCTCGTGAGGGCGTCGCCCGACGAGTCGAGGACGAACCGCGCACCGGCGTCGCGGGCGGCCTCGGCGACCCTCCGCACGAAGGTGCCCCGCACGCCGGGCGGGAGGCTCCCGCTGGCAACGACGTATTTCGCGTCTTTCGCCACCTTGGTCAGCGTGGCGAGGCACTGTTCCTGTTCCGCAGCGGTCAGTTCTGGGCCGGGCGTGACGAACCGGTATTCGAGCCCACTCGTGCGGTCGATCGCCGTGAAGCATTCCCTGGTGTCGTCGACGATGGGCACGATGTGTTCTTCGACGTCGTCGTCGTCGAGCAGACCGCTCATCTGCTCGCCGCGCGTACCCCCGGCCGGATACACCGCTGCGGCCGACGCACCGAGTACGCGGGCGACCTTCGCGACATTCACCCCGCCCCCGCCGGCGTCGTAGAACGGCTCGTCGCACCGGAGTTTGCGGGTGTGCACCACGTGGTCTGTGAATGTGGTGACATCGAGGGCCGGATTCATGGTGAGCGTGACGATGTCGGGCATATGCGAACCTTATGGGCAGAGATGCGCACACGTCGACTCACGTCGCGGGAGACCGCGCGCTCCTATCGATCAGGCGGTGTAGCGCAGCAGGGAGACGCCGTTCCGGAAGCCTCGGGCCTCGATCAACTGGAGGCCGGTTGCCTCGTACCCGTCGGGGAACAAACGTCTCCCCCGACCTTGGACAATGGGATAAACGAACAGTCGGTACTCGTCGACCAGACCGGACTCGATCAGGCCGTGGGTCAGCATGATGCTGCCGGTGACGACGATGTCTTGGCCTTCCTGTTCTTTCAGGGCCGCAACCCGGGCAATCCAGTCGCCGGTGAGCACGGTCGAGTGCTGCCATCGGGGATCGGCCAGCGTCGACGAGACGACGTATTTCTCGATGCGGTTGAGTTCGTCGGTTATCCCGGTGTGGTCGTCGGTCTGCTCTGGCCAGAAGCTGCGGAAGTCCTCGAAGGTTCGCCGACCCAGCAGGATCGCGTCGGAGTCTTCGGACTGTGAACGGGTTGCGTCCAGCAGTTCCGGGTCCTGACCCATCGGATCGAACCAGTCGCCGAGCATCTCGATGGCGCCGTCGAGGGTGATGTTCTGGGTGATCGCGAGTGTCCTCATGTCGAATATCGACCTTTTCGGGACTGCAGAATCATCGCTGCTGCAGGGCTGCGGATCGGGAATCCGTCGAATCCGGCATCCTGCTCTGTGCGCGTCAGGCTGCGGTCACCGCGGCCACCCGGCGCTTGTTCTTCTTGCCTCGTCCCCTGTTCCGGCATGCGACAGCGGAGCCGAGCATGAGCAACCGCATGGACCGGGCAGCGGCGTCGACCAGCAGCTCGTGTCCGTTGGCGACGGCCTCTTCGAGTTTCATCGGGACGGGGATGATCGACGCAATCGCGCCGATCCCGACGTCGTGCACGTCCGGGGCGCCGCGGCCGAGCGACCCGGCGAGCGCGAGCACCGGAACCCCGACCTGCTGAGCGCGCCGCGCGATCTCGGCGGGCACCTTGCCGTGCGGCGTCTGGAAGTCGATGCTTCCCTCCGCGGTGATGATCAGGTCGGCGCGGGCGACGAGACCGTCGAGGTCGATGCCGGACAGTCCGCTGTCGAGCAGCACGTCGAAACGGGATGCGATACGTGCCCCGGCGAGCGCTGCGAGTCCCGCGCCGAGCCCGCCGGACGCCCCGGTTCCGGGACCGGTCCGGATATCGAATCCAGGAGTAGTGCAGTGTTGTTCGAGCACCTCCGCCCACCTGCTCAGCGCGGCGGAGAGTTCGTCGACCTGCGTGGGAGTCGCGCCCTTCTGGGGACCGAACACGCGGGCGACCCCCTGCGGCCCGCACAGTACATTGTGGGTGTTGCAGGCAAGGACGATCTCGGCATCGGCGAGGGCCGGGTGCAGGGCGTCGAGGTCGAGTCGATCGGCTCGCACGAGGTGGCGACCGCCGTCGGGAAGATCATGTCCGTCCCGGTCGAGGATCCGAACGCCGAGTGCGCGCAGGGCGCCGGCGCCGCCGTCGCTGGTTCCGGAGTCACCGCATCCGACGACGATGCGGCGGATCCCGTCGTCGAGCACAGCGGCGATGAGTTCGCCGACACCCCGGGTGGTGGTCGCACCGGGGTCGCGGCGGCTGCCGGGCACGAGTCGCAGGCCGGCAGCCGAAGCCATCTCGACCACTGCGGTGCCCGCGGAGGCACCCCCGAGTCGCGCCCACTGCGCGACCACGGGCTCGCCGACAGGGCCGGTGACCGTGGCCGGAACGAGAGTGCCTCCGGTGGCCGCCGCGAGGATCGCGGCGGTGCCCTCCCCTCCGTCCGGGATCGGAACGGTGTCGACGGCGACGCCGGGCAGCGCCCTCCGGACCCCGATCGCGATCGCCGACGCAACAGAAGGTGCGTCGAGACTCTCCTTGAATCCGCTGGGTGCGACAAGAATTCGGTGCGGAACCTTCAATGCCATTACGCCACTCCTATCGGTGAGGGGAGAACAATTCAGAGGGTGACCACGGGTGGAATCACGGGAACAGCGGCATGCCGAGCAGCGGCCACACGAACCAGGCGAACAGGAGCACAAGCACGGCGCTGAGTGGGCCGAGAACCGCGGACAACCGCAGCAGGTCCCTGCTCGTGTAGGTGGGGACCTCCGGCACCGACGAGAACAGCGTCACCGGTTTCGCGGAACTGGGCAATGTCAGACAGAAACCGGCTGCGGCGGTCGAAATGAATGCTGCCGCAAGCGGATCGACGCCTACCGTGGGTGCGAGTGCCACGACCACGGGAATGAGCACCGCCGACCGTGCCGAACGCGACTGGATCACCAGGTGCGCGGCGGTCGAGATCACGACGACGACCACGACGAACAGCGGTCCCGCTGCCGCACCGCGTGAGGTGAGCGGACCGAACGCGGTGGTTGCGAGCCAGTCCGCGGCGCCGCTGGTGGTGAGCGCGGTACCGATCGACAGGGTCGCGGCCATGAACAGCAGCAGTGTCCACGGCACGGTCTTCAGCGCGGCGCCGAGCTTCACGGATCCGTAGCGCGGTGAGGTTGCCACGAGCGCGCCGAGCAGCGCCACCACAGCAGGATGGATGCCATGCAGCGGCTCGGTGCACCACAGCACAATCACAACGGCGAGCAGCAGCGCTGCCCGGGACTCGGCGACGGTCAACGGACCGGTCACCGGAGTCGAGGACTGCGCACCGATGTCCTCGGCGGTGATCGACAGGCCCCGATGACGGTCCTCCGCGTCGGTGAACATCCAGAGCACCAATTCCGCCGCAGCATGCGACGAGACGATCGCCAGGGGCAGCCCCAGCAGCATCCACGTCGCGAATTCGAATCCGCTGCCGGTCGCGGTGGTGACGATCCGGCTCGTGATCAGGTGTGCACCGGCGCCGAGCAGCGAAGCCACGGCCGACAGCAGTATCACCGTCGGGAACAGCAGCGCCAGGGCACGCACCAGCCGGGGGCGGTCCGCCAGGACGGTGGCAATCGCGATGAAGACCGGCAACACGAGCGCCGCACGCCCCGAAGTCGACGGTACGGCGAACGCGGACACCACCAGCGCCGCGGTCACCAGGTGGATCAGAGCCCGTGGGGTTCGCGCGCCGGTGACGAGGAACGCGGCGCCGCGGGTGGCCAGCCCGGAGGAGGCAACGCCTGCGGCGATGACGAACGCCGACATGAGCAGCCACACGATGTCGTCGCCGAGCGCGGCGAACAGCGCATCGGCGTCGGTGACTCCCACGACGGTGAGGGTCGCGGCAGCACCGAGCGCAATATAGGTGTCGTCGACACGGGTGAAGATCCACAGCCATACCGCAATCACGAACACGATCAGGGTGAGTGCGGCGTCCGCGCTCAGAGCGACATCGGTGCGGGCGAGATACACGATGCCTGCGCATGCGACGAACAGGACGACAAGGGCTGACAAACGACCCGGGGTCGGCAGGTGCCGCTCCCGCCGAGGTGAGCGCGGCGAGGTTGTCGGCGCGCGCGGTGGTGTGGTCGCGAAGTACGTCATCGCAGCCGATACCCCGCTCCGCGGATCGTCTCCACCCGGTCGCCGCCGATCTTGTTGCGTAACGCGCGCACGTACACATCGACGACGTTGGAGGCCGGGTCGAAGTCGTAGCCCCACACGTGCCCGAGGATCTGTTCACGGGAGAGCACCTGGCCGCGATGCCGCAGGAACACCTCGAGTAGGGAGAATTCGCGGCTGGTGAGGTCGACTGTGGCGCCACCGACCTCGACGCGGCGGGTACGGAGGTCCAGTGCAAGATCGCCGTCGCCCAGTACCGACGTCGGATCGGTCGCGCCGACGTCACCGATCCGCAGCCGGATCCGTGCGAGGAGTTCGGCGAACTGGAACGGTTTGCTGACGTAATCGTTGGCTCCGCCTTCGAGCCCTGCGACGGTGTCGGTGACGCTGTCGCGTGCGGTGAGCACTATGACCGGAGTCCGGACCCCTTCGCCCCTGAGCCGGTCGAGCACGGTGAAACCGTCCATCTTGGGCAGCCCGATATCGAGGATGACCAGGTCGAACGCGTCACTGCGGGCCAGCAGCAGCGCCGTCTCCCCGTCGCCCGCATGGGTGATGGTGTAGCCGGCGGCGCGCAGCCCCTTATCCAGGAAGGCGACGATCCGTGGGTCGTCCTCGGCGATCAAGATGCGGCTCAATGGATTACGGCCTCTCCAAGGTCGGAGCTGATACGGGCTCGCGGGGGCCCGGCTCGGTGTGTTCACGGTGGTCGGTGGCGTGGACGCGCGCACCGGGACCGTCCACAGGGAGGTCGATACCGAAAGTGGCGCCCTCTCCCGGGATGCTGTCCACCCACACCGAACCGTGGTGGGCGTCGGTGATGGCCCGCACGATCGCCAATCCGAGTCCCGCACCGCCACGTTCGGGTGCCGGCCCGTCGACGTCGGCAGGGCCGGGGTTACCATGCCGGAACCGCTCGAAGATGCGACTCGCGTCCTCCGGTGCCACACCGGGACCGGTGTCCTTCACCCACACCCGGAACAGACGATGCCCGTCATCGACGACGAAGGCAGATCCGAGCTGGATGACGTCGCCGGCGTGAGTGTGGGAGACCGCGTTGGTGGCGAGCTGCAACGCGGCCTGGGTGACACGCTGGCTGTCGATGTCGGCGACCCCCTCTGCCACTTCCATGAGCTGCCAGTCGCGGGTTCCGAGCATCTGTGCCTTGGCTTCGATGTCGAGTGTCAGGTCGGTGACGTCCACGTCGCGGCACGTCACGAAATCGGGGCGTTCGGCCTTGGCAAGCACAAGCAGGTCGCTGACGATGCGGGCCATGCGATCGAGCTCGTCCTCGACGAGGCGAAGAGTCGCGGCGCGGGTGGTGGCATCGGTGGTTCGGTCGAGTTCCATCACTTCGAGGTGCCCGCGGATCACGGTGATCGGCGTGCGCAATTCGTGTCCGGCGTCGTCGACGAACCGTTGCTGGGTTGCGTGAGCCTGTTCCAAGCGATCGAGCATCGAGTTGAAGGTTTCGGCGAGCGCAGCAATATCGTCGCGCCCGTGGACGGGCACCCGACTCGTGAGGTCTTTCTCTCCGATCGACGCGGCGACCTCGCGCACCTGCCGGATCGGGGCGAGGATCTGGGCAGCGACAAGCCAGCCGATGACTGCGGTGAGTCCGAGTCCTCCGACCGCGACGAGCGCGATGGTGCGGATGGTCTCGCCGACCTGCGCTCGTTGTTCGGCGGTGAACACCGCGACGATGAGCGCGCCGTCGTCGCTACCCGAGGTGACGTCGGAACGGGCCCACCGTACCCGGCCGCCCGGGGCGTCGATGACGCCCGAACTGGTAGGTGTGGCAAGCATCTGGTCGAAGAGATTTCCGTCCTCGGTCAGGCCCGGCGGCAGGTCCGGCCTGTCGAGGGCGATACGCCGATCGAACAGCAGGTCACCACCGACGACCCCGACGATCACCTCACCTTCCGAGGTGTGTTGCCGGTTCAGGTACACCTCGAGCATCCGGTCCACGCTGGTGAACGGCGCGGCGGTGGTCGGGTCGACACCGACGGACGCGAAGGCGCGGAACTCGTCGATCTCCTGGGTGATGTCGGCGTTCGCGTCGTGGTCGACATCGTTGAGCAGCAACGCGCGGGCCGTGACAACGACCGACACCAGCGCGACGGCGGTGGTGAGGAGAATCCAGGTGAGGATGCGCCAGCGGGCAGGCAGGGCCGACCCTCGCGATGCAACCACCTCATCACTCGCCATCGTCGTCCCAGTCATCATCCTCGGTGTCGTCGTCCCAATCGTCATCGTCCCAGTCGTCGTCCCATTCCTGTGCGGGAGCGGGTAGCGGCTGACGTTGCACATCGGAGATCTGAGGTGTGGGAGGCGCCGTGTTCTCTGCCGTCGGCGCGACAGGTTCCACCGTAGGAATCGGACCGGGACGCACCGCCTCCGGGCCCGGCGCGTCGGTTTCCTCTGCGCCGTCACCGGGTGACTGCGACTGCGGTCCGCGCACGCGGGGAGCGTCGTCGGTCCTGCCGGGGTCGCGGGGATCGACCGACACCGTGATCGAAGCGTTGCCCACGTCCGGGGACCCGGCATGGCCGCCGAGTAACTGGCCCGCCCATGCGAGGCCCGCCGGAATCACCAACAGGGCTACCAGCGCAGAGATCCGCTTCACGATTGCCATGACCACAATGTTCTGGCCTCGGCGTGAACAGTTCGTGAAGCGAAGATGAGAGAGTCTTCATCTTTCGACACTCGTCGTGGTTGCGCCCGACCCGTGCCACCAGGCCCAACGGTCACCGGACAGCACGGTCGGGAGCCGGCTACTCCACCGGCTTACGCAGTGCCGCCATGAACATCGCGTCGGTGCCGTGCCGATGCGGCCACAGCTGCACGCCCGGCCCTGCACCGAGTTGCGGCACCCCCGGGACGAGTTCGCGGGTGTCGAGTTCTTCGACCCCGTAGCGGCGCACCGCGTCGGCGACGACCGCCACCGTCTCGGACACGTGCGGCGAGCACGTCGAATACAGCACGACACCGCCCGGACGCAACAATCCGATCGCAGATGCGAGAAGTTGCTTCTGCAGGCGCACCAGGTCGGCGACATCGCCAGGTCGGCGGCGCCACCGCGCCTCGGGCCTGCGGCGCAACGCCCCGAGCCCGGTGCAGGGCGCGTCGACGAGGATACGGTCGTAGCCGGGTTCGAGACCCGGTTCGCGTCCGTCCGCCACATGCACGGTGACCGGCAGACCACGAGCGGTCTTGCGAACCAGGTCGGCGCGGTGTTCGACCGGTTCGACGGCATCGACGGTGAACCCGTCGAGGTCGGCGAGCGCACCGAGCAACGCGGCCTTGCCACCCGGTCCGGCGCACAGGTCGAGCCAGCGTCCACCGTCGTCGCCGGTGAGCGGAGCCAGGGTCAATGCCCGGGCGACGAGTTGGCTACCTTCGTCCTGCACGGCGGCCATGCCTTCGCGGACGGGTTCGAGCCGGCCGGGGTCGCCGTGGTCGAGATGCACCGCGTACGGCGACCACTTGCCTTGTTCCCCACCGGTGATGAGCGCGAGTTCTTCGGCGGTGATGATGCCGGGGCGTGCCACGAGGTGCACGATCGGGCGGGCATCGTCTGCAGCGAGCACCTCGGCGAGCTCCCCGGCGTCCGGGCCGAGTGCATGCGCGAACGCCTGCGCTATCCACACCGGGTGTGCGTGGCGGAACGCGAGGTGTCCCACCGGATCCCGGTCCGCGTCCGGAGCGAGCCGCTCGACCCATTGGCCCTCGGTCTGCTCCCCCACACGCCGCAGCACCGCGTTGACGAATCCTGCTCGGCCCTGGCCGAATTCGGCGCGGACCAGATCCACACTGGTTGCGACAGCAGCGTGATGCGCGACGCGAGTCCGCAGCAGTTGGTAGGCCCCCAGGCGCAGCACGTCGAGCAGCGCACCGTCGATCTCGTCCACGGGACGCTGCGCGGCGGACTCGATGACCGCGTCGAGCATCCCCTGGGCGCGACACGCACCGTACGTGAGTTCCGTCGCGAGCGCTGCGTCGCGGGAATCGAGCTTACGTTCACGCAACAGCGCGGGAAGGACGAGGTTGGCGTAGGCGTCACGGTCCCGGACCGCGCGCAGCACGTCGCGCGCGGCGGTGCGCGCGGGATCGACCGCGGACTGCGATGGGCGTCGGGCCTGACGCGGTTTCGGGTTGCGATCGCCGGTTCCTTTTCCGGGACGCCGTGCGGGCCTGCGAGATTCGGTCACTGTGCACTCACTTCGGTGTCGAGGCGGGCGCCGCGCGCCCAGTCGGCGGCGGCCATCGCCTTCTTGCCGGGTGGCTGGACGGTGCCGAGCCGGACAGCGCTGGTTGCCGTCCCGATGAACAGGCCGTCCTTCCGAGCGAGAATCTCGCCGGGTTCGAGAGTTTCGTCCGTTACGGTGACGGGTCCGAGCTTCACACGCAGGTCACCGATCATGGTCCACGCGCCGGGTGCCGGGCTCACGGCACGAATGTGGCGGTCGACGACGTGCGCGGGATGCGTCCACGTGACCCGGGCCGCGTCGACTGTGATCTTCGGGGCCAGCGAGACTCCCTCGGAGGATTGGGGTACGGGGCTGAGTATGCCGTCGGCGATACCGTCGAGGGTCGATTCGAGGAGGATCGCTCCAGCGTCGGCGAGGCGGTCGAGAAGGTCACCGGCCGTGTCGGTGGGGCGAATGGTCTCGGTGACCACGCCGTAGACGGGACCGGTGTCGAGGCCGGCCTCGAGCCGGAATGTGCTCGCGCCGGTGATCTCGTCGCCTGCGGCGAGTGCGGCCTGTACCGGTGCGGCGCCGCGCCACGCCGGGAGCAGCGAGAAGTGCAGGTTGACCCATCCCTGGGCGGGGATGTCGAGGACGTCCTGCGGGATCAACGCGCCATACGCGACGACCGGGCAGCAGTCGGGTGCCAGCTCGGTCAGTCGGGTCACGAACTCGGGGTCGCGCGGTGAGCGCGGGGTGAGCACCTCGATGCCGTGCTCGTCGGCGAGCCGGCCCACGGCCGACCGGACGGCTTTGCGACCGCGGCCTGCGGTGGTGTCGGGGCGGGTCACCACAGCCACGACCTCGTGCCGGTCGGATTCGATCAGTCGGCGAAGCGACGGGACAGCGGGCTCGGGTGTGCCCGCGAAGACGACGCGCATGTCAGCGGACCACCGCTTCGACTCGAGGTGGTGCGGAGGGGCGGGGTCCGGTCGGACGTGTCACGAATACTGCTCCCGAATCTCGACGACGATGATTCCCACAGTCTAGGGAGTCGACGGGTGGCAGATCGGAGCAGCCGACTGTCGGCGACTCAGAAGTTGCTCTGGATGATCATCTCGGGGATGCCGGTGCCCAACGCCACGGGAACACACTCGCCGAGACCGTATCGGTCCGGATCCAGAGCATGCCGAATCAGGGACAGCGCGAACGGGTCGTAGACCATGTTGAAATGCCCGGTCAGGTTCTGCGGGCACAGCTCCTGGATCACGTAGTTCAGTGCGCCACCGCTGCGCAGTGCGACGTTGCCGGGGGGCTGGATCACCTCGTCGACATTCGTGCCGATCGTCGTGTACTGCACTCCGGGCACAGTATCGGTGGGGGTGTTGACCTCGGCGAGCAGCTCCGAGCCCTCAAGTTGCTGGACGAGCGCTTCGGAGAACGACTCCTGTGCGATCTCCAACGCTCCGGGTACCAGCGCGGCAGCGGCACCGAGACCGTAGAAGGTTCCTCCGTAGCTCGGCGACGCGACACCTACCCAGCGGTCGACGAACTCGGCGCCGCCGAGTTCGTTGATGTAGTAGCGGGCGACGGTGGCGCCCTGCGAATAGCCGACGAGGTCGACCTCGTCGGCACCGGTGGCCGAGCGTACGGTGTCGACGAATCCGCCGAGCTGAGCGGCGCTGACACGGATGTCTCCGGTGCCGTACTCCTCGTCGCCCGCGGCGAGGCCGTAGTCCAGGACGAACACGCACCAACCGGACTCCGCGAGCAGTGGAGCGAGAGCAGCGAAGTCCGAGTAGCTGTTGGAATCGGTGCCGTGTGCCAGGATCACCGGCTTCGGATGTTCGCTCGACGGTCGGCAGGTGAAGTCATTGGCGCCGGCGGGCGCTGCACCCCGGTGAGTCTCGGCGTACTCGGCAGCCTCTGCGTGAGTGCGAACTACCGGACCGGGGGTCGAGGGCACGAAAGCGGTGGAGCTTCCGGCGGGTTGGGCACCCGCTGGACCTGCGACGAGAGCGAGGCTGCACAGCGCACCCACCACGGCCGCACCCACCGTCCGATGTGTCCGCACAGCGGCTTCCTTCCTCTGAACCCGACCCGACACAATTGTGACCTGAAACAGTGGAGCTGTCTCGCCGACATGAGATTCCACGGAGAGAGAGATGGGTCACCCGCGGGGCGCGGCTAGCATGTCGGGGTGGCAACGACCGGAGTGATCACCGTCAGTGCAGTCGTGTTGCGCAATGCGGAAGGCTCGTCGGTATTGACCGTCCGCAAGCGCGGAACCGATCGCTTCATGTTTCCCGGCGGAAAGCCCGAACCGGGTGAGACGGCCGCCGAAACGTTGATCCGTGAACTCGACGAGGAACTCGGCGTACGTCTCGACCCCGACGCCCTGCGACCGCTCGGAGTGTTCCGGGCCGCGGCCGCCAACGAAGCCGGTTTCGAGGTCGAGGCCACCGTGTTCGCACATCCGACGGTGCCGATCGGGGGGCCGGCCGCCGAGATCGACGAGGTGCGCTGGCTCGACCTCGGCCTCGACGACATCCCGGACGACATCGCGCCACTGACCGCACAGATGCTTCCCGCGCTGCGGGCCGATCTGCACGGGCACTGATCCCGTCAGCCGATCTTCGGCGGGTCCATCTGGACACGCAGCGGCCCATTCGCTCGGCGTGCTGTGCGGGTCGCCTGCGCCTGCCGCAACGCCAGACCGAGTTCCCGTCCACGGTTGCGGGCAACCCGGATGAGCATGCGGTGCACCTCGTCGGGTTCCGGATCGTCGGCGCTGAACGGCAGCCGCTGACCGGGCGGTAACGGAACCGGTCCCAGCACCTCGGCACCGTCGGGCAGATGTGTGGCCGCGATCAGTTCGGCCACCGCCGTCGCTCCCCCGTCGATCGCGGCCATGTGCACGGCGGGCGGGAAACCGACCTCTGCGCGCTCGGCGACTTCGTTGCGCGCATGCCCGACCGGATCCCAGCGCACCAGCGCCTGCACGGTCGGGATCCCGGAATCCGCGACCACGACAACCTGACCGCCGTCCGAGAACGACCGCACCAGCGCCGACGCAGTGAGCCACCGGCGCATCGTCTCTTCTGCGGCCCTCAGGTCGGCGCGGCCGAGCAGCGCCCAACCGTCGAGCAGCAGCGCGGCGCCGTATCCTCCGGGCACCACAGGTTCCGCACCGACGGTCGACACCACCAGAGCGGCACCTTCGGGTGCCGTGGCCTTCACCTCCGAGCCTCCCGACGTCACGACCGGCACACCGGGAAACGCTCGACCCAACTCCTCGGCGGTGCGTCCTGCTCCGACCACCACCGCGCGCAATGACCGAGCACCGCACGCATGACACCGATGGGTGGCGTCGGCAACACCGCACCACCGGCAGGCCGGCACCGCCGCCCCGTCGGGTCCACCGGCCGACGGCAACGCCAGGGGCCCGTTGCAGCGGCGGCACCGAGCGGGTGCCCGGCACTTACCGCACGCCAGAGCCGGGACATAGCCGCGACGCGGTACCTGCACCAGCACACCGTGCCCCGCAGCGAGCGCGGAACGGGCCGCCGCGAACGCGATCGCGGGGAGGCGGGCTGCTCGGGCCGCAGGATCACGAGCCAATGCCTGATCACTGTCGGCGAGCGCGGTGACCTTGGGTGCGCACGCGCGCAGCAGCTCACGGGACGGGATCAGATCATGTGCCCATCCGGCCTCGACGAGCGCCTGGGTCTCGGCGGTGCGCGCGTGCCCCGCAACGACGACCGAAGCACCCGTGGCGTGGGCGCGCAGCGCCGCAACCTCTCGGGTGTGCGGGTAGGGCGAACGTGGTTCGCAGTGTAGGTCGTCGCCGTCGTCCCAGATGACGAGCAGTCCGAGCCGCGGTGTGGGGGCGAACACGGCGGCGCGAGTCCCCACCACGATGCGGGCCGAGCCGCGCAATGCGTCCAGCCAGCGTCGATAACGCTGCGCGGGACCGAGACCGGCCGCGAGACCCACGACGTGTTCGGTCCCGGCAACTTCGATGCACGCGGACAGGACCCGGTCGAGGTCACGCTGATCGGGGACGACGAGCACTGCCGCGCGGTCATCGGACGCGACGACTGCCGCGAGCTCGGCGAGTCGTCGCGGCCAGTCGTCGCCGGGAAGTACCTGCCACGCGGCACGAACGGCACGACCGGCGCCGAGCGCTTCGAGAAAGTTGGCCCCATGTCGGTAGCGGGCCCACGCCGCGTGATCGATCTCGGGCACCGGGGGCACCGCGGTGACGCGGGTGGGTTCGGCTTCGACTCGGGCGTGTCTCGGCGGGACCGCGAGTCGCAAGACGTCTGCGCGGGTCCCGGCGTAGCGCGTGGCGACCTCGTCGGCGAGTCCGACGATCTCCTCGGTGAGGACCACTTCCCCGGACACCACGCGATCGAGCCAGCCCAGTTTGCCCGGATGATCACTCGTCGCGACGCGGGACAGCAGGAATCCGTCGACGAGCCGCCCTGCGAACCGCACGCGGACGCGGACGCCCGGTCGGGCGTCCGCGTCGAACTCGTGCGGGATCAGGTAGTCGAATTCGCGGTCGAGGTGCGGCAGCGGAAGCAGCGGAAGCACCCGCGCGACCGGGTCGACTTCGGCAGCGCGTCGTGGCTCGGCCACCGCTACCCGATCCCCGGGTTACAGACCGGCGGCCGCGCGGAGCTTCTCGGCGCGGTCGGTGCTCTCCCAGGGCAGGGAGATGTCGGTGCGACCGAAGTGGCCGTACGCGGCGGTCTGCGCGTAGATCGGCCGCAGCAGGTCGAGGTCGCGGATGATCGCGCCGGGGCGCAGATCGAACACCTCCCCGATGGCCTGCTGGATCTGTGCGGGATCGGTCTTCTCGGTGCCGAAGGTCTCCACGAACAGCCCGACGGGTGCGGCCTTACCGATAGCGTACGCGACCTGCACCTCGATGCGGTCGGCCAGGCCGGCGGCGACGGCGTTCTTCGCGACCCAGCGCATGGCATAGGCGGCCGAACGGTCCACTTTCGACGGGTCCTTGCCGGAGAACGCACCGCCGCCGTGGCGTGCCATGCCGCCGTAGGTGTCGACGATGATCTTGCGGCCGGTAAGCCCTGCGTCGCCCATCGGGCCGCCGAGCACGAACGACCCGGACGGGTTGACCAGCAGCCGGATGTCGGAGGTGTCGAGCTGCGCGAGGTTGGGGTCGGCCAGCACGGCATCGACGACATGGGTGCGCAGGTCGGGGGCGAGCAGGTTGTTCAGATCGATGTCCGCGGCGTGTTGCGTGGAGATGACGATGGTGTCGAGACGAACGGGGATGTCGCCGTCGTACTCGATGGTGACCTGGGTCTTGCCGTCCGGCCGCAGGTACGGGAGTACACCGGTCTTCCGGACCTCGGTGAGCCGTCGGGCGAGCCGATGCGAAAGGGAGATCGGAAGGGGCATCAGTTCGGGGGTGTCGGAGCAGGCGTAGCCGAACATCAGGCCTTGATCGCCGGCTCCCTGCAGGGCCACCTCGTCGTCGGTCAACGTGCCCGTGCGTGCTTCGTGGGAGACGTCGACGCCACCCGCGATCTCCGGCGACTGCGCGCCGATTGCGATGTTGACGCCACACGAGTTTCCGTCGAATCCCTTGGACGACGAGTCGTATCCGATCTCGAGGACACGGTCACGCACGATCTTGGGGATGTCTGCGTAGGCGGAGGTGGTGACCTCACC
This sequence comes from Rhodococcus sp. F64268, assembly GCF_023015605.1. Classification (NCBI taxonomy): domain Bacteria; kingdom Bacillati; phylum Actinomycetota; class Actinomycetes; order Mycobacteriales; family Nocardiaceae; genus Rhodococcus; species Rhodococcus sp. F64268. The sequence continues at coordinate 134,014 of NZ_JALKAI010000010.1, forward strand.
GACGACATGAACCTGTCCGGTGGTCACGAGGGTTTCCACCGCCACGCGCGAGCGGGGATCCGCGGTGAGCAGCGCGTCGAGGACGGAGTCGCTGATCGCGTCACAGATCTTGTCCGGATGTCCTTCTGTCACGGACTCACTGGTGAAAAGACGACCGCCGGTCTTGCTCACAGAACTCCCTCTCGCCTGTTGGATGTAGCGCTGAACCGTACCTGGTGGAACACGAATGCCGATGATCGGGACACATCCGACCACGTGCCGACGCTACTGCTCCCGGAGCGTCGGCGCGAGTGCTGAAAATCACTCGAGCACATTGCCGGATGGGTTGCGATCAACTCGGCGGGGGAAGCAGCGGACGCAAGGCGTCGAGCACGCGACTGGCCATGAGGGCCTTCGAGCCGTGCGCGAGTGCGGTCTCCGAGCCGTCCGCCGCGAGCAGCCACCCGTCGTTGTGATCGACTTCGAAGGCCTTACCGTCGCCGACCGCGTTGACCACGAGCAGGTCGCACCCCTTGCGGGCGAGCTTCGCGCGGGCGTAGGTGAGCACATCGCCCTGTTCGTCCCCGGTCTCAGCAGCGAACCCGACGATGACCGTCTCGGCCGACAGGCTGCCGTCGCTGCGGGACTGCACCAGACCTGCGAGGATGTCGTCGTTCTTGGTCAGGGCGATCGAGTCCGGCTCCCCCGCACCTTTCTTGATCTTGCTGCTGGCGAAGGTTGCGGGACGGAAATCCGCGACGGCCGCCGACATGATCACGGCGTCGGCGCCGACGGCGTGCTTGCCAACGGCATCGCCCATCTGCTGTGCGGTCTGGACCCTCACCACGTTCACCGCAGCCGGATCGTCGAGTCCGGCGACCGCCCCCGCGACGAGGGTGACCTCGGCGCCGCGCTGCGCGGCGAGGCGCGCGAGCGCGTAGCCCTGCTTACCGGAGCTACGGTTTCCGAGGAAACGCACCGGATCGAGCGGTTCACGGGTACCGCCGGCCGAAATCACCAGGCGGCGACCTGCGAGGTCGCGGGGCAGGGCGTCCGCGCGTTCGAGGAGCAATGAGGCCAGCGCGAAGATCTCATCCGGTTCGGGCAGGCGCCCGGCTCCGGTGTCCTTGCCGGTCAGTCGTCCCGACGCGGGCTCGACGACGATGCTGCCGTGTCGGCGCAAGGCGGCGACGTTCTCGACCGTGGCGGGGTGTTCCCACATCTCGGTGTGCATCGCGGGCACGAACATCACCGGGCAACGCGCAGTAAGCAGCGTCGCGGTCAGCAGATCGTCGGCGCGTCCGGTAGCGGCACGCGCCATCAGGTCCGCGGTCGCGGGGGCCACCACGACCAGATCGGCTTCCTGACCGAGCCGCACGTGCGGCACCTGCGGCACATCGGTGAACACGCCCGTATGCACGGGGTTCCCGGAGAGCGCTTCGAAGGTGGCACGCCCGACGAACTCCAGAGCGGATTCGGTCGGCACGACACGAACCTGGTGCCCGGCCTCGGTGAGGGCGCGGATCAGCGCACAGGATTTGTAGGCGGCGATCCCACCGGCAACCCCGACGACGACGCGACGGCGCCCGGAGTCCGGGACGCCGTCGACAGCCGGAGCGTTCACTCGCCTTCGGTGTGCTCGAGCAGATCCGAGTGGATCTCGCGCATCGCGATCGACAGCGGCTTCTCCTGCAGGCCCGGCTCGACGAGGGGGCCGACGTACTCGAGGATGCCGTCGCCGAGCTGGTTGTAGTAGTCGTTGATCTGGCGGGCACGCTTGGCCGCGTAGATCACCAGCGCGTACTTCGAGGACGCACGCTCGAGCAGCTCGTCGATCGGCGGGTTGGTGATACCCAGCGGGGTGTCGTAGACCGGGAGGGCGTCGCCCGCCAGGTCGGTCGCGGCTGCCTGAATGCTGCTCACTCGGTGTTCTCCTGAGTATTGGCGGGAATGAAAACTGTGGCGGATGCGCCCCGAACCGCAGTCGGCCGAGGGGGTCGGTCGCGAACGTCGGCTAGGTAGCGCGGGATCCGACCAACAAGGATACCAACTCCGCGCAAGCGCGGTCGACATCATCGTTGACGATCACCGTGTCGAACTCGTCTTTCGCCGCGAGTTCGGTGCGCGCGGTCTCGAGTCTGCGAGCCACCACGTCCTCGGATTCGGTGCCTCGACCGGTCAGCCGCTCGACGAGCACCTCCCAACTGGGTGGTGCAAGGAATGCGAGTGTGGCCTCGGGCATCGCAGCGCGCACAGCGCGTGCACCGGCGAGATCGACCTCGACGAGTACGGGCCGGCCGGCGTTCAGCGCTTCCTCCACCGGCGCGGCAGGCGTTCCCGATCGTTGCAGGCCACCATGGATGTCCGCCCATTCGAGCAACTCGCCGTTGTCGATCATGCGATCGAAGGCATCCCTGGTGACGAAGTAGTAGTCGTGTCCCTCGACTTCGCCGGGTCGCGGATCGCGGGTCGTCGCCGACACGCTGAACAGCAGATCCGGTACAAGGGTGCGCAGAACGCGCACGACAGTCGACTTCCCGACGGCGGAGGGGCCGGCCAGAACGACCAGCCGACCCCTTCGCGTCTCGGGTGCGCTGTCCGACACAGGTTGTGCGTCAGCTACCACGGTGCTCAGGCTTCGAAATCGAACCTGGCAAGCAGTGCCTTGCGCTGGCGATCACCGAGTCCGCGCAGACGGCGGGTCGGAGCGATCTCCAGTTCGGTCATGATCTCCTGCGCCTTGACCTTGCCGACCTTCGGCAGTGCCTCGAGCAGGGCAGACACCTTCATCTTGCCGAGGATCTCGTCGTTCTCGGCGTCAGCGAGCACCTGCTTGAGGTCGGTGCCGCCACGCTTCAGGCGCTCCTTGAGCTCTGCCCGGGCACGACGGGCAGCAGCCGCCTTCTCCAGAGCAGCGGCGCGCTGCTCGTCAGTCAGCTGGGGAAGGGCCACGGTTCCTCCGTCTCATCGTTGGAAAACAGTCTTCGACCGCTGTAACCAGCGGCGATAGCGACCGTACTCACGCGCGCCGACGATTGCGAACCCGACCCCCGCCGTTCCACTCGAAAATCCGTGCGGTAATGCACGCGAATCCCGCAGCGCGGAACTCGCAGGTCGCCGCGCCGCCGGAACGGCCGTCCTCTCCCCTGTCGACGAAGAACCGCAGGTGAGAGGCATCTGCAACGGCGTTCACCCGGTCCCGGCAGCACGCGCACCAGGTCGCCGTGAATCGAGCGCGGGTACCTCGAAGCACCGGACGAAAAAAATCTGTGCCCTGCGCGTGTCGCGCAGGGCACAGAGCTGCGAAAAGGCGTGCACCGTGCATGTTCGGCCCGCGGGCCGGCCCGGCGCTCAGGCCCGGAGGAACGCGAACCCGTCGACGGTGCGCGCCACCGCGTCACGCAACGCCGCGACGGACGGCCCCGCTCGCAACACTTCACGTGAGACGTTCGGCACCACCCACCCGAGCGCATCACCGGCGAGACGACGCACGTCGTCGGCGGTCCCTCCCTGCGCGCCGACTCCGGGCATCAGAATCGGTCCGTGCAGCGCACTCAGGTCCGGAGCATCGGTCAGGGTCGCTCCGACCACCACACCCACGGACCCGAGAGTGTCGGCGCCGGCGTTGCGTCGGGCGGCCTCGTCGACCATCACCTGCGCGACGGTCCGGCCGTCGTCCACCCGGGCTCGTTGCACCTGGGCGCCCTCCGGGTTGGAGGTCGCGGCGAGCACGAACACCCCGCGCTGGGTCTGTGCAGCGAGCTCCAGGGCCGGAGCGAGCGCGCCGAAGCCCAGGTAGGGCGATACGGTCACCGCGTCGGAGCGCAGCTCAGAGCCCTCGGCGAGCCAGGTGCGTGCGTACGCGTCCATGGTCGAGCCGATGTCGCCGCGTTTGGCGTCGGCGAGCACCAGGGTGCCCGAACTCCGCAGTGCCTCGAGGGTGCGTTCGAGGACAGCGATTCCCGCCGACCCGAAGGCCTCGAAGAACGCCACCTGCGGCTTCACCAGCGCAACCGAGCCGAACGCCTCGACGCACAGTTCGCTGAACGCCTCGAGTCCTGAGACATCGACGGTCAGGCCCCATTCGGTGAGCAATTGCGGATGCGGATCGATGCCCACGCACAGCGGCCCACGCTCGGCCATTGCCGAGGCGAGCCGCTTCCCGAACGGCGTGCCTGCTGCGTGCTCGGTCACTGTGCTGCGCTGTCGCGCAGCCGCGCCTGCAGACGCTGGATCGACGCGACCCCGATGTCCCCGCGCAGAGCTGCCTCGATGCCCTGGATCGCGGCCGACGCGCCCTGCACGGTCGTGACACACGGAATGTTGGCCGCGACCGCCGCACTGCGGATCTCATATCCGTCGACGCGCGGACCGGAGTTGCCCCACGGGGTGTTGATCACCATGTCGACGTCGCCGGCCCGGATGCGGTCGACGATGTCCAGCGCGCCCTCGGGTCGTTCCTCCCCCGACACCTTGTACACCTGCTCGCACGGGATGCCGTTGCGACGCAACACTTCCGCGGTACCGACGGTGGCCATCACATGGAACCCGAGGTCCGCGAGCCTCTTCACCGGGAAGATCATCGACCGCTTGTCCTTGTTGGCGAGCGAGACGAACACCACTCCGGAAGTCGGCAGCGGACCGTATGCGCCGGCCTGGCTCTTGGCGAACGCGGTGCCGAAGTCGTCGTCGATGCCCATGACCTCGCCCGTCGACTTCATCTCGGGGCTGAGGAGGGTGTCGACGCCGGTGCCATCGGCCCGGCGGAACCGATTGAAGGGCAGCACCGCTTCCTTGACCGCGACCGGGGTGTCGAGCCGGGTGTCGCTGCCGTCGCCGGTTGCGGGCAGGATGCCCGATGCGCGCAGTTCAGCGATGGTCTCACCGAGCATCACCCGTGCACACGCCTTGGCGAGCTGTACCGCGGTCGCCTTCGACACGAACGGCACCGTGCGGCTCGCGCGGGGGTTCGCCTCGAGGACATAGAGGATGTCGTCCTTGAGGGCGTACTGCACGTTGAGCAGACCCTTGACCCCGATGCCCTTCGCGAGCGCTGCCGTCGAGCGGCGGACGTTGTCGATGTCGGCGCGGCCGAGAGTGATCGGAGGCAGCGCGCACGCCGAGTCGCCGGAGTGGATGCCGGCCTCCTCGATGTGCTCCATGATGCCGCCGATGTACACCTCGGTCCCGTCGCACAGCGCGTCGACATCGATCTCGATCGCGTCGTCGAGGAACCGGTCGACCAGCACAGGCCGATCGTCGGAGATCTCGGTGGCGTTCTCGATGTAGGTGGCGAGTGATTTCTCGTCGTAGACGATCTCCATGCCGCGTCCGCCGAGGACGTACGACGGGCGCACCAGCACGGGATATCCGATTCCGGCGGCGATCTCGCGTGCGCCGTCGAACGTGGTGGCGGTTCCGTACTTCGCGGCGGGCAGGTCCGCCTCGTCCAGCACACGACCGAATTCGCCGCGGTCCTCCGCGAGGTCGATGGCCTCCGGGCTGGTGCCGACGATCGGGACGCCCGCATCCTTCAGGCGGCGCGCCAGTCCCAGCGGTGTCTGGCCGCCGAGCTGCACGATCACGCCCTCGACCGTGCCGGATTCACATTCGGCGCGATACACCTCGAGCACGTCTTCGAAGGTCAGCGGCTCGAAGTACAGACGATCGGCCGTGTCGTAGTCGGTGGAGACGGTCTCCGGGTTGCAGTTGACCATGACGGTCTCGTACCCGGCCTCCGACAGGGTCATCGCCGCGTGCACACACGAGTAGTCGAACTCGATGCCCTGGCCGATGCGGTTCGGACCGGAGCCGAGGATCAAAACCTTCGGCCTGTCCGGCTGGGGGGCGACTTCGGTCTCCGCCGCGGGGTCCAGCTCGTAGGTCGAGTAATGGTACGGGGTCTTCGCCTCGAACTCCGCAGCACAGGTGTCGACGGTCTTGTACACGGGGTGGATGCCGAGCTCTCCGCGCAGCGCCCGCACGTCGTCCTCCGACCGGAACTGCGCGGGACGCAGCTCCGCGATCTGCCGGTCGGAGAACCCGTGGTGCTTCGCAAATCGCAGCTCGGTCGCGCCGAACTCTTCGGCCGAACGCACGTGCTCACCCAGCTCGGAGATCTGCTGGAACTGATCCAGGAACCAGGGGTCGATTGCGGTGGCATCGAACAGTTGCTCGACGGTCGCGCCCAGATCGAGCGCTCGCGCGATCTGGTAGAGCCGCCCGTCGGTGGGGGTCTTGATCGCCTCGAGCAACTCGTCGAGGGTGCCCTCGACCTCGGGGCCGGTCCAGAACCCGGCGCGCTTGGTTTCGAGCGAGCGCAATACCTTGCCGAAGGCCTCGGTGAAGTTGCGGCCGATGGACATCGCCTCTCCCACCGACTTCATCGTGGTGGTGAGGGTGCCGTCGGCACCCGGGAATTTCTCGAACGCGAACCGCGGCGCCTTGACCACGACGTAGTCGAGCGTCGGCTCGAAGCAGGCCGGGGTTTCCTTGGTGATGTCGTTGACGATCTCGTCGAGCGTGTAGCCGATCGCGAGCTTGGCAGCCATCTTCGCAATCGGATAGCCGGTCGCCTTCGAGGCGAGCGCCGAGGAGCGTGACACGCGCGGGTTCATCTCGATGACGACCAGGCGCCCGTCCCGCGGGTCCATCGCGAACTGGATGTTGCAGCCGCCGGTATCGACACCGACTTCGCGCAGGATCGCGATCGACAGGTCGCGCATCGCCTGGTATTCGCGGTCGGTCAGCGTCATCGCGGGGGCGACGGTCACCGAGTCACCGGTGTGCACACCGACCGGGTCGACGTTCTCGATCGAGCAGACGATGACGACGTTGTCGCGCCCGTCGCGCATCAACTCGAGTTCGTACTCCTTCCAGCCGAGGATGGACTCCTCGATCAGGACGTTCGCGGTCGGTGACGCAGCGAGACCACCGCCGGCGATACGTTCGAGGTCGGCTTCGTCGTAGGCCATGCCGGAGCCGAGGCCGCCCATGGTGAACGACGGCCGGACCACGACGGGGTACCCGAGGTCGGCGACGGTCGCACGTACCTCGTCCATCGTGTAACAGACTGCCGACCGGGCGGATTCGCCACCGCACTTGGCGACGATGTCCTTGAACTTCTGCCGGTCCTCGCCGCGCTGGATGGCGTCGAAGTCGGCACCGATGAGTTCGACGCCGTACTTGTCGAGAATTCCTTGCTCGGACAACGCGACCGCGGTGTTCAGCGCGGTCTGTCCGCCGAGTGTCGCGAGCACCGCGTCGATGGGGGTGCCGTTCGCCGCCTCGGTCGCGAAGACCTTCTCGACGAATTCGGCGGTGATCGGCTCGATGTAGGTCGAGTCGGCGAATTCCGGGTCGGTCATGATCGTCGCGGGGTTCGAGTTGACGAGCGAGACCCTCAGGCCTTCCTCGCGCAGCACCCGGCAGGCCTGGGTGCCCGAATAGTCGAACTCACAAGCCTGACCGATGACGATCGGACCTGAGCCGATCACCAGGACATGGGAGAGATCGGTACGGCGTGGCATCAGTTCTTCTCTCCCTCGAGCATGCGGGTGAAACGGTCGAACAGGTAGGCGGCGTCATGCGGTCCGGCAGCCGCTTCCGGGTGGTACTGAACGGAGAACGCGGAACCATCGGCGAGCTTGACACCCTCGACGGCACCGTCGTTGGCGCACGTGTGGCTGACCACCGCACGACCGAACGGGGTATCGAACTCTTGGCCGGCTTCTCCCTCGAGCGCGAACCCGTGATTCTGTGCGGTGATCGCGATACGACCGGTCTCGTGCTCGACGACCGGGATGTTGATGCCGCGGTGGCCGAACTTCATCTTGTAGGTGCTCAGCCCCAGCGCGCGACCGAGGATCTGATTGCCGAAGCAGATACCGAACAGCGGCAACCCCTGTCCGAGTACCTCCTTGGTCAGGTGGACCGCCCCGTCGGCGGTGGCCGGGTCGCCGGGCCCGTTCGACAGGAACACGCCGTCGGCCTTCAGGTCGAGGATGTCGTGGAGCGTCGCGGTGGACGGAAGCACGTGGACGCGGATACCGCGCTGCGCGAACATGCGCGGCGTGTTGGTCTTGATGCCGAGGTCGATCGCCGCAACAGTGAAGCGCGGTTCACCGCCGGTGGGTTCGACGACGTACCCGCTGGTGGTGCTCACTTCCCCGGCGAGATCGGCGCCGAGCATCGACGGCTGACTCTTCACGCGGTCGACAAGGGTGTCGATGTCGAGGTCGTCGCCCTTCCACACGAGCGCATCACCGGAGAACACGCCGGCGCGCATCGAACCGCGAGTGCGTAGGTGCCGGACGAGTGCGCGGGTGTCGATCCCCGCGAGTCCGACGACGTGCTGTCGCTCGAGTTCGTCCTGGAGCGAGCCGGTGGCACGCCAGCTCGACGTACGGCGGGACGGGTCGCGGACCACGAATCCCGCCACCCAGATCTTCGACTCGGCGGAATCTCCGGTCGGGCCGACCGACTCGTTGTCTTCCTGGTTCCAGCCGGTATTGCCGATCTGCGGCGCGGTGGCCACCACGATCTGGCGGTGATAACTGGGGTCGGTCAGAGTCTCCTGGTATCCGGTCATGCCGGTGCTGAAGACGGCCTCACCGAGGGTCTGGCCGACGGCGCCGAAAGGGACGCCGCGGAATACGCGTCCGTCCTCGAGAACCAACACTGCGGTGCCACCACCGAATGTTCTGCCGCTCATGCGTTGTCTCCGTTCTGTTCGACCTCACCAGAGCCGGCCGCATGGGCTGAATTCTCGCGTGTCGTGATCGTCATCGTCGTCGTGATCGTCATCGTCGTTGTGATCGTCACAGTCCTATGAATTTTCGTTCTCTTCGCGGGTCCAGGCCGGATACACCGACTTGTCATCGCCGCGGAATCCGGTGTCGATCTCGGTGCCCGAGGGCAACTCCCAGCGGATCACCAGGACGCCGTCCTTGGTCATCACCTTCCCCGCCAGTCCCCGTTCGGTTCGGATGGCGCGGATCGAGCCCTGCGGAATCCAGATGGGCGTCTCACCGCTACGCCGCAACAGGATGCCTTCGGTGTGACGGCTCAGTTCCGACTCTGCTCGGTGCCCGAGGTCACCGACCGCGATGCGGTCCTGCCAACTCGGGGCGAGAGTGCTGCCGACGTACAGACCGGTGCTCGGAGCGATCAGTTCGCTGCCGAGATCGTCGGGCAGCGTGGGCAGCTCACCGACGACGTCGGCCTGTCGTCGGGCCCGACCACGCCAGCCCTTCCACATGAGCAGGACCAGCACCACCCACAGTGCAGCGAAACCCAGAGTCAGCAGAATGCGGTCCATCACAGCACTCCTTCGCTGCCGTGACGCGGGAACACCGCACCGTCACGGGCAGTGATGCGCCCGCGCAGCACAGTGGCCGTGACCTTGCCCGGCAACGTCATCGCTTCGTACGGAGTGTTGTGCGAGATGCTCGCCAGATCGGGCCCGCTGACAGTCCACTCGGTGTCAGGGTCGACGAGTACCACGTTGGCAGGTTCACCGACTTCGAGCGGACGGCCCTGATCGTCGAGACCGACGATCTGCGCGGGTCGTTCGCTCATCACCTTCGCGACACCGCGCCAGTCGAGAAGGCCCGGGCGCACCATCGTCTCGATCACGATCGACAGGGCCGTCTCCAGCCCCAGCATGCCCGGGCGTGCCTCGGAGAACTCACAGCACTTGTCCTGTTCGGCGTGCGGGGCATGATCGGTGGCCACACAGTCGATGATTCCTGCAGCCAGACCGCGACGGAGCGCTTCCACATCGGAGCGTTCACGCAGCGGCGGGTTGACCTTGTTCACTGCGTCGTAGGTCTCGAGCCTCGAGTCGTCGAGCAGCAGGTGGTGGGGGGTGACCTCGGCGCTGATCGAGATACCCTGCCCGCGAGCCCATTCGACGAGTGCGACCGTGCCCGCCGTGGAAGCGTGGCAGATGTGCACGCGCGCCCCGGCGTCGCGGGCGAGCAGCGCGTCGCGCGCGACGATCGATTCCTCTGCGGCGCGCGGCCAGCCTGCCAGGCCGAGTCGCGCGGCGGTAGGTCCTTCGTGGGCGACCGCGCCGACCGTCAGGCGCGGCTCTTCTGCGTGCTGCGCGATGAGCACACCGAGCGAGCCCGAGTATTCGAGTGCACGCCGCATGATCAGCGGGTCGTAGACGCATTTGCCGTCGTCGGAGAACATCTTGACCTGGCCGATGCCCGCGGCCATGGTCCCCATCTCGGCGAGCTGCTTGCCCTCGAGTCCCACGGTCACGGCCCCGACCGGGTGCACGTCGACGAGGCCGCATTCCTGGCCGCGGCGCCACACGTGATCGGTGATGACCACCGAGTCGGCGACCGGGTCGGTATTGGCCATGGCGAATACAGCGGTGTAACCGCCGAGCGCGGCTGCGGCCGAGCCCGTCTCGATCGTCTCGGTGTCCTCTCGACCGGGTTCGCGCAAGTGTGTGTGCAGATCCACGAACCCGGGCAGCAAGATCTGTCCGGTTCCGTCGAGGACGGTCGCGTCGGCGGGCGCTTCGACGGTGGTGCCGATCTCGAGGATCAGTTCGTCACCGAGCAGGACGTCGACCGGATCCCCTTCGCCATAGAGCCGGACGTTGCGGATGAGCACCTGCGGCGTCACCGGGGTATCTCCTGTTCCTGAAGGATGGGTCATGACAGCTCCCCTTCCGCGCCGACGAGCAGCCGGAAGAGCACCGCCATACGGACGTGCACACCGTTGGTGACCTGCTGGAGGACGGCGGTCTGCGGTGCATCGGCGACCGGGAATCCGATCTCCATGCCGCGCAGCATGGGGCCTGGATGCAGCACCACGGCGTGCTCGGGCAGCATCGCGGCACGCCGGGCGTTGAGTCCGTAGCGGATCGAGTACTCACGCGCGGACGGGAAGAACCCACCGTTCATGCGTTCGGCCTGCACCCGCAGCATCATGACCGCGTCGAGTGCCGGCAGTTCGGCGTCGAGCGAGTCCGCGACGGTCACCGGCCACGTTTCGACCCCGACCGGCAGCAGCGTGCGCGGGGCGACGAGCACGACCTCCGCACCGAGCATGCTCAACAGCAGCGCATTCGATCGGGCAACGCGGCTGTGCAGGACGTCGCCGACGATCGCGATGCGGCGGCCCTCGACCGAGCCGAGCCGCTGGCGGATCGTCAGAGCGTCGAGCAGCGCCTGGGTGGGGTGTTCGTGGGTGCCGTCGCCGGCATTGATCACTGCCGGGCCCGATCCGGATTCGTTGGTCCACTCCGCGATGCGGTGCGCGGCACCGGATGCGGGATGCCGGACGATCAGGGCGTCCGCACCGGCAGCGTGCAGTGTCAAGGCGGTGTCGCGCAGCGACTCTCCCTTTGCCACCGACGAACTCGATGCGGACACGTTGATCACGTCCGCGCTCATCCATTTTCCGGCGACTTCGAAGGAGACGCGCGTACGGGTGGAATTCTCGAAGAACACGGTCATGACGGTGCGGCCCCGCAGCGTCGGCAGTTTGCGGACCTCACGGCCGAGCAGTGCCTGTTCGAAGCGTTCGGCGTCGTCGAGAAGCTCGGTCGCGGAGTCCCGGGACAGGTCCGCGATGGAAAGCAGATGCTTCACGAGGTCTTGCCTCCCGAGATTTCCACGGCATCGCGGCCGTCCTGTTCGTCGAGCAGCACGCGGACGTCTTCGGTGCGCGCGGTCGGGACATTCTTCCCGACGTAGTCGGCGCGCAGCGGCAGTTCACGATGCCCGCGGTCGACGAGCACGGCCAGCTGCACGGCGTCGGGCCGGCCGAGGTCGCGCAACGCATCGAGGGCAGCACGCACCGAACGTCCGGAGAAGAGCACGTCGTCGACGAGGACGACGAGAGTGTGGTCGACGCCGCCTTCGGGCACCGAAGTGCGTTCGAGGGGACGGTGCGGCTTGGTGCGCAGGTCGTCGCGGTAGAGGGTGATGTCGAGTGATCCCACGGGGACACGCACACCGGAGAATTCTTCGATTCGGTCTGCGAGGCGGTGTGCCAGTGTGATGCCCCGGGTCGGGATCCCGAGCAGGACGACGCGGGGTGCGCGGTCGTCGGAGGCATCCAGTGCGGTCTTCTCGATGATCTGATGCGCGATGCGCGCGATGGTCCGGCCGACATCAGCGGCGGACAACAGTTCGCGGGCCTGCGCGGACACGTCGGGTGTCGACTCGGGTGCAGCTGTGGACCTGTCCTCGGACATGGCCATGCAGCGACCTCCTTCTCCGCCTCACTGGACGGGTCGTTAAAGGATGCCTGACGGTCAATGAGCCTATCAGCGGCCCGACAGCACCCGGCCTCGTTCACGGGTGAAGCTCAACACAGCCACTGCAGCAACGTCGGCCGCCGACACATACGAAACGTGTGAGCGGGCCCGCCAGGAGACCTGACGAACCCGCTCACACGGAACAGCTGAGGAGGCCTGTCAGGACCGGTCGGCGCCTGCCGCGTCGCCGCCGGAGCCCGATTTCTCGGTGGCCGGACGGACCGAGGTGGCCGCAGCCGCCGCACGCACCTGGTCGGCGAGCGTCACGATCTGACCGAGCACACCGTTGATGAACGCCGGCGAGTCGTCGGTCGAGAGCTGCTTGGCCAGCTCGACGGCCTCGTCGACAGCGACCACCGGCGGCACATCCGTGGTATGGAACAACTCCCAGACCGACAATCGCAGGATCGCGCGGTCCACGGCAGGCAGACGGTCGAGAGTCCACTCGTGCAGATGGTCGGCGATCGTGCGGTCGATCTCGTCGAGGTGCTCCGCGACCCCGCGAATGATTGTCTGTGCATAAGGCGGCACCGGTGCAACCTGGTCGTCGCGGACTGCGAGCGCGACCCGGTCGGCCGCGAGGTCGACGGGATGCGTGTCGCGGGCTTCCGCCTCGAACAAGAGGTCGACGGCGCGTTTACGCGCCTTGTGACGAGCCCCGAGCTTCTTCTGGGTACCGGACACTCAGGAGTTCACTCGTCCCAGGTAGTTCCCGTCGCGGGAGTCGACCTTGAGCTTGTCACCGGTGTTGATGAACAGCGGGACCTGGATCTCGGCGCCGGTCTCGAGAGTCGCGGGCTTGGTGCCGCCGGTGGAGCGGTCACCCTGCAGACCGGGGTCGGTGTGCTTCACGACGAGCTCGATCGTGACGGGAAGCTCGACGAACAGCGGAATATCCTCGTGTGTCGCCACCTGGACCGGCATGTTCTCGAGCAGGAACTTCGCGGCATCGCCGAGCAGTTCGGGCGTGATCGAGATCTGGTCGTAGGTCTCGCCGTCCATGAAGACGTAGTCGGTGCCATCGTTGTACAGGTAGGTCATGTCGCGGCGGTCGACCGTGGCGGTCTCGACCTTGACACCGGCGTTCCACGTCTTGTCGACAGTCTTGCCCGACGTCACATTCTTGAGCTTCGTGCGCACGAACGCCGGGCCCTTGCCCGGCTTGACGTGCTGGAACTCGATGATCTGCCAGAGCTGGCCTTCGATCTTCAGAACGAGACCGTTCTTGAAATCACTGGTGTCAGCCACTTATTTCGCGTCTCCTAGAGTCGGGGGGGACCGCCCTTACACGACGGTCAATGTCTTGGCGGTGAGCGTCAACAGCTCCGGAGACTGCTCGCGCACCACGAGCGTGTCCTCGATCCGCACGCCTCCGCGCCCCGGGAAGTACACACCCGGCTCGACGGTCACCGCCGCACCGGCGACAAGTGTACCGGTCGCGGCGGCACCGATTCCCGGCGCTTCGTGGATCTCGAGGCCGACACCGTGCCCGAGACCGTGCAGGAACAATTCCGCGTGGCCGGCCTCGGCGATGACCGAGCGGGCCGCCGCGTCCACAGCAGCGCACTCGATACCCGGTGCGAGAGCTTCGCGACCTGCGCGTTGGGCCCGCAGGACCACGTCGTAGACATCCCGCTGCCAGTCGGCGGCACGGTCGAGGATGTAGGTGCGGGTCATGTCGGAGTGATACCCGCCCACCTGCGCGCCGAAGTCGAATTTGACGAAGTCTCCGGATGCGAGGACCGCACTGGCCGGGCGATGGTGCGGTACCGCAGAATTGGCACCGGCCGCGACGATCGTCTCGAATGAGATGCCGTCGGCTCCGTGCTCGAACATGCGCCATTCGAGGTCGCGCGCGACCTCCTTCTCGGTGCGGCCGGGCCGCAAGCCCCCAGCGTCGATCAGATCGGCAAGCGCCCGATCCGCGGCACCGCACGCCTGCCGGAGCAGGTCGATCTCGTGTTCGTCCTTGATCATGCGCAGTTGCTCGACGAGGCGGGGTGCGGCAACGAACGAGACGGCAGCGTCGAGGCCATCCCATTCGGCACGGTCGTCGACGGTCACGATATGACTTTCGAAACCCCAGGACCGGTTCGGTCCCCGCCCTGCGGCACTCACCAGGTGGACTGCCGACGCGCGGGCGATCTCGGCGCGCAGATCGGGGACCTGCTCGGCCACCTGAGACAGGTAGCGTCCGTCGGTGCAGATCAGGGTGCGAGACTCGTCGGCGTCCTCATCGGTCGACACGAGCAGGGCTGCGTTGGATCCGGTGAATCCGGTCAGATACCGGATATTGAGCAGATCGGTGACCAGCATGGCGTCGAGGCCACGTTCGGCCAGGAGTCCGCGCAGGGCCGCGCGGCGGGAAGCATGATCAGCGGGCATGGTGTTCAACGTACCGCGCAGTTCAACCTACCGCGCAGAGGGAATGTGGGCCCTGACACACTTCCGCTGTGGCAGGCGTTACTCTCGGGTACATGAAATCCTGGTTACTTCGCGGGCTCGGGCTCGCCGTGGTCCACGTCGTCGTGCGTGTCCTGCTCGGTGCCGCACTGATCCAGTGGCCCCTGCAGGGCTCGGTCCTGCGGTGGGCCGGGCTGGTCGTGGTCATTCTTGCGGCGGTGGCATGGGCCGGTCTCGACGGCATTCGCGACCGTCGCGCCCACCCGGACCCGGACGACGGCGACGACCTGACGATGCGGTGGCTCGCCGCAGGCGCGGTCACCGGCCTGGTCGGCGGCTTCGTCACCTGGCTGGTCGACACCGTCACCGCAATTCCGGTGGGAGTGAAGTCGCTGTTCTTCGAACTGACTTCCGGTGCCGCGTTCACCGTGCTGCTGGTGTTCCTTCCGGCGATGGTCGCGGTCGGAGTCGGGCGGTACCTGGTCCGGCACGACAAGCCCGGCGACGAGGACTGGGCCGATCATTCGAACCGTCCGGAACGCGAGCACGCGATGGCCGCACAGGGCGCTTCCACCGCAGATTCGACCCGCGACACCGCCGCGACGGAAGCCTGGCGCAATGAGGAGGCACCGACAGAGGTGTTCCCGGCGGTCGATCCGACAACCCGCAACCGCGACGCCTGACTCGAGCACCTGATTTACTCAAACAACCCTATCGTTCCCTATTGATACATGAAGATAGGTAACGATAGGGTTGTTTCATGTCTGAAGTTCTCTATTCGGTGGACCAGGTCGCCGAGCGCCTGGGGCTGCACGTCCGCACCGTCCGCACCTACGTGCGTGATGGGAAACTCCCCGCGGTACGCATCGGCAAGCAGTACCGGATCGCCCACGAAGATCTCGAAGCGTTCACCGGACGACCCGTGCCACCACCGCTCCGCGACAGCACCCCGCCCGAGCGGCACAGTGAGGTGTCGAGCATCGTCGAGATCGACGCCGTCGACCCCCACACCGCCTATCGCCTCAGCACCCTTCTCACAGCATCGGTGGCCCAGCGCGACGACAGCCCGGCATTGCGCCTCGACACGGTCTACGACGAACAGCGCGGGCGCATGAAGGTCGTCGTTCTCGGCGGCCTCGCCGACACCGCACGCCTGCTCGAATCCGTCGAGGCGGTGCTCGACTCGTGAGCACCATCTACCGATCCGAGGCGGGTGGACGCCGGATCGTGCAGCGCTACCGCGAACACCTCAGCACGTGGCCCGTACCCGCCGAGCACCTGCTCCTCGACACGCGCCAAGGCGAAACCTTCGCCCTCGCATCCGGTCACCTCGATGCACCACCCGTGCTGTTGTTGCACGGATCCGGTGCGAATTCGTCGACATGGCGGGAAGATATCGCGTCCTGGTCCAGGAGTTTCCGTGTGTTCGCGGTCGACATGGTCGGCGAGCCCGGCCTGAGTGCCCCGTCCCGCCCCCGCCTCGACACCGAAGACGTCTCCCAGTGGCTCGACGATGTCCTCGACGGACTCGGCCTCGCCGCGACCGCGCTGGTAGGAATGTCACTCGGCGGGTGGAGCGCGCTCGACTACACCCTCCGCCGACCGGAGCGGGTCACCCGGCTGGCACTGCTGTGCCCGGGCGGAGTCGGACGGCAAACCACCGGACGAGTCGCGCTGACCGCGGCGCTGGGTCTGTTCGGCCGATGGGGTCGACGCCGGTCCGCGGCGCGGATGACCGGCCTCGACCCGAACGATCCCGTCGTCGACGAGATCCTCGCTACCTTCGCGACCTTCCGGCCCCGCACCGAGCGACTCCCGGTTTTCGACGACGCTGCGCTGGCCGGCATCGGTGTACCGGTGCTCGCCGTGGTCGGCGACCGCGACCTCATGTTCGACTCCGCCGACACCGCGACACGACTCGAACGCGCCCTGCCCACCGCACGTGTACACGTCCTGTCCGGCGTCGGACACGCGATTCTCGGCCAGACCGACACGGTTCTCGAATTCCTGCGAGAGCCCTGACCGCGCTCAGTTTCGCGCTCGCCCGTGGTCAGTACAGCCAGAACCACTGGCCGAGGAGGAACCATGCCCGAAATGCTCGACCTGTCCCCCGCCGCCGACCGGATGGCCGATGTCCTCGAGAACATCGACGACGCTCACCTGGATCGGCCGACTCCCTGCGACGGCATGCCGGTCCGGGTTCTCGTCGGCCACGTACTGGGGCTGTCACTCGCATTCGAGGCCGCCGCCCGCAAGGATCTCGGCTTCGCCGACAGCACGCCGTCGCCTGGCACGGACGCACTCCCCACCGATTGGCAGGCACTCGGTCGCGAGCGTCTCGACGCACTCCGGCGGGCGTGGCGGGACCCGGCCGCGTGGTCGGGCCCCACCCGAGCCGGCGGCCTCGATCTACCCGGCCACATCGCGGGACTCGTCGCGCTCGACGAACTCGTCGTACACGGCTGGGATCTCGCCGTCGCTACCGGCCGGTCGTACGCGTGCACACCATTCGAGATCGCCGCGTGCACAGTGTTCGCCGAGTCGATCACCGACGAGCAGCGCGACGCCGGTGGCCTGTTCGGTCCCGCGGTACCTGTTGCGGATCGCGCCTCGGATCTCGATCGATTGATCGCACTGACCGGCCGCGACCCGGCCTGGTCGCCTGACGGCAGCTGACGAACTACAGCAGAACTGTGCCTGCGTCCGCCGTGCCCTGCCGAGCCACCTCGGAATAGGCAGCCGCCAGCAGTGACGGATCCGGACCCTCGAGCCGACCTGGCTTCGCAAGTCCGTCGAGCACCACGAACCGCAGCAGGCCAGCGCGGTTCTTCTTGTCGGTCTGCATGCCCGCAAGCAGATCACCGAACGCATCCGACGCATACGTCGTGGGCAGACCCACCGATTCGAGGATTACGCGGTGCCGGTCGGCGGTAGCGTCGTCGAGACGCCCCGCGAGCCTGCCCAACTCCGCGGCGAACACCAGACCGACCGACACCGCCGCGCCGTGACGCCACTTGTACCGCTCGCGTCGCTCGATGGCGTGACCGAGTGTGTGGCCATAGTTGAGAATCTCGCGCAGGCTCGATTCCTTGAGATCCGCCGCCACGACCTTCGCTTTGACCTCGACCGACCGTCGAATCAACTCGGGCAGGACGGACCCGGCCGGGTCGAGCGCGGCCTCCGG
Organism: Rhodococcus sp. F64268; assembly: GCF_023015605.1. Classification (NCBI taxonomy): domain Bacteria; kingdom Bacillati; phylum Actinomycetota; class Actinomycetes; order Mycobacteriales; family Nocardiaceae; genus Rhodococcus; species Rhodococcus sp. F64268. Next base: position 151,863 of record NZ_JALKAI010000010.1, read on the forward strand.
ATTCTCCTCGATCAATTCGAGGATCACCGGATCTGCGATGAATCCGGTCTTGATGACCTCGGCCAGCCCCGCGATTATCTCATTGCGCGGTACCGTCTCGAGGGTCGCGAGGTCGACGAACACCGCCGACGGCTCGTGGAACGATCCCACGAGATTCTTGCCCGCCTCGGTGTTGATGCCGGTCTTACCGCCCACGGCGGCATCGACCATGGCGAGCAGCGTCGTCGGAATGTGGTAAACCCTCACACCGCGCATCCAGGTTGCAGCCACGAACCCCGCGAGGTCGGTGGCGGCGCCACCACCGAGGCCGACGATCGCATCCGAACGAGTGAGGCCGATTTTTCCGAGCACCTCCCAGCAGAAACCGGCAACGGCAAGTTCCTTGCCGTCCTCGGCATCCGGAATCTCGATGCGATGCGCGTCGATGCCGGTCTCCGCCAGCGCTTCCCGCACCGCTTCCGCGGTAGCTGCCAAGGTCGGCTGGTGGAAGATCGCGACAGTGCGAGTACCGGCCAGGGTCTCGACGACATCGCCGAGCAGTCCACGTCCGATGACAACCGGGTAAGGCTGGGAGGTTTCGACGTCGATGCGTACCGGTTCGGTCACGGTGTGCTGCTCCGATTCTCTTCGCTGGTCATGTTGTTCGAGTTCTCTTGCACCGAATCGAGTTTGGCGAGCACCTGCTGGACGACGCGACCTGGGCTCCGGCCGTCGGTGCGCACCCGGATCGTCGCCGACTTCCGGTAGAGTGGCCGCCGCCTCCGCATCAGATCGCGGTACTTCTGCGCAGGATCCCCGCCGTTGAGCAGAGGCCGGGTGGTGTTCGTCCCGGTCCGACGCAAGCCTTCCGCGACGCTGAGTTCGAGGTAGACCACCGTGTGTCCCGCCAGCAGCTCACGGGTCCGATCCGACAGAATCGCCCCACCACCGAGTGACACCACCCCGTCGTGCGAGGCAAGAGCCGCTGCGACGACCTGCTCCTCTATCCGGCGGAACTCCGGTTCTCCGTCCTCGGCGAAGATCTCCGGAATCGTCCGTCCCGTGACACGCTCGATTTCGACATCAGTGTCGAGCAGCGGCACATCGAGCGCCTGGGCGACCCGTCGCCCGATGGTGGATTTCCCGGCCCCCGGGGGTCCGATCAGGACTGCACGCGGCACCATGGCTCTCACCGCGGCGGACGCGCCGCGATCCCCTTCAAGTAATGGTCGACGTTGCTCACGGTCTCGGCCAGCGAATCGCCACCGAACTTCTCGAGCGCGGCCTGCGCGACCACGAGGGCGACCATCGCTTCGGCCACCACACCCGCAGCGGGCACAGCACACACATCGGAGCGCTGATGGATCGCGACGGCTTCCTCACCGGTGCTCATATCGATCGTGGACAGGGCACGCGGCACCGTCGAGATCGGCTTCATCGCCGCGCGCACGCGCAGTGCCTCACCGTTGGTCATGCCGCCTTCCAACCCACCGGCGCGGTTGGTCGACCGAATCACTCCGTCCGGGCCCGGCACCATCTCGTCGTGGGCGGCGCTGCCGCGGCGACGCGCGGTTTCGAAGCCGTCGCCGACCTCCACGCCCTTGATGGCCTGGATACCCATCAGTGCAGCGGCGAGGCGGGAGTCGAGACGCTCGGCGCCACTGACGAACGACCCGAGGCCCACCGGCAGCCCGTGGACCACGACCTCGACCACACCGCCGAGGGTGTCACCGTCGCGCTTGGCGGCTTCGATCTCGCTGATCATCGACTCTTCGGCCGCCTTGTCGAAGGCGCGAACGGGGCTCGCGTCGATCGCGTCGAGGTCTGCACCCGACGGCCCCGGGCCGACGTACGGATCGGAGGCACCGATGGAGATGACATGAGAGACGACCTCGGCGCCGAACACCTGGCGCAGGAAGTTGCGGGCCACAGTTCCGGCAGCGACGCGGGCAGCGGTCTCGCGCGCGCTCGCGCGTTCGAGCACCGGGCGGGCGTCGTCGAAGCCGTATTTGAGCATGCCCGAGTAGTCGGCGTGACCCGGGCGGGGACGGGTCAGCGGTGCATTGCGGGCCTGCCCTGCGAGCAGGTCCGGGTCGACCGGGTCGGCAGCCATGATGGTTTCCCACTTGGGCCACTCGGTGTTGCCGATCTCGACGGCGACGGGGCCGCCGAGTGTGCGCCCGTGCCGGACACCTCCGATGATGGTGACCTTGTCGGCCTCGAACTTCATGCGCGCGCCGCGTCCGTAACCGAGACGTCGCCGAGCGAGCTGCTCCGAGATGTCGTTCGACGTCACCTCGACACCAGCAACCATGCCCTCGAGCATCGCAACGAGGGCGGGACCATGGGATTCTCCGGCAGTTATCCAGCGCAGCACGCATCCATCCTTCCATGGTCCCCGGGTGAGTTGTGACGCCACCCTGTTGACGTCCTCCCGGCCGAGAACAACCGGGATTCCTACCGCAGCGCTACACGCCACCTGGGTGGGTTCCTGTTTCATCGAGCCACGCTCCCCACTAAGCAGGAAGACTTACCGTCTCTCCGCAGGCGTTTCGCCTCTCCGCCCGTCCAGCGGCGAGGATGTTTCGTGCTGCATTGACATCGCGATCGTGGACCACGCCACACCCCTGACAGGTCCACACCCTCACCGACAACGGCTTCGGTCCGTCGACCCGCCCGCACGCCGAGCACAGCTGCGACGACGGAAACCAGCGGTCCACCTTCACGAACACCCGCCCATACCGGGCTGCCTTCTCCTCCAGCATGCGGGTGAACATGCCCCACCCGGCATCGTGCACCGACTTCGCCAACCGCGTCCGCGCCACACCCTTCACGCACAGATCCTCGACGAACACCGCTTGATTTTCGCGGACGATCGCCGTGGAGTGTTTGTGCGCCCAATCTCTGCGGGCATCGGACACCTCGGCGTGGGCCTTGGCCACCCGGATGCGGGCTTTGGCACTGTTCTTGCTGCCCTTCTCCTTGCGAGACAGACTCTGCTGCGCCCTGCGGAGTCTGCGTTCGGCGCGTCGGAAGAACCTCGGGGACTCGATGACCTTCCCATCCGAGAGCACCGCGAACGCGGCGAGCCCGAGGTCGATCCCCACCTCGGTGTCGCACTCCGGCAGCGGCTCGTCGGTGGTCTCCACCACGAACGACGCAAAATAGCGGCCTGCCGCATCCTTGATGATCGACACACTCGACGGCTCCGACGGCAACTCCCGTGACCATGCCACCTTCACCTCGCCGACCTTCGCGATATACAGCTTCCGGTTGTCCCGGATACTGAACCCGTTGCGGGTGAGTCGGATCGTCTGCCGGTTGTCCTTGCGGGACCGGAAGCGCGGCGCCCCGATCTTGCGGCCCTTCCGCTTACCGGACAGTGAGTCGAACCAGTTCCGGTACGCGCGCCGCGCGTCCTGACATGCCTGCACCAACACCACCGACGCGACCTCGGCCAGCCACGCCCGCTGCGGGGTCTTCTTCGCCTCGGTGACCACCTGTTTCTGCACGTCGGTGTCCGAGATTTTCACCCCGGCCGCATACGCCTCCTGCCGGGCGCGCAACGCATCGTTGAACACCACCCGCGCGCATCCAAACGACCGGGCCAGCATGTCCTGCTGGCCGGGCGTCGGATAGACGCGGTACTGGTATCTGAGTTGCACGCCCGCACCGTACAAGCGACCACCGACACACACCGTTCGAGAGATCGGCTATCCCGCCGGCGAACGACCGGGCTTGCGCCGAAGACAGTGTGGTCAACCGGCGGACAGTACTGCGAGCACCGTCGCGACACACATCGACGGACCATGCGGCAGCACCGTCGACGTGAAAGGCCGCCCGCCCGACGAAGGCCGCTCGATTCGTCGCCACAGCAGCACGAGCACTCCGGCAACGGCGGTCAGCAGCGGGGGGAGCAGCAGCGTGATTGTCAAAGCCTGCGCGCCGGCGACACCCGCGGCGCCGCCCAGTCCGATCGCGAGTTTGACATCGCCGGCGCCCAGGGAACGCGGGGAGAGAAGATGCGCGGTGAGCATCACCCCGGTCAAGAGCGCAGCGCCGACCGCGGCCGCGCGGCCGTGCCCCGCGCACACCCCGATCGCCACGACCGCCAGTCCCCCACCGAGGGTGAGCACATTGGGAAGCCGTCGCACCAGCAGATCGACCCCACTGCAGCTCACGCACCACCACATCAACAATGCGAGGGCAGCTGCTGCGGGCCACGTCGCCGCGGTGGCGAGGGCGCCGCCGGTGGCGCACGCGATCTCGCATGCGCCGCGCCACGGCTCGGCTCCGGACAGTCGCGCCGTGAGCTTCCGCACGCACACGCCTACCATCGCTCCGAGCAGCGCCATCATCACTACGGGCATCACGACTGCGGTGAACACACTCGCAGCATGGGCCGTTCACGCCGACCGTAGGTGCCACCGGTCGCGGAATCGTCGAATCTGTGGATCGATGCACCTCCTGTGGACAACTCGACATGCAAGCATGAGCGGGTCGGTCGTTCCGGTTTTCCCGGCTGGGAGGGAGTTTCACTGATGCAGGTGGCAGAACTTCTCGAGCACGTGGGATCCGCGATCGATGTCGTCGGTGTCGCGTGCATCGTTCTCGGCGCGACAGTGTCCACCTGGATTGCGTTGGATTCGTGGCGGCGCAGGAACGGCGCGAAGATATACGAACCCTATCGACGAAATCTCGGGCGCTCCATCCTGCTCGGACTCGAGTTCCTGGTCGCGGCCGACATCATCAAGACCGTCGCGGTCACTCCCACGTTCACGTCGGTCGGGGTGCTCGCGATCATCGTCCTCATCAGGACATTCCTCAGCTGGTCGCTCCAGCTCGAGATCGAAGGCCGGTGGCCATGGCAGAAGGAGAAGCCCGCCGTCACGGCGAGCTGAGATCGTCGCGGCGGCGCAGCAGGAACTGTCGTTCGACGTCGTTTCCGGTCTGTTCGGCCGCGAGGGTGTACTCGGCCGCAGCCTCCGTCCTGCGGCCGAGGCGTCGCAGCAGATCGGCGCGCACGGCGTGGGCCACGTGGTAGCGGTCGAGTGCGAGTGTGTCGACGATCTCCAAGGCGACTGCCGGGCCGTCGACCTCTGCCACCGCAACCGCGCGGTGCAGCGCGACGACGGGCGTGGGCGCGACCGAGTACAGCTGATCTTGACTTCCTCCTCCGCGTGAACACGGAGGATTCCTACGCAGCCTCACCAGGTGGTGAGGTCTGTTCGGCGGGTTCCTGCTTCACCGGGTCCGCGCATGCAAGCACACGTCTTACGCTCCCTCCACAGGCATTTACCCTCTCCACCAGCCCGGCGGCGAGCATCACATTCACAGCAGCGTT
>NZ_JALKAI010000011.1:0-147303 GCF_023015605.1 Rhodococcus sp. F64268
GAGCTTGCGGTGTTGCCGTCGGGTCCGGTGACGTTCGACGAGCGGGTTCGGACGTTGCGGCTCGGGCATGCGGCGTATGTGATCTACACGTCGGGGTCGACGGGGCGCCCGAAGGGTGTGGTGGTCACGCATTCGGGTCTGGCGAACTTCTGTGTCGAGCAGGTGGAGCGGTACGGATTGGTTCCGGAGTCGAGGACGTTGCACTTCGCGTCCCCGAGTTTCGATGCCTCGGTGTTGGAGCTTCTGTTGGCGGTGGGGGCCTCGTCGACGATGGTGATCGCTCCGACTTCGGTGTATGGCGGGGTCGAGCTTGCGGAGTTGGTCGTACGTGAGGGTGTGACGCATGCATTCGTGACTCCGGCTGCGTTGGCGTCGGTGGATCCGGCCGGTCTGGATGTGCTGAATTGTGTGGTGGTCGGTGGTGAGGCGTGCCCGCCGGATCTGGTGGCGAGGTGGGCACCGGGTCGTCGGTTCTTCAACGGTTATGGTCCGACCGAGACTACGATCATGACGAACATTTCGGATCCCCTGGTGCCGGGTGAGCAGGTCACGATCGGTGCTCCGATTCGGAATACTGTTGCACAAGTGATGGATTCGCGCCTGCATCCGGTCCCGGTGGGTGTGACGGGTGAGTTGTATCTGTCGGGTCCGGGTGTGGCTCGGGGGTATCACGGTCGTGCGGGGTTGACGGCGTTGCGGTTCGTGGCGGCTCCGGGTGGTGCGCGTATGTATCGGACCGGTGACGTGGTGCGGGGTCCGCGTGATGCCGGGTCGGGGATCGTGTATGTGGGGCGTAACGACTTTCAGGTGAAGGTGCGTGGTTTCCGCATCGAGCTCGGTGAAATCGATGCGGTGTTGTCGTCGTGTGCCGGTGTGGATTTCGCGGTGACGGTGGGTCGTACGACACCTGCGGGTGAGACGCAGTTGGTGTCGTACGTGCATGGTGCCGCGGGCGTGGGCCTGGATGTCGGGGCGATCTCCCGCGAGGTATCCGAACGTCTTCCTTCGCATATGGTTCCGTCCGTCGTTCTCGAACTCGACACCATTCCGCTGTCGCCCACTGGGAAACTCGACCGCGACGCACTCCCCGATCCCAGCCCAGTGGTCACCGAGTTCCGGGCGCCGGAGTCCGCGACGGAGATCGCGGTGGCGACGGTGTTCGCGGATGTGCTCGGTGTCGAGCGGGTGGGTCTGGATGATGATTTCTTCGATCTCGGGGGTAACTCCCTCGTCGCGACCCGGGTCGTCGCCCGGCTCGGGGAACGCCTCGACACGCGCGTGCCTGCCCGCCTGGTCTTCGAAGGGTCGACCGTCGCGGAACTCGCCGCGCTCGCCGACCTGCACACCGGCGATACTGCCCGGACACCCCTCGTAGCCGGACCACGGCCCGATCCGATCCCGCTGTCACCTGCACAACAGCGAATCTGGTTCCTCAACCGGTTCGACACGGCGTCCGCTGCCGACAACATCCCAGTGGCCCTGCGGTTGCGCGGCAGACTCGACATCGCGGCGCTCCGCGCAGCCGTCCACGACGTGATCGAACGGCACGAATCGTTGCGCACCTTCTACCCCGACCGCGACGGTGTGGGCTGTCAAGTGGTCCTCGATGCGTCCGAGGTCGCGCCTCCCGTCGAGGTCGAGATCGTGCCTCCCGCCGATCTGGCCGGCCGTGTCATCCGCGCTGTCACCACTGGATTCGACGTCGCCGAAGAAGTGCCGCTGCGTGTCGAACTGCTGCAGGTGGCCGACGACGAGCATGTCCTCGTGCTCGTCGTGCATCACATCGCGGCCGACGGAGCATCCACCGGCCCGTTCGTACGAGACCTCGCCACCGCATACTTCGCTCGCACTGTGGGCGAGGCCCCAGGATGGTCGCCGCTCGACGTGCAGTACGCCGACTACACGGTGTGGCAGCGAGCGGTGCTCGGCCACGAGTCGGACCGCGGTTCGGTCGCGGCACGAGAGATCGAGTTCTGGACGAGAACGCTCGACGGACTACCCGACCGCCTCGACCTGCCGACCGACCGCCCTCGGCCCGTCGAGGCGTCCGGGCGCGGAGGCACCGTACTCTTCGAGATCGACGCCTCCCTGCACGCCGCTGTCGCGGAGACCGGGCAGGCGACGGGCTGTTCACCTTTCATGATCGTGCACGCTGCGCTCGCAACGCTGCTTGCAAGGTTGTCGTCCACGACGGACATCGCCATCGGCACCCCTGTCGCGGGGCGAGGCGAACAGGCCCTCGACGACCTCATCGGGATGTTCGTCAACACCCTCGTCCTACGCACGGCCGTCACGCCGGGCGACACCTTCGCGGCGCTGCTCGACCGAGTCCGCACCGGCGACATCGATGCGTTCGCGCACGCAGAACTACCGTTCGAGCGGCTGGTCGAGGTTCTCGACCCCGTGCGCTCGACCGGGCACCATCCCCTCTTCCAGGTCGCGTTGTTCTTCCAGAACATGGATCGTCCCGACCTGTCGTTGCCGGACCTCGACATCGACGCAGTCGATCTCGGCGGTGCCGTCGCCAAGTTCGATCTTCAGCTGACCGTCACCCCGCGACTCGACGCCGGGAAACCGTGCGGAATGTCCGCGCAGTTCACCTACGCCACGGATCTCTTCGATGAGAGCACGGTGCGCGGCCTCGCCGACGGTCTGGTCGCGACCCTCGATGCACTGGTCTCCGACCTCGACACCGTCGTGGGTGATGTCGACCTGCTGGCGCCCGAGGTTCGCCGCGAACTCGTCCACACCGTCAACGCCACCGACCATGGCGTGGACAGCGGAACACTGCTGTCCGAGTACCGCGCCCAGGTTCTCCGTACCCCGGATGCTTCCGCAGTCGTCTTCGGGGACGAGACGCTGACCTACGCGCAGTTCGACGCACGTGTCAACCGGCTCGCGCGCCACCTCATCGATATGGGCGTCGGCCCCGAGGCGCTCGTCGCGATCGGTATCCGTCGTTCCGTGGATCTCGTGGTGGCGATCTACGCCGTGATCACCGCGGGCGGCGCCTATGTTCCACTCGATCCGGACCATCCGTCGGAGCGGATCGGGCACATCCTCGACACCGCCCAGCCGGTGTGCGTGCTCACCACCGTCGCCGACGGTTCCGATCTGCCCTCCGACGCGAATGCGGTCGATGTCGACGCTCTCGTCCTGGATCACTATTCGGCGCAACCAGTTCAGGACCACGAACTGAGCGGGCCGATCCTGCCTGCCACCCCCGCCTACGTGATCTTCACCTCCGGGTCGACGGGACGCCCGAAGGGCGTCGCCGTGTCGCACGAGGCGATCGTCAATCAGGTCGCCTGGATGGTGCACGAATACACCATCGGCGCGGACGATGTGTACCTGCAGAAGACTGCCACCACCTTCGATGTGTCGCTGTGGGGATGGTTCCTGCCGCTGCGCAGCGGTGGGTGCCTGGTCGTCGCGGACCACGACGGCCATCGCGACCCGGCGTACGTGGCCGACATGATCGACCGTCACGGGGTGACGCTCACGGACTTCGTCCCGTCGATGCTCACCGTGTTTGCTGCGCACGCCCCGGCGGGGAGCTGCTCCGGCCTGCGTCTCGTGTTCGTCATCGGTGAGGCACTTCCCCCGGAAACGGTCGCCGCCTTCCATCGCCTCGGAACGACTGCCGCGGTACAGAACCTCTACGGACCCACCGAAGCCGCGGTTTCGGTCACCTACCAGGCCGCAGATGCCACCGGGGTCGTGCCCATCGGGCTACCCGAATGGAACGTCCGGGTCTACGTCCTCGACGCGCGTCTGCAGCCGGTTCCCCTCGGCACACCGGGGGAGCTGTACCTCGCAGGAGTCCAGCTCGCGCGCGGGTACGTCCGCAGGCCCGACCTGACCTCCGACCGGTTCGTTGCGAGCCCTCTCGGGCCCGCCGGCGAACGGATGTACCGCACCGGCGATCTCGTTCGGTGGATCCGCACCGATGGCGGCGCAGTCGCTCTCGACTATCTGGGCCGTACCGACTTCCAGGTCAAGTTCCGCGGGCAGCGGATCGAACTCGGCGAGATCGAAACCGCGGTCCTCGCACACCCGGGGGTCACCCAGGCGACCGCGCTCGTCGTGCCCACTCCGACGGGCGAACAGCTCGTGGCCTATGTGGTCGGTGAATCCGTGGACCGGCAGGCGCTGCTCGCTACCGTGCGGGAGATATTGCCGTCGTACATGGTGCCGTCGGCGATCGTCGCGCTCGATGAGTTCCCGCTCAACACGAGCGGCAAGCTGGACCGGAAGGCGCTGCCTGCGCCCGTCTTCGAGTCGCGAGAGTTCCGCGTGGCACGAACCCCCGTCGAAGAGATCGTCGCCGGTGTCTTCGGTGATGTCCTCGATGTCGATCGGGTGGGCCGGGACGACGACTTCTTCGAGCTCGGCGGCAATTCGCTTGTGGCAACACAGGTCGTGGCGCGCCTCGGCTCCGCCCTCGGCACCAAGGTGGCGGTGCGCGCGCTCTTCGAGTACCCCGTCGTCGAATTTCTTGCCGCGCATGTCGAATCCGCATCGAGCGAGGAGTCCGTGGCGCCGTTGACCGCGCAGACCCGACCCGAGCGGATTCCACTGTCGCTTGCACAGCAGCGGATGTGGTTCCTCAACCGGTTCGAGCCCGACTCGTCCGTGAACAACCTGCCGCTCGCGATCCGGCTGCGTGGACCACTCGACGTCGAGGCCCTGCGCGCCGCGGTCGCCGATGTCATCCGACGACACGAGTCGCTGCGCACCGTCTATCCCGAATCGGACGGTACAGCGCAGCAGGTGATCCTCCCCGCGGCGTCGGCCGTACCCGACATCGTCGTGCTCGACACCGACGATGCCGACGTGGCGCGACACGTCGAGGCCACAGTGACGGGCGGGTTCGACGTTGCCGAACAGGTGCCCTTGCGGATCTCCCTGTTGCGCCTCGGCCGCGACGAGCACGTGCTCGTCGTGGTGTTGCACCACATCAGCGGCGACGGTTTCTCGATGGGCCCACTCGCACGGGACGTGATACTCGCGTACACCTCGCGCGCGGAAGGCCACGAACCCGATTGGGCGCCGCTGCCCGTGCAGTATGCGGACTACACGCTGTGGCAGCGCGAGGTCCTCGGATCCGAGACCGACCCGGAGTCACCGATCGCCCGGCAGCTCACCTACTGGCGCGAGACGCTGAAGGGTATTCCCGAGCAGCTGGACCTGCCTGCGGATCGGCCGCGCCCCGCGGTCGCCTCGTATCGGGGTGCGATCACTGCATTCGAGATCGACGCACCGACACACGCCGCACTCGAACAACTCGCCCGTGCGAGGGGCGCGTCGCTGTTCATGGTCGTGCACAGTGCACTTGCGGCGTTGCTCGCCCGGCTGTCCGGCACGGGCGACATCGTTGTCGGCTCGCCCATCGCGGGCCGCGGCGAGCAGCTTCTCGACGACGTGATCGGGATGTTCGTCAATACCCTGGTATTGCGCACCGAGGTGAACCCGTCCGACACCTTCGGAGATCTGCTGGCGAGGGTGCGCGAAACCGACCTCGGCGCATTCGGACACGCCGACCTGCCGTTCGAACGCCTCGTCGAGGCCCTCGACCCTGAACGTTCCCAGGCCCGGCACCCGCTGTTCCAGGTCGCTCTGACGTTCCAGAATCTCGGGCAGTCCCACTTCGACCTTCCGGGGCTGACCGTCGAACCCGTCGATTTCCCGATCACCGACGCCAAGTTCGATCTGCAGGTCACCGTCGTCGAAGCCTTCGGACCGGATGGGGCGCCCGGCGGAATTGCGGTGTCGCTCAACTACGCCACCGACCTGTTCGACGAGGCGACGATGAGCACATTCGGCGATCGACTCGGCCGGATGCTCAGCGCGGCTGCCGCCGACACCGACACCGTGATCGGCGACGTGCCGCTGCTGTCCGAGGAGCAGCGTGCAACGCTGCTCGAAGCGTGGAACGAACCGGGCACCCGGGCGAGCGACGGCACTCTCGTCCAGCGTTTCGTCGATCAGGCGGCGCGCACACCCGACGCGATCGCCGTGACGTTCGACGACCGACACCTGACGTACCGCGAACTCGCTGCCCGTGTGAACCGGCTCGCACGTGAACTCGTCGATCACGGTGTGGGGCCCGACACTCTGGTGGCCGTGGCGATGGCTCGCACCGACGACCTCGTCGTCGCGCTGCTCGCGGTGCAGCAGGCCGGCGGCGGCTATCTGCCGCTCGACCTCACCTATCCGGCCGACCGCCTCGAGTTCATGCTCGCAGATGCGTCACCTGTCGTCGTGCTCGTCTCGGGCGACCGCGACGGGCTACCGAGCACCGGCATTCCCGTGATCGACCTCGCACTGATCGATCTGTCGACCCGTAGCGATGCACCCGTGACGGACGAGGATCGCGCAGCACCGCTGCGCAGCGACAATCTCGCGTATGTCATCTACACGTCCGGATCCACAGGCCGCCCCAAGGGGGTGCAGGTTCCGCACCGGACGGTCCTCGAATTGTTCGAGAACACCCGAGCAGCATTCGAATTCGACGGCGCCGACGTGTGGACCCTGTTCCATTCGTATGCCTTCGACTTCTCGGTCTGGGAACTGTGGGGTCCGCTCCTCCACGGCGGCCGGCTCGTCGTCGTCGACCACTTCACGTCCCGCTCGCCGGAGGACTTCCATGCGCTCCTCGTGCGAGAGCAGGTAACGGTCCTCAATCAGACGCCGTCGGCGTTCTACCAGCTTGCTGAAGCCGATCGTGTTGCGAAAGAACGAGACTCGGATCGGCTCGCGCTGCGTTACATCGTCTTCGGAGGTGAGGCCCTCGACCTGCGCCGTCTCGCCGATTGGTACCGCAGACACACCGACGATGCGCCTCGCCTGGTCAACATGTACGGCATCACCGAGACCACGGTGCACGTCTCCCGCCTCGAACTGAACTCGGACGACAGCGAGACCGCGGCCAGCCTCGTGGGGCGTGCGATCCCGGGGCTCGGCGTCTATGTCCTCGACCCGCGGTTGCAGCCGGTCCCCGTCGGGGTCCCCGGCGAGATGTACGTGTCCGGTGATCAGCTCACCCGCGGCTACCTCGGCCGCGGTGCGTTGACCGCCGGCCGATTCGTCGCGGACCCGATCGGCTCGCCGGGCACCCGCATGTACCGCACCGGCGACATCGCGCGCTGGTCCTCCTCCGGGCAACTCGAGTACGTCGGACGCAGTGACTCCCAGGTGCAGCTGCGTGGATTCCGTGTCGAACTCGGGGAGATCGAAGCCGCGCTCATGTCTGTCGAGGGTGTCGCGCATGCAGTGGCTGTGGTGCGGACGGAGGCGCACACCGGAGACAAGCTCGTCGGATACATCGTCCCTCGCGCAGGTGCCACTGTTGCGCCCGCCGAGGTGCTCGGCGAGGTCGGGCAGTTCCTGACCGGATACATGGTCCCCGACGCGATCGTGATCCTCGATGCTCTGCCCCTGACTCCGAACGGAAAGCTCGACAAGAAGGCACTTCCCGCGCCGGTGTTTGCGGGGGACAAGAAATTCCGAGCTCCCGCAACGCCGACAGAGGTGGCGATCGCCGAGGTCTTCGCCGACGTGCTCGGCATCGACAAGGTCGGTGCCGACGACTCGTTCTTCGCGCTCGGGGGCGACAGCATCGTCTCGATCCAGCTGGTGTCGCGCGCCAAGGCGCTCGGCATCGTGTTCACGCCCCGGGAGGTTTTCGAACAGCGCACCGTGGCCGGACTCGCCGAAGTCGCGCGGATCGGTACCGGGACTGCGCCCTCGCTCGTCGAACTCGAGGGGGGAGGAATCGGCGAGATCCCGCTCACCCCGATCGTGCGATACATGGTCGAGCGCGGCGGCAACTTCGACCGCTACACCCAGACGATTGCGCTCGAACTTCCCGAGGGCATCACGCGTCCGGGCGTGGTCGCGACCCTTCGTGCCGTCATCGACCGGCACGATGTGCTGCGGGCGTCCCTGCGTCGCAACGAGACCGGGGAATGGGTGCTGGCGACGACCGCACCGGGCTCGATCGACGTCGATTCCCTGGTCACCCACGTCGAGGTGCCCGCCGACGCGGACGACGAGCGGTGGCGGAGCATCGCGGCCCGCGAACTCGACAGCGCCGAGGCGCGGCTCGATCCGTCGCGCGGCTCCGTGCTGCAGTTCGTCTGGCTCGACCCCGCGCCCGGGGCAGACCGCACCGGACGGATGGTCGTGGTCGCCCATCACCTCGTGATCGACGGTGTGTCGTGGCGAATCCTGGTGCCCGACTTCGTGACTGCATGGGCGCAGATCGATCACGGACAGCCCGTGGCGCTGCAACCGGTCGGAACGTCGTTCCGGACATGGGCCGATGCCCTGGTCCGCAGTGCCAGCGCTCGCACGGCCGAGCTGCCGATGTGGACGTCCATCCTGACCGGCGCCGACCCCCTTCTGGGTACGCGTGCCTTCGACCCCGCGATCGATCTTGCGTCGACCGTCGAGAAGGTCCGGGTCAGGGTCGCAGCCGAGGTCACCGAGACGCTGCTCACCACAGTGCCGGAGCTCTACCACGGCACCGTCAACGACGTGTTGCTCACGGGCCTGGCGTTGGCTCTCGCCGGGTGGCGTCGCGACCGGGGCACGGATGAACTGTCGGCGTTGATCGGACTCGAAGGTCACGGACGCGAGGAAGACCTCGTCCCCGGGGCCGACCTGTCACGAACCGTCGGCTGGTTCACCGCGATGTTCCCCGTGCGGCTGGACCTGTCCGGCATCGACCTGGACGACGCCGTCGAGGGCGGAGCAGCTGCGGGCACTGCGCTCAAGCTCGTCAAGGAGCAGCTACGCGCCATCCCCGACAAGGGACTCGGCTACGGACTTCTCCGGTACTGCAATGCCGACACTGCCGGGCAACTCGTACATCTGCCGTCCGGTCAGGTCAGCTTCAACTACCTCGGACGCCTCGACGCCGGTGAGGTGCCCCAGGGTCAGGCCGCAGAATTGGGCTGGCTTCCCGCCGGCGACCTCGGTGACCTGTCCGGTCGCGACGACAGCGACGCCCCGGCGCTCGCGTCGGTGGATATCAACGCGGTGGTCATCGGAGGAGAGCTCGGCGCGAACCTCGGATTTCCCTCCGGTCTGCTCGACCGCGACGACGTCGAAGAACTCGGTCAGTGGTGGGTGCGCGCACTCGAAGCGCTCGCCACCCACGCGGCACGCCCGGAGGCAGGAGGGCGGACACCGGCCGATCTCCCCTTGGTCGAGGTCACCCAGCGCGACATCGACACGTGGGAAGCGGAATACCCCAACGTGTCCGACGTCTGGCCGCTCGCACCGTTGCAGTCCGGATTGCTCTACCACGCGTTGCTCGCCGCAGGACAGTCCGACGTCTACAGCACCCAAGTGCTGATCCACCTCGCCGGACTCGTCGACCCTGCGCGTCTACGAGGTGCTGCCTCCGCACTTCTCGACCGGTATCCCAACCTGCGAACCGCCTTCGTCTCGGGTGAATCCGGTGAACCGGTCCAGGTCGTCGTCGACGACGTCGTGCTGCCGTGGCGAGAACTCGACCTCACCGGGCCGGGAAACCGGGCGGCCGACACCGCAGAGCTCGACGCGGTGCTGCGCGCCGACCAGGACGTGGCCTTCGACCTGGCAGCGCCGCCGCTGATCCGCTTCACGATGGTGCGGACCGGGCCCGAATCCTGGACGCTCGCGGTCACGAGCCACCACATCCTCCTCGACGGCTGGTCGATGCCGTTGCTGATGAAGGACCTGCTGGTGCTGTATGCGACGTCGGGTGATGCTGCGGTCCTCGGTCGGGTGCCGTCCTACCGCGGCTATCTCGAGTGGCTGGGGCGCCGTGATCACCGCGAATCGGTCGACGCGTGGGCCCACGCACTCGAAGGGGTCGACGAACCGACGCTGCTGGTCGGCTCCGAGGCCGACGGCGCCGGAGCGACCTCGGCCGAGCACCACATCGATCTCGGCCGCGACCGCAGCGACACCCTCGGGGAGGTCGCCGCGAGGCTCGGAGTCACGGTCAACACCGTCCTGCAGGGTGCGTGGGCGACACTCATCGCCCGCTCGACCGGTCGTGACGACGTCGTGTTCGGTACCACGGTGTCGGGCCGGCCCGCGGACCTTCCGGGTGTCGAATCGATGGTCGGGCTCTTCATCAACACGTTGCCCGTCCGCGTGCGACTCGGTGACTCCGCGACCACCGAGGAACTGCTCCAGCGCATCCAGGTCGATCAAGCGTCGCTTCTCGACCACCATCATGTGGGGCTCGCCGAGATCCAGCAGCGGACGGGCCTCGGAGCGCTGTTCGACACCCTGCTCGTGTACGAGTCGTATCCGGTGGACCGCAGTGGCATCGCAGAGGCGGGATCGATCGACGGACTGGTCGTCGCGGGGGTCAACACCCGCGACGCCACGCACTATCCGCTGACCGTTGCCGTCACCGCGGAAGACACCGTCACGCTCGGATTCAAGTACCGCAGCGACATTCTCGAGGTGGATGCAGTGGCGGCGCTTGCCAACCGGTACCTCCGGATCATCGACGGCATCCTCGCCGACCCGGCAGTACCGGTGGCCGCCCTGCCGTATCTCGACCCCGACGAGTTCCAGGACCTCGTCCGCCGCGACGGCGGACCAGCACTCCCAGCGGAGCCGTTGGGAGAGTTGCTGTCGACCGCAGCAGCACGCAACCCCGACGGCGTCGCGCTCGTCCACGACGGGCGTGCATGGACGTACTCCGAACTCGATGCGTTCTCGTCGCGGTTGGCGCGACTGCTCATCGGGCGTGGACTCGGCACGGAAGACGTTGTGGCCGTGGGGATCACTCGGTCGATCGAATCGGTTGCGGCGGTGTGGGCGGTAGCGAAGACCGGTGCCGCGTACGTGCCCGTCGACCCGAACTACCCGGCCGACCGTGTCGCGCACATGGTCTCCGACTCCGGAGCGGCACTCGGCCTCACCGTGACACAGCATCGGCACGTACTCCCGGACGGTATCGAATGGATCGATCTGACCGCCGACACCGTCGTCACGGAGATGTCGGAACACTCGGTCCGGCCGGTCTCGGCGACCGAACGGGTGCGTCCTGTGTACGCGGACAGCACTGCGTACATCATCTACACGTCCGGATCGACCGGTCTCCCCAAGGGAGTCGTCGTCGCCAACTCCGGCCTGGCGAACTTCTCCGCGGCACAGCGTGACCGCTACGGACTGGGGCCCGACACCAGGGCCCTGCATTTCGCCTCGCCGAGCTTCGACGCCTCAGTGCTCGAGATACTGCTTGCTGTAGGAGGGAGCGGGACGCTCGTGATCGCGCCGACGAGTGTCTACGGCGGCCGCGACCTCACAGAGCTCCTCCGACGCGAACGTGTCACCCACGCGTTCATCACCCCTGCGGCGGTGGAGTCGCTGGATCCGGAAGGTCTCGATGATCTCCGGGTGCTTGCAGTCGGCGGGGAGGCGGTCGCGCCGGAACTCGTGACGCGCTGGTCGCCGGGACGCATCTTCCACAATGTCTACGGCCCCACCGAAACGACGATCGTCACCACCATCAGCCGACCCTTGTCCGTCGATGACGAACTCACCATCGGTGGGCCGATCCGCGGTATGCGTGCTCTGGTCCTCGACTCCAGGTTGCGCCCGGTCCCGGTGGGTGTCGCGGGCGAGCTGTACATGTCGGGGATCCAGCTCACGCGTGGCTATCACCGGCGACCCGACCTCACGGCCGCGCGATTCGTCGCGGATCCGTACGGCTCCGGTGCCCGTCTCTACCGCACGGGGGACGTGGTGCGCTGGACCGAGAGCGGAGAGCTCGCGTACGTCGGACGCTCCGACTTCCAGGTCAAGATCCGAGGGTTCCGCATCGAACCGGGCGAGATCGACGCCGTCCTACGCACGCACGAGACGGTCGAATTCGCCGTCACGGTCGCTCGCGCGGCCGACGGCGGCACGGCGAGACTCGTCTCGTACGTGACGCCGGCTGCCGGTGCTGTGGCGGAGCCCCGGGAGCTGCTTGCCTTCGCCGCACAGTCGCTGGCACCGCAGATGGTGCCGGACGCAATCGTCGTTCTCGACGCGGTGCCGTTGACGCCGGTCGGCAAGATCGACCGGGACGCCCTCCCTGAACCCGAGGCTGTGATCCGTCCCTACCGTGCGCCACGCACGGACCTCGAAGCTCTTGTTGCGCGCGTCTTCGCCGAGATTCTCGGGGTGGAGCAGGTCGGTCTCGACGACGATTTCTTCGACCTCGGCGGAAATTCGCTCGTGGCCACTCGCGTCGTCGCGAGGCTGCGCGACGAGATCGGTGTCGGCGTGCGAGTCTCATGGCTGCTCGAGGCACCCATGGTGGCGACGCTCGCGGCCCGACTCGGTCGGGAGGCCGGCGGCGCAGGGGGCGTGGAACCGGATACCGCGCTTGCAGTGATCCTGCCGTTGCGCTCCGGGGACCCCACGCAAGCGGTGTTCTGCCTGCACCCGATGATCGGGCTCGCCTGGACCTACGCGCCGCTCGCGGCGCGCCTGGACGGACCGGGTGCCGTGTACGGGGTGCAGACGCCGGTGTTGACCGAACCCGATTTCGCAGGAGCGTCACTGAACGATCTGGCGCGCAGGTACGCCGACGAGATCGTTGCAACCGTGCCGGACGGACCGTACCGATTGCTCGGCTGGTCCCTCGGCGGTGTGCTCGCGCACGCGGTGGCGGTCGAACTCCGGTCCCGTGGTCTGAATGTGGAGAAACTTGCCCTGATCGACAGTATCCCGCGGATCGACACCGATCGTTTCGAGTCGGAGATCTCGGAGAACCTGCGCGCCCTCGGCGTCGAGGTGGACCCGGGGACGCTCGACGGCCGGCTTCCACAAGAGGCCGCCGAAGCGCTCGTGCGTGCGGTTCCGGCGGAACTGATCGAGCTCGATATCGAGAGAGTCCAGCGCATCTTCGCTGCGGCAATGACGTCACCGGATCTGATCAACCGACATGAACCCGGAGTGTTCACCGGTGACGTGGAATTCTTCAGTGCGGTGGAGGAACATCCGACCGAAGCAGACGCCGCGGACCTGTGGGTGCCGTTCGTCACGGGAGTCGTTCGCACCCGGTTCGTACCGGGGGGGCATGGAGAGATGATGGAACCGGCCGCGCTCGACGTGATCGTGCCTGCTCTGCACGATGATCGTGTCGATCTTGATCCACGGTGACCGGCCGGTATGGTGTGCTCGCGCAGGACTGTCGGATCGCGGATGTGCGATCCACGGTAACGTGCACGCCTGACCTGTAGATATACGTATTGCTGCGCCGGACGGTGCGCCTCGGACGCACCCGAGGTCTGGAGATCATGCCCGGGAAACGGGTCTGAGGAGGTTCAAGCGAATGAAGGTTGTCGAGTCGCGGACATGCACTCGAAGGACGAGACTCGCCGCGCTCTCGGCAGCTGTCGTGGCACTGCCGTTGTTCTTCGGTGGAGCCACGGCCGCGGCCGACCCCGTCTGGGACAGTGAGCAGCCTCTCGAGGTGGCCGAGTCCCAGAACGGCTCCTACATCACGCGTATCGAGCAGTACGGCGAGCAGCAGCTCCTCGTCTACGTCCACTCGGCGTCGATGAACAAGGAAGTGCTCCTGGATGTGTGGCGTCCGGCCGATACCAGCGAGCCCCGCCCGACGCTGTACCTGTTGAACGGTGCCGGCGGTGGTGAGGACAGCGCGACGTGGCGGTTCCGCACCGACGCCATCGACTTCTTCAAAGACAAGAACCTCAACGTCGTCTCGCCGGTCGGTGGCAAGTGGAGCTACTACACCGACTGGAAGAACGAGGACCCCGTTCTCGGAGTCAACAAGTGGGAGACCTTCCTCACCAAGGAAATCCCGCCGCTGATCGATGCTGCGTTGGGAACCAACGGCGTCAACGCGATCGCGGGCCTCTCCTCGTCCGGTACGTCAGTCCTCCAGCTGGCCATCGAAGGCGGCGACCTCTACCAGGGTGTGGCAGCGTACAGCGGCTGCGCGCAGACCTCCGATCCGATCGGACAGCAGTTCGTGAAGGTCACCACGGAGACCTGGGGCGGCGGCGACACTCGCAACATGTGGGGCGAGCTCGACGACCCGATGTGGCGGGAGAAGGACCCCTACGTGAACGCGGAGCAGCTGCGGGGTCTCGAACTGTACATCTCTAACGGCAACGGCCTTCCAGGTCCGTACGACACGCTCGATGGACCGGAGATCGATGGTCAAGTGGACGTGCTCGCGAACCAGGTGGTCGTGGGTGGCGTGATCGAGGCAGCCACCAACTACTGCACCCACAACCTGCAGAACCGCCTCAACGAGCTGGGTATCCCTGCGACCTACAACTTCCGCGACTCGGGTAGCCATTCATGGGGTTACTGGCAGGACGATCTGAAGGATTCGTGGCCGGTGCTCCAGCGCGCGCTCGGATTGTGACCTCTGCCGGACGTCCTCGATCCGGCACCTGACCGAGAAGGTCCCTCCTTCGGGAGGGACCTTCTCGGTGTCTCGGCGGGAACTCCCGTCGGGTCGGTGCTCTAGGGGGTTCCGGGCGCTTCCGGAACGGTGCAGGGCGCTTCGTTGACGTCGGCGTAAGCGGGATCGAGGGCGGATTTCACCAGATACAACGATTCGGGGAGCATCAACATCGTCGAATGATCTGCGGGTGAGGTCGGGCACAGGTCCTGGACCCACTTGTTCTCGACCGTGGCGCCGGCATCGGATTCGAGGAACGAACTCTCCGGAGGTGTCACGATTTCGTCGTGGCGCGTCGCGATCGACGTGTATTTGATTCCCGGCAGTGTCTCGGGGCCGTCGTTGAGCGCGGCGAGTACCCGGGAGCCTATGAGCTGTTGCTGGCCGGCCACACCGAGATTGGTGCCGGCGAACAGTGCCTGCGCAACGATGTCGTTGCCGTTCGTCAGGCCGAAGATCGCCAGCATCGCGTACAGCTGCTGGAGCCCATTGAAAGACGTGCCGTGATTCGTCGCACCGAGCATGATGAGGTTCTCGACCTTGTTACGTGCCGGGTCGAGGGGATCGGCTCCACCTTCGAACTTCAGGTACTGCCGTGACAGCATTCCGCCCTGCGAATGTCCTACCAGATCGACCTTGTCGCTGCCGGTGTGCTCGAGGACGGCATCGACGAAGTCCCGTATCTCCACCGCGGACTGCTCGATGTCGGTGACGCCCCAGATCGTCTTGTCGGGATCGAAGACGGCCTGCGCGCCGCCGTAGTTCAGCGCGTACACGCAGTAGCCGAGGTCGGCGAGCTGCGGCGCGACGATGGGCCACGTCTGCATCATTCCCGATCCGGTGCCGTGCACGAGTACCACCGGGCGCGGATGATCCGTGGAAGGGACGCAGTCGAGATCGTTGGTGCCTGCGGGACTGGGTCCCATCGTGGAGAGCAGTGCGGCGAGCCGCCCGTCGCCCGCCGCGGGGGCACTCGGCGGCTGATCCGTTGTTGGCTGGGCAGACGCCATCGCCGGTGTGGTGACCAGCGACGCCGAGGCAGCAAGGGCAGCGGTGGCGGTGGCCACAGCGATCCGGCGCGCAAATTTCATGGAGGCTCCTCGTGCGGACCGCCGGGGTCGTGGCGTATCCGTACCTGGTTGGACGCAAGTGAGATTAGCAGCGGAAACCATTTCCCTCCGGAAAGTTCGAGGTCATCCCTGCTGGGCTGCGCGCCGATAACCGCGAATGGCAGGCACCAGGAACAAGGCGAACATTCCGACCGACCACCCGAGGGTCTTGATCATCGGCTCGGCCAGCGGCCCACCCACCGCGAGGGCCCTCATGCTGTCGATCGCGCATGACATCGGCTGGTTCGCGACGATCGGCTGCAGCCACGTCGGATAGGCCATGACCGGCACGAATCCCGAATTGAAGAACATCAGGAGGGTGCACACGATCGACACCATCTCCACGAGTGGGATCTTGGTCGACAGAGTGGCCAGGACGGTCACCATCATGGCGAATCCCATCCCGAACACGATGGGTACCACCAACATCAACAATGTCGCCGGGATGCCCTGCGTGAACCGGAAACCCATGACGACACCTGCGGCGAAAATCACAATCGAGGTGACGAGGACGCGAACCGCCTCCGCCATCAGACGCCCCACCAGCCCCGCTGATCGATGGATCGGCAGCGTATAGAAACGACTCAGCAGGCCGGACTCACGTTCGGCACGCAACCCGACCGCACTGACGACGGAACCGAACATCGCACCCACCAGCACGATCATCGGTACTGTCCCGAATATCGATGGCTGCCCCGTTGCGGCGGTGATGCTGTCGCCGAGCACGATCCTGAACATCACCAGTGTCAGTGCGGGATAGATCAGCGCTTGGATCATCGTCGCCGGATCGCGTGCCCAGCGAAGTAGGAGCCGCCCGCATTGGAGGCGGCTGTGCTGCCACAACGCCGCGAGAGAGCTCTCGGCGACCACGGCGTTCGGCGCCGGATACCCGAACGATCCGGACCCTGTGCCCAGCGCAGTGCTCTGGCTCATCCGGTCACCTCCGCCTCGTATTGGCCCACACGGCGAGAGGCAGACACACGATGGTCAACCCGACCAGCCAAAGCAAACTCGGGTAGAACACCTCCCACGTGACCCCGCCGTCCGCCATGTCGCGCATAGCGAACGAGAACTGCGAGATCGGCTGATTACGCACGAACGGACGAATCCATTCGGGAAAACCTTGCTCGGGAACGAAGCCGCACGACAGCATCCCGAGGATCAGCTGGGGGAGTGTCAGCGCCTGCGAGGTCGCTTCGGGGCTCTTGGAGAGGCTGCCGATCGCATCGGCTCCCAGGCACAGCACGAGGCTGATGGCGAGTGCCGTCACTCCGAACAGAACCGCCTGCCCGAGTCCGGCGGTGAACCGGAAACCGATCAGATAACCGAATCCGATCGCGGCGAACAGGGAAATCACCGATCTCGTCATCCCCGCCGACATACGCGAAAGCAGCGGTACGGTCGGGGCGACGGGCATTGTCTTCAACCGGGTCGTCAGTCCGGTTGTCGCCTCCTGCGCGGCCATCTGGGCCGCCGAGATAGCGGTGAACGCCATCGATTGGAGGACGATGATCGGCATCAGGAACTGCGCGTAGTCGATGCCCTGCATCTGCATCACGAACTTCAGCGGGAGATAGAACCCGAGACCGAAGACGAAGGGTGCGATCACGGCAACGATCAGTTCGCCGTACCGCGCCATCGTGCGCAGAGTGCGTCCGGTCAGCGCCGACCATTGCGACACCGAGTTCGGATGGACACGGCGGTGCGTGCCGGACCGCCGGTCGGGAAGGCCCACACTCGGGTTGTCCGGGGGCCGACCGGCCGGAAGACGTTCGGTGCGGGCGGTCACGGGCCCTCTCCCACGGCGGCCGCGTCGAGTTCGGCGGATGCCGTCGACGCGCTGTGACCGGTCAGCTGCAGGAAGACGTCGTCCAAGGACGGCCGCCGCAAGCCGATATCGGCGAGTTCGATGTCGAGGGGCGAGAGCAGACGCAGTGCTTCGGTGAGGGTTGCTGCTCCGTCGGGCGCTGGGATGGAGACCCGGTCGATGTCGCCTGGCGACGAGAGATCGGCACGTACGGAATCGGGGACGAGGGAACCGAGCGCGTGCACGATCCCGGGCACCTCCGCAGGGTCGACAGGGACGATTTCGCAGTAGCTGCCCCCGGTCGAAGCCTTCAGTTCGTTCGCCGTCCCCCTGGCGATGACCGTTCCTCTGTCGATCACGATGATGTTGTCGCTCAGTACGTCGGCTTCTTCGAGGTACTGAGTGGTCAACAGGGTCGTGATTCCTTGCCGCTTCAGGGACTCGACCAGTGACCACACACCTTGGCGGGATCGTGGATCCAGTCCGGTGGTCGGCTCGTCGAGGAACACGACTTCGGGACGGACCACGAGTCCGCACGCGATGTCGACCCGGCGCCGCATACCACCGGAATAACCCTTGACCGGTCGGCGTCCCGCTTCGACGAGGTCGAACTCGAGGAGAAGCTCGTCCGCACGCAGCTTTGCAGAGGTCTTGTCGAGCCCCATCAACCGGCCGAACAGTACGAGATTCTCGCGTCCGGTGAGGGTGTCGTCCAAGGCGGCGAACTGCCCGGTCATCATGATCGAGCGTCGGACCGCAGCGGGGTTGGTCTCGACATCGTGACCTGCAACGACGGCACGTCCGCTCGAGGCGTGGATAAGTGTCGACAGGATCTTGACCATGGTGGTCTTTCCGGCACCGTTGGGGCCGAGGATCGCGAGGACAGAGCCTTCCGGAGCCGAGAAATCGACCCCGGCGAGTGCATGAACATCCCCGAACGACTTGTGGACATCCTCCACGAGGACTGCATGGTCGTGGTTGCCTCGCATCCGCACCCCACCGTCGAACTCGGTCCCTGTCGGGACTCGGTCATGGCCAGTCCAGCGGGTGTCCCCGCCTCCTTCGTCGAGATGCTACCGCTCCGAGGTGTTCCCGGCCGGGTGTCTGCGAACGGCCGGTGCGACGCGAGATCAGGACCAGATACCGATCTCGTCCAGATGCCGGACGAGACGACGTGCTCCATCGGTGAAGTGATCCCGGGTCTCTGTCCCGGCCGTGCTCGGATCATGCGCACGGAGGGCATCGAGAATTCGGTGATGCGCCGCAACGGCCTCGACCCCCCATTCCGGGTCGGACGAATAGAAACGTGCGGGGGTGTACCGCGTCGCGTTGTGCAGGAACCACGCGAGTTTGCGTGCGGCGGCGACCCGATTGAGTGTCCGATGGAAGGAGAATTCGAGAGCTTCGATTCGTGAGCCGTCGCCGGTCTGCACCGCGTCGGTGAACTTGGCGTTGATGTCGTCGAGCTCGGCGATCGTGTCGCCACCGATGGTCTCCGCAGCGCGCGCAGCGAGCTTCTCGGCGATGCACCCCTGCAACCAGAACACGTCGTCGATGTCGGATCGGGTCAGCGGTGCGACGACATAACCCCGATGCGGAACGAGTTCGACGAGGCCTTCGCCGCGAAGGGTGAGCAGGGCTTCACGAACCGGGGTCACGCTGACCCCGAGTTCGGCGGCGGTCTCGTCGAGCCGTACGAAATCGCCCGGCCGCACGTCGCCCGACATGATGCGGTTGCGGACGAACGACGCCACATCGTCCGACAGTTGGGGTCGCCGCCCCAGGCCGCGGGGAGAGCCGGACCGCTCGAACGGGGACATCGGCTTCTCCTGTATTCGTCATCGGTGCGGGGCTTCGTCGACGGTGGACTCGTCGATCCGGGCGATTATGGCGTACGGACAACGCCACGTGATGTGAAACCTCCCGATGGCGACGACCGCTCGTCGGCTCGCTGCATGTCAACTCTGCGCTCGCAGGGTATTCGTGCTTCTCTGGACAGATGAGTAGTGCGCTCTCCCGCCGCCGGATGTTGGGCTCCCTCGCGGGAGGTGCCCTGCTTCTGGGGACAACCACCGCGCAGCGTAGTCATGCCGCACCGGTGCGGCGACTTCCGGATCCGGGTGCGGTCGACGCAACGGACCCTGCACTTCTGAGTGCAGTCGAGGCCGCGAGCCTCCTGCACGCCGGCCGCTTGCACCCGAAGGAACTGCTCGATGCATGTCTGGCGCGGACGCGGGCTTTCGACGGCGCGATCGGCGCGTGGGTGCGGCTGTATCCGGAGTTCGCATATGCCGGCGCGGACGCCGCGGGGGAGAGGCTCACTCGGGCGCGGAACGAGGGGACCGCGGCTCCCGATGTCTGTGGTCTGCCGATCGCGCTCAAGGACCTTTTCGCCGTATCGGGGCTGCCACTGACCGCCTCGAGCAGAGTGCTCGAAGGGAATATCGCGGCCGGCGACTCCGGTGTGTGGAGCAAACTCCGGGACGCAGGCGCAATCCTCATGGGACACGCTCACACCGACGAGTTCGCGATCGGTATCGCGACACCGCAGGTGGGAAATCCGTGGAACACCGAGATGTCACCGGGTGGGTCGTCGGGCGGCAGTGCCGCGGTACTCGCGGCCCGCTTCGCTCCGCTCGCGGTCGGCAGCGACACCGGGGGATCGGTGAGGTTGCCTGCGAGCGCATGCGGGATCTCGTCGATCAAGCCCACGTACGGCCGAATCACTTCGCACGGCATGATTCCGCTGACCTGGACCCGCGACCACGTCGGGCCGATGGGGCGAAGTCTCGCCGATGCATCGTTGATGTTGTCGATCCTCGCGACCGTCGACGTCGCCGATCCGATCACTGCGCTCGGGCCCCCGGTCCCTGCCGGTGGGTATCCTCTCGTGGCGAAGGGCGGCGCATCGCCGTTGGCGGGGATTCGGCTGGGGCTTCCGCCGTCGGACCTTCCACCGCCGTTGCAGACTCTTTTCGACGATGCGGTCCACCTGGCACGTTCGCTCGGTGCTGAGGTGGTCCCCGTGGTGATGCCCCCGACTCCGACCTCGCTCGCGACGGGTGATGTCGTCGAAATGGGTTCGTATCACCGGCAATTCGCCGACCGGATCGGTTTGTATCGCCCGGAGCGAGTGCCCAGTGTCGGGTCTGCGGTGGCGTCCCTCGCGGTGCCTGTCGTGGACTACCTCATGCTCGAGCGAGACCGGTTGCGATACCAGTACGAGTACAACGAACTCTTCGTCGACAACGATCTGGACGCGGTGATGATCCCTGGCACGAAGGTGGACGCTGCCCGGCGCGAGGAGTTTCTCGGGGTGAGTGTGACCGAAGGCGTACCGGGTGACGTGAAGTGGGCCAACTACTCGGGTGCGCCGGTTGTGACACTCCCGGTGGGGCGGTCGGCGGCGACCGGAATGCCGTTCGGTGTACAGCTCGGCGCGAGGCCGTGGCAGGACGAACAGATCATCCAGATCGGCCTCGAGCTGCAGGAAACGCTTCCGGTGTGGCGCGACCTGCCCGTTCTGGTGCCTGCGCCGGGAGTTGCGCCCGAGGTGGTCCAGGTCGCGCCGGGTCCCGGGCCGGACCCGACCAACACCCTGGATGCGGCCGCGCCGTTGCGGACGCCCCCGATGAACGCGATAGGTTAGGTGTCCGCTCGACCGGTGAGAATTCGCCGGAGTTGTACTCGGCGGTGGATTGCTGCATACTGGTCGGGTTGCCTTGACCGGGCCATGGATGTTTCGCGGCTCGGAACGGTGAAGTAGTGACAGTCGCGGATCGAGCCTTACGGCCAGGTCGCGGCCACATGCAAGACGGAAGCAGTACCAGCGTGCGCTCGTATGAGCGCATCCGGTCCCGTTCTGTGCGGTGTCGAAATGCAGATTTCGGCGCCGGGGAATGAGCGACGGAGCGACACGCCCGACCGCGTGGACCGGAGAACAATGACAGATGAACAGCGGCAGCGGATCGGGTGAGCCCGGCTCGCGATGTGTATGAGTGCTGTTCTCTGTCGCCTGTTCCGTTCGGAACTGTGCAGACGAGGTGGTTCCCGATCAGATCGGGTGCTACGAAACGCGGCAAGAAAAGGACACTAAGCGTGGCGGGACAGAAGATCCGCATCAGGCTCAAGGCCTATGACCACGAGGCGATCGACGCATCTGCGCGCAAGATCGTCGAGACGGTCACCCGTACGGGTGCCCGTGTGGTCGGCCCGGTGCCGTTGCCCACTGAAAAGAACGTGTACTGCGTCATTCGCTCGCCGCACAAGTACAAGGACTCGCGCGAGCACTTCGAGATGCGTACTCACAAGCGGCTGATCGACATCCTCGACCCGACGCCGAAGACGGTTGACGCACTCATGCGCATCGACCTCCCGGCGAGCGTCGACGTCAACATTCAGTGACTTACAGCGAGCTTGTAGAAGACGCAGCGGAGAGAACAGATGACTAACCAGATCAAGGGAATCCTGGGCACCAAGCTCGGCATGACCCAGGTCTTCGACGAGAACAACCGGGTCGTTCCGGTGACCGTCGTCAAGGCCGGACCGAACGTGGTCACGCAGATTCGCACGGAGGAGCGCGACGGCTACAACGCTGTGCAGCTCGCCTTCGGTGCGATTGCGCCGCGCAAGGTCAACAAGCCGGTCCGCGGCCAGTTCGACAAGGCAGGCGTGACCCCGCGCCGCCACCTCGTCGAGCTTCGTGTCGAGGACTCCTCGGAGTACGAGGTCGGCCAGGAACTGACCGCAGAGGTGTTCGAAGACGGCGCATTCGTCGACATCACGGGCACTTCCAAGGGCAAGGGCTTCGCCGGCACCATGAAGCGTCACGGCTTCGCCGGTCAGGGCGCTTCGCACGGTGCGCAGGCTGTGCACCGTCGTCCCGGCTCCATCGGTGGCTGCGCCACCCCGGGTCGTGTCTTCAAGGGCACGCGCATGTCCGGCCGTATGGGTAGCGACCGCGTCACGACGCAGAACCTCTCCGTCCACAAGGTGGACGCCGAGAACGGTCTGCTGCTTATCAAGGGCGCGATCCCCGGCCGCAAGGGCGGCCTCGTGATCGTCAAGACTGCAGTGAAGGGTGGTGCACGGGCATGACCAGCACCGAGACCGCAACCAAGCTGACGCTGGACGTCAAGGCTGCAGGTGGCAAGTCCACCGGCACCGTCGATCTCCCCGCGGAGATCTTCGACGCCCCGGCCAACATCGCGTTGCTGCACCAGGTGGTTGTCGCGCAGCTCGCTGCTGCACGCCAGGGCACGCACTCGACCAAGACGCGCGGAGAGGTCCGCGGCGGTGGTCGTAAGCCGTACCGCCAGAAGGGCACCGGCCGCGCCCGTCAGGGCTCGACCCGCGCACCGCAGTTCGTCGGTGGCGGCACCGTTCACGGCCCGCAGCCGCGCGACTACAGCCAGCGCACCCCCAAGAAGATGAAGGCAGCCGCCCTGCGCGGTGCCCTCTCCGACCGGGCGCGCAACGAGCGCATCCACGTGATCACCGAGCTCGTCGCGGGTCAGACCCCGTCGACGAAGTCGGCACGTGCCTTCCTCGGTGAGCTCACCGAGCGTAAGAACGTGCTCCTGGTGGTGGGACGTGCAGACGTCGCCGCGTGGAAGAGCGTGCAGAACCTGCCGAACGTCCACACGCTCGCACCCGATCAGCTGAACACCTACGACGTCCTCTACAGCGACGATGTCGTGTTCAGCGTCGAGGCGCTCAACGCGTTCATTCACGGGCCGGCCGAGTCGG
Organism: Rhodococcus sp. F64268; assembly: GCF_023015605.1. Taxonomy (NCBI): domain Bacteria; kingdom Bacillati; phylum Actinomycetota; class Actinomycetes; order Mycobacteriales; family Nocardiaceae; genus Rhodococcus; species Rhodococcus sp. F64268. Next base: position 23,108 of record NZ_JALKAI010000011.1, read on the forward strand.
CTCAGGAAGTCAAGGAGGAGAGCAAGTGAGCACGATCGCCGATCCGCGCGACATCCTGCTGGCTCCCGTCGTCTCCGAGAAGTCCTACGGGCTGATGGAAGAGGGCACCTACACCTTCCTGGTCCACCCGGACTCGAACAAGACGCAGATCAAGATTGCCGTCGAGAAGGTCTTCGGCGTCAAGGTGAGCAGCGTCAACACCGCCAACCGTCAGGGCAAGCGCAAGCGGACGCGGTTCGGTTACGGCAAGCGCAAGGACACCAAGCGCGCGCTCGTGACCCTGACCGCCGACAGCAAGCCCATCGAGATCTTCGGAGGCCCGGTCGCCTAGGCGCCGGAACTCGCGAGAGATAGAGGACGAGAAGACTCATGGCAATCCGTAAGTACAAGCCGACTACGCCGGGCCGTCGTGGCGCCAGTGTGTCGGACTTCGCCGAGATCACTCGGTCGACGCCCGAGAAGTCGCTGATCCGCCCGCTGCACGGTCGCGGTGGTCGCAACGCGCACGGTCGTATCACGACCCGGCACAAGGGTGGCGGACACAAGCGCGCATACCGCTTGATCGATTTCCGTCGCAACGACAAGGACGGCATCCCGGCCAAGGTCGCTCACATCGAGTACGACCCCAACCGCACCGCCCGCATCGCGCTGCTCCACTACGTGGACGGCGAGAAGCGCTACATCATCGCCCCCAAGGGCCTGGTGCAGGGTGCTCCGGTCGAGTCCGGCCCGACGGCCGACATCAAGCCGGGCAACAACCTGCCGCTGCGCAACATCCCGACCGGTACCACCATCCACGCGGTGGAACTGCGTCCCGGTGGCGGAGCCAAGATGGCCCGTTCGGCCGGCGCGAGCATCCAGCTTCTCGGTAAGGAAGGCACCTACGCCACGCTGCGTATGCCGTCCGGTGAGATCCGTCGCGTCGACGTGCGCTGCCGCGCAACCGTCGGCGAGGTCGGCAACGCCGAGCAGTCGAACATCAACTGGGGCAAGGCCGGCCGTATGCGCTGGAAGGGCAAGCGTCCTACCGTCCGCGGTGTCGTGATGAACCCGGTCGACCACCCGCACGGCGGTGGTGAGGGCAAGACCTCCGGTGGTCGCCACCCGGTCAGCCCGTGGGGCAAGCCCGAGGGCCGCACCCGCAAGAACAAGGCGTCCGACAAGCTCATCGTTCGTCGTCGCCGCACCGGCAAGAAGCGCTAGTCAAGGAGGGAGTTAGAGAATGCCACGCAGCCTCAAGAAAGGCCCGTTCGTCGACGACCACCTCCTGGCCAAGGTGGACGCTCAGAACGAAAAGGGCACCAAGCAGGTCATCAAGACCTGGTCGCGCCGCTCGACGATCCTGCCCGATTTCATCGGTCACACGTTTGCAGTCCACGACGGACGCAAGCACGTTCCGGTGTTCGTCTCGGATTCGATGGTCGGCCACAAGCTCGGTGAATTCGCACCGACCCGTACGTTCAAGGGCCACATCAAGGACGACCGGAAGAGCAAGCGTCGATGAGTACTGAAACCACAAACCCGAGCGCTCGGGCTGTTGCGCGCCACGTGCGCGTGACCCCGATGAAGGCGCGCCGCGTCGTCGACATCGTTCGCGGAAAGTCTGTCGAGGAAGCCCTCGCAATTCTGAAGTTCGCGCCGCAGGCCGCTGCAGAGCCGGTCGCCAAGGTCATCGCCTCGGCAGCTGCGAACGCACAGAACAACCTGAACCTCGACCCCAGCACGCTCGTCATCGCGACGGCGTACGTGGACGAGGGCGCAACCCTCAAGCGGTTCCAGCCGCGTGCACAGGGTCGCGCGTTCCGTATCCGCAAGCGGTCGAGCCACATCACCGTGATCGTGGAGAGCGTCGGCTCGAACTCGTCTCGCAATCGCCGGAAGGGAGCTCAGTAGTGGGCCAGAAGATCAACCCGCACGGCTTCCGTCTGGGCATCACCACCGACTGGAAGTCGCGTTGGTACGCAGACAAGCAGTACGCGGACTACGTGAAGGAAGACGTCGCGATCCGTAAGTTCCTGGCCTCCGGCCTCGAGCGTGCGGGCATCGCGAAGGTCGAGATCGAGCGCACCCGCGATCGTGTGCGTGTGGATATCCACACCGCGCGTCCGGGCATCGTCATCGGCCGCCGCGGCGCCGAGGCCGATCGCATCCGTGCCGAGCTCGAGAAGCTGACCGGCAAGCAGGTTCAGCTCAACATCCTCGAGGTCAAGAACGCCGAGTCCGAGGCTCAGCTGGTGGCGCAGGGCGTCGCAGAGCAGCTCTCGAACCGCGTGGCGTTCCGCCGGGCGATGCGCAAGGCCATTCAGTCGGCCATGCGTCAGCCCAACGTCAAGGGCATCCGCGTGCAGTGCTCGGGCCGCCTCGGTGGCGCGGAGATGTCGCGTTCGGAGTTCTACCGCGAAGGTCGCGTCCCGCTGCACACGCTGCGCGCGGACATCGACTACGGCCTCTACGAGGCGAAGACCACCTTCGGTCGTATCGGCGTGAAGGTCTGGATCTACAAGGGCGACATCGTCGGTGGCCGTCGCGAGCTCGCTGCTGCCGCAGCTGCTCCCGCCGACCGTCCGCGTCGTGAGCGTCCGAGCCGCCCGCGTCGTTCCGGCGCCTCGGGCACCACCGCGACGAGCACCGAAGCGGGACGGGCAGCCGACGCCCCGGCTTCGGCAGAGAACAAGGAGGGCTGACGCAATGTTGATCCCCCGGCGGGTCAAACACCGCAAGCAGCACCATCCGAGCCGTTCGGGTAACGCCAAGGGCGGCACCCAGGTTGCCTTCGGCGAGTACGGCATCCAGGCTCTCGAGCCGGCCTACATCACGAACCGGCAGATCGAAGCCGCTCGTATCGCCATGACCCGGCACATCAAGCGTGGCGGCAAGATCTGGATCAACATCTTCCCGGATCGCCCGCTCACCAAGAAGCCGGCCGAAACCCGCATGGGTTCCGGTAAGGGTTCGCCCGAGTGGTGGGTCGCGAACGTCAAGCCCGGTCGCGTGCTGTTCGAGATGAGCTACCCGAACGAGGAGACTGCTCGTGAGGCCCTGCGCCGCGCGATGCACAAGCTCCCGTGCAAGTGCCGGATCGTGACGAGGGAGGAGCAGTTCTGATGGCTACCGAAACCCCCGCCGCAGAACTCCGCGAGCTCACCGAGGAAGAGTTGACCTCGAAGCTTCGCGAGTCCAAGGAAGAGCTGTTCAACCTCCGCTTCCAGATGGCTACCGGTCAGCTGGACAACAACCGACGACTGCGCACCGTGCGTAACGAGATCGCTCGTATCTACACGGTTCTGCGCGAGCGTGAGCTCGGTCTGGCCACCGGCCCGGATGCGGGTGACGTGGCATGAGTGAGGAAAAGGCAGTGACCCAGAACGAAGAGCGCGCGAGCCGCAAGGTCCGCATCGGCTACGTCGTCTCGGACAAGATGGAAAAGACCATCGTGGTCGAGCTCGAGGATCGCGTGAAGCACCCGCTGTACGGCAAGATCATCCGCCGTACGACCAAGGTGAAGGCACACGACGAGAACGGTCTCGCCGGCATCGGCGACCGCGTGCAGCTGATGGAGACCCGTCCGCTGTCCGCGTCGAAGCGCTGGCGTCTGGTCGAGGTGCTCGAGAAGGCCAAGTAGTCCTCTCACACCTCGTGTGACGAAAATCCTCGGCCCGGCGTCCATTTCGGACGCCGGGCCGAGGTCGTGTTCGGAGTGCGGAAGCAGACGCGGAGTTTCGTGCGTCCCACCGGGATCCGGGATGGGAGTGATCGCACAGTTCGCTAATTTGCCCGGGGTACGGTATATGGCCTACCCTGGACGGGTTGCTTCGCGGGACCCGTGTGTCTTGCACACGTGCGCCGTGAGTAGCCGACGACCGCGTACGTCCAGGTCGGAAATCTGACGTACAAACCAATCCAGGTCAAGGAGACGTAAGTGATCCAGCAGGAGTCGCGACTGCGCGTCGCCGACAACACGGGTGCCAAGGAGATTCTCTGCATCCGCGTTCTCGGTGGTTCGTCCCGTCGCTACGCCGGTATCGGCGACATCATTGTCGCCACCGTCAAGGACGCCATCCCCGGCGGCAACGTCAAGCGTGGCGATGTCGTCAAGGCCGTGATCGTGCGCACCGCCAAGGAGCGCCGCCGGCCGGACGGCTCGTACATCAAGTTCGATGAGAACGCCGCAGTCATCATCAAGGGTGACAACGATCCGCGCGGCACCCGCATCTTCGGACCCGTCGGTCGCGAGCTTCGCGACAAGCGGTTCATGAAGATCGTCTCGCTCGCTCCGGAGGTGCTGTGATGAAGGTGCACAAGGGCGACACCGTGCTCGTCATCTCGGGTAAGGACAAGGGTGCGAAGGGCAAGGTCATTGCTGCCTTCCCGCGCGAGAACCGTGTCCTCGTCGAGGGCGTGAACCGGATCAAGAAGCACACCGCGGTCTCGGCCAACGAGCGTGGCGCCTCTTCGGGCGGCATCGTGACGCAGGAGGCCCCGATCCACGTTTCCAACGTTGCGGTCGTCGACTCGGACGGAAACGCCACTCGCGTCGGCTACCGGACCGATGAGGAAACCGGCAAGCGCGTTCGGATTTCCCGGAAGAACGGGAAGGACATCTGACATGACCACCACCGAGAACAAGATCCAGCCGCGTCTGAAGACCCGCTACCGCGCGGAGATCCGTGACGCGCTGAACGCGGAGTTCGCCTACGCGAACGTCATGCAGATCCCCGGCGTCGTGAAGGTCGTCGTCAACATGGGTGTCGGCGACGCAGCCCGCGACGCGAAGCTCATCAACGGCGCGGTCAACGACCTCGCGTTGATCACCGGTCAGAAGCCGGAGATCCGCAAGGCCCGTAAGTCCATCGCGCAGTTCAAGCTTCGCGAGGGTATGCCCATCGGTGCGCGTGTCACGCTCCGCGGGGATCGCATGTGGGAGTTCCTGGACCGTCTCGTGTCCATCGCGCTTCCCCGTATCCGCGACTTCCGTGGCCTGAACGGCAACCAGTTCGATGGCAACGGCAACTACACGTTCGGCCTGAACGAGCAGTCGATGTTCCACGAGATCGACGTGGACAAGATCGACCGCCCGCGCGGCATGGACATCACTGTCGTGACCACCGCTACCAACAACGAAGAAGGCCGTGCCCTGCTCAAGCACCTCGGCTTCCCGTTCAAGGAGAACTGAGCCCATGGCTAAGAAGGCACTGGTCAACAAGGCCAACAAGAAGCCGAAGTTTGCGGTTCGCGCTTACACGCGCTGCCAGCGTTGCGGTCGCCCGCACGCGGTGTTCCGCAAGTTCGGTCTCTGCCGCGTCTGCCTCCGTGAGATGGCACACGCAGGCGAGCTTCCGGGAGTTCACAAGAGCTCCTGGTGACGTGAGCGGGTGGGCGGAGACCTCGTGCCTCCGCCCACCGTCACGCTGTCAGGGGCCGGCTCATTTCGGGCCGGCTCGCATTTGAAACCAAATTCGCTGCAGGCCCACGACCGGATTCTTCCGGTGTTGCATGGGAACCGCTCCGAGAAAGGTGTACAGGTCAGACCATGACCATGACCGACCCCATCGCAGACTTCTTGACGCGTCTGCGTAACGCCAACACGGCGTTCCACGACGAGGTGAAGCTCCCGTCGTCGAAGATCAAGGTGAACATCGCCGAGATCCTCAAGCGCGAGGGCTACATCTCCGACTACCGCACCGAGGACGCCGAGGTGGGCAAGACCCTCGTCGTCGACCTCAAGTACGGGCCTTCCCGTGAGCGCAGCCTCGCCGGCGTGCGACGCGTGTCGAAGCCCGGCCTTCGTGTGTACGCGAAGTCCACCAACCTGCCCAAGGTCCTGGGCGGACTCGGCGTGGCGATCATCTCCACGTCGTCCGGTCTGCTCACCGATCGCCAGGCGGCCAAGCAGGGAGTAGGCGGGGAAGTCCTCGCCTACGTCTGGTAAGGGAGGCCACCACAATGTCGCGAATCGGAAAACTCCCCGTTGCAGTTCCCTCGGGTGTCGAGGTGAACATCGATGGCCAGAATGTCGCAGTGAAGGGCCCCAAGGGCAACCTGTCGCTGACGATCGCTGAGCCCATCTCCATCGCCAAGGGCGACGACGGGGCACTGAACATCAACCGCCCCAACGACGAGCGTCGCAGCCGTGCGCTGCACGGTCTGTCGCGGACCCTGGTGCAGAACCTCATCGTCGGTGTGACCGAGGGTTACACCATCAAGATGGAGATCTTCGGCGTCGGCTACCGCGTGGCGCTCAAGGGCAAGGACCTCGAGTTCTCGCTCGGCTACAGCCACCCGGTGCTCATCGAGGCCCCCGAAGGCATCACCTTTGCCGTCGAGGCCCCCACGAAGTTCTCGATTGCGGGTATCGACAAGCAGCAGGTCGGCCAGATCGCGGCCAACATTCGCCGTTTGCGTAAGTCCGACCCGTACAAGGGCAAGGGCATCCGCTACGAGGGTGAGCAGGTCCGTCGCAAGGTCGGAAAGACGGGTAAGTGATCATGAGCCAGACCGAGAACCAGAAGGCCAAGCGGATCCCGCGCGGCAAGGATGCGTCCACCACGCGTCGGCTGTCGAAGACGCGTCGTCATTTCCGCCTCCGCAAGAAGATCGCCGGAACGGCAGAGCGTCCGCGTCTCGTCGTCAACCGTTCGTCGCGCCACATGCACGTGCAGGTCATCAACGACCTCACCGGCACGACCGTTGCCGCTGCGTCGACCATCGAGGCCGACGTGCGTGCGCTCGAGGGCGACAAGAAGGCGCGTGGCGCCAAGGTCGGCCAGCTGATCGCCGAGCGCGCGAAGGCTGCCGGCGTGGAATCCGTGGTCTTCGACCGCGGTGGACACACCTACAGCGGCCGCATCGCGGCCCTCGCGGACGCAGCGCGCGAGAGCGGGCTGAAGTTCTGATGATCATCTTTTCGAACGGAAGGAACGTCTGATGCCGGGACGTCAGCGGCGTGACGGCGGAAACGGCCCCGCCGGACAGAATGGCCCCAACACCGGGGACAACCGTGGTGGTCGCGACCGCCGCGATCGCGACTCGCGCGGCGGCAACGCTGCCGAGCGGTCGAACCACATCGAGCGTGTCGTCTCGATCAACCGTGTGTCGAAGGTCGTCAAGGGCGGCCGGCGCTTCAGCTTCACCGCGCTGGTGATCGTCGGAGACGGCAACGGTGTGGTCGGCGTCGGTTACGGCAAGGCCAAGGAAGTTCCCGCGGCCATCACCAAGGGTGTCGAGGAAGCTCGCAAGAACTTCTTCCGCGTTCCGCTCATCGGCGGAACCATCACCCACCCGGTTCAGGGTGAGGCTGCTGCAGGTGTCGTCCTGCTGCGTCCGGCTTCCCCCGGTACCGGTGTGATCGCCGGTGGCGCGGTTCGCGCCGTGCTGGAGTGCGCGGGCATCTCCGACATCCTGTCGAAGTCGCTCGGCTCCGACAATGCCATCAACGTGGTGCACGCGACGGTTGCAGCTCTCAAGGGCCTGCAGCGTCCGGAGGAAGTTGCGGCTCGCCGCGGGCTTCCCCTCGAGGACGTCGCTCCCGCAGGCATGCTTCGCGCCCGTGCACTGGCTGCTGGGAGCGTGAAGTAATGGCAGAGCTGAAGATCACCCAGATCAAGAGCACCATCGGTACCAAGCAGAATCAGCGTGACAGCCTGCGCACCCTCGGCCTGCGGAAGATCCGCCAGTCGGTGGTCCGCGAGGACAACGCGCAGAACCGTGGCTTGATCAACGTGGTGCGTCACCTCGTGACCGTTGAGGAGGTCTGAGAATGACCATCAAGCTGCATCACCTGCGCCCGGCTCCGGGCGCGAAGACGGACAAGACCCGCGTCGGACGCGGTGAGGGTTCGAAGGGCAAGACCGCTGGTCGCGGTACGAAGGGCACCAAGGCGCGTAAGAACGTCTCGGCAGCCTTCGAGGGTGGCCAGATGCCCCTGCACATGCGTCTGCCGAAGCTCAAGGGATTCAAGAACGCATTCCGCACCGAGTACCAGGTCGTCAACGTCAGCGACATCGCCCGGGTCTTCCCGGAGGGTGGCCAGATCGGCGTCGACGAGCTCGTTGCCAAGGGCCTGGTTCGCAAGAACCAGCTCGTGAAGGTCCTCGGCGAGGGCGAGATCGCGGTTGCCGTTCAGGTGTCCGCGAACAAGTTCTCCGGCTCCGCCAAGGAGAAGATCGCCGCTGCCGGTGGTACTGCAACCGAACTGGCCTGACCGGTTCGATTCTGTATGAATCACGGCTGACGAACGGCCGCGGTGCAGTCGATGACTGCGCCGCGGCCGTTCGCGTATCTCTGTGCTGCCGTACGCTTGTGACGTACTTGCAGCGCGTTGCGCCTCCTCGTCGTCCCGCGGATGATCCTGACCGGTGGCCGTCGGGGTGCGCACTGTTAGAGTTCTAGAGTTGTCTACTGTCCGACGGGCCCATCCGGCCTGTCGCTCCCGATCGGCCTGCCAGGAGGATTCTTGCTTTCCGCCTTCGTCTCGGCCCTCAGGACACCGGACCTGAGGCGGAAGATCCTCATCGCCCTCGGGCTGGTGGCTCTGTACCGTCTCGGCGCCTCGGTGCCGTCCCCGGGCGTCGACTACGGAAACGTCCAGGCGTGTGTCGACCAGCTCGCCGGCAGTGAACAGGCCGGCATCTACTCCCTGATCAATCTGTTCTCGGGTGGTGCCCTCCTTCAGCTGTCGGTGTTCGCTATCGGTATCATGCCGTTCATCACCGCGAGCATCATCGTGCAGCTGCTCACCGTCGTGATCCCCAGATTCGAAGAACTCCGCAAGGAGGGGCAGGCGGGTCAGGCCAAGATGACGCAGTACACGCGTTATCTGGCTGTGGCGCTCGCCGTCCTGCAGGCAACCGGCATCGTGGCGCTCGCCGCCCGAGGGCAGCTGCTGCAGGGCTGCTCCGAGCCGATCCTGGCCGACGACAGCGTCTTCGGCATGGTCGTGATCGTCCTCGTCATGACTGCGGGCGCCGCGGTGGTGATGTGGTTCGGCGAACTGATCACCGAACGCGGTGTCGGCAACGGCATGTCGATCCTGATCTTCGCAGGTATCGCGTCCGCGCTGCCGAGCGAAGGCCGGACGATCCTCGAATCCCGAGGTGGTCTCGTCTTCGCGATCGTGCTGGTTGTCGCGCTGCTTCTCATCACCGGCGTCGTCTTCGTCGAGCAGGGACAACGTCGTATCCCGGTGCAGTACGCCAAGCGGATGGTGGGCCGCCGTATGTACGGTGGTTCGTCGACTTATCTGCCGCTGAAGGTCAACCAGGCCGGCATCATCCCGGTGATCTTCGCGTCGTCGTTGCTGTATCTGCCCAACCTGATCGCTCAGCTCACCGGCGCGACCACCAACCCCGAGCCGAGCTGGTGGCAGCGCATCATCAACGAATATCTCGTCAACCCGAACAACCCGGTCTACATCGCGTTGTACTTCGGATTGATCGTGTTCTTCGTGTTCTTCTACGTCGCCATCACGTTCAATCCGGAAGAACGCGCCGACGAGATGAAGAAGTACGGCGGCTTCGTCCCCGGTATCCGGCCGGGCAGGCCCACCGCCGAGTACCTCAGCTACGTGCTCAACCGAATCACGGTTCCCGGCTCGATCTACCTCGGTCTCATCGCAGTACTTCCGAACTTCTTCTTGTCGGGCGGCCAGACCGCCAGCAGCATCTTCGGCGGCGCAGCGGTGCTCATTCTCGTCAGTGTCGCGCTGGACACTGTCAAGCAGATCGAAAGTCAATTGATGCAGCGCAACTACGAAGGGTTCCTCAAGTGAGACTTGTACTCCTCGGTCCTCCCGGTGCCGGCAAAGGCACACAGGCCGCAATCCTGTCCGAGAAGCTCGGCGTTCCCGCCATTTCGACCGGCGATCTCTTCCGCGCCAATATCGGGCAGGGCACCGCGCTCGGCTTGGAAGCCAAGAAGTACATCGATGCCGGAGATCTCGTCCCCGCGGAGATCACCAACAACATGGTGCGCGAACGGCTTGCAGAGCCCGACGCCGCCAACGGATTCCTTCTGGACGGGTTCCCTCGTAGCGTCGAGCAGGCCGAGGAACTCGGCAACATCCTGAAGAACCTGTCCACTTCTCTCGACGGTGTGCTGTCGTTCGTCATCGACGAGGACGTCGTCGTCGGTCGCATGCTCGCTCGCGGTCGTGCCGATGACACCGAAGACGTCATCCGCAACCGTCTCCGGGTCTACCGGGAAGAGACCGCGCCGTTGCTCGACCACTATGCAGATGTCCTCATCACGGTCGACGCTGTCGGCGAGGTCGACGAGATCAACGCGCGCGCACTCGCGGCGCTCGGCAAGTAGACACAGGAATTTTCGGTATGGGTTTCGGGCGCAAGCGCAAAGTGGTTCCGTTCCGCACTTCCGGCGAGCTCGACGCGATGGCGGCCGCTGGTGCCATCGTGGGCGCCGCGCTCGTAGCGGTACGAGATGCGGCCAAGCCGGGCGTGAGCACCCTGGAACTCGACCGGGTGGCGGAAGCGGTGATCCGTGATGCGGGTGCCGTTCCGTCGTTCCTGGGATACCACGGCTTCACCGGCTCGATCTGTTCGTCGGTCAACGACCGGGTGGTGCACGGCATCCCTTCGGCAGACGAGATCCTGGCCGAGGGTGACCTGGTGTCGATCGACTGCGGAGCGATCCTCGACGGATGGCACGGCGATTCCGCCTGGAGCTTCGGGGTGGGGGAGTTGTCCGCTGCCGACTCCGACCTCAGCGACGCGACGCGCCTGTCGATGGAAGCGGGTATCGCCGCGATGATCGCGGGTAACCGCCTCACCGACGTATCCCACGCGATCGAAAAGGGCACACACGCCGCAGAACGTCTGCACGGTCGTCCGTACGGCATCGTGGACGGCTACGGTGGGCACGCCATCGGCCGCGAGATGCATATGGACCCGTTCCTCCCGAACGAGGGCAAGCCCGGCAAGGGTCCGCAGCTCGTGGTGGGTTCGGTGCTCGCGATCGAGCCGATGCTCACCCTCGGCACCCACGAGACCGTCGTCCTCGACGACGAGTGGACCGTGGTGACCACCGACGGGAGTCGTGCGGCGCACTGGGAGCACACCGTGGCTGTCACCGAGGACGGTCCTCGTATCCTGACTCTTCGCGCGGAGTAGTCACACCTCGACGAGCAGGGTGACCGGGCCGTCGTTGACGAGGCTCACTTCCATGTGGGCACCGAACACTCCGGATTCGACATGTGCACCGAGTGTGCGCAGCGCCGAGATGAACTCGTCGATCAAGGGTTCGGCCACGGGTCTGGGGGCTGCCGCCGACCACGACGGACGTCTGCTCTTCCGGGTATCCGCCATGAGGGTGAACTGGCTCACGACCAGCAGCGGAGCATGCAGGTCCGAGGCAGACTTCTCGTCTTCGAGAATCCGCATCGACCAGACCTTGCGTGCGAGTGTCGCGGCTTTCGCTGCGTCGTCGTCGTGGGTGACACCGACGAGGACGAGCAGACCGTGACCGCCGTCCGGGGGCGTGATCCGCGCGACCTCCGCTCCGTCGACCGTGACGGATGCAGTGGTGACCCGTTGAATCAGCGCACGCACGTGTGCCTCCTTACATCATTGCCATTTGGCCAGGTGAGAAAGTTCCCGTAATATCGATCGGTGGTGCGCGCTGCGCTCCGGTCGGTCTGCGTCGACGTGGTCTTCGCAAAGGAGATCCGGGGATGCCGAGCGTCACGGTATCGGATACCGATGCAACCACACGTCGAACAACGGATCGCGGAGGATATGGCTAAGAAGGACGGCGCAATCGAGGTCGAGGGTCGGGTTATCGAACCGCTTCCCAATGCGATGTTCCGCATCGAGCTGGAGAACGGCCACAAGGTGCTGGCCCACATCAGCGGCAAGATGCGGCAGCACTACATTCGTATCCTTCCCGAGGACCGGGTTGTCGTGGAGCTTTCGCCCTACGACCTCACGCGTGGACGCATCGTCTACCGCTACAAGTAACAGGCTTCCCCGGCCGGACGGTCGGGGAAAAACATGTCTCCGGAAGGGCTACGCCGTATCCGGAGGCGCACATACAGGAGATCGGACGCACGTGAAGGTTCAGCCTAGCGTCAAGAAGATCTGCGAGAAGTGCAAGGTGATCCGTCGTAACGGTCGGGTCATGGTGATCTGCGAGAACCTGCGTCACAAGCAGCGTCAGGGCTAGATCCACCTTCCTCGCGAAGATCTGCTTGGCAACAAGCAAGAAGACCTTCCAGTACCAGTCGCACGGTTACGATCCGCGATTCGTCGCGGAGCTGTGCGATATACCCCCGGTTCGGAGGCCGGGGCCCCACTGTGTTTGTCACTACACAGTTTCTTACGCAGGGGACGGGCTGGGAGCAGACCTCCGCACACCGAATAGGAATGCCACATGGCACGTCTCGCAGGTGTTGATCTTCCCCGCGAAAAGCGGATGGAGATCGCACTGACCTACATCTACGGCATCGGCCGTACCCGCTCCAAGGAGATCCTCGAGGCAACCGGCGTCAGCCCGGACCTGCGCAGCAAGGATCTGTCCGACGAGGATCTCTCGAAGCTCCGCGAGTACATCGAGGAGAGCTACAAGGTCGAGGGTGACCTTCGTCGCGAGGTCCAGGCGGATATCCGTCGCAAGATCGAGATCGGCTGCTACCAGGGCCTGCGACACCGTCGTGGTCTGCCCGTGCGTGGACAGCGCACCAAGACCAACGCTCGTACCCGTAAGGGCCCGAAGCGCACCGTCGCAGGAAAGAAGAAGTAATGCCTCCCAAGTCACGCACCACCGGTCCGAAGAAGACCCAGAAGGCACGGCGCAGGGACAAGAAGAACGTCCCGCACGGCGCTGCTCACATCAAGAGCACCTTCAACAACACCATCGTCTCGATCACGGATCCTCAGGGCAACGTGATCTCCTGGGCGTCCTCGGGCCACGTCGGCTTCAAGGGCTCGCGCAAGTCGACTCCGTTCGCCGCGCAGCTCGCCGCCGAGAACGCTGCCCGCAAGGCGCAGGAGCACGGTGTCAAGAAGGTCGACGTCTTCGTCAAGGGCCCGGGTTCGGGCCGCGAGACCGCGATCCGCTCCCTCCAGGCCGCAGGCCTCGAGGTCGGCACCATCTCCGACGTCACGCCCCAGCCGCACAACGGCTGCCGCCCTCCCAAGCGTCGTCGCGTCTAACAACGGGAAAGGAAAAGGTTCTAAGTCATGGCACGTTATACCGGTCCCGTTACCCGTAAGTCGCGTCGTCTCCGCGTCGACCTGGTCGGAGGCGACCAGGCCTTCGAGCGTCGCCCCTACCCGCCCGGCCAGCACGGCCGCGCGCGGATCAAGGAGAGCGAGTACCTGCTCCAGCTGCAGGAGAAGCAGAAGGCACGCTTCTCCTACGGCATCATGGAGAAGCAGTTCCGTCGCTACTACGAGGAAGCAGCCAGCCGCCCGGGTAAGACCGGTGAGGTCCTGCTGACCATCCTCGAGTCGCGCCTGGACAACGTCGTCTACCGTGCCGGCCTCGCGCGCACCCGCCGCCAGGCCCGCCAGCTGGTGTCCCACGGACACTTCCTGGTCAACGGCAAGAAGGTCGACATCCCGAGCTACCGCGTCTCCCAGTACGACATCATCGATGTCCGTGAGAAGTCGCTGAGCACGCTGCCGTTCCAGATCGCGCGTGAGACCCAGGGCGAGCGCCCGGTCGCCGCGTGGCTGCAGGTCGTCGGTCCGCGTCTGCGGGTGCTGGTCCACCAGCTGCCCGAGCGCGCGCAGATCGAGATCCCGCTGCAGGAACAGCTCATCGTCGAGTACTACTCGAAGTAAGAGCGCTTCGTGCTCTGTGGTCGGAGCTTCGTGCTCTGGCCACCGGGCACTTCGTGCCGTGGTGTCCTCCTTGCCTTCTCGGGCGGGAGGACACCACACCACCACTAGGGCGTCAAATAGCGGACGCCCACAAGGAGGCAACTCATGCTCATCTCGCAGCGACCCACTCTGACCGAAGAGGTCCTCGCCGACAATCGGTCGAAGTTCGTCATCGAGCCGCTCGAGCCCGGCTTCGGCTACACGCTCGGCAACTCGCTTCGTCGCACCCTGCTCTCCTCGATCCCCGGTGCCGCCGTCACCAGCATTCGCATCGACGGTGTGCTCCACGAGTTCACCACGGTTCCCGGTGTCAAGGAGGATGTCACCGACATCATCCTGAATCTCAAGGGCCTCGTGGTCAGCTCGGAAGAGGACGAGCCGGTCACCATGTACGTCCGTAAGCAGGGCCCGGGCGTCGTCACCGCAGCGGACATCGTTCCGCCGGCCGGTGTCGAGATCCACAATCCCGATCTGCACATCGCCACCCTGAACGACAAGGGCAAGCTGGAGGTCGAGCTCGTCGTCGAGCGCGGTCGCGGCTACGTCCCCGCCGTCCAGAACAAGGCATCCGGCGCCGAGATCGGCCGTATCCCGGTCGACTCGATCTACTCGCCGGTGCTCAAGGTGACGTACAAGGTGGAGGCCACCCGCGTCGAGCAGCGCACCGACTTCGATCGGCTGATCCTCGATGTGGAGACCAAGAACTCGATCGCTGCACGCGATGCACTCGCGTCGGCAGGCAAGACTCTTGTCGAGCTCTTCGGTCTGGCTCGTGAGCTGAACGTCGAAGCAGAAGGCATCGAGATCGGTCCCTCGCCCGCCGAGGCCGACCACATCGCCTCCTTCGGACTTCCGATCGAGGATCTGGACCTGACGGTCCGGTCCTACAACTGCCTGAAGCGCGAAGGTGTTCACACCGTCGGCGAGCTGGTGGCACGCACGGAATCCGACCTGCTCGACATCCGCAACTTCGGTCAGAAGTCCATCGACGAGGTCAAGGTCAAGCTGCACTCGCTCGGCCTGTCGCTGAAGGACAGCCCCGCGTCCTTCGATCCCAGCAGTGTTGCCGGCTATGACGCCGCCACCGGTACCTGGAGCGACACCGACGCCGGGTTCGGCGACACCGACGGCAACGAGGACTACGCCGAGACCGAGCAGCTGTAGCAGCTCACGGTCCGTTACTAGGAGAAAATCATGCCCAAGCCCAAGAAGGGCGCCCGCTTCGGCGGGTCGGCCTCGCACCAGAAGGCGATCTTCGCCAACCTGGCCACCGCGCTCTTCGAGCACGGCCGCATCACCACCACCGAGGCCAAGGCCAAGGCCCTGCGCCCGTACGCCGAGAAGCTCGTCACGCACGCAAAGGCCGGCACGCTGGCTTCGCGTCGTGAGGTGCTGAAGGTCATCCGCAACAAGGACGTCGTGCACGCCCTCTTCGCGGAGATCGGTCCCTCGTTCGAGGACCGCAACGGCGGCTACACGCGCATCATCAAGACGATGCCGCGCAAGGGCGACAATGCGCCCATGGCGATCATCGAGCTCGTGCGCGAGAAGACGGTCTCGTCCGAAGCCGATCGCGCTCGGCGTGTGGCGGCTTCGCAGGCCGCACCGGCTGCCGAGGAGAACGTGGTGGAGGCCACCACGGCCGACGCCACCGACGCCGAGGTCGAGAACGCCGATGCTGTCGTCGAGGCGATCGAAGACACCACCGCAACGGCCGCTGACGCGACCGAGGCGGACGAGGCCAAGAAGGACTAGTCCACTTGGTTTCGGCACCAGCTGAATCGAACGAGCCCGTCGCCCCGTTCAGGGACGGCGGGCTCGTCGCATCGGACACCCCCGGTGAGCACCTCACGCGCCTTCGGCTCGACATCTCGTACGACGGAACCGATTTCTCGGGTTGGGCCCGTCAGCCCGGCCGCCGCACCGTGTGCGGTGAGATCGAAGAGAAGCTGTCGGCCATCGTGCGGGCACCTCTGCTTCTCACCGTGGCCGGACGCACCGATGCCGGTGTACATGCGAGGGGGCAGGTCGCCCACGTCGACGTGCCCACCGAGGCGCTGCCCGACGACCCGTCGCGTTGGGTCCGTCGTCTCGCGCGGTTCCTCCCACGCGATGTCCGAGTCACGGGGATATCGGTTGCGCCGGAACATTTCGATGCGCGTTTCTCCGCGGTCCGCCGTCATTACGAATACCGCGTGACAACGGCCGTGTACGGAGCCGACCCGCTACGTGCCCGCGACACCGTTTCCTGGCCGAAGAGCGTCGACCTCGGTGCGATGCAGAGCGCCTCCCGGTCATTGTTGGGACTTCACGATTTCGCGGCATTCTGCAAGCGGCGCGAAGGCGCGACCACGGTTCGTGAACTCCAGCGCTACGACTGGATCCGGTCCGGCGACATTCTCACCGCGCATGTGAGCGCCGACGCGTTCTGCTGGTCGATGGTTCGCAGTCTCGTCGGCGCGGCGCTGGCGGTGGGAGAGGGTCGCCGCTCGGTCGAATGGATGACCGCTCTCCTCGACGAACGTCGACGCGCTGCCTCTGTCGCAGTCGCTCCCGCGCACGGTCTCTCGCTCGTTCGCGTCGACTACCCTGCTGATGAGGATCTTGCTGCACGCAATTCGGAGACACGGGAGACGCGCGGGCCGATCGCCCGTGGCTGCTGCGGATGAGGGGAACGACCTTGGCTGGAACACGGTATGCGTTCGCAGCGGCTGTTGCGGTCACGGTCGTCGCGATGACAGGTGGCCCCGCGCCCGGCACCGTCCATGCCGACACCCCGCCCGCAACGGAGACCGGGACCGCTGAATACGGTGTCGCCACACTCGAGCGTGTGGACCGGCGTTCCGACCGTGACTGGTCTCTGTTCGTCTACTCCGCAGCGATGGAGCGCACGATCGAGCTTCAGGTGATCCGTCCCGCCGACACCAGCGCCGCGCGTCCGGTGCTGTATCTGCTCAACGGCGCCGGCGGTGGTGTCGACGACGCCACCTGGCGCAAACAGACCGATGTCATGGATTTCTTCGGCGACAAGGATGTCAATGTCGTCACGCCGGTAGGCGGTGCGTTCAGTTATTACACCGATTGGCTTGCAGACGATCCGGAGCTGGGTCGCAACATGTGGACGACATTCCTCACCGAAGAAGCACCGCCGATAGTCGACGCTGCCCTCGGTGCGAGCGGTCGAAATGCGATCGCGGGTGTGTCCATGTCGGCAACATCGGCGCTCGCGCTCGCCGAGCATGCGCCGAATCTGTACGCGGCCGTCGCATCGTACAGCGGTTGTGCCGAGACTGCGACGGTCGAGGGCAGCCGCTATGTCGAGATGGTGGTGGGCCTCGGCGGTGGTGACGTCGAGAACATGTGGGGACCGATCGATGGTCCGTACTGGGTGGAGCGGGATGTGATCCGCAATGCCGAGCGGCTGCGGGGAACCGCAGTGTTCGTGTCGTCGAGCGGGGGACTACCCGGCGTGCACGAAGCCCGCGCGTGGGATGAACACGGACCCGCAGTCATACCCGACATAGCGCTGCTCGGGGTGATCGAGACCGCGGTGAGTAGGTGCACGGACAGGCTGCGCACCGAGCTGGATGGGCTCGGAATCGAGGCGACCTACTCGACCCGCGCCGAGGGAACCCACACGTGGGGATATTGGGAAGACGCGCTGCATGAATCCTGGCCCCTGCTCTCGGAGGCCATGAGCGCCTGACCGCACTATCTGCGGCGTGTCACCCCCGGGGTGCGAGGCGACACGCCGCTGTCACCCGTAATGCGGGCCCGTGCGCCGGACGGTCCGGTGGGCAGGACGAAGTCTGCTCGTGCGAACACTATCTTGCCCGAGCGCGTAGGAGTTGTGGTGAGCCCTCAGAGGAGGATGCCCAAGCCGGCGAGCAGAGTGAGCAGGGTGGCGCCGAGTGATCCGAGAACCATGGTTTCCTCCTTCGTTCGGTGAGCCTCGGCCCGGTTCGGACCTGAGGGGGCGGCCTCGGCCCCCGATGGGGGGTGAGGGCCTCGGTCGCCCACCACAGACATACCCCACCTTGGCGGTATCAATCCTCGGTTGCGTCGAAATCTGGAGGGAGGTGGGCTGTCTCGTTCCGTGAACTCCTGCCCGATGGGGCTACGGCGCAGGTCAGCCGGCCAGTGACCGGGCAATCACGAGACGCTGGATCTGGTTCGTGCCCTCGAAGATCTGGGTGATCTTCGCGTCGCGCATGAACCGCTCGACGGGAAAGTCACGCGTGTAGCCGTACCCACCGAGGACCTGTACGGCGTCGGTCGTAACCTTCATCGCGGCGTCCGTGGCTACCAGCTTTGCGACCGAGGCCTGACGTGAATAGGGAAGACCTGCGTCCTTACGTCGAGCGGCATCGATGTAGGTTGCGCGCGCGGAGTCGACGGCGGCAGCCATGTCGGCCAGAACGAAACCGAGACCCTGATGGTCGATGATCGCCTTGCCGAAGGCCTTCCGCTCCTTCGCGTATGCGGTTGCTTCGTCGAGAGCGGCCTGAGCGAGTCCGGTCGCGACGGCAGCGATGCCGAGTCGTCCTGAATCGAGAGCGCTGAACGCAATGGGAAGGCCCTGCCCCTCGGCGCCGATGCGACGCTCGGCGGGAACGAAAGCATCGTCGTAATGGGCTGCGGTGGTCGGGATCGCATGCAGGCCCATCTTCTCCTCGGGCTTCCCGAAAGTCAGGCCGTCAGTTCCGGCGGGCACCAGAAAACAGGAGATGCCCTTGCTGCCGGTGTCGCTCGTCCGCGCGAACAAGGTGTAGAAGTCCGCTTTGCCGCCGTTGGTGATCCACGCCTTCGAGCCGTTGATTCGATATCCGCCTGGGGTCGCCTGAGCCCGGCAGGTCAGGGCCGCTGCATCGGAGCCGGCCTGCGGTTCGGACAGGCTGTAGGCGCCGATGGTCTCGCCACCGAGCATGTCGGGTAGCCACCGGGATTTCTGCTCGTCGGTGCCGTGCGTCGCAACTGCGAAGCACGACAGGCCGTGCACGCTCACAGCGACGGCGACGGCTGCCCACCGTTCGCCGAGTTCCTCGAGAACCTGGAGGTACACCTCGTACGGCTGATTTCCGCCTCCGAACTCTTCGGCGTAGGGGAGGCTGAGCAGTCCGGCTGCGCCGAGCGCGGGGAACACACCTTCCGGGAAGGTCTCGTTGCGTTCGTGTTCGACGACGCGGGGTGCGAGTACTTTGTCGGCGACGTCGCGTGTGAGCTCGATCAGGTCGTGGGCCTCGGGGGTGGGTAACAGGCGCTCGACGGGCACGGCGGAACTCCTCGCAGAAGACGGATACACAAAATAGTACTAGGAGTGATACTGCAGTACTGTATCGAGTATGGCAAGAGTAGGGGTACGGCGCACCACTGCACGGCAGGCGCAACTGTTCGACCAGCTTGTCGAGTTGTTCCTGGCCGAAGGATTCGCGCACTTCACTCTCGAGGACATTGCAACTCGTCTGCGGTGTTCGAAATCGACGCTCTATGCCCTCGCCGAGAACAAGGACCGACTCGTCTACGCCGTCACCGTCCATTTCTTTCGCGGCGCAACCGAGCGTGTCGAAGCCGACATCGCGGACGCCGCAGGAGCCGAGGCGCGCATCCGCACCTACCTCGAATCCGTCGGCAGGCAGCTCGAACCCGCATCGGCCCGCTTCATGGAGGACATCGCCGCAACACCGGTCGCGCGGGAGGTGTACGAGCGCAACACCCGCCTCGCAGCCGGCCGGATCCGGGCACTGATCTCGGACGGCGTCGATGCCCGCGAGTTGCGCGACGTGCACGCGGCCTTTGTCGCCGACGTCATTGCCACAGTGATGGTGCGTATCCAGCAGCGGCAGGTGGCGCAGCAGACCGGTCTCGACGACGCGCAGGCCTATCGCGAACTCGCGGCGCTTCTGACCCACGGTATGACGACCTGAGGCACCTTACGATCGGGGCATGGACCAGAAGCTGCAGGTACCGATCCGGCTCGGGATCATCGTGGCGAGTGTGCGTGAGGGCAGGGTCGCCCCTGTCGTCGCGAACTGGTTCGCCGAGGCGGCGAGACGCTATTCGACGGTAGATGCTCAGGAGTTCGACATCGACATCATCGATCTCGCTCGGACGCCGTTACCCCAAGAGCTTTCGGGAGGATCCGAAGTCGAGGCGTTCACGCGGCGGATCGATGCGGCGGAAGCATTCGTCGTGGTCACCTCCGAGTACAACCACGGTTATCCGGCAGCGCTCAAGACAGCCATCGACAGTGTCAAGCATGAATGGCGCGCGAAGCCGGTCGGATTCGTGTCCTATGGCGGGCTGTCCGGTGGGCTCCGTGCGGTCGAGCAGTTACGGCAGGTCGTCGTGGAGGTTCATATGGTGCCGGTGCGGGAGTCCGTGAGCTTCCACCGCGTCAAGCACGCCTTCGACGCAGACGGTACGACGCGCGATGGTGCGGCCATCGACGCCGCCGAGCGGATGCTCGGGCAGCTGGAGTGGTGGGTGCACGCAGTCAGGTGTGGCCGGAGATCACGCCCGTACCCGGGCTGACCGCACCGTAGTCGGCGCAAGCCCGGCCGTTCACGGTCGGGAGGAGGTCGGGAACGGTGTTCGAAGCGTCGTCACATGGATCGACGACCCATGCCGTGCGCGGATGCTCACCGCGAAGATGCTCACCGCGAAGATGCTCACCGCGAAGAGACGGACTCCATGGTGCGGGGGCGTCCGATGTGGGCGGACTCGGCCGCGATGGTGACGAGCGTCAGTGTCATCCGCTTTCGATGTGTGGTGAGCACAATCCGATTGCCGAATCCGTTCGGCTGTTCGATGGCAATGGTGGGAGATTCGCGGGGCCACTGATCCGGGTGTGCATGCACGTGGATCGTGCCGGGGTGCCGCCTGCCGGTCGGCCGTACTCCGTCGAAGACCACGGTGTCGAACTCGCGGTCGTCGGGATACTCGCCGGCGATCCGCAGTCGATCCGGTGATGCGGCACCGTTCAGCAGTGGGCGCCAGGCATCGGCGCGATCGGTGTGGATCACCACGCGCGCACCGACCGCCACCGCGCGGAATACGATCTGCTGCGCGAGATACAACTCGCCCGCCACATGGACCGAGTCCACTCCGGGGCCGGTGAGGCGTACCGCGACTGCTCGTCCGGACTCGTCCGAGCCGATCAGCTGACCGCAGCCCGCGACGGGCAGTGCCAACTCGTCGAGAGATCCACGACCGACGCTGCGCAGATCGGTGATGTCCTCGAGTCCGTTCGCCGCATACGGCAGGGATGCGAGCAGCACTTCACGCTCGCGCCCGTGGACGGTGCGCACACCGGAGGCGAGCGGTGCCTCGTGGGTGCGGGTGGTGTACCGGACGAGGCCTCCGACCCGTGTCGTGCCGAAGGACCCGGGGCGCATGCGCACCGTCACCGTCGACGACAGTGACGGGTGGGTCCAGATCTCGGTCAGGGTGCGCGCGTCGAGTCGCCGCGGATCGAGTACCCCACCCGTGCTGTAGCCGGTGGGAAGGCGGACATGACGCCAGGACTCCTCTGCCGTCAGCGGATCGGCGCCGTGAGTGATCCGGAGGGCAGCAGATCGGATCTCCTGTGCGGTCAGCAGCCTTGCCTCGCAGCCGGAATCGCTCAGCGCACGCACCACTCGCCGGGCCGACGCAGTGATCGTGCGGGTCGCGCCTCGGGCGCCACCGCCGCGCCGGTCCACGGCGTCGCGACACGTCGACGCATCGAGGCGTAGTGCAACCCACACCGTGCGCATCGCGGCAGCAGGCAGGGGGCCGATCAGCTGCGCATAGACCTGCCCCGCGGGCGTCGCGTCCAATACGCGTCGACCGTGGACGACGACATCGATTCCGTCGAGGGTCACGTCGTGTCGGCGCAGGCAGCCGGAGAGCGCGCCCAAGGGCAGAGTCAGCGACGAGTCGGCACGATCTCGTGCCAGCAGTGTGATGACCCCAGCAGGTGCGAGCACCTCGACGACCGCAGTTACTTGTGTTCCGTCCCAACGTAAACCGATCGGCCGGCCGGTCGGCTGTGCTGCATCGCGGATCTCCGCGCAGGCGTGTGCTCTCGGAAATCTGTACCGCAACAGCGTCATCGCAGCGTCGATCACACCGAGGCCGCGGACCCGGAGAAGCATGAGAACCGCGGTGGCAGCCGCTGCGGCGGCTGCCGCCCATGGGGGCGCACCCGACACGGCCACTGCGATCCAGACCACGAGTGCAGCGCACTGCGCCATGACGATCCGTGAGATGAGGCGGGGCCGTTCGTACACGGATCTTTCCCGCACGACCTCGGACACAGTTCGATCCACAGCGCTCCCCCCGACACCGATCGGGCGGCCCTGTGGGTGCGCGCCCGAACTTCCCGATGTGCAACTGTACTGTGTTGCGGCAGTGAGTGTGCCGCACGGGGGAGGACACATGGCATCGCAACCCACCACTCGATGGCAGGTAAGCGGTTACCGATTTCTGATGAGACGGATGGAGCATGCGCTCGTTCGCCGAGACGTGCGCATGGTCCATGACCCCATGCGCTCACAGTCGCGGTCGCTGATGGTGGGGGCGGTGATCGCCTGCCTGGTTCTTGCCGGGTGCGCCGCGTTGGCCCTGTTCCGGCCCCAGGACAAGATCGGCAATGCGGAACTCGTGGTCGGCAGGGATTCCGGTGCGCTCTACGTTGCGATCGACGGAACATTCCATCCCGCGATGAATCTCGCATCCGCGCGGCTTGTGCTCGATGATCCCGTCGAACCGACCGTCGTAGCCGACGAGGAACTGGAGGCCCGTCCCAGAGGGCCGCTCGTCGGCATTCCCGGTGCTCCGTCGTCCCTGGCGTACGTCGGACACGACACACCCTGGACCGTGTGCGACACGGTCGATTCAGGCGGACGGCAGTTCGTCACGACCGCGGTCTCGGCAGGCGTGCCCGAGTATTCCGGTGTCGGTGGCCCGCTCGACGACGACGAAGCGCTCCTCATCACCTCCGAGGGGGAATTCCACCTCGTCTACGGAGACGGCAGAGCCGAGATCGATCCGCAGGACCGCGCACTGACGCGGGTCCTGGGACTCGACCTCGGGTCGGCGAGGCCCGTAGGCGCAGGATTGCTCGCGGCACTCCCGGAACTACCGGAGCTCACCGCGCCGGACATCCCGGATGCGGGGAGCATCCCGCGAGTGCCGATAGGTGGTCTTCGCGTCGGATCTGTTGTCGGACTCGCGGAACCGAACGGTCAGCGCTATTACGTCGTACTGAGCGATGGCGTGCAGGAGGTGTCGAGCGCGACTGCACAGATCATTCATACGTCGGATTCACAGGGCATCGCCGAGATTCCGATCGTTCCGCCCGACACTCTCGCGGACGCGCCGACGGTACAGCACCTCGAGGTCGGCACGTTTCCCACGGTCGTACCCACGATCCTCGGGCCCGCTGACAGGCCCGTCGGGTGTCTGACATGGGAACCGGAAGCGGGACCCGAGGATCAGCGACGATCGGGTCTGGTGCTGTCGGCGGGTGAAGCCCTGCCGATTGCCGAGGACGCGATCCCGGTCGAGCCCGCGCAGGCCGACGGACCGGGACCGAACGTGGATGCCGTCCATATTCCTCCGGGGCGTGGCACATTCGTGCAGACGACGTCGGTCGTCCCCGACAGCGAACGCCGAGGTGCACTGTTCTACGTCGCAGACACCGGTGTCCGTTACGGCGTAGCCGATGCAGAGGCGGCCAGGGCACTCGGGTTGGAGGGAGACCCGGCGCGAGCGCCGTGGCAGATCATCGGCTTGCTCGCCCCCGGGCCCTCGCTCGGGCATGCCGAGGCGTTACTCGCTCACGATGGTGTCGCCCCGGACCCGCGACCTGGACCGATCGGCGCAGGAGAATGAGTGTTGCTCGCATGTCTCCGCCTACGTGCACGTTCCCGGAAGGGCAGTGCGGCGAGCAGCGCGGCGACGAGTAGGACGAGGACCGCGGCACCGCCGCTCCATGCAACGAGTCGTGCAGTCGGGTCGGGAGGTTCCACGTGCGCGGGGCCTGCGATCGCTCTAGGGGCCGCAGGGTGGTCCTGCTCGACCGGTAGTGGTGCGGTGACCGCGGCCAACGGATCGATCACGCCGTGCCCGACCCGCGGGTTCCAGCCTTCCGCAGGTGCGTGGGCGGTCGACTCGATGCGGTCCATCACGGCGCGGGCGTCGAGGTGGGGATGGCGGGCTCGCACCAACGCGACTGTTGCAGAGACCAGTGGTGCGGAGAAACTCGTTCCGGAGAGCAGCACCGGACCCTGGGCGCCGACCTGTGCGTCTATGAGACCGTCGGAGAACGGGTCGAGGGAGACGATGCCGTTTCCGGGCGCTGCGACATCCACCCACGGCCCGGGAACACTCTCGTCGGACGGTGTGCCGTCGGCTTCGACCCAGCCGACCGTGAGCACATAGTCGTCATACCAGGCGGGGGAGGCGATCGTCGTGATCGAATCCCACGGATCTGCCTGCGGGTCGAGCGGATTCGCTGCAGGAGGATTCCCCGCCCGGCACACATCCTTGTTCCCCGCCGCCGCGACCACCACCGCGTCTTCGACGTCGGTGGCGTACTGGACTGCCGCGCCGAGCGGTCCGTCGGCGATCCCGTCGACCGCGAGCGTGCACGCGACCTCCGAGATGTTGATGACGGTGGCGCCGAGGTCTGCAGCATGCCGCACCGCAGACGCCAGGGTGCGCACGTCACCGTAACCGGGAGAGTTCTGCGCGGCCGCTTCGTCGCCGGCGGAGCGGTCGGAATAGTTGCGGCTGGATTGACGGATGGCGATGACCTCGACGTCGGGGGCGCCGCCGGCGAATCCCGACCCCGCGACCGGTTGCGCCGCGATGAGACCGGCGACGAGGGTCCCGTGCGCGTCACAGTCGACCGTGCCGTCGTCGGTAGCCACGTAGTCGCCGCCCGGGGTGAGTCGGGGGAGTCGCGGGTGCGGGTTCACTCCCGTATCGATCACAGCCACGATCTGACCTGCACCGCGCGTCAGCGGCCACACCCGCTCGAAATTCATGATGCGTTGTGCGAGCGGTCGCTGCAGGCTGTCGGCGACAGGCCTGCCCCGGGTGCACATATTGCGCTGTTCGGTCGCCTCCGGGGCCCCGGGTTCGCCCGCGGCGGGCAGCAGTCCGCTGTCGGGGACGGGGGGAGTTGCGGTGGCCGGTCCCGCTGCCGCGATCGTGACGACCAGAGCGGTGACGAGCGAGGCAGCGGTGAGCCGTCGACGATGTGTCGCCCGCCGCGAGAGCGCCGGGAGGTCGCTCACAACCCACGGACCGCGGAGTAGAGGCCGGCAACCCAGCATGCCAGCGGCACGATCGCGGCGATGACGGCGTACTCGGTGAGTTCGCTGATCCGCCGCTGCACCGGTGTGAAT
This sequence comes from Rhodococcus sp. F64268, assembly GCF_023015605.1. NCBI lineage: Bacteria > Bacillati > Actinomycetota > Actinomycetes > Mycobacteriales > Nocardiaceae > Rhodococcus > Rhodococcus sp. F64268. The sequence goes on from NZ_JALKAI010000011.1 coordinate 48,339, forward strand.
GTGCGGCGCGGAACAACGACCCCGAGGACCAGGGCGCCGACGAACAAGACGACAGTGACCCCGAAGAGCACCTGTGGAGCAATGCTTCCGGAAAGCCCGGCACCGACCACCAGGCCGAGGAGGAGGATTGCACCACCGAGGATCATCGGCGCCGCCTGCTCCGACCCGATGTAGGTGCGACCTCGGAACATCAGGATGATCCCCGTCGCGACCGCCAGTGCGACTCCGGGCCAGGAGACACCCGACTCCTGCATCGGCCACGCTGCGCACCACGCACCGGCCGTCGCGAGCACGACCACCGCATAGATCCACCCGGTCAGATGAGCTCGCGCACGCGCGGTTCTCGCTTCGAGCTCCTCGAACGTGGGCGGCGGATTCTCGTCGTCCGGATCTGGAACCACGGGGTCGAGGGAGGTGCCGGGCGCCGGAACCGGGGGAAGGGGAAGGCGGGCGAGGAGCGCGGCGGCGCGGGCGGCGAAGGTCACCAGCAGCAGCGCGGTCACGACGATACCTGCGCCGAGCGCAGGTACCGGCGTGTCGGTCGCAGTCGCGACGATCAGTGCGATCGTCGCAACCGACGAGACCGTCGAGATCGCAGTGAACGTCGAGAGTCCGACCGTCGTGACGTTGACCGTGATCATGCCGACCGCGCCGGTCAGGATCGTGGCCAGCAGCAGGTGGGGGGCGCCGAAATCGCCAGGAACCAGCAGCATCCCGGTGACGAAGGACGCGGGTGCTGCGCAGACCGCCAGCAGCAACCCGATAGACCGGTCGAGGTAGATACGTGCGATGACAGCTGCCGCGGTCACGAGCAGGAGTGCCAGTACGGCAGTGGCGATTCCCGCGACCATTCGCTCGCTTCCGGACGACGGCAACAGGAGCAGCAACCCGCACCCGAGCGTGATCGCGGCCGCTGCGACCGCGGCCCCGACCACCGCCGCGGTGCGATCGGACCAACGACGCAATCGGTCGCGGCCCGCAACCGCCACGCTGTACATCACGTCGTCGAACAGTGGCGGCGACGAGGGCGCGGACGATTCTGCGAGGACGAGCACCTCGCCGTCGCGGATCCCGAGCTCGTCGAGACTCAACGCACCCGCGAGCGGTTCCTGGCCTATCCGGGCGAGAGTCCAGGTTTCCGGCTGGACCCGTTCGGGGGTGCGGTCGAAGTCGTTGTGGGGACGGTGAGCAGCCACCAGATCGACGATTCCGGCCAGCAGGAGGGCGACCGGCACGCCGAGTGGCAGCGCCAGATCGACCTCGGAATGTTTGGTGAGCACTGTGATCCGGCACAATTCCGGTGCCGCTACCGCACCGGGTACGTTCGGGCTCGTCGGTGCAGCCGTCATCGATTGTTCCCCCCGTCGTTCGTGCGCCGACCCGGAGACCGAAGGTGGCGCGGACCTTTCGACGACGCAGACCTTACGACATCGCCGTGGCTGTACTTGTTGCGGTGCGCTACTCTTCCACGACCGTGGGGGGAAGGTCGTTGTCGGCGGCCGGTGTGTACGGGGGATGGGGAATGAGCACGATTCGTTTCGCGCGTCGAGTGCGTCGGGATGCGCCACGCGCACCCGGTGGGGAAGTGAGTCTGCAGGCGCCACCGGATATTCCGAGAGCAACACCGGGCAACTTGCTCATGAAGCTGCTGCCCCTGGTGATGGTTGCGGCGATGATAGGCATGGTCGCGCTCATGTTCGGCTCCGGAATGGCGCGCAGCCCCATGGCTTTGGTCTTCCCGCTGATGATGATGGTGTCGATGATCGGTATGCTCGCCAACAGCGGTCGCGGCGGTGGCGCGAAAACTGCCGAGGCAAACGAGGATCGCAAAGACTACCTGCGCTACCTCGACACCCTGCGGGGCGACGTCGCCGAGACAGGGTCGGCGCAGCGGCGGGCCCTCGAATGGACCCACCCGGACCCGGCGCTGTTGTGGACCCTCGTCGGGACGGTCCGGATGTGGGAACGCCGAACTTCCGACGCGGACTTCTGCCACGTGCGGGTGGGCCTGGGGGGACAGCGACTCGCGACGAAGCTGATCGCTCCCGAGACCGGCCCGGTCGAGGATCTCGAACCGGTTGCCGCGGTGTCGCTGCGCCGCTTCGTTCGCGCGCACTCGGTGGTGCCTGCGCTCCCGACGGCCGTGTCGATGCGTGGATTCGCGTCGGTCGGTATCAGTGGCGACCGTGAGGCCGCACAGCAGTTGGCCCGGGCGATGCTCGCTCAACTGTGCACCTTTCATGCACCCGATGTACTCCAGGTCGCGGTCGTCTGCGGACCGGACACCGCCGCGGAATGGGAGTGGGTCAAGTGGCTCCCTCACGCGCAGCATCCCGAGGCGCGCGACGGGGCAGGCAGCACCCGCATGGTGTTCGGTTCCGTACTCGAACTCGAGACGGTCCTCGGTGTTCACCTGTCGTCGCGCGGACGGTTCGTCCGCAACGCACCCGCCGTCGAAACCGTCCCGCAACTGCTGATCGTCATCGACGGCGGGGTCTCCGGATCCGGTTCCGGCCTCCTCGACGAGGGGCTCGACTCGGTGACACTCCTCGACCTCTCCGGGTTCGCGCCGCGGCTCGCGGCGCATCGTGGGCTGCAGCTGGTCGTGGAGAACGGTCGTCTCGGCGCGAGAACGGGCAGTTCCGTGGAGACCTTTGCCGAGGCCGACGGGATCGGTGCCCCGCAATCGCAGGCCCTGGCACGCCGACTCGCCCCGTATCGGGCCGCTACTCAGTTCGCGACGGACGACGGAGCCGATACCGGCAGCATCGAGAATTGGCAGGACCTACTCGGACTCGGCGACATTGCACGACTCGATCCGCTGCAGGCCTGGGCACCGAGATCCGGTCGCGACAGGCTGCGAGTCCCGATCGGTATCGGTGTGGACGGCGCTCCCGTCGAGATCGACCTGAAGGAGTCTGCGGAGAACGGCATGGGTCCGCATGGCCTGTGCATCGGTGCCACGGGTTCGGGAAAGAGCGAGTTCCTGCGGACTCTCGTGCTCGGCCTCGTCGCAACGCACTCACCGGATGCACTCAACCTCGTCCTCATCGATTTCAAGGGCGGCGCGACTTTCCTCGGGCTCGATCGGAGTCCGCACGTTGCAGCAGTCATCACCAACCTGGCCGACGAGCTCGCGATGGTCGAACGGATGAAAGACGCACTCGAGGGCGAGATGACCCGCAGGCAGGAGCTGTTGCGAGCGGCAGGCAACTTCGCGAATGTCGGTGACTACGAAAGAGCCAGGAGCGCCGGTGCTCCGCTCGCACCGTTGCCGGCGTTGTTCATCGTCGTCGACGAGTTCTCGGAGCTGCTCGCCCAGCAGCCCGAATTCGCCGACCTCTTTGCGGCGATCGGTCGTCTCGGCAGGTCGCTGCACATGCACTTGCTGCTGGCGAGTCAGCGGCTCGACGAAGGAAAATTGCGTGGTCTCGACAGCCACCTGTCCTACCGGATCGGATTGAAGACCTTTTCTGCGAACGAATCCCGCAGCGTTCTCGGTGTTCCGGATGCGTACAGCCTGCCACCCACGCCAGGTGCCGGCTACCTCAAATGCGATTCCGCGGAGATCGTGCGTTTCGATGCAGCCTACGTTTCGGGGCCGTACGAACCCGGCCGACCGGCGCGCAGGAGCCGGACGGCGTCCGCGGGAACTGTCGGCCCGCGGGTGTTCACGGCCCGCGATGTACCTGCCGATCGGGGAGCCCCCCTGCCGGTCCCGCCGGTGAGCGATCCGAACCCGGACACGGAGGCGACCACGACCGACGGCGGCCGCACCGTCCTGGACGTCGTGGTCGGCAGGGTCCGTGGTCACGGCACCCCGGCACACGAGGTGTGGCTTCCGCCGCTGGACGAGTCGCCGAGCCTCGACAGAATCCTGTCGCACTCGTTGCTCACCGGAGATGTGCTGCGCCAGTCCACTTTGCGGACGACGATCGGGATCGTCGACCGGCCCTTCGAGCAGCGTCGGGACCCTTTGGTCGTCGACCTGTCGGGAGCTGCAGGCAACGCCATCGTGGTCGGAGGTCCGCAATCGGGTAAATCGACGTTGCTGCGCACCCTGATCGTCTCGTTGGCCGCTACCCACACAGCTGAGCAGGTCCAGTTCTACTGCCTCGATTTCGGTGGCGGCACTCTGGCCGGGCTCTCCGGCCTCCCACACGTCGGTTCCGTGGCGAATCGTCTTGCCGCGGATCGGGTTCGGCGCACCGTCGCGGAACTCATGGGGCTACTGCGCCGGAGAGAGCAGCAGTTCGGCGATTGGGGGCTCGAATCGATGTCGCAGATGAGACGGTTGCGTGCCGACGGTGCCCCGCATGTCTCCGCAGATCCTTTCGGCGATGTCTTCCTCGTGATCGACGGCTGGCCCAGCATTCGGGAGGACTTCGAGCCACTCGAGCAGAGTGTCGGTGTCCTGGCGTCGCGCGGGTTGTCCTACGGAATCCATGTCGTCATCAGTGCACCGCGGTGGTGGGACGTCCGGCCGGCACTGCGTGACCACCTCGGAACGCGCCTCGAACTCCGTCTCGGCGACCCGGCCGATTCGGAATACGGGCGCAAGAAGGCGGCGCTGGTACCCGAGGGCAGGCCCGGCCGAGGAATCGAGCGGGACGGACTTCACGTACTGGCTGCACTGCCGCGGGTCGACGGCAGTGCAGGTGTCGACGATCTCAGCGAGGGCGTGGCCGCGGCTGTCGCCGCGATCGCTGCGGCAACTCCGGGGGGGCACGCGCCGGCTGTCAGGATGCTGCCGGAGGAGGTCGACCGCGCGGCCGTGCTCGCTGCGCTTCCGGGCGGCTGGCCGATCTCGTCCAACGCACCGGTCGCGCAACGGCTACGCGTGCCGATCGGGATCGACGAGGCGGAGCTCGCTCCGGTGGCCCTCGACTTCGCCGAGAGTCCCCATCTGCTGGTGTTCGGAGATTCCGAGTGCGGGAAGACCACGCTGCTCCACGGGATCTGCCGGAGTCTGATGGAGTCGAACACCGGGGCGCAGGCACGGATCATCATCGGCGACTACCGCCGGACCATGCTCGGGGTGGTCGAAGGCGACCATCTCGGCGGTTACGCGCCGAGCGGGTCCGTGCTGTCGACGATGGCCGTCGAACTCGCCGGGATCTTCGAACGACGGCTTCCGGGCGCCGACACCACCCAGCAGCAGCTGCGCGACCGATCATGGTGGACGGGCCCCGAGGTGTTCGTCATCGTCGACGACTACGACCTGGTTGCGTCATCCGGTCAGAATCCGTTGACGCCGCTTCTCGAGTATCTTCCGCAGGCGAAGGATATCGGTCTGCACCTGATCATCGCGCGGCGCGCGGGCGGTGCGAGTCGAGCGCTGTACGAACCGGTCATCGCCCGGTTGCGGGAACTGTCCACGCCGGGCCTGATCATGTGCGGAAGTCGCGACGAGGGCGCGCTCATCGGCACTGCACGGCCCGGTCCGATGCCGCCCGGACGAGGAATCCTCGTGCGACGCAACGGTAACGAACTCATCCAGACAGCCCGACTGCAACCGTCGTGAGCACGGATGTGCTGGGACTCCACATCGGAGCGTCAGGCGTGTGTGCGCGCCGTGGCGAACGAATCCGGTACGTGCCCGCCATCGCCGGGAGGCTGGGCGACGGGTGGGTTTTCGGAGACGCCGCGGCGGCACTCGAGACGACCGACGTGTTTGCGGATGACTCCGTCGAGATGCTCACCGGACTGATGCGCTATGCCGCGGCAGCGGTCGGTGCGCCCCCGAGCACGGGAACTGTCGTCGCGGTGCATCCCACGAAGTGGAGTGCGCGGCGGCGTGACGCGCTGTACACCGCCGTTCGGAACGTGGCGCGCAATGCGGAGTTGATACCGGCCGCGGTCGCGGCATGCGACGCAGTCGAGGTGGCTCCGGACGAACGATGTGTGACGCTCGAGGTCGAGACGGACGGGGTCACGGCGACCTCGCTCGAACAGGGTGGCGGTGGGCGTGCTGTCATCGACCGTGTTGCGAGGGATCCGGGCCTGGTGGTCGACGAGGTGGATTCCGACGACGGCACCACATGCCTCAGGTCTCTGATCGAAGCGGTCGCCGGACGAGTCGATCCGGATGTCCTGCTGGTGACGGGCGTTCCGGGTGAGCCAGCGGGTGTCGAATTGTGCACGCGGTTGGGCGTGCGGATCGGACGCGGGATCCGGGTTGTTCCCGTCGCAGCATCGGAGATGCTTGCACCGCTCACGCAGGTGTCCGAGTCGAGTGAGGGGCGGGCCGGGGCCGCAGAGAGCGATGCCGGTACGTCGACGGCGCAGTGGCTGCGGGACGTCCGTGCCCCGATGCCCGAGCCGTCACGCGGCCCGATATCGGGTTGGGTGCTCGTGGGGGCGCTGCTCGTGGTCATCGTCGTTGCCGCGATGGTGCTCACATCGGGTAGTGAGGGTACCGGCGAGATCGTCGCGGACACCGGTGTCACCGGCAGTACCGACGTGGCCGAACCTACCGACAGCCCTTCCGCCACGGCCTCGCCGGATGCGGACGACCCCGAGTTCGCCACGATCGATCTGGGTCCCGTGCGCCTGGACCTCCCATCGTCTTGGCGTATACGCGATTCCGATGCACAGCAGCCGGGACGGGCCGAGCTGTTGCCGGATTCAGGGCCCGATCGAAGGATTGTGGTCGTGTATTCACATCTGGCGGACGGGATGGATTCGGATGCGGTGGCGATCAGTCTTGCAGCGCGCGCGGCGGCGCGTAGCGATGTGATCCGAGATATCGAGTCGGACACACGCTTCGGTGATCGTCCGGTCATCTCCTACCTCGAGGTGCCCGACGAGTTCTCCACGGTGCGGTGGTCGGTCGTCGTCATGCCCGGTATCCAGATTTCGATCGGCTGCCAGTTCCTCGCCGACGAATGGACCGGAATCAGAAATGAATGCGAACAGGCTGTGCACACAGTGGAGCCGGTGTGAGAAATCTTCGACGTAGTTCGGATCGAGCGGAACCGATCCGGCGCGGGCTGCGTCGAATCAGGTGTAGGGGCGGAGCGGTCGGACCAACGGGGGCCGAGGGAACCGCAACGCCGAACAAAGGAGGGGTACGCGATGAGCGAGGACGGAAGCGGTAGCGGGGGGCAGGTCACTACTGATGTCGTGACCATGGAAGTGGTCGCGAGTCAGCTGCAGGACTCGCGAACCGAACTCGAAGGCACGATCCAGGCGCTTCGTGCGCGAGTCGCGGCGGTCGACGAAGTGTGGCGAAGCAAGGCAGCGAATCAATTCGCGGGAATCATGGAACGCTGGGACCGCAATGGCAGGCAGCTGAACCTGGCACTCGACGAACTGGCAGAGGGCGTTCGAAGCAGTGGCCGGTCCTACGAGGAAGCCGTACAGGAGCAATCTGCGGCGTTGAATCGCGTCGATCCGGGATCCGGTTCGTCCCTGAGCGGAACTTACTGATCGACCGACGTACGTCGGCAGCCCACTGGACGGCAAGTCCAGGACCACTTCGAACAGACAGGAAACCCACATGCCCGATGGCGAGATCTATCAGAATTTCGGCGGCATAGATGATCTGCACGCGGGACTTTCCACGCTGCAGAAGAACATGAACGACACGCTCGACCGCATTGCGCGCCAGGTGGCCCCGCTGATCGAAACCTGGGGCGGCGACGCCCAGGAAACCTACCGAGGCACACAGGAACGCTGGAATCAGGCGCAACTCGGGCTCAATCAGGTCCTGTTCGAGATCAACTCTGCCGTTGCCGGCGGCAACGACAGGATGCGCGACACCGAGGCGCTGAACAAGGGACGTTTCCCCGGGTGAAATCTGCCCGCCATGCGGGATGGGGGAGACCCCGCTGCGCGATGTCCCGGGGGTGGAGAGGCCGCCGGGACATCGCGTGCTCGGGAAGTGGGAGCTGCCGCGCTTTGACCCTGCAGCCCTCCGGCGGGTATTATGTGCGATCGGCGTGTCGCACGCTGTCGTAGCCATGTGCGCGGCAAACGTCGTCTCTCGGGTCTCAACTGGCCGCCGAGGTCGACTATGCGCGGCACGCGGGCCAGCAGCGAAACGATAGACGAGGAAGATCTGTGTCTACGTACACACCGAAAGCCGGCGACGTGACCCATCAGTGGCACGTAATCGACGCCACCGACGTGGTGCTCGGCCGCCTCGCGGTGCAGGCGGCAAACCTGCTCCGCGGTAAGCACAAGCCCACCTTTGCTCCGCATGTCGACGGTGGTGACTTCGTCGTCATCATCAACGCCGACAAGGTTGCCATCTCCGGCAACAAGCGCGAAGGCAAGTTCCTCTACAGCCACTCCGGTCACCCGGGTGGTCTCCGCGCTCGTTCCGTGGGCGAGGTTCTCGAGAAGAACCCCGACCGCCTCGTGGAGAAGGCCGTCACCGGCATGCTCCCCAAGAACAAGCTCGGCCGCGCCATCGCGAAGAAGCTGAAGGTCTACGCGGGCCCGAACCACCCCCACGCCGCGCAGCAGCCGGTGCCGTTCGAGATCAAGCAGGTGGCCCAGTGACGGCGCCGGAGGAGCAGAACGTGAATCCCGAAGAGTACGCCGACAACGTCGAGGTTGCCGCGGACGAATACGTCGTCGAGGAGGTTGCCGAGGACTTCGTCGAGGCACCCGTCGCGCCGATCGTGTTCGATCGTCCGATCCAGACCGTCGGTCGCCGTAAGGAGGCAGTCGCTCGCGTCCGCCTCGTGCCCGGCTCCGGCAAGTTCGTGCTCAACGGACGCACCATCGAGGACTACTTCCCGAACAAGGTGCACCAGCAGCTCGTGAAGTCGCCGTTGGTGACCGTCGAGCGCGTCGAGTCGTTCGACATCCACGCGAGCCTGCACGGCGGCGGACCGTCCGGCCAGGCCGGCGCTCTGCGTCTCGCCATCGCGCGTGCGCTGACCGAGGTCACCCCCGAGGATCGCCCGGCGCTCAAGCGCGCAGGCTTCCTCACTCGTGACCCGCGTGCGACCGAGCGTAAGAAGTACGGTCTCAAGAAGGCCCGTAAGGCACCTCAGTACTCCAAGCGCTGATGTGTCGCCGACGCTGACCTCGTCAGCTTCGGCACCTGTTCGACCACGAGAGCAGGCGCCGGTAGAGAACTACTACCGGTGCCTGCTTTCGTGCATTCTGATTCCGGTGACAGCGTCCACGAGTGACCTGTCTTCCGAAGACTCGACGTGAGGACGTGTGTATGGCCCGGTTGTTCGGCACGGACGGGGTTCGCGGGATGGCGAACGCCGGATTGACGGTGGAATTGGCGATGCGACTCGCAGGAGCGGCGGCGACCGTGCTCGCGCCCGCCCGCGACGGTCGTCGCCGGGTTGCCGTGGTGGGGCGTGATCCGCGTGCGAGTGGCGAGATGCTCGAGGCCGCCGTCACCGCGGGGCTTGCCGCAGCCGGCGTCGACGTCGTGTCGGTCGGTGTGCTGCCCACTCCGGCAGTCGCATATCTCACCGGTGAGTACGCTGCGGACCTCGGTGTGATGATCTCCGCGTCACACAATCCCATGCCGGACAACGGAATCAAGATCTTCGCCGCGGGCGGTCACAAACTCGACGATGCCGCCGAGGGCAGGATCGAAGCTGCACTGCACGATGAAACGCCTCCGGCCCGACCGACCGGAGCCGGTGTCGGCAGGATCCGAACCGCCGACGACGCGGCAGATCGTTATCTGGCGCACCTTGCGAGCGCGACGAGCGTGTCCCTCGACGGTGTCACAGTGGTGGTCGACTGCGCACACGGCGCGGCGTCACACGTCGGGCCCGCCGCCTATGCCGCGGCCGGCGCCACGGTGATTGCGATCAGCGCCGAACCGGACGGCCTCAACATCAACGACGGTTGCGGGTCGACGCATCTCGCGTCCTTGCAGAAAGCCGTGATCGAGCACGGCGCCGATCTCGGCCTCGGACACGACGGCGACGCGGATCGTTGCCTCGCGGTCGATGCGTCCGGCGCGGTCGTCGACGGCGACGCCATCATGGCGGTGCTCGCACTGAGCATGCGAGACCGCGACGAACTGCGTGACGACACACTCGTCGCAACCGTCATGAGCAATCTCGGTCTGCACCTGGCGATGCGGGAGTCCGGAATCGAGGTCGTGACAGTCGGCGTCGGCGACCGGTATGTGCTCGAGGAACTCCGCCGTGGCGGATTCTCCCTCGGAGGAGAGCAATCCGGACACATCGTCTTCCCCGCGCACGGCACGACCGGTGACGGCGTTCTGACCGGACTGCGGTTGATGGAACGGATGGCAGTGACCGGAACGTCACTCGCCGATCTGGCCGCGGTGATGCAGTCGCTCCCGCAGGTCCTCGTCAATGTCCCAGTATCGGACAAAGCCGCGGTCGCGGCGAACCGGGCGGTCGCAGATGCCGTTGCCGAAGCCGAACGGGAACTCGGCACTACCGGGCGAGTGCTGTTGCGACCATCCGGCACCGAACAGCTCGTCCGCGTCATGGTCGAGGCGTCGGAGAACACGCACGCACAGGCTGTTGCCGATCGACTGGCGAAAGTCGTTGCCGGCGTCTGAGGGAAAATGATCGCCGTACCGCGGCGGTTCTTTTCGTCGAACGGGGAACCGGATCAGCTGCCGCTGCGTCAAACTCTGTGATGGTGTCGACCGACACGTGAAGGAGTGGGCGTGGAGCCACGAGCCGAACTGTATTTCGACGGCACAGCCGTCCGGGCTGTCGTTTCGACGGTGACCAGTTCTGCGATGTCAGCGGACCGGACATGTCGCCGTGCGCTCGGCGCCCTGGAATTCGGGCCGCGACACGCAGGGCAGTCGTATCGATCGCGAGGGGCTGCCCTCGAAGAGGGGTATCGGCGCCTACGGCGAGCGCTCGACGAATGGACCGCGGTGACCAACCGGTCTTCCGATGCCGCGGCGAGAGCCGCGGACGGATACCGCGACCAGGAACAGGCCACCTTCGACGCACTCCGCGGCACCCGGACGGACCTCGCTCCGTGAACTCATCGAGGACAGGTCCGTCCCTGTCGCTCGATGCCGGTGCACGCGGTCTGGATTTCTTCGCCGCGTACCTTCCGCACGCTCACAGCGTCGGCATCGCAGACCGGATCACCGTCGAAGGTTTGCGCGCACGCTACGACGAGCAGATCGGACTCGACGTGTCGGTACTCGCCGACGACGCAGCCGTGCTGACCCGACTCGCAGGCGACCTGGTCAGCCTGGTCGCGGAGCAGTCGGACGGAGTGCGCGCCTTACGTTCGGCGTGGCGAGGAGATGTCGGCGACCTCGCCCACGACGATCTGCATCGAACCGTGCAGCGCGGTGCGATGCTGTGCGACACGGTGGATGTGCTGGCCAGAACCTGCACGGCTGCCGTCGAAGGCATCACCCGTGCGGTCGACGAGAAGGCGAACGTCATCGGACCGTTCGCGGACATGTCGGTCGCCGGCCGGACCCCCGAGCACGTCGGCACGATCATCGCCGGAACGGGCGGCGACGGCGGCCCCACCATGGAGCAGGTGGCACGGTGGTGCGCGGAGGCAGGCACACCCGCTCCCGAGCCGGCCGGAGTCGCGGCGTGGTGCGAGCACTGGTTGGACGAGGTGTTCGCGCCGACGATGCAGTCGAGGATCGATCGGTTCATCGAGGTGTGCGATATCGCCCACGACACCGTCGACCGCCACCTCGTCGCGATCACCCGTGCCTTCGACCCGCTCGACACACCTGTATCGGCGTCGGAGCCCGCGAGACAGTCGAGACAGTTCGGCGGTGGTCCCTTCGGCACGGTCGATACCGGAGGGCCGGATGACATCCTCGGAGCGGCGACAGACCTCGTGGATGCCGGTCGAGAACTGATCGGTGCCGTTACGGATCTGACCGGTGCAGTAGCAGACCTCGCGACGGCCGCGATGGAGGGAGCAGCCGCTGTCACCGACGCTGCCGCGTCCGCCTTCACCGCCGCTGCCGCGTCCGGGATCGCCAGGCCCTGCGTCGAGGGCTTCGAGCCCCCACCGGACCCGGCCGTGCAGGCAGGGCCGGCAGACCCGGCGGTGCAGGCAGAGCCGGCAGACCCGGCCGTGCAGGCAGAGCCGGCAGACCCGGCCGTGCTCGCGCCGAAGGCGGCCGAGTCCGGCCCGGCTCCACAACCGCCGTCCACACCGCAAGAGCCGCCTTCGTCGCAGGACGCGTCGCCACCCTCCGGGGCCATGGTCGCTCAGGCACCCACCGAAAGCCGAGCTGCCAACGGTCGAACGGGCGTGAATGCGGGTGCCGCGGCAACCGACCCCGCCGACACCGAGTCGCCCCAGGACGACGGAGTCGTGCTCGCCGAGGCAGGACCGTTGTGACGACGCCGGATCTAGCTGCTGAGCAACTTGTTGATGCGGCTACCGAGATCGTCCTCGACCAGAGCGGGATCCGCGATCACGGTGGAACCGGGAATTTCGGTCGTGGGATCGGAGAACGCCGCGTAGGTCTTGTCGTCGGTGAGTAGGTTCAGGAGGTACCCGGTCAGGAGCGCCCGGGTGCGCTCCTGCGTCTTCCGCTCGGCCCCACCGAACCCGAGGGCGCCGAGCAGGCGACGGCCTTCCACGAGCCCCTGGTCGTCGGCCTTGTCGACGACGCGCAATTGCACGTCCTCGCCGCCCCAATTCCGGGCCAGCGATACCGCGTCGCTGTTCATCGTGCCGAAACTCTTCTCTCCGACGAGCACCAACCCGGGTGCTGTGACGCGGGCGGCGGCTTCGGCTGCCGACGGAGAGGTAGGGGCGGGGTAGAGCGCCGCGACAGCGCCCACCCTGCGCTGCGCCGCACCCAGAATCGCTGCACCGGCGCCCATGCCGTGCCCGACGAGAGCAAGCCGGTGCGGATGCACGCTAATGCGGCCGGTGCCCAGGCGGACGCCCGTGCAGATGTCGAGGGTGGTCAGCAGATCGGTGGCCAACCCGACGGTGGAAGGGACAGGGCCGCGTTCGGTGCCGGGCGCTGCAGCCACGATCCCCCACGAGGCGAGATGCTCGAGCAGCCCCGAGTACTTGCCGATGCCGGTCAGCCAGCCGTGACCGAACGCCACCGCGGGAAGGTTGAAGCCTTCCGCAGGGGTGTAGACGATGCCGGGGAGACCGGCGAGCGCGAGGTCGCCGCGCAGCACCGTGTGCGGGCCGCGCTTCGAGAGTTGCCGAGCCAGGGATTTCGGGTTCGCCGCCACGGCGAGAACGTTAGCCGATCGTCGTGGCAGACGGGTGCGGTGATCGGGCTGGGCGTGCCGCATCTGCTCCGAGTACCGTGCACAACCTGGTCACCAGCGCATTGTCGATGAGCAGAGCGTGCCAAGTACCCTGCTAACCATGTGCGGAATCGTGGGGTATGTCGGGCACCGCCGTGCCCTCGACGTGGTGGTGGAGGCCCTTCGGCGGATGGAGTACCGAGGCTACGACTCGGCCGGCATCGCCGTTCTCGACGGCGCGGGTGGGCTCGCCGTCGAACGTAAGGCCGGCCGACTCGCGAACCTGGAAGCCGAACTCGCCGAGATCGGTGAGGACCGATTCGACGGCACGGCAGGGATGGGACACACGAGGTGGGCGACGCACGGTCGTCCCACCGACCGCAACGCGCATCCGCATCGCGATGCGAGCGGCCGGATCGCGGTGGTCCACAACGGCATCATCGAGAACTTCGCGCCGCTTCGTGCCGAACTCGAAGCGGCAGGCGTCGAACTGGAATCCGATACCGACACCGAGGTCGCGGTCCACCTGGTCGCCCGCGCGTATGCACACGGGCCTACGGCCGGTGATTTCGTCGAGAGCGCCCGCAGTGTGCTGCGCCGTCTCGAAGGCGCGTTCACGCTCGTGTTCGTGCATGCGGACCATCCGGGAACGATCATCGCGGCCCGCCGCTCGACGCCGCTGGTCGTCGGCGTCGGAGACGGTGAGATGTTCATTGCCTCGGATGTGGCGGCATTCATCGAGTTCACCCGCGACGCCGTCGAGCTGGGCCAGGACCAGGTCGTGGTGATCACGAAGGATTCGTACGAGGTCACCGACTTCGACGGCAATACCGATGTGCCGACGCAGCCGTTCACCATCGACTGGGATCTCGCGGCTGCGGAGAAGGGCGGTCACGACTACTTCATGCTCAAGGAGATCGAGGAGCAGCCCGCCGCGGTTGCCGATACCTTGCGCGGGCATTTCGTCGACGGCCGGATCGTGCTCGACGAGCAGCGGCTGTCGGATCAGGAACTGCGGGACATCGACAAGGTGTTCGTCGTCGCGTGTGGCAGCTCCTATCACTCGGGTCTGGTGGCGAAGTACGCGATCGAGCATTGGACGCGGTTGCCCGTCGAGGTGGAGCTGGCATCGGAGTTCCGGTACCGGGATCCGGTGCTGGACCGGTCGACGCTGGTGGTGGCGATCTCGCAGTCGGGGGAAACCGCCGACACGCTCGAGGCGGTGCGGCACGCGAAGGACCAGAAGGCGCGGGTGCTTGCGGTGTGCAACACCAATGGTGCGCAGATTCCGCGTGAGGCCGATGCGGTGCTGTATACGCGGACCGGTCCGGAGATCGGGGTTGCCTCGACGAAGGCGTTCCTGGCGCAGATGGCGGCGAACCTGTTGGTGGGGTTGGCGTTGGCGCAGGCGCGGGGCACCAAGTATCCCGATGAGGTGGCGCGCGAATATCAGGATCTCGAGGCGATGCCCGCGAAGATCGAGCAGTTGCTGCTCGGGATGGAGCCGGTGCGGGAGTTGGCGCGTGCGTTGGCGGCGTCGCCTGCGGTGCTGTTCCTGGGGCGGCATGTGGGGTATCCAGTGGCGCTCGAGGGTGCGCTCAAGCTCAAAGAGCTGGCGTACATGCATGCGGAGGGTTTCGCCGCAGGGGAGCTCAAGCACGGGCCGATCGCGTTGATCGAGGACGGATTGCCCGTCATCGTCGTCATGCCGTCACCCAAGGGGCGTGCTGTTCTGCACAGCAAGTTGCTCAGCAACATCCGGGAGATCCAGGCCCGTGGTGCGGTGACCGTGGTCATCGCGGAGGAGGGTGACGAGACGGTGCGTCCGTTCGCGGATCATCTCGTGGAGATCCCGGCGTCGCCGTCGTTGTTGCAGCCGTTGTTGTCGACGGTGCCGTTGCAGGTGTTCGCGGCGGAAGTTGCGCAGTCGCGTGGGTACGACGTGGACAAGCCCCGTAATCTCGCCAAGTCCGTCACCGTCGAATAGTCGCGAGAAGCGCAGATCGATCGACCGGGAGTCCCGATGCGCAGCTACCACCCGTGTGAGCAGGTTCGTGCCGCGGAGGCGAAACACCTGGCGGTCCTGCCAGAGGGCACGCTGATGCGCCGAGCCGCGTTCGGGCTCGCGCGGCTGGTGGCCGAGGAACTTCGCGCGCGCACAGGTGCCGTCGCGGGGCGGACGGTGACCTTGCTCGTGGGTTCCGGCGACAACGGCGGCGACGCTCTGTGGGCCGGTGCGTTCCTGCGTCGACGCGGGGTCGCGGTGACCGCACTGTTGCTCGCTCCGGATCGTGCGCATCCTGCAGGACTCGCCGCATTGCGCGCGGCGGGGGGCCGCACGGCAACCGCGACGCCCGAGCATCTCGGCGATCCCGACCTCGTGCTCGACGGTATCGTCGGAATATCCGGCCGTGGTCCGTTGCGCCCGGCAGCGGCAGTCCTCGTCGATGCGATCACCGCACCGATCGTCGCGGTCGACACGCCGAGCGGTGTCGATCCCGACACCGGGGCGATCGACGGCCCGGCGGTTACCGCCGCCCTCACAGTCACGTTCGGTGCACGCAAACCCGTGCACGTCCTTGCCCCGACGCGATGCGGGCGCGTCGAACTGATCGACATCGGTCTCGACCTGCCGCCGTCGGACCTGGTAGCGGCGGACCCCGCCGAGCTGGGCGCGATCTGGCCGGTCCCCGGGGCGGACGACGACAAGTACAGCCAGGGTGTGGTCGGCATCGTGGCAGGCAGCGCACGGTATCCCGGGGCCGCAGTGCTCTGCACGGGCGCAGCGGTGGCTGCAACTTCCGGAATGGTGCGTTACGTCGGTAGCGCGGGAGCGGAGATACTCGCGCATTATCCGGAGGTCGTCGCGGCGCCCACATTCGACGCTGCGGGTCGCGTACAGGCGTGGGTGGTCGGGCCGGGCGGTGGCACGGACGCGCGTGCGGAGAACACGCTGCGCGACGTTCTGTCGACCGATCTACCGGTGGTCGTCGACGCCGACGGCCTGACGATCCTCGCGCGCAACCCGTCACTCGTGCGGGGTCGTGCCGCGCCTACGCTTCTCACTCCGCATGCGGGGGAGTTCGCGCGTCTCACCGGCAACGACCCGCAGTCGGACCGGCTCGGTTCTGCGCGCAGCCTCGCCGCGGACCTCCAGGTGCACGTGCTGCTCAAGGGACGCACCACGCTCATCGCCCGACCCGACGGACACACGTTCGTCAACGATGCGGGTGGATCGTGGGCGTCGACCGCGGGCGCCGGGGATCTGCTGGCCGGAGTCGTAGGAGCGCTGGTGTCGTCGGGCATGCCGATCGACCTTGCTGCCGCTGCGGGCGCTCGCGCGCACTCACTTGCCGCGAATCTCGCAGCGCGTGGTGAGGACGGCGAGAGTGTCGGAACCGCACCGGTATCGGCAAGCACCATCGCCGAACATCTTCGCGCCGCGGTGCGAATTCTGCGGACCCACGCATCCGAATCGTAATCAGACACACCCGGGCTCCCCGAAGGCACCGATCGTCGCGGTGGCAGGATCAATTCATGTGACCGCCCTACAACGCACCCCGTCCACCGGCCGATCGCTTCCTCAAGCAGAAGCGATCATCGATCTGGACGCGGTCGCGCACAACGTCAGGCGCCTTCGGGACTACGTCGGCGACACAGCGATCATGGCGGTCGTCAAGGCCGACGCCTACAACCACGGGGCAGTCCCTGTCGCCCGCGCGGCGCTCGCCGCCGGCGCACGCGAACTGGGCGTCACCACGCTCGCCGAAGGGCTCGAGTTGCGCGCCGCCGGAATCGACGCGCCCATCCTGTCATGGCTGCACACGGTCGACGCAGACTACGCACCGGCGATCGCGGCCGGGATCGAACTCGGTGTCTCGTCGCCGCGCCACCTCGCGGCCATAGTTGCCGCCGCGGGAAGCATCGGCGAAACCGCAGTCATCACCGCCAAGGTCGACACGGGGCTCAACCGCAACGGTGTGGCACGCAACGAGTGGCCCGAGTTCGTGCGCGATGTGGCCCGTGCGCAGGCGACCGGCGCAGTCCGGTTGCGCGGACTGTTCTCACACCTTGCCCACGGCGACGAACTCGGCCATCCCGAGATCGATGTGCAACGCGACAGGCTCCACCAGGCCGCTGACGACCTCCGGCGCGCCTCGCTGACGCCCGAGGTCGTCCATCTGGCCAACTCTGCTGCCACCGTTACCCGACCTGACCTGCGATTCGACATGGTTCGGCCGGGAATTGCGATATACGGGCTGACGCCGATCCCGGAGCAGGGCGATTTCGGGTTGCGGCCGGTGATGACGTTGCGAACGAGGGTGGCGCTGGTGAAGAAGGTTTCGGCAGGTTCGGGTGTGTCGTACGGGCACCGCTGGGTTGCCCCCGCCGACACGACGGTGGCGCTGTTGCCGATGGGTTATGCCGACGGGATCCGCCGCAATCTCAGTGGCCGAATCGATGTTCTGCTCGGCGGTCGGCGTCGCCCTCAGGTGGGCCGCGTGTGTATGGACCAGGTGGTCGTCGACCTCGGCCCGGACGGTGGGGGAGTACAGGAGGGCGACGAAGCGTTGTTCTTCGGTGACGGACGTCTCGGTGAGCCCGGAGCCCAGGACTGGGCCGAGCTCTTGGACACGATCAACTACGAGATCGTGACGGGGATCGGGGGCCGAACCGTCCGCACCTATGTAGGTGGTGAAGGAGGCGTGTTGCGATGACGCTGATGGGTCGAATGGGTCTGTTGGGTGCCAGTCTGGTGACGCTCGCATCATCGGCGGGTCTGTATGCCGTGCGGAGCGCCGGAATGCCCGCCAACGAGATGTACCGGGGTGAGGACTTCGACGCTCTGCTGCGGCTGCCCCAGCGGACCGTCCTGACCGACGACGGTATCCCCCTCGTGGTGCGCGAATCCGGATCGTCGCGCGCGCCGCTGACCGTCGTCTTCGTCCACGGCTACTGCCTGCGTATGCAGTCGTGGCATCTGCAGTATCGGCACGTGCGCGAGCGGTGGGGCGAGGATGTCCGAATGGTCTTCTACGACCAGCGAGGCCATGGAGAGTCCGGTATGCCCGGCCGGAATTCGTGCACCATCGCGCAACTCGGACGCGACCTCGGCCGGGTCATCGACGAATGCACCCCGGACGGGCCGGTCGTTGTGATCGGTCACTCGATGGGCGGCATGACGACGATCGCTCTTGCGTCCCAGCGGCCGGACCTGTTCGAGTCCCGGATCGTGGGCGTGGGTTTGCTCGCGACCACGGCTGCTGGCCTGAACAAGAGCGGGCTCGGCCGCAACCTCGAGAACCCCGTCATCGACGCGTTCCGGTACGCTGCGCGGACCGCACCCGGATTCGTGCAGGCAGCACGCGGTATGGCGCGCGCGGTAGTCACACCGATCCTGCGTGCGGCGTCGTATGGGACGGTGGTCAGCCCGCGACTCGCCGAGTTGTCCGACCGGATGCTGGACGAGACGTCGGTACTGACGATCGTGAACTTCCTGCGCACCCTCGAACTGCACGATGAATCCGCTGCGCTCCCCGTGCTGGGGTCGGTGCCGTCGCTCGTACTCTGTGGCGACGCTGACATGGTGATCCCGTTCTCGAGCTCGGAGGCGTTGGCCGAGTCGCTTCCCGGAGCCGAACTCGAGCGGGTCCGCGGGGGCGGGCACCTCGTCCAATTCGAGTTCCCGGAGATCGTCAACAGTGCGATCGACCGACTGATCCAGCGAGGTTTCGCGCATGAGGTTTCTGCCAGACGAGCCGCAATTGTCTGATTCAGCACAGTCCGTCGAACTGCCGACCGTCGAGGACACCGAAGCGTTCGGCCGCCGACTGGCAGAAGATCTCCGCGCCGGGGACCTCGTGGTGCTCGACGGTCCGCTCGGGGCGGGCAAGACCGCACTGACGAGAGGACTCGCAGCCGGGCTGGGAGTACAGGGCCGCGTGACCTCGCCGACATTCGTCATCGCCCGCGAGCATCGGCCGGGACAGCGCGACGGTGCACCACCGGTGGGCCTGGTCCATGTCGATGCGTACCGGCTGGGCGACGGCCCGAACGCCCTCGACGAACTCGATGCACTGGATCTCGACACCGACCTCGACGCGGCCGTTGTGGTGGTCGAGTGGGGCGGCGGGCTCGTGGAGAAGCTCACCGACCGGCACCTGCGCGTGCGATTGCGTCGTGATCCCGGGTCCGATGTGCGCCGTGCGGAATGGGCCTGGGTCGACTGACCCGGCGCTGAAGTCCTGGCAAGACTGCGGACCGGGTAACCTGGTGAATCGTGCTCGTGCTCGCCGTCGATACCTCAACACCCGTCGTGACCTCGGGGCTCGTCCGACTCGGCAGTGAGGGAGACGCACCCCACATCTCCACGGTTGCCGTGCGCCTGACCGACAACCCTCGGGCCCACGCGGAGATCCTCACTCCGCAGATCCTGGAGTGCTTCGACGAAGCCGGATACACACCGGCCGATCTCGACGCGATCGTCGTGGGTGTCGGACCGGGTCCGTTCACCGGACTGCGTGTCGGCATGGTCACCGCGGCGGCGTTCGGTGATGCCCTCGGCATTCCGGTCCACGGTGTCTGCAGCCTCGACGCAATCGCGCAGGATGCGCACGGTGGAAAACCCGATGGCGGCGAACTGCTCGTGGTCACCGACGCGCGACGTCGTGAGGTGTACTTCGCTCGGTACGACGGATTCTGCCGCCGTACCGAGGGCCCCGACGTCCGCAAGCCTGCGGAGGTGCCCTCTGAGCCCTCGCGCCGGGTTGCTGGGTCGGCCCAGCATGCTGCGCTGTTCCCGCTTCCCGCAGTACCCGTGTACTCGCCGTCGCCTGCGGGTCTGGTTGCCGCGATCTCGCCGGCTCTGCGTGCGGGACGGGATCCAGAGCCATTGGTACCGCTGTACCTGCGTCGGCCCGATGCTGTTGCGACTGCGGATCGTCACAGATGAGTGTGCGGATCGATGCACTCCGCGGCGACGACGTGGACCGGTGCGCAGAACTCGAAACCGTATTGTTCCCTGGAGACGACCCCTGGAGCGCAGACGCGTTTCGTTCGGAACTGGCTTCGTCCCACAACTACTACGTAGCTGCGCGGGACGAGTCGGGGACTCTTCTCGGCTACGCCGGGCTGGCACGGCTCGGCACCGGAGTCGACCCGGAGTCCGAGGTGCACACGATCGGTGTGGATCCCGGCGCCCGGCGCCGCGGGATCGGTAGCGCTCTGCTGACCGCGCTGCTGCATGTCGCGGATCGATGGGGTGGGCCGGTGTTCCTCGAGGTCCGCACCGACAACGACGCCGCGATTGCGTTGTATCGGGGTGAGGGTTTCGAGGTCGTGGGGACGAGGAAACGTTACTACCAGCCGAGTGGGGCCGACGCGTACACCATGCGCCGCCCGGATCGGCGAGAGGAGCTACGACGGTGACCGGACCGATCGTGATGGGGATCGAAAGCTCGTGCGACGAGACCGGCGTCGGTATCGTCCGTTTCGTCGGTGACGGCACGCTCGAACTTCTCGCCGACGAGGTCGCCTCGAGCGTCGACGAGCATGCCCGATTCGGTGGTGTGGTTCCCGAGATCGCCTCCCGCGCACACCTGGAGGCGATGGTGCCCACGATGCAGCGAGCGCTCGCCTCGGCCGATATCTCCAAGCCCGACGCGGTATGCGTCACGATCGGCCCCGGCCTGGCGGGGGCGCTCCTCGTCGGAGTGGCCGCAGCCAAGGCATATGCAGCGGCGTGGAACGTTCCCTTCTATGCGATCAACCACCTCGCCGGACACGTCGCCGTGGACACGCTCGAACACGGACCGATGCCGCCGTGCGTCGCACTGCTCGTCTCGGGCGGGCACACACACCTCCTGCACGTCGAGGACCTCAGCAAGCCGATCGTCGAACTCGGAACCACCGTCGACGACGCGGCGGGGGAAGCGTTCGACAAGGTCGCGCGTCTGCTCGGACTCGGCTATCCCGGAGGTCCGGAGGTCGATCGGCTCGCGCGAGAGGGAGACCGGAACGCGGTGGTGTTCCCGCGCGGCATGACAGGCCCGCGCGATGCCCGCAACGATTTCTCGTTCTCCGGGCTCAAGACGGCTGTCGCACGGTTCGTCGAAGCGAAGGAACGCGCCGGTGAGCCGGTACCGCTTGCCGATGTCGCAGCCGGTTTCCAGGAGGCCGTGGCCGATGTGCTCACGATGAAGGCGGTGCGTGCGGCCCGCGATCTCGGTGTCGACACCTTGGTGCTCGGTGGAGGCGCGACTGCGAACACTCGATTGCGTGCGCTGGCCGAGGAACGTTGCGCGGAAGCCGGCATGACCCTGCGTGTACCCCGGCCGCGGTTGTGCACGGACAACGGCGTGATGATCGCAGCGCTGGGCGCGCACCTCATCGCGGGGGGAGCGACTCCGTCGTCGCTGTCCGTGGGAACGGATCCTGGGCTGTCGGTGTCGGTGGCACAGGTTTCGGCCTGATCTCGACCCGGAACGGCGCTGTCTCCCTCTTACCCGGTCGTCTTACCCGGTCGTCGTCGAGGTGCCCGAGGGGGTCGGGTCCCCGCCGGTGTTGTTGCTCTCGGTGGTCGATTGTCCTTCGATGAGCGGTGTCGTGGAGATGAGTCCGGGCCGCGTGGTCAGTGCCGGAGATGACGGCTCGGGGGAGACGGATGGCACCGGGTCGGGCTCGGTTGTCTCTGTGGGGTCGGTCGTCTCTGTGGGGTCCGTCGGGTCCGTGGGTGTCGTGGGGTCGGTCGTCTCTGTGGGGTCCGTGGGGTCGGTCGGGTCCGTCGGTGTCGTGGGGTCCGTCGGGTCGGTAGGGGTTGTGGGACCGGTCGGATCGGTGGGGGTCGGCTGCGGTGAGGTCGTCGTGTCACCGGGGCTGTGCGGCTGCCACTTGTCGGTGGTCTCGTCGGGTGCGGCCTCGAGCGTCTGGACCTGGTCGATCGGGGTCGGAGTTGCCGTGGGATTGCTGTTCGACACGGGGATATCCGTCTGCGGAATTGTGGACGGTGGTGGAGTGGGGAGCGGCGTCCCCTCCAACCGGCTCTCGGTGCTCCGCGTCGATGAGAGGGAGGAGTCGGGATCGGCCGACGGGATATCGGTCTCCTCCGGATACGGTGGCTGCGACGGGTCTTCCGTGAGGACTACCCCATTGGTCCCGGCAGGGGACACCGGTGTGCTGGCGGACCGGTCGGTGAATTTGTCGGTGGCAAATCCGGCGACGACTGCGGCGAGCACCAGTGCGGCTGCCACAGCACCGGACATGCGCGCGCCCGCCGACGTCGATGAAGCGTTCGGTGAACCGACGACGTCGTAACCGCCGAAGTGAGCGGAGCTCGACAGGTGCGCAGCGCCCTGAGCTGCTGCGGAAGCGGGTTCCGGGACTGTGATGACCTGGCCGTCGAAGCTGTCGGTGACGGCGTCGGTCAACGCGGGAACTGCCGCAGTACCGCCGACGAGGGCGAGTGTGCGCGGACGTGGCAACGATTGGGTCGTGACCTGACGGGTGAAGGTGGCGGCGGTAGCGGACAGGTCGGCGGTGAGTGTCGCGAGATCGGTGCGGGTGAGGGTCACCGAGGCATCGGGCCCTGCTTCGGCAATGTCGATCCGGGTGTGTTCGGCTGTGGTGAGTACTTCCTGGGCGCCCTGACAGCGTGCCTTCAGAAGTGCGGGATCGACCTGCATGCGCATTTTCATGCGTTTGGTCGCGCGGTAGACGTGGTCGTAGATCACGGTTCCGATTGCATTGCCGCTGACGTCGTCTGTCCGCGCAGATCGCAGTACGGTGCCGGATTCCTGATCGAGGACCGAGACGGTGGTGCCGGACGCGCCCAGATCGGCGATAGCGATCGAGCCGGGCTCGGTGCGCGCTCCGACGGTACGAAGGTACGTCAGGAGGGCGGTGGTCTCGGGAACGAGCCGTACGAGTTTGCCTCGGCGTTCCGCAGCGGTACGGATCGCGTCTGCCTGCTCTTCGGTGCGATAGGCGACGGTGATGGAGTCGGGGACCGGTTGATCCACGACCTGTGTGGTCATCAACGAGATTGCATCGAAGACGAGATCGCCGACATCACGGTGGTGGTCGGAATCGACCGCCAGCCTGCGGTACTCGGATGTGAGCCCGGTGGCAGTGTCGACGAGCAGGGCCGCGCCGACGCCGGAGGCGCCGACGGAGATCCCTAGCGACGTTGGCATTGTTCACCTCTCGTGCGTGACTGGCGATCGTCGGGGCGAGGTTCGCTCTCCGCCATGATTACCGAATGGTCACGCTCTCGGTTTCCGTTATTGAACCGTAACATGCGAGCCGTCCCGTTCGCTCTCCGCGTGTCAGCACCCGCAGCCCTTGAGCGCTGGCACTCGCATGTATAGAGTGCTAGTGACACCGAGCGTCGGCCCGGCACCCGCGACGACGGGACTGCGCGAGGAGTCACTCTGGTGACTGAACAAAACCGAGTTCGAGGACGACGAGAGCCTCGGACCCAAGTACCCCTGAAAGTGGAGGGCTCATCGTGGCGAGCGTGAACATCAAGCCGCTCGAGGACAAGATCCTCGTCCAGGCCAACGAGGCCGAGACGACGACTGCCTCCGGCCTGGTCATTCCTGATACGGCGAAGGAAAAGCCCCAGGAGGGCACCGTCGTCGCCGTCGGCCCCGGCCGCTGGGACGAGGATGGCGACAAGCGCATCCCGCTGGACGTCAAAGAAGGTGACGTCGTCATCTACAGCAAGTACGGCGGAACCGAGATCAAGTACGCCGGCGAGGAGTACCTGATCCTTTCGGCCCGCGACGTTCTGGCTGTCGTCGCAAAGTAGGCCGCAACTGTTCCGCCCCGGAGTTCCGTAACGGACCCGGGGCGGAATCTGTTGGGGATCATCCGAACCCAGGAGTAGTCGGAGAACATGTCCAAGCAAATCGAGTTCAACGAGACCGCGCGCCGTGCCCTCGAGCGCGGTGTCGACCAGCTCGCCGACGCCGTCAAGGTCACCCTCGGCCCCCGTGGGCGGCATGTGGTGCTCGCCAAGGCGTTCGGCGGTCCCACGGTGACCAACGATGGCGTGAGCATCGCTCGCGAGATCGAGTTGGAGGATCCGTTCGAGAATCTCGGCGCCCAGCTCGTCAAGAGTGTCGCCACCAAGACCAACGACGTTGCAGGCGACGGCACGACCACTGCGACCGTCCTCGCGCAGGCGCTCGTCAAGGCCGGTCTGAAGAACGTTGCCGCGGGTGCCAACCCCATCGCACTCGGCGTGGGGATCTCCAAGGGGGCCGAGAAGGTCTCCGAGGCGCTTGTCGCCGCAGCGACTCCCGTCGAGGGAAAGAAGGCCATCGCTCAGGTCGCCACGGTGTCCTCCCGTGACGCCGAGATCGGCGAGATGGTGGGCGAAGCGCTCACCGTCGTGGGAGAGAACGGTGTGGTCACGGTCGAGGAGTCCTCGACCCTGAGCACCGACCTCGTCGTCACCGAGGGCGTCCAGTTCGACAAGGGCTACCTGTCGCCCTACTTCATCACCGACGTCGACGCTCAGGAAGCAGTCCTCGAGGACGCCCTCGTGCTGCTGTACCGCGAGAAGATCAGCTCGCTGCCCGACTTCCTGCCGTTGCTCGAGAAGATCGCCGAATCCGGTAAGCCGGTTCTGCTCATCGCAGAGGACATCGAGGGCGAGCCGCTCTCGACCTTGGTGATCAACTCGATCCGCAAGACGCTCAAGGCTGTCGCGGTGAAGGCTCCGTTCTTCGGTGACCGCCGTAAGGCGTTCCTCGACGATCTCGCCGTCGTGACCGCAGGTACCGTGATCAACTCCGACATCGGTCTGTCCTTGAAGGAGGCCGGACTCGATCTGCTCGGCTCGGCCCGTCGTGTCGTAGTGACGAAGGACAACACCACGATCGTCGACGGTGCAGGCTCGGCCGAGGACATCGAGAACCGCGCAGCTCAGCTGCGTCGCGAGATCGAGAGCACCGATTCCGATTGGGACCGGGAGAAGCTCGAGGAACGCCTCGCCAAGCTCGCGGGTGGAATCGCCGTCATCCAGGTCGGCGCTGCTACCGAGACCGATCTGAAGGAACGCAAGTTTCGCGTCGAGGACGCTGTCAACGCCGCGAAGGCTGCCGTCGAGGAGGGCATCGTGCCCGGCGGTGGCTCCGCGCTGGTGCAGGCGTCGTTGGCGCTCGCCGAGCTCGAGGCCTCGCTGTCCGGTGACGAAGCCACCGGTGTCGCAGTGTTGCGGACCGCCCTGACGGCACCGCTCTACTGGATCGCCTCGAATGCCGGACTCGACGGTGCGGTCGTGGTGAGCAAGGTCGCCGAGGCGACGAAGGGGCACGGCTTCAACGCGGCCACGCTCACCTACGGTGATCTGCTCGCCGACGGTGTCGTCGACCCCGTGAAGGTGACCCGGTCGGCGGTCGTCAACGCTGCTTCCGTGGCTCGGATGGTTCTGACCACGGAGAGTGCTGTCGTGGACAAGCCCGAGCCGGTCGAGGACGACGGCCACGGGCACGGACACGCCCACTAGGCGGTACAGGTCCTCCGGCGAGCTCCGGGGGGTCACGATGTACGAAGCCCCGCACGGATTTCTCCGTGCGGGGCTTCGTCGTGTCTCGGTGGTATGCATCAGGAACCGGCTGTCAGCCCCGCAGCGGGTGCGGGGGAGCTTCGGCCCAGGCGGCGCTCATACCGCGACCTTGCGGCGATGGTGTCGCGTGTAGAGCTCGCGTTCACTTTCCGACATCCCGCCCCAGATGCCATAGGGCTCCGCGACCCGAAGGGCGTGCTCGCGGCACTGGATGAGGACGGGGCAGCTCTGGCACAGTTCCTTGGCTCGGTTCTCGCGCTGGCTTCGGGCGCGACCGCGCTCGCCGTCCGGGTGGAAGAAGACGGAGGAGTCCGCGCCTCGGCACTTACCATGCATCTGCCAGTCCCAGAGGTCGGCGTTCGGACCAGGCAGGGTGTGAGGTGCGGGCATGTGCACTCCTTTGCAGCGTGCTCACCCGAGTAGGGGAGCGGACCATCGTTCGGAAAGGCGTCCTTCCGAACCGGACCCCAGTAATGTCCGGCTCCTTCACCGTAAAAGTGGTAACGATTATTCGTCAATGCCTTCGGTCAGTGGTGAAGTCCATAACGAAAATGGAAAGAATTAACGGCGAAAATATTTACATTGGTCGGTGATCATGATCGCGGTACGGGCACGATGACGGGCTGCAAGGCCGAAGTGGTGCCGTGATATCGATCGTTTAGGGACTCTGACCTGGGGGTTTCTTCCGGATGCGGGGTGTGCTGGGCTGTGATAATCGACGTGCGAGATCACGATTCACCGCCCGGAAACCTACATGCACCATGTATGCAATTCATTCTTTGTTCAACTGGATGTCGGTTTCAGGACTGGAGAAATGCCTGAATCCATTGTTTGAGAATTGTTGCGCACCCAGTGCGAAATTCTCGAACCCGAGGGAATGGGAAACTTTGCAGTCGCGGTGCAATGATTCTCCGTATGTTGATCCTCAGCAACTCGGAACCCGAAATCGGCGCGGAGCCTCGGGGTGACGCAACCTCGTTTCGTGCGGCGGCCTTCGGTGGGAGCCCGTCCCACGTGCCCACAACGGCTACTCCCGTGATCGAAGAACGCTGGATGCGTGCGGTCGCGCTCGGGGCGCAAGGCCGCTACAGCGCCGCCCGGGCGGAGTTGGCAGTGGTGAACCGGTCGGGTCCGCGAGGAGTGTGGGCGTCGCTTGCCGCGAGCACCGAAGCATCGTTCCTGAGGCAACTCGGATGGCACCGCGCTGCCGCAGTGCACGACGGTCGCGCACTGGCCGCAATCGCAGGAATTGCCATCGACACTCGCAGTGTCGAGTCGGGATTGCGACTTGTGGAGGCACGTTGCGACGCGTTGACCGGACTGGCCGCTGACGCGCTCGGCCGGGGGCGACTCGCTCAGGCGCATCGACTGCTCGAGCGGTGCTCCGAGGTTCTCGCCAGGCCACGGTGGGGCGACAACGAACTGCATGGCGAAGACGGACTGTTGCGTCAGCGGATCAGGTTGTCGTGGGTCACGGCGGAGACTGCCCTGGCATCCGGCGACTTCGAGACCGCGCGTGTGTTCGCGGATCGTGCTGCGACCGCCTCCGACGCTTTCGCGTCGGTACGCCATCAAGTGAAGTCGGACCTCATTCGTGCTGCCGCACTCACCGATGCGCCGGACCGGACTCCAGCCCTCGAGCTTGCGACCGAAGTGTGTGGCAGGGCTGCTGTGCACAGTCTGATTCCGCTGCAGTGGGCAGCGTCGATGTTGCTGGTCGGTCTGGGTGCGGGGGCCGGCGCCGAGCGCATGCGTGACGAATGCGCTACGGCGGTGGCGCGCGGTGGAGGCCGGTTCGCAACGATCCGGCCCTAGTTCGGTGCCCGCCCGCGATGGTTCGTCACGGGGTGTCGTTACTCTGGAGACGTTCCACTGCCAGGTGGAAGCACGCCCGGTTGGGGGACCGTGTCACTTGTAACGCCAGGACTTGCGCATTCGATGACTGTTATGGGTGAGGAGTTGGGCTCCGCCGTTGCTGCGGCTGCGCAGGGCGATCGGGCTGCTCTCGCTCGAGTACTTGCAAGTATTCGGCCTCTCGTCGTCCGGTATTGCCGGGCGCGGGTCGGATCTGCCGAGCGTGGACAGCTTTCGGCAGACGATGTGGCGCAGGAGGTGTGCCTGGCGGTGATGACGGCGTTGCCCCGTTACCAGGATCAGGGGCGTCCTTTCATGGCGTTCGTGTACGGCATTGCCGCACACAAGGTCGCCGATGCGCATCGCAACTCCGCACGTAACCGTGCGGATCCGGTAGCCGATGTACCCGAGGTGATGTCGCTCGACGACAGTCCCGAGGACCACGCGTTGAACTCCGAAGCGAGCAGGCAGATGAAGGATCTGCTCGGCACGCTGCCCGAGAAGCAACGGGAGATCCTCATCATGCGTCTGGTCATGGGGATGTCGGCCGAAGAGACGGCGTCTGCACTCGGGAGTACTGCAGGTGCGATCCGGGTGGCCCAGCACCGGGCCATCGCGAAACTCAAGAAGGAAGTGACGAGAGCAGGTGAGAGGAATGGGTAGGAGGCGCGGCGCGGGGCACGGCATATCCGACGATTTTCCCGACGACGGCACCCCCGTGGACATCGCGGCAGTGCGGCGCGATGACGCCCTCATCGATGCGATCTCGGGCGATGGTCCAGTGGAGACCCAGTCGACCGAAGAGTACGAGCTCGCCACGATGCTCGCGGGGTGGCGAGCCGAGATCCTGGCAGATCCGCTACCCGCAGGCCCTGATTTCGACGAGGTCGTCGCGGCGGTCAACCGTGAGCTCGGTGCCCGTGAGGCCCTGGCGGCGCAACCGCCGACGCGTTCCAAGGGTCAGCTCCGGTTGATCCGCCCGCTTGCCGGAGCCGCCGCACTCATCGCGGCTGCCATCGGCGGTGCCGCCACCGTCTCGTACAGCGCGGAACCGGGAGACGCACTCTGGGGCGTCAAGGAAGTCGTGTTCAGCGAACAGGCCGAGTCGACCATGGCGAGGATCGATACCAGTTCGACCTTGCAGAAGGCCGAAGAACTGATCGCAGGCGGCGAAACCGAGGCAGCGACCGAACTGCTCAAATCGGCGGAAGTGCGGTCCTCGGAGGTCAGGGATGCGGGCCAACGTAACGAACTCGGCGATTGGTTGCAGCGGCTCACCGAAGAGATGAACCGAGCGATTCCTCCGCTGCCGGTGCCGCCACCGCTCCCGGGAATGCCGTTGCCTCCCGGGCCGGAAGCTGCAGCAGTGCCGCCCGTGCAACCGAGCGTTCCGGGGGCACCGCAGCCGACGGCGCCCGTCGAACCCACGACGAATCCGGAGCCGAGCGTCGATCCGACGATCCTGAACGCACCTACGTCGCCGGTGGAGACAACCTCCCCGTCCGTGCCGCCGAGCACCGGGACACCCAGCCCGGACAGTTCGACCGGTACGACGGAGCCGGCCCCGACGACCACGGTGTCCGCACCGGACCCGAGTACGTCGTCCGGTACACAGGGATCGAGCACCGCACAGCCCTCGTCGGCCGACCTGGACCTCGACCAGACGACCTCCGGCGGCGCCTGACGTCAGACCACGAAAGCCCGGCAGCGCGAGCTGCCGGGCTTTCATCGTTGTGTCGCCCTGCTCCTCAGGAATCGGGGTCGTCAGGAATCGAGCCCGTAGGGGTCGACCGGCATGGCCTCGTTCATCGATGCGTCGGCGTAGCCGCGACAGTAATCCCACGTGACGTAAGCTTCGGGAGACGGGTCGAATGCGGGCTCATGCGGGCGAACTGTGCCGTCGACGAGCAGTTGGAGCAGGTTTGCGCGGAGCATGTCCCAGTCGTGGTAGTGCTCCTGGTGGCAATCCTCACAACATACGACGAGTCCGCGGACACCGCGGGGAGCCAACAATGCTTCGTACACCGCGAGGTCGGCAAGATCCTCTTCGACCGCGAGGCGTTCGGCAGGGTCCAAGGGTTGGCCCGGTTCGATCGCGTCCAATGCGGCAGACGGATCGTCGGGATCTCCTGCAAACGGATCCGGTGGCAGACCGGGGGGCAACTGATCACGCACGCCACCACGGTACGCAGTGCGAGGGGGTCCGCGCCAGCCGTCGAGGGTGGACACGCCGACGAACGGGGGTATTCGGGAGATCTCGACCACGCCTGCACGGGTTGCGGCGAGTCACGCGGTTGCAAACAGATACCATGGTCGTCGACGGCTTCGCCATCTGTGACGTTGTCGTTCACACAATCCCACTGTCGGACGGTCCGTCCGTCCGCCCCCATCGATCACCACGGAGGGTCCGAACCGCATGAGTAGTACCGGAGGGCACGTGCACACCGGCGGTGACGACCCGAACAAGGTCGCAATGCTCGGTCTGACCTTCGACGATGTGCTGCTGCTGCCTGCGGCCTCGGACATCGTCCCCAGCAAGGTCGACACCTCGAGTCAGCTCACCCGCGAGATCCGCCTCCGGATCCCGCTGGTCAGTTCCGCGATGGACACGGTCACCGAATCACGTATGGCCATCGCGATGGCCCGCGCCGGGGGTATGGGCGTACTACATCGCAACATGCCTGCAGAGGTACAGGCCGCGCAGGTCGAGACCGTCAAGCGGTCGGAGGCGGGCATGGTCACCGACCCGGTCACCTGCAAGCCCACCGACACCCTCGCCGAGGTCGACGCGAAGTGCGCGCGATTCCGGATCTCCGGCCTTCCGGTGACCGACGACGCAGGTCAGCTCGTCGGCATCATCACCAACCGCGATATGCGGTTCGAGGTGGACCAGAACCGCCAGGTCGCCGAGGTGATGACCCACGCTCCGCTCGTCACCGCAAGCGAAGGCGTGACCGCGGAGGCCGCACTCGGACTCCTGCGCCGCCACAAGATCGAGAAGCTGCCGATCGTCGATGGACAGGGCAAGCTCACCGGTCTGATCACGGTCAAGGACTTCGTGAAGACCGAGCAACATCCCTTCGCCACGAAGGACCGCGACGGGCGACTTCTCGTCGGTGCCGCGGTCGGTGTCGGCGACGAGGCATGGTCTCGTGCGATGACGCTCGCCGACGCGGGCGTCGACGTGCTCGTGGTCGACAGCGCTCACGGGCACTCCGCCGGAGTGCTGTCCATGATCTCGAAGCTCAAGGCAGAGGTAGGCGACCGAGTCCAGATCATCGGCGGCAATGTCGCCACCCGCGAGGGAGCCACGGCGCTCATCGAAGCAGGCGTCGACGCAGTCAAGGTCGGCGTCGGGCCCGGCTCGATCTGCACGACCCGCGTCGTTGCGGGCGTCGGCGCACCGCAGATCACGGCGATTCTCGAAGCCACCGCGGCTGCGAACGCACTCGGCGTCCCTGTGATCGCCGACGGCGGCCTGCAGTTCTCCGGTGACGTCGCGAAGGCTCTCGCCGCAGGCGCCTCCACCGCGATGCTGGGCTCTCTCCTCGCCGGTACCGCCGAATCGCCGGGCGAACTGATTCTCGTCAACGGCAAACAGTTCAAGAGCTACCGCGGCATGGGTTCGCTCGGTGCCATGCAGAGCCGCGGCGAGGCCAAGTCGTATTCCAAGGACCGTTACTTCCAGGACGACGTCCTGTCGGAGGACAAGCTGGTTCCGGAAGGCATCGAAGGCCGCGTTCCGTTCCGGGGGCCGCTGCAGCAGGTCACCCATCAGCTCATCGGTGGTCTGCGCGCCGCGATGGGCTACACCGGGGCCTCGACCATCGAAGAACTGCAGCGCGCCCAGTTCGTACAGATCACCGCCGCGGGGCTCAAGGAGAGCCATCCGCACGACATCACCATCACTGCGGAGGCACCGAACTACGCTGCCCGCTAGGTTCGGTGCGTTCGCACCAGGTCTCGTCTCGGTGGACGGGGCAACCGCATTCTCACGAGAAAGGGGCGCGCGTGCGCGACCTCGTTGAAATCGGCATGGGCCGGACAGCCCGCCGCACGTACGAGCTGGACGATGTGGACATCGTGCCGTCGCGTCGTACCCGCTCGTCCAAAGAGGTGTCGACGGCGTGGCAGCTCGACGCCTATCGGTTCGACATTCCCGTGCTTGCACATCCGACCGACGCGCTCGTGTCCCCGGAGTTCGCGGTGGAACTCGGCAAGGCCGGCGGCCTCGGTGTGATCAACGGTGAGGGGCTGTGGGGGCGGCACGCTGATGTCGATGCCGTGATCGCCCGGCTCGTCGACATCGCCGAGAGCGATCCGGATCCGAGCGCAGCGATCGCGTACCTGCAGGAGTTGCACGCAGCGCCGTTGCAGGCCGATCTGCTTGCCGCGGCGGTCGCGCAGGTGCGCGACTCGGGTGTCACCACCGCCGTGCGTGTGAGTCCGCAGAATGCCCGGGCGCTGACGCCGGAGCTGGTCAAGGCCGGTGTCGACCTTCTGGTAGTGCACGGCACGATCATCTCGGCAGAGCATGTGGCGCACGGCGAGAGCGAACCGCTCAACCTGAAGACGTTCATCTCGGAACTCGATGTGCCGGTGGTCGCGGGAGGCGTGAGCGATCACCGTACGGCTCTTCACCTGATGCGCACCGGCGCCGCGGGCGTCATCGTCGGTTTCGGGTCGACGCACGGAGCCACCACCACGAGTGCATCGCTCGGGATCGGTGTCCCCATGGCCACCGCGATCGCGGATGCTGCTGCGGCCCGCCGCGACTACCTGGACGAGACCGGGGGCCGGTACGTCCATGTCATCGCCGACGGCGACATCGAGACCTCCGGCGATCTCGCGAAGGCGATCGCCTGCGGTGCTGATGCTGCGATGCTGGGAGCCCCGCTCGCCATTGCTGCGGAGGCGCCGGGCAGTGGATGGTACTGGCCGTCCGCAGCCGCACATCCGTCCCTTCCTCGGGGTACCGCACTCCAGGTAGCCTTCGACGAGCGGCCGAGTCTGGCGCGTGTGCTGTCGGGGCCGTCCGACGACCCCTACGGTTCGCTGAATTTCGTCGGTGGTCTGCGACGGGCGATGGCGAAGTCGGGATACTCGGATCTCAAGGAATTCCAAAAGGTCGGGTTGTCGGTGCGGGCCTGACCGAATCCGTTCCACCAAGGTGGCCGGATGCGACAATGTGTGCGTTGTAGTGCACAGATGTCGCATCCGGCCACTGCTGTATGCAGTGACCTGCAGTTTCTGAAACTGCCCGTAACAGTGAGGATGCCCTTGTGTGCGCGAACACATCGGCTGCGTGCATACTGGCCAGTAACAACGCAGGTTCGGCGGAGGTGCTCCAATGGGTAGACAGCGGGTCACGGACTACGACGTTCTGATCGTCGGGTCGGGTTTCGGTGGCAGTGTCACCGCGCTGCGGCTGGTGGAAAAGGGCTACAAGGTCGGCATTCTCGAGGCCGGTCGTCGTTTTGCCGACGCCGACTTCGCCAA
Source organism: Rhodococcus sp. F64268 (assembly GCF_023015605.1). Taxonomy (NCBI): domain Bacteria; kingdom Bacillati; phylum Actinomycetota; class Actinomycetes; order Mycobacteriales; family Nocardiaceae; genus Rhodococcus; species Rhodococcus sp. F64268. Next base: position 81,450 of record NZ_JALKAI010000011.1, read on the forward strand.
GAACAGCTGGGATCTGAAGCGATTCCTCTGGGCGCCGAAGCTCGGATGCTTCGGCATCCAGCGAGTCCATCTTCTCCGCGACTGCTTGATTCTCGCCGGTGCGGGTGTCGGCGGTGGATCGCTCAACTACGCCAACACCCTGTACAAACCGTCTGCCGCGTTCTTCCAGGACCCGCAATGGGCGGACATCACGGACTGGCACGACGAATTGAGTCCGTTCTACGACCAGGCGCGGCGCATGCTCGGCGTCGTACAGTACCACCGTATGACCGCGGCGGACAAGGTGATCAAGGAAGTGGCCGACGACATGGGCGTGGGCGACACGTTCATTCAGACGCCGGTCGGTGTGTACTTCGGTGAACCAGGGAGGACTGTCCCGGACCCGTACTTCGGCGGCGCAGGCCCGGATCGTGCCGGTTGCATCGAATGCGGCGAATGCATGACGGGGTGCCGCCACGGAGCGAAGAACACCCTCGTCAAGAACTACCTCGGTCTTGCCGAGCGTGCGGGTGCGGACATCCTCCCCATGACCACCGTGACCGATCTGAGCGAAGGGGCGGACGGCACGTGGACAGTACGCACCGAACGCACCGGAGCATGGGTGCGCAAGGGCGCACGGAGTTTCACAGCATCGCACGTCGTGCTCGCAGCAGGGACCTGGGGCACACAGCACCTGCTGCACCATCTCAAGGACACCGGCGCCCTGCCGAAACTGTCCGACCGCCTCGGGGAGCTCACCCGCACCAACTCCGAGTCCATCGTCGGAGCGGGCAAGCTGAAGGTCGATCCCGAGATGGATCTGACCGACGGCGTCGCGATCACTTCCTCGTTCCATCCCACCTCGGACACCCACATCGAACCCGTCCGGTACGGCAAGGGTTCCAACGCCATGGGTCTGCTGCAGACACTGATGACCGACGGCGACGGCCCGGTCCCGCGCTGGGTGAAGTTCCTCGGCCAGGTCGCGAAGAACCCCACCAGGATGCTGCGGATGCTCTCGGTGAAGGACTGGAGTGAGCGGACCATCATCGCGCTGGTTATGCAGAACCTCGACAATTCCATCACGACCTACACCAAGAAGAATGTGTTCGGACGGCGCAAGGTGACCAGCAAGCAGGGCCACGGGGAGCCGAACCCGACGTGGATCCCGGCGGGCAACGAGGCCACCCGCCGGATGGCGGAGAAGATCGACGGGATCGCCGGCGGCACCTGGGGTGAGATCGTCAACATTCCCCTCACCGCGCACTTCCTCGGCGGCGCGGTCATCGGAACCGACCGGGAGCGCGGTGTCATCGACCCGTACCACCGGGTGTACGGCTACCCGACGCTGAGTGTTGTCGACGGGGCGGCCATCTCGGCGAACCTCGGCGTCAACCCGTCACTGACCATCGCGGCGCAGGCGGAACGTGCGGCCTCGCTGTGGCCGAACAAGGGTGAGCAGGATCTGCGTCCCGCGCAGGACGAGTCGTACGTTCGGCTGCAGCCGAACGAGCCGAAGAATCCCGTCGTCCCGGAAGGTGCGCCCGGCGCGCTGTCCCTGCCGATCGTCGAGATCACCGGTGGGGCGGGAGCGGTCCGAGTGCCACGGCAGATGTGATCTACGCATGACCTGAGCGGCCGCGTCCGGATGTCCGGGCGCGGCCGCTTAGACTGTTCGGGTGTCGCAAACCCAGCAGTCCCGACCCGTACTCGTCGTCGACTTCGGAGCCCAGTACGCACAGCTGATCGCACGACGTGTGCGCGAGGCCAATGTCTATTCGGAAGTTGTCCCGCACACCACGAGCGTCGAGGAGATCGCGGCCAAGGAACCCCTTGCGGTGATCCTGTCCGGCGGTCCTTCCAGCGTGTACGAGGATGGTGCTCCGCAACTCGACCCGAAACTGTTCGGCCTGGACATTCCGGTGTTCGGCATCTGCTACGGCTTCCAGGCCATGGCGAATGCGCTGGGCGGCACTGTCGCGCACACCGGAGCCCGTGAGTACGGCCGCACCGACCTGTCCGTGTCCGGCGGTGTGTTGCACGACGGTCTGCCCGCGACGCAACCCGTGTGGATGAGCCACGGTGACGGCGTGACCGTCGCACCCGAGGGATTCGAGGTGACCGCCACGAGTGCAGGCGCACCCGTCGCCGCATTCGAAGACCGTGCGCGTCGCCTCGCCGGCGTCCAGTACCACCCCGAAGTGCTGCATTCACCGCACGGCCAGCAGGTTCTGAGCCGGTTCCTGCACGAGATCGCGGGCATTCCCGGCGAGTGGACCGCCGCCAATATCGCCGATGCACTCGTCGAGCAGGTCCGGGAGCAGGTCGGTGACGGACGCGCGATCTGCGGGCTCTCCGGTGGTGTCGATTCCGCAGTGGCTGCGGCTCTCGTGCAGCGCGCTATCGGTGACCGATTGACCTGTGTGTTCGTCGACCACGGTCTGATGCGCGAGGGGGAACGGCAGCAGGTCGAGCGCGACTTCGTCGCAGCGACAGGGGCTCGGCTCATCACCGTCGACGCGTCCGAAACGTTCCTGAGTGAACTGTCCGGCGTCACCGATCCCGAGACGAAGCGCAAGATCATCGGTCGCGAGTTCATCCGCAGCTTCGAAGGCGCAGTGTCGGAGGTCCTCGGCGAAGGCGCATCGAAGGGCGAGAAGGTCGAGTTCCTCGTACAGGGCACCTTGTACCCCGACGTCGTCGAATCCGGCGGAGGATCCGGAACCGCGAACATCAAGAGCCATCACAATGTCGGCGGGCTCCCCGAAGACCTGCAGTTCGAACTCGTCGAACCGCTTCGTCTGCTGTTCAAGGACGAGGTGCGCGCGGTCGGTCGTCAACTCGGTCTGCCCGAGGAGATCGTGGGCCGTCAGCCGTTCCCGGGCCCCGGCCTCGGCATCCGCATCATCGGTGAGGTCACCCGCGAGCGTCTCGAGATCTTGCGCCATGCCGATTCGATCGCCCGCGAGGAACTGACGTCCGCCGGTCTGGACGGTCAGATCTGGCAGTGCCCGGTGGTGCTGCTCGCCGACGTGCGCAGCGTCGGTGTGCAGGGCGACGGACGCACCTACGGTCACCCGATCGTGCTGCGTCCGGTCTCCAGCGAGGACGCGATGACCGCGGACTGGACGCGCCTGCCCTACGAGACCCTCGAGCGGATTTCCACGCGGATCACCAACGAGGTGGCCGACGTCAACCGCGTGGTCCTCGACGTGACGAGCAAGCCGCCGGGAACCATCGAGTGGGAGTGACGACACCGTCGGTGTCGTGAGATATGCCTGTGCCCCGGACCGTCACGGTCCGGGGCACAGGCATCGTCGTCCCTAGTGGTGGTGTTCCTAGTGGTGGTTCTTCCGGCGACCCGGAATCAGCACGAGGATCGCGCCGATGACGATCGCAGCACCGACGAGAATCCATCCGGTGTCGAACGTGCCGAGGAAGTCGAGGGAGAAGGGACCGATGAGGGCCCACCCGCTGACCACCAGTGCTGCGATCGCAGAGAGCAGAAGCAGGATCGAAGGCCCGCGTCGTGACTTGCCGGTTGCGCCGGCGTCGTCGGTTCCAGTGTCGAATGTGGTGTCGAAATCAGCCACGACGCACCTCCGTGTTTCCCATGACTGTGTCGATGTCGATGGACAGGACCGGTCCTCCGGGACCGTCGTCTCCACCGTCGAACCCCTGCATAGTGCACGGGGACGCGGCGGTCGAGCTGCACGTGATGTCGACGTCGAGGTTCGGGGGCAAGAAGATCTGCGAGTCGCCGAGCCGGGTGTCGATCGAGATCGCGTGGTCCTGCGTCAGATCGAGATTCGTCAGATCGAGCTGTAGGTCTCCGAGCTGCACGGAGTACTCCGAGTTCAACTCTGCGGCCGTACGCGCCTCGAATCGTTGCTCACCCGACGACTGGATGTCGAGCGGCCCGACCAATGATCCGAGGATGACGAACCCCATCAGAGGCCCGGTCACCACCAGGAGACCGTATCCGCGGTGCAGGAACGCACCGAGCAGGAGACCCAGACCGATCACCGCCAGAGCGATCGCCGCGATCCGTGCCGGGGTCAGCCATTGGAGATCGGTGGAGACTGCGACCGTCCCGGCAGCTGCCGCTGCCAATACCGCGAACCCGAGGATTGTCGTGGTCAGACGCGATCGCGGCTTCTTCTCGACGGGGACAGGTGAGTGCGTCGGTGCCGGTTCGGGGAGATCCCACGCAAACGGCGCGACACCGAGCGGATCCCAGGCGGGTGGTGTGGCACTGCCGGTACCGGGTGACCGGTCCTGCACCTGTGCGGTGTGGTTCGAGTCGGGCGCGTCCTTCGACAACGAGACGGTGCTGTCGCTCCCCGGCGCACCGTTGTCCGGGTCGTTGTTGCCCGGGCCGTCGGTCGCACCACCGGTGGCGTCACGCTGCTTGGCCGGGGATTCGGGCGCGAACGGTGACCGGGACGGCTGGGTGAACGCCGGGTCGGTGAACGGTGTCTGGGCGAACGGCGTCTGGAACGGTTGACCGAACGGCGGCGCCGGGAACATGTTGCGGTGGGACGAGAACCCGTTGGCCGGCGGCGGGAGGGTAGGAGGTGCGGGCCGACGTTGATAGAGCAACCACCAGCCGCCGAGCATCAGCACCATGCTGATGAAGCCGGAACCGCCGGAGCCGACACCGACCGGGCCGACCGCGCTTGCGGCGATCGCGAGTGCGACGAGAAGGACGACCACCTTGCTGCTCGAGTCGGAGCTGTGTCCGCGACCGACGAGCGATTCGATCGCCGATACCTGGTCGCCGTGCCGGGTGAACAGTACCCATGCCGCCAGGTACAGCACGATGCCTGCACCGCCGAAGAGCGCTGACACGACGAACGCAATCCGCACCAGCACGGGGTCGATGCCGTACCGCACACCGATACCTGCGCACACACCGGCGACGTGTCCCTGCTCGGGCAACCGCACAGGGCGGGTGCGCCACATATCTGTGAGTTGTTCTGGGAAGGTTCGCGTGGTCATGGCATCCATCCTGTCGGTCCGGGTCGTTCCGCACATCAGGGGCGAACCCTGATTTCGTGACCGCTGGAGGAGGCTTCGACCTCAGGGTCGTTCCCCGATGCCCCGGGGCGCGACATCGTGTCAGTATCGACTAGTGGACCTTGTATCCGGATTACCCGTGCCTGTCGATCGCCTCCAACGGAGGGTCGGCGGTCGAGTCGTCGGTGGGGTCGCAGGCGGCCTCGCCGATCATCTCGATATCGACGTCACCAAGGTACGTGTCGCATTCACGGTGCTCGCCGCGCTCGGAGGACTGGGCATCGTCGCCTACGGACTGCTGTGGATGTTCGTCCCGCCCGGAGCCGACACGGATCGGCCGTCGGGAACGGAACGCCGTCGCGCTGTGGGACTCGCAGTCATGGGCATTGCGCTCGCCATCGGGTTGTCGTGGTTGTTCAGCGGAGGTGCGGCCTCGGCGATCGCGCCGGTCGTCGTCGTGTCGGTGGGCGCGGCCCTCGTCTGGCGGGAGTTCGACGCCGAAGGCCCCCGCTCGGTGTTCGGTCTGCCTGCAAAACCGACAGTGCTCGCGTGGGCGCGCGTCCTCGGAGGCCTCACCCTCGTGGTCACCGGCCTCGGTGTCGTCGTCCTCGCTCAGGTGGACGTCGAGGCACTGCGATCGTCGCTGCTCGCTGTCATCGTCACGTTGGTCGGGGCCGCCCTGCTGTCCGTGCCGTTGTGGATTCGCATGTGGAGAGCCCTCGAGACCGAGCGCGCGGCACGGGTCCGCACCGAGGAGCGCGACGAGATCGCCTCGCACCTGCACGATTCCGTGTTGCAGACGTTGGCGCTGATCCAGAAACAGGCGGACAGTCCGCAGGAGGTCGTGCGACTCGCGCGCAGCCAGGAACGTGAGTTGCGGCGCTGGCTCTTCGGCGGCGACGAAACTCCTCGCACGTCCCTGGCCGAAGCGCTGCGCACCATCGCCGGGGAAGTGGAGGACCAGCGCGGTGTGTCCGTGGCTCCCGTGATCGTCGGCGACGTGGCGCCCGATGACGAGGACGTATCAGCGGAGGCATTCACGGCGGTGCTCGGTGCCACCCGGGAAGCCCTTGTCAACGCAGCGAAGCACGCGCAAGTGGACAACATCGACCTGTTCGCAGAGGTCGAACCCCACGAGATCAGTGTGTTCGTCCGCGATCGGGGTGTCGGTTTCGACCCGGACACTGTGCCGGAAGACCGGCATGGCCTCGCGCGGTCGATCACCGCGCGGATCGAACGACGCGGTGGACGCACCGTGGTCAAGACCGCGCTCGGGAAGGGCACGGAGGTCCGCATTCACATGCCTCGATCCGGTGGGGGACACGCCCCGGAGACGACCCCGCAGACGGCAGGTACGGAGGAGGCGACCTTAGAGTGGGAGGCGACCCAGCCCCACCACGAGGAGCAGCCCCAGTGAGTTCGACTTCGGCGACACCGTCCGAGATCTCCGAATCGACCCGGCGTTTCCGGGTTTTTCTCGTCGACGACCACGCGGTGTTCAGGTCCGGCGTCCGAGCCGAACTGGGACGCGAACAGGACATGGAGATCGTCGGTGAGGCCGGCGGTGTTGCGGAGGCTGTCGCAGGGATCGGCGCCGCGAAACCCGATGTGGTGCTGCTCGACGTGCACATGCCCGACGGTGGCGGTGTCGCAGTGCTCAGCCGTATCGATCCGGGGTCGGTGTGCCTGGCATTGAGCGTGTCCGATGCCGCCGAGGACGTCATCGCGGTGATCAGGGCGGGAGCACGCGGCTACGTCACCAAGACGATCTCCGGCCCGGATCTCGCCGACGCGGTACGGCGGGTGGCGGGGGGAGATGCGGTCTTCAGCCCACGCTTGGCCGGGTTCGTGCTGGATTCGTTCACCGGCAGGTCGACTGCGCCGGAGCCCCCGCTCGATCCCGAACTCGATTCACTGACTCCGCGCGAACTCGAGGTGCTGCGACTGCTCGCCCGCGGATACACCTACCGTGAGATTGCCGAGGAACTCGTGATCTCGGTGAAGACCGTCGAGACGCACGCGTCGAATGTGCTGCGCAAGACCCAGCAGTCCAACCGCAATGCGCTTACCCGGTGGGCGCATCGGCGGCGTATCGACTGATACGGGGACGGGGTGTCGGTGAAGCCCGTCAATGTGTGACGAGGCGTTCGGTGCTCCTCTCCGAGAGGGCTCGTGTCACGTTGTCGATGCCGGATCGGACGGTGGCGCCGTACCCGTCGTCGGCGAGGGCGTCGAGGTAGATCCGTGCCGCGGTGAGGTGCTCGGTTGCGGCATCGAAATTGCCCAGGCGGCGGTGATCGTCGGCAAGGTTGAGATGCAGCGACGGGTAGAACCCGCGGATCTGCAGCGATGCGTGCTCCTGCTGCACTCGGGTGTCGTCGAGAGAATCGGCAGCCTCGAGTGCCCGGGCATCCCACGTGAGGGAAATTGCTGCATCGTCGTAGAGATCGGCAAGGAAGTGCGCGAGAGTGCAGCGGTGCAGCGCGTCGCCGTCGGGTCCGATTTCGTCCCACAGAGTTTCGAGACGGGCACGCGCGGCGACGGTGTCGCCGGAGCGGCCTGTGGTGACGGCTTCGGTGATGGCGGCCATGGTCGGATCAGGTGTGGTCATCGGTCTCCTCGTGTTGGTTTCGCCGGGCTGACGAACAGTGGCACACGGCACCGACACGCTGCAGGGATCAGGCCACGAGGAACGCGATGACGAGCGCGATGACGAGCGCGATGAGGATGATCGCACCCATCACCGCCATCGCCATGGGCGCATACGCGAGGACCTTCTCCTGCGTCGATTCCGGGAGATCGCCCTTGGGAACCAGACGGTCGAGTACGGAGGCCGGCCACGAGGACGGCGAGCCGGTGCTTCCGGCCCTCGGTGTCGTGGGCATGGTCAAAGGCTGATCCATGAACGAACTTCGGGGGCGTGTCTGGTCGTCGGCCGGAGTCGAACGTTGGGCCCAGGACGGAACGGTGCCGTCCTGGGACACGATGGGCCTGCCGCGGAGCACGGCCGGGTTTCCGCCTGGGCCGAGCACCACTTCGGTGAGGCGATTGCGTGCCTCGATCATCGTCGGCCTGCGTGCCGGGTCGGGTTCGAGCATGGCGAGCAGGGTGTCGGTGAGGAGCCCGGTTCTGGTCGGAGGGATGATCTCGGCACGGGCGACGCGGTGCAGGAGCGCGATCGAGTCCGCTTCGTAGCCGAACGGTGGCTGCCCCTCGATTGCGGTGTAGAGGGTGGCGCCGAGGGAGAACACGTCGCTCGCCTCGGTGGGATCGCTTCCCCGGGCGACCTCGGGTGCGAAATAGGCGGGGGTACCGATGATCACACTGGACGGATCGTTGTCGCCCTTGGCGCGGGCGATGCCGAAGTCGCTGATCTTCACGACGCCTGCGTCGTTGCCGCGTTCGGCGATGAGGATATTGCCCGGCTTGACATCGCGATGCACGATGCCTGCCTCGTGAGCGGCTGCGAGAGCGTCGGCGACATCGGCACCGATCTGCGCGACCACGTACGGCGGCAAGGTGTCGATCGCGTTCATGACTTGCGCGAGGCTGCGGGACGGCAGGTGCTCCATGACCAACCACGGTTCGCCGTAGTGGAGTGCGACGTCGTACATGGAGATCGCGTGCTCATGGGTGAGCTGGGCGGCGACCCGGCCCTCGCGGAGGGCGAGTCTGCGGATCTCCTCGGCGGCGGCAGGGTCGAGATCTGCGGTGGAGATCACCTGCTTGACGGCCACGTTCCGCCCGAGTCGATTGTCGCGGGCGAGCCATACGGCGCCCATGCCTCCGCCACCGAGTTTGGAATCGAGTCGATATCGCCCGGCCACCAGGTGATCCGGACCGACGACCCTTCCCTCTCGTTCCCGTTCTGCCACCTCACGAGGGTAATCGATCCCGGCGGATACCTCGGCGGCTCGACGGATTGCGGTGGGGGCGATCACTTGACGGCAGGTACCGGCATCGGGTCTACTGGACAAGTTCGAAAATACGTTCGAATTCAATTCGGGCTGGGCCACGTCTTCCCCGTGGTCGGCAGGTCGTGAACGAATACGGCTGGCGGATGACAGGGGTGCATGTGGGTGAAGTGGCCGAATTTCCGGTCGATGAAGAAACAGTCGGCGACGGTGGAGGGCCGAGTAGAGCGGAGCGGATCGAAGCGCTGAGGCGCCGGATCTCCGCAGTTCCGGCGAAAGGAGAGACCTCCGCGCCTGCTCCGGTGCACAGTCCGGTCGAACGGGTACTACCGGTGCCCGAACCTCTCACCGAACTGCTCCCGCATGGAGGATTGGTTCGCGGCACCGTGGTGTCCGTATCGGGGTCGGCATCGTTGCTGCTGGGCATGGTGGCGGCGGTGACCGCGGCGGGTGGGCACGCAGCCGTTATCGGTCAGCGGCGACTCGGATTGCTCGCGGCGGCGGAAATGGGGGCCCGGCTGAGCCGGGTGGCGATGATCCCCGACCCGGGCCCCGACCCGGTGGAGGTTGCGGCCGTGCTGCTCGATGGGCTGGACCTGGTGGTGCTCGGTTTGGGAGGAAGGTCGATTCCGCCGTCGCGAAGCCGCGTCGTCGCGGCTCGTGTGCGGAGCAAAGGTGCGGTCCTGGTGGTCACCGACGGGCGTTGGGACGGCGCGCAGGTGCGCCTCGAGGCGCAGGTGAGTGGTTACGAAGGGCTGACAGGACCGGGACGGGCGCGGTTGTGCGGTATCGGGCTGTCGGTGCGGGCCTCGGGGCGTGCCGCCGGTCCCCGAACTGCGCGTATCGATGTCTGTGCCGAGCCCGATGGTGTGCGATGGGTATCCGGTGAGCGGCGGCGAGCAGATGCTGTGTCGACCGTTACTGCGTCGACCGTCGATTCTGTTCCGAACCTCGTGGTGGCCCAGTGATCAGGGATGGTCCGGCGACCGGAGGTGGCCGGTCGACGTCGCGTGTCGTGGCGGTGTGGTGCCCGGACTGGCCCGCGGTGGCTGCGGCTGCGGCGGCAGGCATTCCTGCCACCGCGCCGATTGCCGTGGTGTCCGGGAATCGGGTGGTCGCATGTTCGGCGTCGGCCCGAGCGGCCGGTGTCGTCCGTGGCTCGGTGCGTCGTGAAGCTCAAGGAAGATGCCCTGAACTTCATGTGGCACAAAATGATCCGGGCCGGGATGCTCGGCTCTTCGAGCCGGTGGTCGCGGCGATCGATGCGGCCGCTCCCGGTGTCGAGGTGCTGCGCCCGGGCCTCGTTGCACTCGCGGCGCGCGGCGTCGTGCGATGGTTCGGATCGGAGGAGGCCGCCGCAGAACGTCTCGTCGACGAGGTCGCTTCCGTGGGAGTGGAATGCCAGGTCGGTATTGCCGACGAACTGTCCACCGCAGTGCTCGCTGCCCGTAGGGCTGCATTGGTGTCGAGCGGCGACGGCCCTGCGTTCCTTGCTCCGCTGCCGATTTCTCAGTTGGCAGTGGAGCCGGCGCTGGCTGCGCCGGAGCGTGCCGACCTGGTCGATCTGCTACGTCGGCTGGGGGTGCGCACGATCGGGGCGTTTGCGGCGCTGCCGGTATCCGATGTGGCGTCGAGGTTCGGCGCTGACGCGGTGGTGGCGCACCGGTGTGCACGTGGACTACCCGAGCGTCCGCCGTCGGGGCGTGCGGTGCCTCCCGATCTCACGGTGGAGCACGTGTGCGATCCCCCGATCGAGCGGGTGGACACCGCGGCGTTCCTCGGTCGGACGCTCGCCGAACTGTTGCACACCCGACTTGCTGCGGCCGGTGTGGCGTGCACGCGGCTCCTCGTGTCGGCCCACGCCGGCAGCGGTGAAGAACTGGCGCGGACGTGGCGCTGCGCCGGGCCGTTGACCCCCGAAGGGACCGCAGACCGGGTGCGCTGGCAACTCGACGGTTGGCTTACCGGACGCAGCGCCGATCGCGCCACCACCGGGATCACCATGTTGCGTCTCGAGCCCGTGGAAGTGGTGGATTCCGGCACTTTGCAGTTGGGTCTGTGGGGCGGTATCGGCGAGGAGGACGAACGGGCACGGAGGGCACTGGTCCGAGTGCAGGGCCTGCTCGGCGGTGATGCGGTCCGGGTGGGGGTGCTCAGCGGTGGACGCGGACCCGTTGAGCGAATCACTCTCGTCCCGGTGGGGGAAGAGGCAGTGCCCTCGTCGGATCCGGACGCGCCCTGGCCCGGACGGTTACCACCCCCGGCCCCGGCCATGGTGATGCACGTGCCGCCGCCGATCGCGTTGGTCGACGACGTGGGTGAGGGGGTGACGATCACCGAACGGGGTCTGCTCAGTGGTCGGCCGACGCAGTTGCGATGGGGAAGTCGCAGCTGGCAGGTGACCGGATGGGCGGGACCCTGGCCGGTGGACGAATACTGGTGGGATCCCGAGACCGCCCGCGACATCGCGCGACTGCAGGTGCAGCTCGATGGAGGCCGGGCCCTGCTGATCGTCCACGGAGCAGACGGGTGGAGTGTGGAGGGTGTCTACGACTGAGCGGGCAGGCTGATTAGGCTGACAACCGTGGCTACCTCCGTCCTCACCGCGACGCCGAACGATGTCGCGATCGCCTACCGGGATTCGGCGCCTCGCAGAACAGCTGAGGGGGTGCCGGTCGTGCTGGTGCACGGCATGGGCGGCGACGCGCGCACCTGGGACAGGTTCACCCGGCGGCTCACCGCCGCCGGGCGCCGGGTGGTCGCTGTGGACCTGCGCGGACACGGCCGCAGCGCTCGCGCGACGTCGTACCGGTTCTCGGAGTTCGCCGCCGATATCGCAGGCCTGTGCGAGCACCTGGGTTTCGACACCGTGGATCTGGTGGGGCATTCCCTCGGTGGGCACGCCGGTTCGCTGGTGGCGCAGCAGCAGCCCGGGTTGGTGCGACGGCTCGTCCTGGAGGAGGCGCCGCTACCGTTGCGCGCGAGCGATCCCGTTCCCGAGGTTCCTGCGCACCGCCCGACGCCCACCGAACTGTGGCATGCCGCCACCAGCATGGTGCTCAATCCGCGCGCAGTGTTCTCGTTCGACCGATCGATGATCGACTCCGTGGTATCTCAGTTCCACACGTCGAATCCGATGTGGTGGGAACAACTTCCGTCGATGAAGTCTCCGACGATGCTGCTGCGCGGTGCGCGCCGTGGAAGCATGGTCGACCCGCGACTGCTCACCGAGGCCCTGGCGCTGATCCCGAACGGTGCGGTGCGGGAGATTCCATGCGGGCACAGCATTCATCGCGATCGATCAGAGGATTTCGTGGCAGCGGTGATGCCTTTCCTCACCGACTGATCTCGCCGGACTTGGCCTACGATCGGGGCATGGCCTTGTCTTCACCCGACCGGAAGCTGATCGCGACCTCCGCTCTGTTCGTCGTTTCGCAGGCGAACATCGCTCGTGTCCTCGGTTCCACCGCGCTCACCGTCGGTACGGTGCAGACGACGTTCTCGGCGTCGAAGTACCGGAAGATACTCGACAATCTCGGACCGGCCGAGCTTTCCCGCTACCGGGAGCACTACTACTGGGACATGTTCCACCCGCTGACCTTCGCGGTGGCGTTGCGCGCCGGTGCGCGCGCACTCGACGACCATCGGCCGTTGTCGCCTGCGGTACGCAGAATCCTGCTCACTGCACCCGTGATCGCTGCGGCGGGCGACTACGCGGAGAACGTGGCAGGCCTGTACCTCCTCGACCACCGCGACAAGATTGCCGACGACTCGGTGCGCCTCGCATCCACGATCAGTGTCACCAAGTGGATGCTCGCCGCCGGTTGTCTCGCTTACCTTTCGCAGGGCTTCCTCAGGATCTGGACACAGGCGGGGCTCAGGCGTCTGCGGCGCACTCGCTGACATGTTGCAGCCCGACTTTCATCGGGTGTGCGGGCGGGACACAATGGCGACGTGACCACCGCTGCCCCCACTTGTTCTGCACTGTCCGCCGTCGACGAACCCTTGCCCGGCACCACTGCGACGGCCCCCGGCTACGTATGCCTGGAGTTCCCGTCGGCGTGGGGTCACGACGTACTCGACGGCACCGCGCTCGGCGCAGAGTTGTCGAGTGAACTCTCGGCCCGCGCTGCGGCGACGGGCGTACGGATCATGTTCATCAGGCGTCCCGGCCGCGATGTTCCGCGACCGGTGAAAACTGTGCTCATCGCTCGAACCGAGCCGGGCGACGCGTGGTGCGAACGACTCGAGGTCACCGACCCGGCGGAGCTGCTCGATATCGTGCCGCGCGTGGTGGCCGGGCCCCCTCCGGGGTTGGGGGAGGCGGTGTCCGGCCCGATCGTGCTCGTCTGCGCGCACGGCAAACGAGACCGGTGCTGTGCGGTGCTCGGCCGCCCCGTCGCGTCGGCGCTGAAGGAAGAATTCTCGGACGCGGTCTGGGAATGTTCGCATACCGGCGGGCACCGGTTCGCTCCGTCGATGATTCTGCTGCCCAGCGGTTACTCGTACGGTCGTCTCGACGCCGAGCAGAGCGTCGAGGTGGTGCGTGCGGCCGTCCGCGGTGAAGCCCTCGCGCTCGGTGCGCGTGGCCGCAGCACGTGGGGAGCAGCAGGTCAGGTTGCCGAACTCGCGGTACGGGGTGCTGTCGGTGACCTGTCGATCGACGCCTTCACCGTCGACGAGACCGGAACCGAACCACTCGTGCGGCACCGTGACGGACGGGAATGGCGGGTCGACGTCGAGGTTCGGGAGCTCTCGGATCGACCCGCGAGTTGCGGTGCCGCGCCCAAGCCTGTGCGCCCCGTGGTCGCCACGAAGCTCACGCAACTGTAGGTAGCTCGGCCGACGAACCTTTTCAGTGCCCGAGCCCGAATTTCTCGTGGACCTTCTTCATCCACTGCGGAGCCCACCAGTTTGCTTCGCCCATCAGTTTGATCAGCGACGGCACCAGCAGCATGCGCACGACGGTCGCATCGATGATCAGGGCGATGATCATGCCGACTCCGAGGAATCGCATGATCGACAATCCCGAGACGGTGAATGCTCCGGTCACCACGATCAGCAGCAGGGCCGCGGACGTGACCACACGTCCGGTGCGTGAGATGCCGTACTCGACGGCCTCGACGGTCGTTGCCCCTGCCGCACGCGCTTCGACCATGCGCGACATCAGGAAGACCTCGTAGTCGGTGGACAGTCCGAACACCACAGCAAGGATCAGCACGACGAATGTCGGCTCCAACTCGTTGGGCACCACATCGATCAGCGATGCGCCGTGCCCGAGCTGGAACACCCACGTGAGCACGCCGAAGGTCGCGGCGAGACTCAGACCTGCCATCAGCACGGCCTTGATCGGCAGTACCACCGATCCGAACGCGAGGAACAGCAGGATCAGGGTCGAGACCACCATGATCAGGACCATCCACGGCAGTGCGTCGGAGACTGCGGTATTTGCGTCGTCGACCAACGCCCGACTGCCGCCGACGAGCAGTTCGGAGCCGTCCGGGACGGGGATCGACCGCAACTCGTCGGTGATCTCACTGGCCCTGTCGGTACCGTCCACGCCTTGTGCGTAGACGGCCTGCACCACGGCGACGTCGTCCTGCTGACCGACGGTGACGACCTGCGAAATCCCCTCGATGCCTGCGACTTCGCGCGACACGGTGCGGAGGGCATCGGCGTCGACGGCCTGCCCGCCGTCGTCGCGCAGGACGAGTGTCGGACCGTTGCCCGTGCTCGGGAACTCGTCGAGGAGCGTCTGGGTCGCCGCGCGCGCGGCGCTGTCCTCGGGCAACGCGGTGTACTCGACCTCGCCGAACTGAGCTTTCAGGACCGGTGTGGCGAGGAACAGCAGTCCCGCGGTGATGACGATCGCGATGAGAGCGGGTCGCTTCATCACCTTGTGTACGACGCTGCCCCAGAACTTGCGTGCACGAGCCTCGCTGCGCGTCGACGCCTCGCGATCCCAGGTCCACGCGTTGATGCGATGCCCGAGGAGCGCCAACACGGCAGGCACCGCCGTCAGGGACAGGACGGCGGCACTGAACACCGAGGCCATCGCTCCGAGACCGAGCGACCGGAGCACGGCCTGTGGGAAGACGAGCATGCCCGCGAATGCGCAGATGAGCAGGGCCGCCGAGAACATCACGGTGCGGCCCGCCGTCAGCATCGTCCGTTTCGTCGCGGCAGCAGGGTCTGATCCGGCGGCGAGTTCCTCGCGGTATCGGCTGACGATGAACAATCCGTAGTCGATCGCAAGCCCCAGGCCGATCAGCGAGGTGATGTTGAGCGCGTACGACGACACTTCGGTGACCGTCGAGAGCAGCCGTAGCGTCGCGAGGGAGGAGAAGATGGCCAACACCCCGACGAAGACGGGGACAGCCGCGGCTACGACACCGCCGAAGATGAGGACGAGCAGGATGAGTGTGATCGGAATCGCGATGGCCTCGGCCTTGACGAGATCTCGCTCGAGAGTGTGGGTGAACTCGATGGAGACGACGGTGTTGCCCGCGAACTGGGACTCGACGCCGGGCACCTCGAGTTCGTCGAGGGCCGATTGGAAGTCGGCCGCCGTCACACCCGAGTTCGTGCCGAGCGTGATGGTGGCCGCCACACTCTGCTGGTCTGTCGAGAGCAAGAGCTGATTCGTCGGTGGTGGTGCCGTCCAGTAGGTCGTGATGGCCTCGGACGGATACTGCTCGTCGAACGCGGCGAGCGTCTGCTCGATGTCGGGCCGGATGTCGTCGATGGTCCTGCCCTCGGGCGCGGTGTACATCGCGATGATGTCGGCAGTCTGCGACCCGAACGTGTCGTAGATGATCTGCTGCGCCTGCATGGCTTCGCTGTCGGCGACGTAGTACCCGGCGCTGGACAACTTGCCGAAGACACCGATGCCCCATGCACCTGCGACGAGAACGACGAGTAGGACGAGGGCGAGCACCCACCGGCTTCTTGCTACGACGATCTCGGCCCAGCGATTCATACATACTCCCGGTCTGCTCGGTGCTGCCGAACGGCAACTGTAATCGCGAGCAGGACGCGGGTGATCGTCGGTGGGCCGGAGAGAGGCGGACCGACGCGCCGGGTGCCTCACGGCACGGGGCGCAACGTGGTTCCAGCCGGACGGTATTCCACGAAGGCAATTCACATTGGCTCCGGGGCGTACCGGCGCGCCGATCCGAATGGGTCAACGCGGTCGCACGAGGATCTATTCCGAGTGAACTGTTGTGCGACGAGGCGCACACTTGCCTACCCCGTGGCGTCCCCTCCACTGTGGCCCGAGTGGTCGCCGTGGGTCGAGTGGATGGGAAGGACACCGACCTCGTCGACCTCATCGGCGCCGACGACCACGAACTGACCCATCATTCCATCGTCCTCGTGCCGGAGCAGATGGCAGTGGTACATGTACGGAACGTTGGGGTCGGTGTGGTCGTCGAATCGCATGAGCAGTCGCACTGTGGCGCCGGGCGGGACGTAGACGGTGTCCTTCCGGCCGATCAGCGTCGGATGGTCGGTAGGCATACCGGTCGCCTCGACGACCTGGAACTGCACGTCGTGGACATGGAAGTTGTGGACCACCCCGCTGATGTTGGTGACTTCCCACAGCTCGGTGGTGCCGGCGACGACGACCTCGTCGATCCGGTTCATGTCCATCTCGCGGTCGTTGATCTCGGTCGAGTTCGTGAGGTCGAAAGTGCGGGTGACGGTCGGTTCGCCGAGATCCTCCAGCGTTGCCAGCCGTGCCGGGACCGCTTCGTTCGATTCGAGAATGTCGGCGGTGCGGAGTTCGAGAACGTCGACGCTGTCGTCGCCTCCCGAGAATCGGGTCTGCCAGAAATCGGCGCGCAGATCGGGTGGGGTGCTGCGGAGCATGTTCCGGGTTCCCGCCGGCGCCTCGACCACGATCTCCGCTCGCTCGCCGGGCGAGAGTTGGAGACTGCGGAGCGCGACGGGTGATTCCAACAGCCCGCCGTCGGTACCGATCAGATCGAACGGTAGACCGGTGTCGAACGAGAAGTTGTAGATTCGTGCGTTCGACGCGTTGAGCAGCCGCAGCCGGACGCGTTCGGTTGTTACATCCAGGAATGCGCCGGGAGTGCCGTTGACGAGGATCTCGTCGCCGAGAACTCCGACATTGGCGAACGTCGCGCCGTCCTCGTCGAGCTGCGTGCCGTCGAATTTCTTGTCCTGCACGATCACCGGGATGTCGTCGACTCCGTACTCATCGGGGAGTCCGGGGCCGCCCTGCTCGTCGAGGAGGAACATGCCCGCGAGACCTCGATACACGTGCGACGCCGTGGAGCCGTGGAGGTGCGGGTGGTACCAGAGGGTCGCGGCAGGTTGGTCGATCGTCCAATGCGGAGACCAGGTGGCCCCGGGTTCGACCGTCTGGTGGGGGCCGCCGTCCATCGCGGCGGGCAGATGCATTCCGTGCCAGTGCAGCGTGCTCGTCTCGCCGACTTCGTTGGTCACGTTCACCCGAACGTTCTCACCGCGCTCGGCACGCAGGGTCGGGCCGAGATAGTCGCCATTCACACCCCAGGTCTGCGTGTCGGGCCCGTGCCCCAGGTCGCTGGTGCCGCGCTGCAGGGTCAGGTCGAACACGCGGGTGCCGTCATCGGTCACCGTGCTGTCGGCGAGTGGAGGAACATTCAGTGGCCGGTCGAATGCCACCTGTCCTGTCGTGTCGATCGAGGCCGTGTTCCAGAAGAAGAGCCCGGCACCCGCCGCGCCGAGAATCAGCACCACGCCGAGGGCGAACAGGGTCGCCACGATCCGCACCAATAGTTTCACGTGCTCGATCGTGGTCGTCCGAGACCGGGAACACATCAGGTTCGGGACCTGATCTTCGACTGGGGGAGAACCCCCGGTCCGCGTCCGCCGCAATTACAGGAGAAGATCTTCTGTAATTGCGTCGGAGTCGCTACCGTGCATGGCAGGGACCGAATCCTTCGGAGGGAGAAGATGATGCGTGCTGGGTTGCGAGGTGGGAGGGTCGACTGTCGATGAGCGATGTCGAGGAACTGCGCGAGATGGTCGCAGCGCTGGCCGCCGAGGTTCGTGTGCTCAGTGACCAGGTCGAGATCATGCAGCTGGTCGCCCAGTACGGACCCGCGGTCGACAGCGGGTCAGGGGAGGCGGCGGCTGCACTCTGGACCGACGACGGCATCTTCGACGCCGTTCCGCAGCGGCGGATGCGCGGGCACGAGGAGATCGTCGGCATGGTTCACGGCGAGGGCCACCAGAGCCTGCTCCGAGACGGATGCGGTCATGTCCTGACCGTGCCGCACATCGTGGTCGACGGTGACCACGCCACCGGCCGTAGCTACGCGCTCAACATCCGCTGGGATGCCGACGCCGACCGATTCTGGGTGGCGCGGGTCTCTGCGAACACCTGGCGTTGGGTGCGGACACCGAAAGGTTGGCGGATCGAGGAACGGATCAACGCCAATCTCGACGGCACCACCGAACACCGAGAGATGCTCACACCATTCACCGAAAGCGACTGAACAATGACGACAGACTTGGTAGACAAATACGGGCACTGGGGCATCGTCGTCGGTGGTTCCGACGGGATCGGTGCCGCGTTCGCTCACGGAATGGCACGCCGGGGCATGAATGTTGTGCTGGTGGCACGACGAACAACCGTGCTGGAGGAATGCGCCACCGAAATCCGAGCGCGGCACGGTGTCGAGGTGCGCACGGTCGCGCTCGACATGAGCGCTGCCGATGCCCCGGAGCGGCTCGAAACCGCAACAGTCGATCTCGAAATCGGGCTGTTCGTCTACAACGCAGGCAGTGACGATCGCAGTACCGCGTTTCTCGACAAGGATCTCGATACCCACCTGTCGCTGGTCCATCGCAATTGCACGAGTGTGCTCGAAACGACCTACAGGTTCGGTGGCCCGATGGTGGCGCGGGGACGCGGTGCCGTCGTCCTTGTGACATCAGGTGCCGCATGGGTCGGGGGCCCCACCCTCGCGACCTACGGCGCAACGAAGGCATTCGATCTCATCCTTGCGGAAAGTCTGTGGGCCGAGTGGCGCAGTAGCGGGGTCGACGTTCTCGGACTCGTGCTCGGCGCGACCGCCACCCCGTCGATGCATCGAGCGCTCGGCACTGCGGGTGAAACGCACCGCGATCTGGCCGATCCCCACGATGTCGCGGAGGAAGCGCTCGAGCACCTGTCCGATGGACCCACGTGGATCTGCGGTACCGACAACCCCACCGGCGGTTCACCGTTCGGAGCTATGGGCCGCCGCGACGCGGTGCTTGCGCTGAGCCGAAGCATGGGAGTGAACGACAAATAGGACGTCCGGAACACCTCCGGTGCGCACTTGTCTCGATGACGGCGCCGCGCGGCGATAGGGTTCCAGGCATGCGAATTCATCTGGGACCCGATCACGACGATCATCTCGCGACCGCGATCGTCGACGGCGGTGCCGCGCTCGCAGAGCTCGACGACGCCGACGCACTGGTGTGGGACGGTGGTCCCGACGATTTCCCGAAGAACCTGCCCGACCATATCCGTTGGGTGCAGCTCACCTACGCCGGTATCGAGCCGTTCTTCCGGGCCGGGCTGATCGACGACCGGCGCATCTGGGCGAATGCCTCGGGTGTGTACGCCGACAACGTCGCCGAGTACGCAGTCGGGGGACTGCTCGTAGGGTTGCGCCAGTTCCACACCTCACTCGGAGCGACGAGCTGGCGGAAAGACGAGATCGATCCGCGGGTTCGGACACTCCACGGATCGACCGTGGCAATCGTGGGAGCCGGCGGGATCGGCCGCGCCATGATCCCGCGGTTGCACGCTTTCGGTGTGGAAGTGGTGGCGGTCAACCGTTCGGGTCGCCCGGTCGACGGAGCGAAGGTGACGCTGCCGTCGAGCCGCACCGCGGAAGTGTGGTCGATGGCCGATCATTTCGTGATTGCGGCTCCGGCAACCGAAGACACCGATCGGCTCGTCGACGCCGCTGTGCTCGAGGCGATGCCTGACACGGCATGGCTCGTCAATGTTGCGCGCGGCAACCTGGTCGATACGGATGCACTCGTCGATGCGATGCGCGCGGAGAAGATTGCAGGGGCGGTGCTCGACGTGACCGAACCCGAGCCCTTGCCCGACGGACACCCGCTGTGGGATCTCGACAATGTCGTGATCACCCCGCACATTGCGAACACCCGAAGCGGTCTGACCGCGGCGTTCGCGCCGACGCTGCGTGAGAACGTGCGCAGGTTCATCGCGGGGGAGGAGTTGCTCGCTCGGGTCGAGCCGAGCGCCGGGTACTGACTCAGCTTTCCTCCTGTCGCACGGGTTTCCGAAGGCTCAGAACCTGAGGGAACCCATGGAACGGGAGGAAGGATGAATCGAACACGTGTACGATAACCGTGCTGGTGTCACGGGAGGCGAAGATGGGATGGAACAACGGTCCGCCGACCTGGTCGGAGATGGAGCGTGTCCTCTCCGGCCGCTCCGCTCCGATGCACCCGGGCGACGGCAACGACGCCCCCGCCTGGTCTCGTACCCGTCCCGGTTACGAGGGGAAGGTGCAGCTGCCCTCCGGTCCCGTCGTGCCGTACGCCGAACTGCACTCGCACTCGGCATACAGCTTCCTCGACGGCGCCTCGACGCCCGAAGAACTCGTCGAAGAGGCTGTTCGTCTCGGCCTGGAGGCCCTCGCGCTCACCGACCACGACGGCCTCTACGGCGTCGTGCGGTTTGCGGAGGCCGCGCGGGAGCTCGACATGCGCACCGTGTTCGGAGCCGAACTCGGCCTCGACGACGCGCACCTGCTGGTCCTCGCGCGGGGCAGCGAAGGGTACAGGCGCCTGTCTCGACAGATCGCCGCCGCGCACCTGGCGGGCGGGGAGAAGAACAAGCCCCGCTACGACTACGACGCACTCACCGACGCCGCCTGCGGACATTGGCAGATTCTCACCGGATGCCGTAGAGGGCATGTGCGGCAGGCTCTCGACGCGGACGGCCCCGACGGCGCGGACCGTGCGCTGCGCGAACTCGTCGACCGATTCGGAACCGAGCGCGTCACCGTCGAACTCACCTGGCATGGTCTGCCCGACGACCACGAACGCAACACCGTCCTCGCGGAACTTGCCGGACGATACGGACTTTCGTGTGTGGCGAGTACCGCTGCGCACTTCTCCGTTCCGCGCCGGCGACGGCTCGCGATGGCCATGGCGGCGATCTCCGACCGGCAGAGCCTCGACGCCGCTGCGGGCAGACTGCCCCCGGTCGGTGGCGGCCACCTGCGATCGGGCGCGGAGATGGCACGTCTGTCCGCGGCGTTTCCCGGTGTTGTACAGGCCGCCGCAGACCTCGGCCGCGAATGCGCCTTCGACCTGAGTCTCATCGCACCGAAACTGCCGCCGTTCGACGTACCCGACGGACACACAGAGCAGTCATGGCTTCGTGAACTCACCTACGGCGGAGCCCTGCGCCGATACGGGCCCCCGGAACACTACCGGGACGCCTACCGGCAGATCGAACACGAACTCGCCATCATCGAGCAGCTGGGTTTCCCGGGATACTTCCTCGTCGTCCACGATATTGTGCAGTTCTGTAAGAGTAACGACATCCTTTGCCAGGGAAGAGGTTCCGCGGCGAATTCTGCCGTGTGCTATGCGATCGGCATCACCAATGTCGATCCCGTCCGCAACGGTCTGCTGTTCGAGAGGTTCCTGTCGCCGGAACGTGACGGCCCACCGGATATCGATCTCGACATCGAATCCGACCGCCGTGAAGAGGCCATCCAGCACGTCTACGAGAAATACGGGCGCACCCATGCCGCGCAGGTGGCCAACGTCATCACCTACCGTGGCAAGTCCGCGGTGCGCGACATGGCGCGGGCGCTCGGCTATGCGCAGGGTCAGCAGGACGCGTGGAGCAAGCAGGTCAGCCGTTGGGGCGGTGTGGGTTCCGGATCTGAGACCGAGAGCGCGACCGATATCCCCGAGCCGGTGCTTCGGCTCGCAGCCCAGATCGAGGGTCTGCCGCGGCACCTCGGCATCCACTCGGGCGGGATGGTGATCTGCGACCGGCCCGTCGCCGACGTCGTCCCCGTCGAATGGGCACGTATGGCCGGTCGCACCGTCCTGCAATGGGACAAGGACGACTGCGCCGCCGTCGGACTGGTCAAATTCGATCTGCTCGGCCTCGGCATGCTCTCTGCGCTGCACTACATGATCGACCTCGTCGCCGAACACGAAGTCATCCACGTCGATCTCGCGCAACTCGATCTGTCGGAGGACGCCGTCTACGAGATGTTGCGCCGCGCGGATTCCGTCGGCGTGTTCCAGGTGGAGTCGCGTGCGCAGATGGCGACACTGCCAAGGTTGAAACCGCGGCACTTCTACGATCTCGTGATCGAGGTGGCGCTGATCCGCCCCGGACCCATCCAGGGCGGATCCGTGCACCCGTACATCCGGCGGCGCAACGGCCTCGAACCCGTCGTCTACGACCATCCGTGCCTCGAGAAAACGCTCGAACGCACTCTCGGGATCCCGCTGTTCCAAGAACAATTGATGCAGATGGCCGTCGATGTCGCCGGTTTCACCGCTGCGGAAGCCGACCAGCTGCGTCGCGCGATGGGGTCGAAGAGATCCCCGGAGAAGATGGAACGTCTGCGCGCGCGGTTCTATCAGGGTATGCGAGAGCTGCACGGACTGACCGGGGAGGTCGCCGATCGAATCTACGAGAAGCTGTACGCCTTCGCGAATTTCGGATTCCCCGAAAGTCATTCGCAGAGCTTCGCTTCGCTGGTGTTCTATTCGTCCTGGTTCAAACTGCATCACCCTGCGGCATTCTGCGCGGGCCTGCTCCGAGCGCAGCCGATGGGTTTCTACTCGCCGCAATCGTTGGTAGCCGACGCCCGGCGACACGGTGTCGTGGTGCACGGACCGGACGTCAACGCGAGTCTCGCCCACGCCACCGTCGAGAATCGAGGCCGGGAAGTGCGCCTCGGGCTGGGGGAGGTGCGACACATCGGCGATGATCTCGCCGCACGCATCATCGAGGAGCGACAGGCACACGGCCGGTACCTTTCCCTGCTCGACCTGACCGCCCGCGTCGAACTCTCCACGGCCGCGGCCGAAGCCCTCGCGACGGCCGGTGCATTGTCGAGTTTCGGCGTCACCAGGCGAGAAGCGCTGTGGGCGGCCGGTCCGGCATCGACGCAACGTGCGGGCCGGCTACCGGGCATCGGCGCGTCCGCCCCGGCCCCCACTCTGCCCGGCATGAGCGATGTCGAGCTCGCCGCGGCCGACGTGTGGGCCACCGGCGTCTCACCGGACAGCTATCCGACGCAGTTCCTGCGCGACCGGCTCGACGCGCTGGGGGTGATCCCCGCGTCGCGCTTGCTGCAGATCCCGGACGGGACTCGGGTGCTCGTCGGTGGTGCGGTCACCCATCGTCAGCGTCCGGCGACCGCAGCCGGTGTCACCTTTCTCAACCTCGAGGACGAGACCGGCATGGTGAATGTGGTGTGCTCGGTGGGGTTGTGGGCGAGATACCGGACCCTCGCGCACACCGCCCCCGCACTGCTGGTGCGCGGACGAGTCCAGAACGCGGACGGTGTCGTGACGGTGCTGGCCGACCGACTGCAGCGGATGGATCTACGGACACCGGTGAAATCCCGCGACTTTCGATAGCATCGCGCCCCATGAGACGCCTGATGATGGTTGCGCTCCTCGCGCTGGTCGCGTTCGTCGCCGCTGCGTGCGGTGAGGGCGGTGGCGGCAGCGGCTCGGGATCCATGGCGGATTCGGCACCTGCGATGTCCGAGTCCGGGCCGGCGCTCAGCGACGGTGCCCGTTCCTCTACGCCGGCAGGCGAGGCAGAGCCGGACCGGAAGGAGGTCGTGACCGGACGCATCATGCTCACCGCAGACGATCCCGTCGCGACCGGTCGCGAGGTGGTCACCATCGTGGAAGACGCCGACGGCCGTATCGACTCGATCACCGAGCGACCCGAGTCGAGCAGTGTGCTCACCGTCCGTGTCCCCGCCGACGGGCTCGACGCCGTGATCGACGACGTGCGGCAGCTCGGACGCGTCACGAGCCTGACCACGAGCCGCGACGACGTCACCCTGCAGTACACCGACCTCGAAGCCCGAGTGGGAGCGCTGCGCGCCTCCGTGGATCGGTTACGGACCCTGATCGAGACGGCCGACAACACCGCCGACATCATCGAAGCGGAGAACGCCCTTGCCGAGCGGCAGGCCGACCTCGACAGCCTCGAAGCCCAGCGTCGGCAGCTGGCCGACATGGTCGACCTGTCGACGCTCACCGTCGACATCAGCACCCAGCAGCGCCCGTCGGACAGTGACAGTTTCTGGGACGGCATCGTCGAGGGGTGGAACAGCCTGTGGACGACCCTGGGGGCCGCGGTGGTCGCAGCGGGTGTCGCGCTACCGTGGTTGGCGTTCCTGATCGTGTGCGCCGGAATCATCTACCTGGTGGTCCGGTGGATCGCCCGATCGGGACGGTCTTCCGCCGGAAATCCCGGCGAGGCCCCCGACGAGAGGACCGACAACGATGCGTGAAGTCGATCTGGCTGCACTGGAAACCGCACTCGCCGAGGGGGCACCCGTCATCGACGTGCGGGAACTCGACGAGTACATCCAGGTGCGGGTGCCTGGCGTGACGCACATTCCGCTCAGTGAGTTCGTGGCACGGGTCGAGGAGATCCCCGCGGCCGAGACCGTGTACATCATCTGTGCGGTGGGTGGACGCAGTCTGCAGGCCGCCGACTATCTGTCCGGTCGCGGCATCAACGCCGTCTCCGTTGCCGGTGGCACCGACGGCTGGCAGCAGTCGGGCCGCCCCGTCGAGAGCGGTGCCTGAGCGCCGGCGTGGTCAGCAGCTGACGCAGACCGGTCACACTGCGCCGTCGAACCCGTGCTGGCGCCACGCCTCGTAGGCCACCACCGCGGCGGCATTCGACAGGTTCAGCGAGCGGCGTCCGGGCAACATCGGAATGCGGACCTGCGTGGTGACATGCGGATCGGCGAGTACCTCGTCGGACAGCCCGGTCGGTTCGGGACCGAACAACAGGACGTCGCCCGCGCGGTACTCGATGTCGGCGTAGCTGGTCGTGGCGTGTGCCGTGAACGCGAAGACACGCTCAGGCTTCAGTGCTTCCCACGCTGCTTGCAGATCGGCGTGCACCGTCACCGACGCCAGATCGTGATAGTCGAGCCCGGCTCGCCGCAGCTTCGGCTCGGACAGATCGAACCCGAGGGGCTCCACGAGGTGCAGCTCGTCGCCGGTCGCGGCGACCATCCTGATCGCATTACCCGTATTCGGTGGGATACAGGGTGCATGGAACATCACTCGGAACACTCGCTCCAGCTTGCCAGCCGGTTCGAGGCAAGACACACGCGGGGGATGCGGCCGCGGCCGCGAGCTGTTTCAATCGGACGGGCAGACGCACAGCGAGACCGCGGAGGCGAACCATCGCGATGACACGCACCCACGGAGTCCGTCTGGCTTCGCGCGACGCCCTCCACGTGTTCACCTCGGAGGCGAACCCCGAAGACCCACCTGCGGTAATGCTGAGTTTCTATGTGTTCGACACCGAACAGGACGCGAATCCGGTCCGCACCAACGCCGAGGCAGTGGCCTGGTTCCTCGATCGGCTGGAGCGGACGCCGGCGCTTCGCCGCCGCCTGCATCGAGTTCCCGCCGACCTCGACTACCCGTACTGGGTCGAAGCGGATGTCGACCCCGAGCACCACATTCGTTTCACGAGGGTCGGCCACACCTCCCGCAGCGAACTGCACAGGCGCCTGGCCTCGATGAAGGAGGACCCCCTCGACCTGACGAGGCCGCCCTGGGAGGTGCATGTCCTGACCGATATCAGCGGGGTCGACGATCTTCCTGCGGCGTCGACCATCGTCGCGTTGCGAATACACCATTCGCTCACCGACGGACTGGGAGCCGCCGAGATCGCCCGTGCGTTGTTCGACGATCCGGGCGCGAAGCCGGTCGGCGCCGAGGCGCTCTCCTCCGTTCCCGGTGTGGTCCGCGCGGCATCGGCACTGCCGTTCAAGTTCGCGCGGATGGTACCTGCTGTGCTCGCTGCACTCCGAGCGCGGAAGGCGCTGACCACGCTGACCGCAGCGGGAACCATCACCCCACCGGCGCCGTGCCGTCCACGAACGCGTTTCGACACCGGTGGCAGCGGGCCTCGGCAGTTCGGCCGGGTCCGCATGGATCTGCGCGACGTCCGGGCCGTCGCTCGCTCCACCGGAACATCCGTCAACGATGTGATCCTGTCCGTGGTCTCGGGCGGTCTGCACTCGTATCTCGAACATCACGGAGAAATCCCGCCGGCGTCGCTCGCGGCGATCGTCCCCCGATCGACCCGGGGCAAGTCCGGCGTCGAGGCAGGGAAGACCCGTGCGGCCAACGAGGTCACGCTCATGTACGTCGACCTGCACACCGACCATGCAGACCCGCTCGAGCGACTCCGCCTCGTCCGGGAATCGTCGAATCTGGAGAAGCAGCGTGTCGCGCATCCGGTGACGGCGGCCACCACCGCGCCCGTCGATGCTTCGCCCGCGGTGGACCTGAAGGTGTCGATTCGGCGTGCCCGCAACCGGAAGCCCGAGTCGAGCGGCGACGTCGTCGCGCTGGCGAACACCGCGGTGACCAATGTGCCCCGCGGCCGGGTCGAGGGCCTCCGTTTCGGCGACAGTCCGGTGGTGGAAGCGCTGGGGACACCGATGCTCAGCCGGACCTCCGCCCTCGTTCATTCGGTGACATCGCTCGGAAATACTCTGAATCTGACGTTCCTGGTGAGTGTTTCGTCGATGCCGGACCCCGAGGACTACGAACGCCGTCTCGCGTCGGCGTTCGAAGATCTGTACCGGGCCGGAGCCCCCGACGTCGATCAGGTGGACTCGCGCGGTTGTTCCCCGTCCGGAACGATGTGGCACCGCCCGCCGCGAGCGAGTGGATACCTGGAAGAATGAGCGACGTGACTGCGACTATCCTGGACGGCAAAGCAACCCGCGACGAGATCTTCGAGGACCTGTCGGTCCGCGTCGCTGCGCTGAAGGACAAGGGCATCACGCCCGGCCTCGGCACGATCCTGGTGGGCGACGACCCCGGATCGGCAGCGTACGTGCGCGGCAAGCACAACGACTGCGCCAAGGTCGGCATCACCTCGATCCGTAAGGATCTGCCCGCCGATATCACCCAGGAGCAGCTCGAAGCGGTGATCGACGAACTCAACGCCGACCCCGCATGCACGGGCTACATCGTGCAGTTGCCGCTGCCGAAGCACCTCGACGAGAACGCCGCCCTCGAGCGCATCGATCCCGCCAAGGATGCCGACGGACTGCATCCCGTCAATCTCGGACGCCTGGTGCTCGGCAAGGATGCGGCGTTGCCGTGTACCCCGCGGGGCATCGTCCACCTGCTGCGCCGCTACGAGGTGCCGATCAACGGCGCCCACGTGGTGGTCATCGGCCGCGGCGTGACCGTCGGCCGTCCGATCGGGCTGCTGCTGACCCGTCGCAGCGAGAACGCGACCGTGACGCTGTGCCACACCGGCACCAAGGACCTCGCCGCCGAGGTGAAGCGCGCCGACATCATCGTCGCCGCCGCAGGCGTGCCCGCACTCATCACCGCCGACATGGTCAAGCCCGGTGCAGCGGTGCTCGACGTCGGTGTCTCGCGCACTGCCGACGGCCTGCGCGGCGACGTCGCCGCCGACGTCAGCGACGTTGCCGGATTCCTCTCGCCGAACCCCGGTGGTGTCGGGCCGCTCACCCGCGCGTTCCTGCTGACGAATGTCGTCGAACGCGCCGAGCACGACGCCGGTCTCTGAGCAACCGGCAGATGGCCAGTTCGGTGCGACTCACACGATTGAACCTGCCGTTGCTGGCGGTTGCCCTGGTGATCGTCGCGGCGGTGGTCCTCGTGCTGGCCGATCGCTGGCGCCGAGGCGCATTCGTGTTCGGTGGTGCGATGATCCTCGCGGGGATCCTCCGGTGGGCTCTCGACTCCGATCAGGTGGGAGTGCTCGCGGTGCGAGGCAAACGCTTCGACGTGGCCGCGATGCTCGCCATGGGCGGGGCGATCGTCGGACTGGCTGTCTCGATCGACCCCTTGGGTACGGGTTAGCCCACTCGGTGGAACAGGCCGGCGAGCGCGGCTACGCGCTCGCCAGTTCCATCAGCTCGACGAGCAACTTCGCGACCGCGTCGGCCTCGGTGAGGAAGCCGTCGTGTCCGTCGCGTGATTCGAGCACGCGCAGCCCGGCGCAATGGGGGAGACCGTCTGCGATCTCCTGCTGCAATCGAATCGGGTAGAGACGATCCGAATCGACGCCCGCAACGATCGTCGGTACGTGCGTGCTCGCCAATGCAGCCTCGACGCCACCGCGACCGCGGCCTACGTCGTGCCGGTTCATCGCGTCGCTCAGCACCACGTAGGTCCCGGGGTCGAACCGCTTGACGAGCTTCGTTGCCTGGTGGTCGAGATAGCTCTGCACGGCGTAGCGTCCGTCACGCCACGGATCCTCGTCGTCTTGAGGGAGGTTGGCGAACCGCGAGTCGAGTTCCTCCTCGCTGCGATACGAGAGATGGGCCATGCGCCGCGCGACACCCAGCCCGGTCTCGGGTCGGCGGCCGGTCTCGTAGTAATCGCCGCCCTGCCAGTCCGGATCCGCCATGATGGCAGCGATCTGGGTGCTCTGGACACCGATCTGATCCGCGGTTGCGCGGGCGCCGACCGCCAGGACCAGTGCCGCACGCACTCGGCTCGGGTGGGTGACGACCCATTCGAGCGAACGCATGCCGCCCATCGATCCACCCGTCACCGCGGCCAATGTCTCGATGCCGAGGACGTCGAGAAGGGCGGCTTCCGCGGTGATCTGATCGCGGATGGTGATCCGTGGGAATCGTGAACCCCACGGTTTGCCGTCGGGCGCGGTGCTGCCGGGGCCGGTGGTGCCCTGGCATCCGCCGAGGACGTTCGTGGCCACCACACACCACCGGTCGGTGTCGATCGGCGCGCCGGGGCCGACCATGCCGGACCACCAGCCCGGCGACGGGTGATCCGGCCCGGCCGGTCCCGTGATGTGTGAGTCTCCGGTCAGCGCGTGCTCGACGAGCACGACGTTGTCGCGGGTGGGTGACAGCGCGCCCCACCGCTGCAGAGCGACGGTGACATCGGGGAGGATGTCACCGCTTTCGAGGGTGATGCTGCCGATGTCGACGGTGTCGAGCTTTCCGTCTTCTGCGGGAAGTTCGATTCGTCGACGGTTGGTACCTGTTGTCAAGATGCGACCGCCTCGAGGCCAGTGGTGATGGTCAATGTGTCCTGCTTGCCATGTCGGGGCACTGGGACGAGAGCCGGTATCGACAGTCCATCAGCATTTCGAACCTCCCAAGAGCCGGCTTGTCGCCCGCGGTGCGCCGACGACCGTGTCCTCACCCGGAGCACCCCACCCTGGCCGGAGGGTTGCCGACCAGCAAGCCGGGGCTTCGCGCTGGCACTCATGACCTCGTCGGCAGTCTAACGGCTGGATCGTCGGGCTCGACACGCGGCTCTCGACCTTCCCTCGCCGGTGCTCGAGCAACAAAGAAAGTTACCGATCAGTAGTGATTGCGGGGTGGCAGCCGGGGTTGTGTGCGCATCGAATAGCAGTACGCTTGTTCTGTTTGGCGCCGCACCCGACGCGTGCGGAGTCGTGCTCACACGCCTGAGTTGAACGCGGCCGCATTCCGGAAGTGCGGTCGTTCGGGGACTCGACTGCCGTCCGAGGAGGACACGAACCGCGTATGTCCAAGATCAAGGTTGAGGGTAAGGTCGTCGAACTCGACGGCGACGAGATGACTCGCATCATCTGGCAGTTCATCAAGGACAAGCTGATTCATCCCTACCTGGATGTGGATCTCGAGTACTACGATCTCGGCATCGAGAACCGTGACGCGACCGACGACCAGGTCACCATCGATTCCGCGAACGCCATCAAGAAGTACGGCGTCGGTGTCAAGTGCGCGACCATCACCCCGGACGAGGCGCGCGTCGAAGAGTTCGGCCTGAAGAAGATGTGGCGGTCACCCAACGGCACCATCCGTAACATCCTCGGCGGCACCATCTTCCGTGCGCCCATCATCATCTCCAACGTGCCCAGGCTGGTTCCGGGTTGGACGAAGCCGGTCATCGTGGGCCGTCACGCTTTCGGCGACCAGTACCGTGCCACGGACTTCAAGGTCCCCGGAGCCGGCACTGTCACCATCACCTACACACCGGACGACGGCTCCGAGCCTGTCGAGCACGAGATATGCAGGATTCCCGAAGACGGCGGTGTCGTGATGGGGATGTACAACTACAAGAAGTCCATCCAGGACTTCGCGCGCGCCTCCCTGTCCTACGGTCTGCAGCGCAACTACCCGGTCTACCTGTCGACCAAGAACACGATCCTCAAGGCCTACGACGGCATGTTCAAGGACGAGTTCCAGCGGATCTACGAGGAAGAATTCAAAGCGGAGTTCGACGCCGCCGGACTCACCTACGAGCACCGCCTGATCGACGACATGGTGGCGTCGTCCCTCAAGTGGGAGGGCGGCTACGTCTGGGCCTGCAAGAACTACGACGGCGACGTCCAGTCCGACACTGTTGCGCAGGGCTACGGCTCGCTCGGACTCATGACTTCCGTGCTGATGACTCCGGACGGCAAGACCGTCGAAGCGGAGGCCGCACACGGCACCGTCACCCGGCACTACCGGCAACACCAGCAGGGCAAGCCGACATCGACCAATCCCATTGCGTCGATCTTCGCGTGGACACGAGGTCTCGAGCACCGCGGCAAACTCGACGGCACCCCCGAGGTGATCGAGTTCGCGCAGGCGCTGGAGGACGTCGTCATCAAGACCGTCGAGGCAGGCAGCATGACCAAGGACCTTGCGCTGCTCGTCGGTCCCGAACAATCGTGGCTGACCACCGAGGAGTTCCTCGGGACGCTCGACGAGAACCTGCAGAAGTCCCGCGCCTCGCATTAGAGGCCCGTCGGCGGCGTCGGATACGGTGTGCGGCGTGTCCCTCACCATCACCACCGTGAACGTCAACGGCGTGCGCGCTGCGGCAGGAAAGGGCCTGCTGGCCTGGCTCGAAACCTCCGCGGCCGACATCGTCTGTCTCCAGGAAGTACGCGCGACCGAGAAGCAGTTCCACGCCGCGATCGCGCCCGCACTGGACGCCGGTTGGCATGTCACCGGATCAGAGGCGTCTGCGAAGGGACGCGCGGGAGTTGCGATCCTGTCGCGCACGCCGGCGGACGCCGTGCGTGTCGGTTTCGACGTCGACGAGTACGTCGACTCGGGCCGCTACATCGAGGCGGATTTCGGGGACGTGACCGTCGGCAGCCTCTACCTGCCCACTGGGGAAGCCGGAACCCCGAAGCAGGACGACAAAGAACGCTTCATGAAGGGCTTCGCCGCGTACCTGGGAGAGCGCGCCGCCGACGTGATCGCGGCAGGCCGCGACATGGTGGTGTGCGGCGACTGGAACATCGCCCACACCGAGCGCGACATCAAGAACTGGAAGGGCAACGTCAAGAAATCGGGCTTCCTGCCCGACGAGCGGGCCTGGGTGGATGATCTGCTCGCGACCGGTCAGTGGCTCGACGTCGTACGCGACCTGCACGGCGATGTCGCCGGCCCCTATTCCTGGTGGTCCTACCGCGGCAAGGCGTTCGACACCGACGCCGGCTGGCGCATCGACTACCACCTCGTGACGCCCGCACTGGCGGAGCGGGTCGTGGATGCGCGGGTCGAACGGGCCGCGACGTATGCGGAGCGCTGGTCCGACCATGCGCCGGTGACCGTCCGGTTCCACTGACGGGGACCGTCCGATTTCACTGACGGGGACCGTCGGACTGCACCCACCTCCTGCGGCGGCCGGATCCGATGCGTGAAAGTATCGAGGCCATGTCGACGCCAGATCAGAACACCACAGCGCAGGACACCCGGCCGGCCGCCAGGCCCCGGGTGCTCTCGGGCATCCAGCCCACCTCGGATTCGTTCCACCTCGGGAACTTTCTGGGGGCGCTGCAGCAGTGGGTCCCGGCGCAGGACGAGAACGACGCCTTCTACTTCATCCCCGACCTGCACGCCATCACGGTGCCGCAGAAACCGAAGGAACTGCGGCAGCGGGTCCTCGTTGCCGCAGCGCAGCTGCTTGCGATCGGTATCGATCCGGAGCGCTCCGTGCTGTTCGTGCAGAGCCAGGTTCCCGAGCACGCCGAGTTGTCCTGGGTGCTCAACTGCCTGACCGGTTTCGGTGAAGCGAGCCGCATGACGCAGTTCAAGGACAAGTCGGCCAAGCAGGGGTCCGAGCATGCGAGCGTCGGTCTGTTCACCTATCCGGTGCTCATGGCCGCGGACATCCTCCTCTACCGCGCCCACAAGGTTCCCGTCGGTGAGGATCAGCGCCAGCATCTCGAGCTCACCCGCGATCTCGCACAGCGTTTCAACAAGCGGTTCGGAAAGACCTTCGTCGTTCCGGAGCCTCAGATCGTCAAGGGCACAGCCAAGATCTACGACCTGCAGGACCCGACGTCGAAGATGAGCAAGTCGGCGGCCACCGATGCCGGCCTGATCAATCTGCTCGACGACCCGAAGATCTCGGCGAAGAAGATCAAGTCGGCGGTGACCGACAACGACCGCGAGATCCGATTCGACCCGGAGAACAAGCCGGGCGTGAGCAACCTGCTCACCATCCAATCAGCCCTGTCGGGCCGCTCGATCGACGAACTCGTCGCCGGGTACGAGGGCAAGGGCTACGGCGACCTCAAGAGCGACACGGCAGAGGTGCTCACCGAGTTCGTCACACCGTTGCGGGCGAAAGTGGACGAGTACCTCGCTGACGAGGCAGAGCTACTCCGGATTCTGTCGAACGGCGCGGATCGGGCACGTGAGGTGGCTTCCCGGACACTGGCCCAGGTCTATGACAAGGTGGGATTCCTACCGCGAAAGTGATTGCGTAAGGAGACCCAGATGGTCGGTGGCCCCGACGTCGACGACAAGCCCGGCTTCCTCGACCGCCAACGTGCGGCCCGTCCGTGGCTCGACCATCTGGTTCGCTCCGGAACGCGATATCAGGAGAACAAAGGCGACTACTACGCCGCGGGCCTGACCTACTTCACGGTCCTCGCGATCGTCCCGGTCATCATGGTGGCGTTCTCGATCGCCGGTTTCATTCTCGCCGGTCGCCCGGAGATGCTCGAGCAGATCAGCGATGCGATCACCGAGAACATCCCCGGTGAGCTCGGCGGCACGGTCCAGGGAATCATCGATTCCGCGATCGATTCCCGCGGCGCCGTGGGGGTCATCGGTCTGATCACCGCGTCGTACGCAGGTCTCGGCTGGATGGCGAACCTGCGAGATGCCCTCACCGCCATGTGGGACCATCCGCGTGAGAAGGGGAACTTCCTCGTCGTCAAGCTCAAGGACGGCGGTGCGTTGATCGGCCTGGGTTTGGCGATGGTCGTGTCGTTGGGATTGTCCGCGGTCAGCAGTGGGCCGGTGATGCAGTGGATCGTGGAGTTGCTGAACATCGAGAACCTCGTCGGTGTGGGTGTGCTTCTACGTATCGCCGCTCTCCTCATTGCAGTCGCTGCCACGAGTGCGGTGTTCACGTGGGTCATTGCCCGCCTGCCCCGCGAACCGGTCACCTTCCGCAGCGCGATCCTCGGCGGTGTGATCGCGGGAATCGGCTTCGAAATCCTCAAACAGGCCGGCTCGATCTACCTCGAGAGTGTTCTCCAGGGGCCTGCGGGTGTTGCGTTCGGTCCGATACTCGGCATCCTGGTTTTCGGCAACATCACCGCACGACTGGTGTTGTTCTGCACCGCGTTTGCCGCGTCGACGAAGGCGAACATGGCACTCGCGCATGTCCCGGCGCCGGATTCCGCGATAATAACCCCGCGTGTACAGGTCAACGAGGGGACAGGGATGCGAGGCGGGATCGCGCTGGTGGGGGCCGGTGTCCTCGGTGGCGCACTGCTCGGATCGCGGGTCCGGAACCGGCGTTCGCGCGGGTAGGCGCCGGATTCAGGTCTGCGGCCCTGACTGCCCACGGACCGCTTCGATGAACGGGGCCGGCTGAGGTCAAGGTCCGGCTGAGGGCAAGGTTTCGGATACGGCGAAGGCCCGCACACGAGTGTGCGGGCCTTCGCCGGGGCTGCAGCGGTGGTCTGCTGTCAGCGCGCAAACATCAGCGCGCGCTTGACTTCCTGGATCGCCTTCGTCACCTGGATGCCGCGAGGGCATGCGTCGGTGCAGTTGAAGGTGGTGCGGCAGCGCCACACACCTTCCTTGTCGTTGAGGATGTCCAGGCGCTCGGCGGCACCTTCGTCACGCGAATCGAAGATGAACCGGTGCGCGTTGACGATGGCAGCGGGACCGAAGTAGCTGCCGTCGCTCCAGTACACCGGGCACGAGGTGGTGCAGCACGCACACAGGATGCACTTGGTGGTGTCGTCGAAACGTGCGCGGTCGTGCTGCGACTGGATGCGCTCGCGGGTCGGCTCGTTGCCGGTGGCGATGAGGAACGGCTTGACGGCACGGAACGCGTCGAAGAACGGCTCCATGTCGACGATGAGGTCCTTCTCGACCGGAAGACCACGGATGGGCTCGATCGTGATCGTGACGGGCTTTCCGTCCTTGGGCAGCATGTCCTTCATGAGGATCTTGCAGGCCAGACGGTTGACGCCGTTGATCCGCATCGCGTCGGACCCGCACACACCGTGTGCGCAGCTGCGGCGGAACGTGAGGGTGCCGTCGAGGTAGCCCTTCACGTACAGCAGCAGGTTGAGCATGCGGTCGGTGGGAAGCGCGGGAACCTGGAAGGAGTCCCAGTGCTGGCCCTTGCCGTCCTCCGGGTTGAACCGGGCGATCTTGAGCGTGATCATGGTCGCGCCCTCGGGCACGGGAGGCAGCTCGGACGCGGGGGCGTTGTCGTTCTTCTCGATGGTTGTCATCAGTACTTACGCTCCATGGGCTCGTACCGGGTCTGGACCACCGGCTTGTAGTCCAGGCGGATGTCGGAGATCAGGTCCTCGCCCACCTTGTAAGCCATGGTGTGCTTCATGTAGGTCGCGTCGTCCCGGTCCGGGTAGTCCTCGCGGGCGTGACCGCCGCGCGATTCCTTGCGGTTGAGGGCACCGACGACGGTCACCTCGGCCATCTCGAGCAGGAAGCCGAGCTCGAGGGCCTCGAGCAGGTCGCTGTTGTAGCGCTTGCCCTTGTCGTGGACGGTGATCTCCTTGTAGCGCTTCTTCAGCTCATGGACATCATTGAGCGCCTGTGTCAGCGTCTCCTCGGTGCGGAACACCGATGCGTTGTTGTCCATCGACTGCTGGAGGTCGCGGCGGATATCGGCGACGCGCTCACTGCCACCCTGGTGCAGGATGAGGTCGAGCCAGTCGTCGACGTACTTCGTGGGGTTCTCGGGCAGATCCACGTGCTCGGAGCTGTTCGCGTATTCGGCGGCAGCGATTCCGGCGCGACGACCGAACACGTTGATGTCGAGCAGCGAGTTGGTGCCGAGGCGGTTGGCGCCGTGCACCGACACGCATGCGCATTCGCCGGCCGCGTACAGACCCTTGACGATCTCGTCGTTGTTGCGCAGGACCTCGCCCTTGACGTTGGTGGGGATACCACCCATGACGTAGTGGCAGGTCGGGTACACCGGAACGAGCTCGGTGACGGGGTCGACGCCGAGGTAGGTCCGAGCGAACTCGGTGATGTCGGGGAGCTTCTCCTCGAGGACTTCCTCGCCGAGGTGGGTCACGTCGATGTAGACGTAATCCTTGTTCGGTCCGGCACCGCGGCCCTCGAGTACCTCGAGCACCATCGAGCGCGCGACGATGTCGCGAGGTGCGAGGTCCTTGATGGTGGGGGCGTAGCGCTCCATGAAGCGCTCGCCATCGACGTTACGGAGGATGCCGCCTTCACCGCGGACAGCCTCGGAGATCAGGATGCCCAGGCCCGCGAGTCCTGTCGGATGGAACTGGTGGAATTCCATGTCCTCGAGCGGCAGGCCCTTGCGGAAGATGATGCCGAGGCCGTCACCGGTGAGGGTGTGGGCGTTGGACGTCGTCTTGTACATGCGACCCGAACCGCCGGTCGCGAACACGATCGACTTCGCGTGGAAGACGTGGATCTCACCGGTGGCGAGTTCGTACGCGATCACGCCGGTCGCGACGGGCCCGTCCGGGGTCTCCGTCAGAGAGATGTCGAGCGCATAGAACTCGTTGAAGAACTCGACGTCGTGCTTGACGCAGTTCTGGTACAGCGTCTGCAGGATCATGTGTCCTGTGCGGTCGGCTGCGTAGCACGCGCGACGGACCGGGGCCTTGCCGTGGTCACGGGTGTGGCCACCGAATCGACGCTGGTCGATCTTGCCCTCGGGCGTCCGGTTGAACGGAAGGCCCATCTTCTCGAGGTCGAGGACCGCGTCGATGGCTTCCTTCGCCATGATCTCGACAGCATCCTGGTCGGCGAGGTAGTCGCCGCCCTTGACGGTGTCGAATGTGTGCCACTCCCAGTTGTCTTCCTCGACGTTCGCCAGGGCAGCACACATGCCACCCTGTGCGGCGCCGGTGTGGCTGCGAGTGGGATAGAGCTTGGTCAGAACCGCGGTGCGGGCCCGGGGGCCTGCTTCGATCGCGGCGCGCATTCCGGCGCCGCCTGCACCGACGATGACCACGTCGTAACGATGTTCCTGCATGAAGTCTTGGCTCCCCTAGCTCGCAACGATGTTGGGATCGAAGGTGAAGATCACGTAGGTACCCAGACCCATGATCAGGATCATCGACACGACCAGGATCGTGTTGAGCCAGAACCGGGTGGAGTCCTTACGTGCGTAGTCCGCGATGACGGTGCGCAGACCGTTGCCACCGTGCAGCTGTGCGAGCCACAGCATCGACAGGTCCCAGACCTGCCAGAACGGGCTGGACCATCGACCCGCAACGAAGGCGAAGTTGATGCGGTGCACGCCGTCGTCGAGCATCAGCATGATCAGCAGGTGGCCGAGCACCAGGATGATCAGTGCGACGCCGGACAGTCGCATGAACATCCACGCGTACAGCTCGAAGTTGTTCTTCGCCGAGCGGCGCGGAGACCGCGGATTGTCGAGGCTGGCCGGGCGGTCGTACGACGTGCCCAGGGTCTTCGCTTCGGTCATGTCAGTGCCCAATTCATCGTCGCTGCGCTCATGTCAGTGCCCCGCAAACATGTTGTAGAAGATGCGAATGGTCGCGGGGATCATCACCACGAACCAGATCGCCAGGATCGTCCAGAGCATCACGCGCTGGTACTTCGGGCCCTTGGACCAGAAGTCGATCAGCATGACGCGCAAGCCGTTGAGAGCGTGGTAGAGCACCATGGCCACCAGGCCGAGCTCCATCAGGCCGACGATCGGGTTCTTGTAGGTTTCGATGACCGCGTCATAGGTCTCGGGATTGACCCGGACGAGTGCGGTATCGAGGACGTGGACGAATAGGAAGAAGAACGTCGCCACGCCGGTGATCCGGTGTAGAACCCAGGACCACATGCCGGGGTCCCCCCGGTATAGCGACCGTGTGCGCCCCGCCGGTGCGGGGGCGGCTTCAGTCGTGCTGCTCATCGAGTGCTGTGCCTCCAACGTCAATGGTGGACGCGTCGAGCCGCTCTCGCTGTGGAAATCCGCAGTACCGGGCCCGACGTGAAACCTGAACCGACTTGGCTCGACTCTAAACCCATCGCAAAGCCGGGAACTAATCTCCCGGCTGATTCGTACGGGGGTGAAATCATAAGTTAGGTTTGCCTTTCCAACTGTGATCACGGGCGGTGGGGGTGTCGAAGCGTTGCATGGACCACCATGAAAGGATGGGAAACCGTGCCGGAAATCGACTGGAAGTCCTTGCGCGCCAAAGCACATGAGGTGATGGATCGTGCCTACGCTCCCTACTCGAAGTTCCCGGTGGGGGCTGCGGCTCTCACTGTGGATGGCCGGATTGTGAGCGGGTGCAATGTGGAAAATGTCTCACACGGGTTGGGTCTTTGTGCCGAATGCGTACTCGTCGGTAACTTGATCTCTGGTGGTGGAGGGCGTCTTCGAGCGGTCGCCGTGTGCGACGGCCGCGGGGAAATACTGGTGCCATGCGGCCGATGCAGGCAGGTCCTTCTCGAGCACGGTGGCGCCGGTCTGCTCATCGACACCACCGCCGGTCCCCGGCCGATGTCGGAACTCCTTCCCGATGCCTTCGGTCCCGGGCACCTCGCCGCGGTGGGCCCCGAAGGTGGTGGTCATGCCTGAGATCGCTTCGATCATCCGGAGAAAACGCGACGGCTTCGAGCTGACTGGATCCGAAATCGACTGGGTGATAGAAGCGTTCACTCACGGGATCGTTGCCGACGAGCAGATGTCCGCGCTTGCCATGGCCATCTACTTCCGCGGAATGAGTCGCCCCGAGACTTCACGCTGGACGACGGCGATGATCGACTCGGGCCGGCGGCTCGACTTCACCGGCCTGGGGCTCCGTACCGTCGACAAGCATTCGACCGGTGGCGTGGGGGACAAGATCACCTTGCCGCTCGCTCCGTTGGTGGCCGCGTGCGGCGTAGCGGTGCCCCAGCTGTCGGGTCGCGGTCTCGGACATACCGGGGGCACACTCGACAAGCTCGAATCGATTCGCGGGTGGCGTGCCGAGCTGAGCACCGCCGAGATGGCCGAGATCCTCACCGACCCTGCCGTCGGGGCCGTCGTCTGTGCCGCCGGCGCGGATCTGGCGCCTGCCGACCGGAAGCTCTACGCGCTGCGCGACGTGACCGGCACCGTCGAATCGATCCCACTGATCGCCAGTTCGATCATGAGCAAGAAGATCGCCGAAGGTACCGGAGCGCTCGTTCTCGACGTGAAGGTCGGCAGCGGGGCATTCATGAAGGAACTCGGAGAAGCCCGGGAACTCGCCAGGACGATGGTGGAACTCGGTTCCGATGCCGGTCTGCGTACCACTGCCCTGCTCACTCGGATGGACACACCGCTCGGGCGCACCGCGGGCAATGCCCTCGAAGTGGGCGAGGCGATCGAGGTGCTCGCAGGCGGTGGCCCCGAGGACGTCGTCGAACTGACGCTCGCACTCGCCCGCGACATGCTCGCAGCGGCGGGCGTCGACGATATCGACCCTGCCGATCGGCTTCGCGACGGGTCCGCGATGGACCGCTGGCGTTCGATGATCGTCGCTCAGGGCGGCGACCCCGATGCACCGCTGCCGACTGCGTCCTGCACCGAGACCGTGTACGCCGAGTCGGACGGGGTCCTGGTCGGCCTCGATGCCATGGCCGTCGGACTCTGCGCGTGGCGGCTCGGTGCGGGCCGCACGCATCAGGGCAGCGCTGTGCAGGCAGGCGCGGGTGTCGAACTGCACGTGGTACCCGGCGATCCGGTCCGTGCCGGACAGCCGATCGCGACGCTCCATACCGACACGCCGCAGACCTTCCCGACCGCGCTCACGAGTCTGCGCGACGGAGTGCAGATCGGAACAGAGCCGGCGGAGCAGCGTCCGCTCGTCATCGAGCGGATCACGGAGTAGGCGACTACCGTCCGAGACATGAACGAGCAGCCGGGTGGGGCGCGGCTCCGGATCGCGCCCAAAGTGGTCCTGCACGACCACCTCGACGGCGGGCTGCGGCCCGAATCGATCCTTCAACTCGCCGGGGAGTGTGGTCATCGACTGCCTGCCGATACCGCAGACGGACTCGCCTCGTGGTTTCGTGACTCCGCCGACAGTGGGTCGCTCGAACGCTACCTGGAGACCTTCGAACACACCGTTGCCGTCATGCAGACCCCCGAAGGTCTCGAGCGGGTCGCGCGGGAATGCGTCGTCGACCTCGCAGGGGACGGCGTCGTCTACGCCGAGGTCCGGTTCGCGCCCGAACAGCATCTCGAGCGGGGCCTGAGTCTCGACCGTGTGGTCGAGCATGTCCTCGAAGGATTCCGGGCCGGGGAGTCGGAAGTAGCAGCGGCGAGTGGACGACGCATTCGGGTGGGATGCCTGCTCACCGCGATGCGGCATGCTGCGCGTTCTCGGGAGATCGCCGAACTGGCCGTGCGCTACCGCGACCGCGGGGTCGTCGGATTCGACATCGCGGGGGCCGAGGCCGGAAATCCTCCGAGCAGACATCTCGATGCCTTCGAGTACACCCGCGCCGCGAACGCACACTTCACCATTCACGCCGGTGAGGCGTTCGGCCTGCCGTCGATCCACGAGGCGGTCGCATTCTGCGGTACCGACCGTCTCGGGCACGGCGTACGCATAGTCGACGACATCACCGTCGGCCCGGATGGTGAGGCAACCCTCGGGCTGCTTGCGAACTACGTGCGGGACAAAAGAATTCCGTTGGAGCTGTGCCCCAGCTCCAATGTGCAGACCGGTGCGGTGCGAACGATCGAGGAGCACCCCTTCGACCTGCTCGCCCGCCTGCGCTTCCGCGTGACCGTCAACACCGACAACCGGCTGATGAGCGACACCACGATGACGCGGGAGATGTCTCGGCTCGTCGCGGCGTTCGGCTACGGGTGGTCGGATCTCGAGCGTTTCACCATCAACGCGATGAAATCGGCGTTCCTCCCGTTCGACCAGCGCCTCGAACTGATCGACGAGGTCATCAAGCCCGGATACGCAGTGCTCGTGGGATGAGCACCTGCTAGGCACCGGCCCGCGCGGAGAACCTCATAGCTTGCGCAGGTGGGCCTCGAACTCACGCTCGAGGTCGCGCCACGCGACGGCCTCCGCATCGAACGGGGCGCTCGGCGCGGGCCTGCTCGTATCCGGTTCGATCACGTAGTTGACGAACCAGCCGAGCTCGGTGGACCCGGCCAGGGCGGCGTCGGTTGCGTCCTCGCCGACGTAGTTCGCGGCATCGGTGAACAGCTCGACGGCGAGTTCCATCTGCTCGGGATCGACCGCGGCTACGCCTTCGACGATGTCGTCGGCGATGCCTGTGAGCACGTAGACATTGTCCTCGGTGACCGCGACTTCGAGTGAGCCGTCGGTGGCGGCGTGCCTGATGGTCTCGTAGGTCTCCAGCGGTGCCAGATCATGGTCGTGGTTGTCGGCAAGGTACCGGCCGAGCGCGCGTTCGGACCCGAATACGAGAATCGAGCCTTCGGAGCCGAGGAACACGGCGTCGTCATCGAGATAGCACCGCAGCGTGAACCACGTACCCTCACTGGTGATGATCTTGATGGGATCGATGCCCACGGACGTCCAGAAGTCGTCGCCCGCCTCGTCGTCGACGTACTCGTATTCGTCGTCCTCGGCATCATCGACCGCGTCATCCGCCTCGACATCGTTCTCGTCGACCGCGACCAGTTCGGATTCGATCTCCGAGACGGCTGCCTCGTCCGTGTCGGGGGTCGTGACGACCGCGTCGAGCGCGTCGATCACGTCGTCCCAATCCTTGACCACCGCGGCACCGAGCTCGTTCCACAGATCCGCGCCGGTGCGGTCGTCGAACGCAGCGACACCGTAGCGAAGGACCGTGTCCACTTCGGGTCGTTCGAAGAACTTGGTGACCACGTCGAGCTCGCACACGTCGCCGAGAATGCTGACGATGTCGAAGGTGTCCTGGAGCTCCGAGACGAAGACCGGGTCGAGGTCGCCCGCCACCAGCTCCGGGACTCCCACCAGATCGAATGCATGTGCCTCGTCCGGCTCGAACTCGACGGCGGCGAGCTTCGACACGACGGGCCACGCCGGATGCTCGACGAGATCGTTGTCGTTGTTCGCGCGCACGAACGCGACGAGGTGCGCGACCGACGGGAACCCGTACAGGTCGTCGCCGTGGCCGAGGAAGGCCTCCCACTCGTCGTCACCTTCGCGCCACTTCGGCGCCCACAAGGTGACGAGGTCGCCGTGGGTGAGACCGAGTTCGATCGGGACGATGTCTCCAGCCATGGCGCGAAGCCTAGCCATTGCGGCGTCGAAGATATAGCGGGGGAGGGGAGAAAAGCGTCACGCGAGTGCACTCCGCAGGTCTTGGAGCAGACGGGCACGTTCGGCGCCGGCTCGGCGCGCGGCCTCGTGAGCGGTTGCGAGAATCTCGGATCCGAGCTCGACCGCGTCGCGACGGGTCACCGATTCTGCCAGTTCCAGGCATGTCAGGGCGCCGCGACCGTCGACGTACGCGACGATGCTGCCGTCCACGTTCTTCGCGGAACCCTGCACCGTGCGGAGTCCGTCGAGTGTGTGCTCCAGCGCGCCGAGCTGTGTTCGTACACGGTCGACGATCTGCTCGACCTGTTGTTCACTCATGAGTTGCTGTCCTTCCGGACTCGTGGTGCCGGGTTGCCGGTCACAGAGGGCGGTGGGTGATGGGCGGGTGCGGGACGTGACCTTCGTGGTCGTGTTCGATGTCGGGGAGGTCGGCGCGGGTGGGCATGCCCATCCGGTCGAGAACGTCGCCGTGAACGCCCTGTGCCGAGAGCTGCTCGCGCCGCAGAATCGCCGCTTCGAGCGCTGCCCGGCGATTGAGCGCCACGATGGATTCGGCGAGTTGTGCGGCCGGGAACCGCAGTTCGCGCGGGTCGATCCGCAGATCGATCGGGAGGCCTTCGTCGGTGGAGCGGACCCGGATCGTGCCCGCAGTGTTCTGTGCTGTGGCTGTCACCGGGACTGTCTTGTTGGTGTCCATACACCGTTGGACGCATCAGGCGGCGTATCGGTTCCCTCCGCGGCCAGGAAAGGTTCGGTCACTCGGTGGGCCGATAGAAGCCCTGGAAGCCCATTCCGCCGTTCGTGGTGCGGATCGGGGTCACCGAGACGGGGTCGCCTGCCTCGATCATCATCCCGCCACCGACCACCATCGCGACGTGCCCGTCCCAGACGGCGAGGTCGCCCGGAAGGACGGACCCGGCGTCGACAGGCGTCCCGACATCCTGTTCCTGTGCGAGACGCGGAATCTCGACACCGGCTTCCCCGTACGCCCACTGGGTCAGGCCGCTGCAGTCGAGCCCGCGGCCGGGAGTGGTGCCACCCCATACGTACGGAGTCCCCTGCTGGTCGAGCGCGCGACGAACGGCTTCGGCGGCGGTCGGGTTCGGAGCATGCGCGACAGAGCCGTCGGGCAGCGCCACAGCGACCCCTGCGCGGTCCTCGGCTGCCGAGCCGCTCATCGTGGAGATCTCGCCGTATTCCGTCGACTGTCCTCCTGGTGCGGCCGGTACGGTGCCACTCACCTCCGGAGGCAGAACTCCGGCCGGCGGCTCGGGGAGCAATGCTGTCACCTTCGCGGTGAGTTCGGCGAGCGACGAAGTCACTCGGGTGAGAACGTCCAGACCCTCGACGATGTGCTCGATCGCAGCGGTGATCAGCATCAATTGGCCCTGCGGGAGCGCCAGCGCGGGTGTCGCCTGCTGGGCGAGCGTGACGAACGAATCGATGATGCGCTTCAACTCGGCTGCCCCGGTGGCAACCGTGACGGTCGCCTCGAGCACGCTCTGGGCAAGCACGATGCCTCGGTCGACGGCGTCGACGGTGTCGGCGAGAAGCCGCTCCCCGCTGCCGATTGCCGCTTCGGCGGCGGTGCCGGTCCACCCCCACGAGAGCTCGGCGAGCGCGTTCCGGCAGCCGGCTCGGGCTTCTTCTGCCAGCGCGCATCCCGCGCGCAGGCCGCTGCCCGGGTCGTAGCCTGCCGGCGCCTCGGAACCGAGGGTTCCGAGCAGATCATGAAGGGGCGAGACAAGGGCGTCTGCGCCCACCCCGGCCATCACCGGGCGCCCTCGGTGCTGCCGTGCAGGTCTGTGTTGCCCTGCAGGTCGGTGCTGCCGTGCAGAGCAAGGACCGTTTCGTTTTCGGTGCGTTCGTAGGCGGCTGCGGTCAGCGTCGCCATCGTGCTCATCCCCGAGAAGGCCTCGCGAATCCGATCGAGTTCGCGAGAGTGGCCGTCGTATGCGGCGGTGAAGGCGGCGAGGAAGTCGGCGCCGACCGGGCCGAGCAGGGGTGTGAGCCCGGTCGGGTCGCTCGACCCGGTACGGAGTCCGGCCCGGTCGATCTGTTCGGTGAGTTCCGCGGCGACGCGACCGAAGCCCGCGATCACCCCTGTGTCGGCGTGAAGTGTTCCTGTATCGGTCTGTGGGTGGGGCACCGCTCGTCTCCTCGTTCACCGATGGATCTGTGTCACATTGTTTCGACGCACCGGACGGCACTTCGGTTCCGTCGTTCTATCCTTCGATTCATGGATTCGCTCGTGGTCGACCACCCGCTCGCCGCTTCCCTGCTCACAATTCTTCGGGATGAACGCAGCGACAATGCTGCATTCAGGCATGCTCTGCGCCGACTCACTCAGATGTTGATCTACGAGGCGGTGCGCGATGCCCCGCTCGAGACGTTCGACGTTCGGACTCCCGTCACCGTCACGACCGGCGTCCGGTTGAAGCAACCGCCGCTGCTCGTTCCGGTACTGCGTGCCGGGCTCGGCATGGTCGAGCAAGCGCACGCCCTGATACCGCAGGCGCAGGTCGGGTTCGTGGGGCTTGCCCGCGACGAGGAGACGTTCGAACCGGTGCCGTATCTGGAATCGCTACCCGAGGATCTGTCGGGGCTGCCGGTGTTCGTGCTCGATCCGATGCTCGCGACCGGTGGCTCGATGGTGCAGACGCTGGACATGCTCGCGTCGCGCGGCGCGACCGACATCACCGCGGTGTGCGTGGTGGCTGCGCCGCAGGGAGTCGAGACGCTTGCCGCGTCGGGG
This sequence comes from Rhodococcus sp. F64268, assembly GCF_023015605.1. NCBI lineage: Bacteria > Bacillati > Actinomycetota > Actinomycetes > Mycobacteriales > Nocardiaceae > Rhodococcus > Rhodococcus sp. F64268. The sequence goes on from NZ_JALKAI010000011.1 coordinate 126,124, forward strand.
CATCCGGTACGTCTGGTGACCGCGTCGATCGACGAGGGGCTCAACGAGGCGAAGTACATCGTGCCGGGGTTGGGAGACGCAGGCGACCGACAGTTCGGACCGCGCTGATACCAGCGGGGGGTATGTTACCAATGTGTTCGGTGGGTCTGGTGTGACGCAAGAGTGTTTCTGATTCGTAATTGAACGGTGATCGGCTTTGCGGTGCCGCGGCTGCGACATCGTTACGCTGCTGGCTGTTCGCAACGTCCGTTGCGACGAATTACCTCTGCGGAACAGGGAAATGCGATGCGCAACAGACTGTCCTACGCATGTAAGAAACCAGCTTTCCGAGTGGCCGTACTCGGTGCGGCCGCGGCCCTCGGAGTGTTCGCCAACCCGGCCGCCGCGAGCGCCGCTGTCGACAATGCGAGGGTCCTTCCGCTCGACGGTGGCCGCGCTATAGAAGTGGCTCAGGCCGACACGTCCATCCAGTGGTACCCCCCACTCGACAGCTCACCGCTCAGCGTCGAATTCTTTGCCGACGGAACGACAACCGTCCGGATCACCGGGTACGAGGCGGCTCGAGCGACGGGGACGAAGCTCACCGTCGGGTATCAGATCGGCTATCCGGCCGCGCTCCCCGGCGCGGTCGCCCACGTCATCACCCCGGGTCTGAACATCGGTGGAGACAATACCGCCGACCTGGGCGTGGAGATCATCCCCGACCTCGCGGTGGGAGTCGATCTCGGTACCGGAACCGGCTGGGATGCCTCGATCATTCCGGAGCAGGAACTGGAGGTCGACCTCCAACCCGGCGGTATCACCGACATACCGATCATCGAAGATCACCAATTCGACGGCGACACGGCCACAGTGCGGTTCGCGGGCATCCACGGTTCGGTCTCCGGTGCGCTCGGTCCGGTCACCTTGCGGCCGTATGCGAAGGCGGTGACCTCTTCCAATGATGTCGTCATCACCTACGGTGCACCGCACCGCTTCTGACGCGCGTCTACTGGGGCATCAGGCCGGCTGCCCAGTGGCGTAGTGCCTCCAGCGAGGTGCTCGCAGCCTCGCGATCGCCGCCCCGGGACACGGCTTCGAGGTAGCACTTGAGCTTCGGCTCGGTGCCCGAGGGCCTGACCACCATGCGGACCGTGCCACCCTCGAAAACGAGTGCGTCGGTGTTCAACGGGCCAGGGGCGGCGGCGAGGTCGGTCACGGTCACCGGTTGCGATGCGAGTTCGGACGGGGGGTGGGCCCTCAATCCGGACATGATCGTGTCGATCTGCGCGGGATCGGCGACACGGATCGACACCTGGTCGCCCACGTGCACCCCGAACTCGCGATGCAGGTCGTCGAGTGCATCGACGAGGGTTCGATCCGATGCTTTCAACTCGGCCGCATAGTCGGCGACCACGACTGCTGTACCGATTCCGTCCTTGTCGCGCACGAACTCGGGATCGACGCAATGCCCGATCGCTTCCTCGTACGCGTAGACCAGTCCTTCACCGGCGCGGGCGAGCCACTTGAAGCCGGTGAGAGTCTGGGCGAATCGGGCTCCGCGCGCGGCAGCCAGTGTGCCGAGCAGGGTCGACGAAACGATGGTCGTCGCCACCAGTGACCCGGCCGGTGCGCTCCCGAGGATGCGGTCGCCGAGCAGCACGCCGGTGTCGTCGCCGCGCAGCATCCGCCACCCGGCAGGGGTGGGCACTGCGACTGCGCACCGGTCGGCGTCCGGATCCAACGCGATCGCGATGTCGGCGTGGACGTCGGCGGCGAGGTCGAGCAGGGCATCGACAGCACCCGGTTCCTCCGGATTCGGGAATGCGACCGTCGGGAACGCGGGATCGGGTTCGAACTGCGTAGCGACGACGTGCACATCGGTGAACCCGGCCGCGTGGAGCGCGGCGACGGCGGTTGTGCCTCCGACGCCGTGCAACGGCGTCAACGCGATTCTCAGGTTCCGGTGCGGCGAGCGCGGCAGTGTCGACACCCGCGCGAGATAGCGGTCGACCACGTCGTCGCCCGAGGTCGTCACTGCTGCACGAGGAACCGAGTCGGCGTCCGGTGCGTCGTCGATCGCTGCCTCGATCTGCCTGTCGGCCGGCGAGACGATCTGGGCTCCTCCCGCTAGGTACACCTTGTAGCCGTTGTCGGATGCCGGGTTGTGTGACGCGGTGATCTGAACTCCTGCAACCGCATTCATCTCGCGAACGGCGTAAGCGGTGACCGGAGTCGGAAGCGGCCGGGGGAGAGCGACGACGTCGAATCCAGCGGCGGCGAGGACTTCGGTGGTCGCGGCGAAGAACTCGGCGGACCCGGTGCGCGCGTCGCGCCCTACGACAACTGTGCCGCCGCGACAGCCCTGCTCGACCAGCCATGCCGCGAGACCTGCTGTCGTGCGCACGACGGTTGCGACGTTCATGCAGTCCGGCCCGTCGCCGACGGGTCCGCGCAGCCCTGCTGTCCCGAACCGCAGGGTCATGACCTGGCTGCCAGGTCGCGCAGCAGATCGCCCATGCGGATCGCGGCGTTTCGTCCTGCTGCGAGGACCTCCTGGTGGTCGAGGGGGGCGCCCGTGATGCCTGCCGCCGCGTTGGTGACCAGCGAAAGCCCGAGGACTCGCGCGCCTGCCGCGCGCGCGGCGATTGTCTCGTGCACCGTCGACATACCCACGAGATCCGCGCCGAGCACACGCAGCATCCGGATCTCGGCGGGGGTTTCGTAATGGGGCCCGGGCAGACCGGCATAGACACCCTCAGGCAGGGTGGGGTCGATCTCGCGGGCGAGTGCGCGCAACTCGGGGCAGTATGCGTCGACGAGATCGACGAACTGGGCTCCGACCAGTGGTGATCGTCCGGTGAGATTGAGGTGGTCGGAGATGAGCACGGGCTGTCCCACCTCGTATTCGGGATCGATGCCACCGGCCGCGTTGGTCAGGATCACAGTGTGGGCTCCCGCCGCAACCGCGGTGCGCACCGGATGGACCACCCTGCTCAGGTCATGGCCCTCATAGGCGTGGGTGCGTCCGGCAAGGACGAGCACTGCCTTGTCCCCGACCGTGAACGAGTGGACGGTACCGGGGTGCCCGGCAGCGGTGGGAGGCGCGAAGCCCGGCAGGTCGCTCATGGGGATGCTCGCGTCGGGTTCGCCGAAGCGGTCGATGGCGGCGCGCCAGCCCGAACCGAGGACGACGGCGATGCTGTGTGCGGTGATGCCGGTGCGTTCGGCGACGACGTCGGCCGCGGTCTTCGCTGCCGAGACAGCATCGGCTGCGGCCTTTGCCGCGGCGGCAGGATCGAGGATCTCGGGGGTTTCCATGAGGTCAGACCCTATCGGCAACGCGGAAGTTACTCGCGAGTAAGGAAGGGGGTATTCTCGTGGTCATGCCATACCTCGAACGCGACGGCGACGTCTTCGTCCTCTATCTCGGCAACCAGGGCGAAGAGATCAACGAGAATCGTTTCCACCCCGACATGCTGATCGAACTGCACCGCAGGCTCGACGAGGTCGAGGAGCACGACGGCCCCACCGCCCTCGTCACCGCTGCAACCGGAAAGTTCTGGAGTAACGGCCTGGACACCGACTGGATCTTCGGCAACCTGGCGGACCTGCCCGGCTATCTGGATTCGGTGCACGAACTCTTCGTGCGGCTCCTGACCTTCCAGGCACCCACGGTCGCGGCCGTACAGGGCCATGCCTTCGGGGCGGGCGCGATGCTCGCCCTCACCCACGACTTCCGGGTGATGCGCGCCGACCGCGGTTTCTGGTGCCTGCCCGAGGTGAACCTGAACATGCCGTTCACCGTCGGCATGTCCGCGCTGATGCGTGAGCGCCTCCCCAGCCGGACCGCGGTCGACGCGATGACAACGGGTCGCCGGTTCGGTGGCGTCGATGCAGTCGCCGCAGGCATCGCCGACCAGCACGTGGACGGCGACGGTGTCCTCGCCGCCGCTGTCGAGAGGGCGGCAGCACTGACCTCGACGCGCGGCAAGAATCTGGGCGGAATCAAGCAAGGACTGCATGCACTGCTGATCGAGGCACTCCGGACGAAGACGGACGAGTCGAACTTCCGCCTGGGCTGACCACCCGACAGGATCGCGTGGCATCGTCGAACACGGCTGTCCGGGCATGACAGACTGGGCAATGTGACGACCGAATCCGACAGTGCGATCGAGACTGTGTCAGACAGCTTGATCGCACTGTCGCATTCGATCCACGCGGAGCCGGAACTGGCGTTCGACGAGCACCGAAGCGCCGCCAAGATCATCGAGGTCCTGCGCGACGCCGGGTTCGAGGTCCGCACCGGCGTTGCCGACCTCCCCACCGCATTCGACGCCCGATACGGCAGCGGTGAGCTCGTGCTCGCTTTCTGTGCCGAATACGACGCGCTCCCCGGCATCGGGCATGCCTGCGGACACAACATCATCGCGGCCTCGTCTGTCGGTGCAGGGATCGGATTGGCCGCGCTCGCGGACGAACTCGGCGTGACAGTCCGTGTGATCGGCACTCCGGCCGAGGAAACCGGTGGCGGCAAGGTCCTCATGCTGGAGCGGGGCGAGTTCGACGGTGTCGGTGCCGCACTGATGGTCCATCCGGGTCCCTTCGACATCACCGGGGCCACGTCGCTCGCGCTCGCCGATATCGCCGTCTCCTACATCGGACGGGAAGCGCATGCCTCCGCGGCACCTGAATACGGGCGCAATGCGGCCGACGCCGCAACCGTCGCGCAGGTCGCGGTAGGTCTCATGCGGCAGCACCTGATGCCGGGGCAGCAGATCCACGGCATCGTCAGCGACGGTGGGGCAGCACCCAACATCGTGCCCGGGCACTCCGAGATGCTCTACTACCTGCGCGCGACCAGCGCAGACCTGCTCGACGATCTCCGCGAACGTGCCGGACGCTGCTTCGAGGCCGGCGCCCTCGCCGCCGGCTGTACCCACAGCATCCGAACCGTGTCACCGACCTACACCGAACTCACTCCCGACCCGTGGCTGGTGCAGGCATATCGTGAAGAGATCATCGGTCTAGGGCGCGCACCGCTGCCCGTCGAAGAGGAAGGGTTCCGCCCGCTGGGCAGCACCGACATGGGAAACGTGACGAACGTCGTGCCAGGAATACACCCCGTCATCGGTCTCGACTCGGGTGGCGCCGTCACACACCAGGAAGCCTTCGCGGCCGCGTGTATCACCGAGTCTGCCGACCGCGCTCTCCTCGATGGTGCTCGTGCACTCGCCGCAACCGCAGCCCGAGTCGCCATCGACCCCGCTCAGCGTGCGCGGCTGCTCGAAGGGGCGGCCCGCCGATGAACCCCTACGTGGAGAAGTGGCTCGACGAGCACGGCGGAGATCTGATCGCGTGGCGCCGCCACATCCACGCGAACCCCGAGCTGGCGCGGCAGGAGTACGCCACCACCGAACTCGTCGCGACCGAGCTGACAGCTGCCGGACTCGCACCCAAGGTGCTCCCACGCGGAACCGGTCTGATCTGCGATCTCGGGCCGACGGACGGGCCACGCATCGCCCTGCGCGCCGACATGGATGCCCTTCCGCTTCAGGAGATGACAGGTCTTACCTTCTCGTCGACTGTTCCCGGCGTCTCGCACGCGTGCGGGCACGACGCACACACCACCGTGTTGCTCGGGACGGGTCTGGCGCTCGCGTCGGTTCCCGAACTCCCCGTCGGTGTCCGGCTGGTGTTCCAGCCCGCGGAGGAGGTCATGCCCGGTGGTGCTCTCGATGTCGTCGCGGCCGGAGGTCTCGACGGGGTGTCCAGAATCTTTGCGTTGCACTGCGACCCGCGGCTCGAAGTGGGAAAGGTGGGAATGCGGGTCGGGGCGATCACCTCGGCGGCCGACACCATCGAACTTGTCCTCGATTCACCCGGCGGGCACACGTCGCGTCCGCATCTGACGGGCGACCTCGTCTACGGGCTCGGCACCGTGATCACCGGACTTCCCGGCATGCTCAGCCGCCGCATCGATCCGCGCACGGGCACCGTCATGGTGTGGGGTGCGGTCAGCGCGGGGAAGGCCCCGAACGCCATCCCACGTACCGGCATGCTCGCGGGTACCGTGCGCACGGGTGACCATGAGACCTGGGAGTTGCTCGAACCGATGGTCCGCGAGATTGTGCACGGTCTTCTTGCGCCCACCGGAGTGAGCTACGAACTCCACTACCGCCGCGGTGTGCCGCCCGTCGTCAACGACGAGGCTTCCGCGCGGATGTTCGAGAATGCCATTCACGCTGCAGGCCCCGGCATGCTCTCCGATACACCGCAATCCGGTGGCGGGGAAGATTTCTCGTGGTACCTCGAACAGATCCCGGGTGCGATGGGGCGGCTCGGCGTGTGGTCGGGGTCGGGCCCGGAACTCGACATCCACCAGCCGACGTTCGATCTCGACGAACGGGCACTTCCGGTGGGTGTGCGGGTACTGACCAACCTTGCGCTCGGGCCGGTCGGATAGCTTCACCGCGCGACGGTGCGGACTCCTCGGCAGGATAAATAGCTCTCCGGGGGGATGTCCGACGACGAACCATCGACCTAGTGTCGGGTGTGCTCCATACGAGACCGAGGGCGAGCGCCCCATCATCACGTGTCCGGGATGTCGCCTCCGGCCAGGTCCGGGCCGTTGTCGAAGCGTGGACACCGGAGACGTCCTACGCCCCACTGCGCCCGCGCGGACGCAGCGGGACACCGGGTCTCGTCTGTGCGGTGCTGTTGCTGACCCTGCTGTTCGGCACGTCGGTCGGACAGCTGACCGACATGGTGCCGTGGGTCGTGGCGGCCTACTTGCTCGGGGCGGTACAAGTGCTTCCGCTGGTGTTCGTATTCGCGAGCCCGCTGGTGACCTGGCAATTGATGACCTTCGGGTTTGCTGCGGGCACGGTCTCGGGGCTGGCCCAGGACGAAGTCGTGCCATGGCCGGTCGCAAGTTGCATCGCGGCCGCGATAGCACTGATCGCACTCGCCTCGGACCGGCCGCTCCGGGTGGTGTCGGCTGCGGCGTCGACGTCCCTGCTCCTGGTCGTCCTCCCTGCAATGTGGACGGTCGGTCTGCCGCTGCATGCGGTCGCGATGATTGCTGTTGCCGCCACGGGGATCGTGTCTGCCGGCGCGGTCTTTCGGCGACTGCGCGCGGCCGAGACACATCTGGTCGTGGAACGAGGGCTGCGCCGCGAACAGGAACACCGCGAAGCCATCGCCCGCGAGCGCACTCGCATCGCACGCGAGTTGCACGACGTGGTTGCCCACCATATGTCGATGATCGCGGTTCAGTCACAGGCCGCGACATTCACACATCCGGAACTGCCGGCCGGTGTTCACTCCACATTCGACGACATCCACGCGGCGGCAGCGACCGCGTTGACCGAGATGCGCAGGGTCGTCGACGTCCTCCGAGGCCCCGAAACGGAGGGCGGATCGGAGGCCCCCACACTCGACGCACTCGACGACCTGGTCGCGAGATGGTGCGGTTCATCGGGGCAACAGGTGGACCTGCGAGTACACGGGGATCCGGACACAGTACCGACGGAGATATCGTGCGCGATGTACCGCATCCTCCAGGAAGCGCTGACCAATGCACATCGGCACGGTGCAGGAAACGGCGTGGCCGTCGAGATCCGGATCGGAGCGGGACATTCACGCCTCACGGTGGGTAACGCCATCGTGCCGGGCCACCCGGCGTCCGACGGTGGCGGGCACGGGCTCATCGGAATACGCGAACGGGTCGCCGCGTACGGCGGGACCGCGGAGACGGGCCCCGACGAGAACGGACGGTTCGTCGTCGATGTCGAGTTCGACCATCGTGCTGTGGCACACGCCGGACTCAGGAAGGAGCGGTGATGATTCGCGTGGTGGTGGCCGACGACCAGGCACTCGTCCGCGACGGCATTGCCGCGGTACTGAACACTCAGAGCGACATCGACGTGGTGGGATCTGCGGAGGACGGCGCGGCGGCGGTCGAGCTCATTGCAGCGTCGGATCCCGACGTCGCGGTCCTCGACATCCGCATGCCCAGGCTCGACGGAATCCGCGCTGCGGAGGCGATACTCACCAGGCCGGGCAATCGCACCAGAGTGCTGATGCTGACCACCTTCGACCTCGACGACTACGTGTACGACGCGCTGAGTCTCGGCGCCAGTGGATTCCTCCTGAAACAGTCGCCCGCATCGGATTTCATCAGCGGAGTCCGCGCGGTGGCAGCGGGGGAGTCGATGCTCGCGCCGTCGGTCACCACGCGCCTGATCGCCGAATTCGCCAGGCGCAAGGGCACTGCGGTCGTGGAATCCGGTCGGGCGTCGGTGTTGACGCCGAGGGAACAGGAAGTCCTGCGGGTGATGGCGCGCGGCATGTCGAATCCGGAGATCGCGTCGGAGCTGTCGGTGGCGGAGGAGACGGTGAAAACCCACATCGGGCGAATCCTCGGGAAGCTGGGCCTGCGCGACCGCACTCAGGCGGTCGTCTACTACTTCGAGCATGTCCAGGGCCGGGCCTGAGCGCTCGGGGTAGCTCGCCCGAGCTACCCCGAAAATCGCTGTTGCAGGGGATGTTCGGATGATCATGCGTCCGTAGCGTTTTCCGCATGCTACTCGAGCGCATGCACATTCAGGACCGGGCACGTTTCATCCCGGCCGGTCTGTTCGCCCATCGATGGACCCTGACCTATACGGCCTTTTCCGTGGTCGTTCTCGCCTACGGGGTAGTGACGCAGCTGCATCCGCATCGCGTCTGGGCGCTGTGGGCAGTCGCCGGATATGCGGTGGCAGCTGTGCTTGCAGCGAGGCGGCGCCTCACAGCGGCCGCGGTGTCTGCGGTGATCGGCGCCGTGGTGGCGCCGGGAACGGCGCTGATCACTACACGCACCGCGCAGCTCGAGGTGTCGGTGGTCGCGGAGTCGGCCGCTTCCCTGATCGCCACGGGCAGCCCCTACGTTCCGGGCCCGTCGGTGCTCGCCGAGTACAACCCGTACGGCCCTGCGATGACCCTCTTCGGCGCACCTTCGCAGCTTCTTCCGGAGAACAGGATCGGTGATCCGCGAATCTGGTTCGCACTGATCTTCGTCATGGGTGTCCTGCTGGCGTCGAAGCTGGTCCTGGCGCGGCCGCTTCCGCGACGTTCCCGAACGCAGCTCATGGTTCTGATCGCGTCGCCCGTGGTTGCGCTGCCCATGGTGGTCGGAGGAGTCGATCTTCCGGTTGTCGGTGGAGCACTTCTCGGTCTTGCGGCGGCGACCCGAGGCAAGGTGGTGACGACGGCGGTGTCGTTCGCCTTCGCCTGCGCTCTCAAGCCGCTCGCGGTCCCGGTTCTCGTGGTCGCGTTGGTTCTGATGTGTGCGCTATACGACCGCCGGACGGCCCTGCGGGCAGGGTCGGCATGCACCGCTCTGACGTTCGTGTTCCACATTCCGGTCTTCGCCGATCCGGCGGCCTTCGTCCGGCACACGCTGCTCTTCCCGTTGGGGCGCACGGACGTCGTGACCCCGGCCGGAGAGTCGCTCGTCGGAGGGGCACTGACGCGTCTGGTGCCGTACGGCGCGACGCTCATCTCGGCCGTTCTGGCCGTCGCAGTGGTCTGTGCTGCAGTGGTGCTGGTGCGGAATCCGCCGGACACCTTCGTTCGAGCCGCCTCGTTCGCCGCGGCGGGCCTCACGGTTCTCTTCCTGCTCGCACCCACTTCGCGGTTCGGGTACTTCGTCTATCCCCTGGTGCTCGGTGGAACGGCAGCAGTGTGCGCCTTGGAATCGACCCGTCGCTCCGTGGGGACAAGGGCGCTCCCGGGCCGGATGGAGGTGTCCCGGTGAACTCGAAGAACCGCATCCTGGTCGTGACCAACGATTTCCCTCCCAGACAAGGGGGTATCGAAACGTTCGCGTTCGAAATGGTCCGCCGCTTCGATCCGGCTGACGTGATCGTCTACACCTCAGCGGAACCGGGTGCCTTCAATCATGATGAGCAGATGCCGTTTCGGGTGATCAGGGATCGTTCGCGCATGCTCCTTCCCACTAGGGGTGTGGCACGGACGGTGCAGTCGATCGCGATCGAGTTCGGGTGTGATCGTGTCTGGTTCGCCGCGGCCGCGCCGCTCTCGTCTCTTGCACGTCCCCTCCGCGCGGTCGGTGTGAAGCGCATGATCGCCTCCAGCCACGGGCACGAAACCTGGTGGGCGAAACTGCCGCCGACCCGGGCATGGTTGCGGCACATGGCTGACGGTGTGGATGTGTTCACCTACATCAGCGACCACACCGAGGCAGTGCTGCGGTCTGTCGTACCCGACCGAACGTGCTTCACGAAGCTGTCCCCGGGTGTCGACGTCGGCCTGTTTGCGGCACCGAAACGACACCGTCCCGATCGGGCACACAGGGCACCGGTGATCGTGTGCGTTGCGAGACTCGTGCGCAGAAAAGGACAGGACGCTTTGATCCGGGCTATGCCGATGATCCGCGACCGCCACCCGGGCACCCGTCTCGTGTTGGTCGGCGACGGGCCGCGCCGTCGTGACCTGCAGGCGCTTGCGCAGCGACTCGGCTTGATCGACGCGGTGACCTTCGCCGGCGGTCTTCCTCACTCTCGGATTCCCGCCGTGCTCGCAGCATCGGACATCTTCGCGATGCCCTGCCGAACTCGCCGGGCGGGGTTCGAGGAGGAAGGACTCGGCATCGTGTTCCTGGAGGCGTCCGCGGCAGGACTTCCGGTCATTGCGGGAAACTCGGGTGGTGCGCCGGAAACTGTCCGCGCAGGTGCAACAGGCTTGGTGACGGCGAACGATGCAGAGTTGTCGAGGGCTTTGCTCATGCTGCTCGACGACGCTGACGCTGCGGCCCGAATGGGCAGCGCCGGACGGGAGTGGGCGCAGGGCTGGTCATGGGATGCGACCTGGAGGACGCTCGCCGGTCTCCTGCAGTGAGACCGTTGAGGAGAGGCATGAAAGTTGACCTTCTGTTAAGAAAGCCTTACCTTATGTGTCGTTGCGTCACCTTACGAGCGTCCTGCTCGACCTAACGGAAGAGTCCTGTGTCAGCACCTGAACGCATCGCTCCCGACCCAGGCGAATCCGCCTCCGCCGCAGTCGCTCCGGTCCTACGAATCACCATGGGAAGCGACACTCTCGCGGGGGGCGTCCACGGCGACCCCCGGCTCGGGGAGGTCGACCTCTACCGCCTCCCGAACACGGACCTCTCGTCGGTGCGGGGCCTGATCGTCGGTGGCGGTTCCGACCAGATCTTCCTCGAGCGGAACCGGGAACTGCTCACCCGGTTCGTGACCTCTGGTGGCCGAATCGCGGTCATGGGTCATGTGCTCACCGATTTCCTTCCGGGACTGGGTGTGTGGCGCAAACTGGCCTACACGGGACCGAAGGATCTGGCGATCACCCTCGGCGATCCGCATCCGGTCTGGGACGGGGTCGACCCGGTCGACCTGAGCACGCGCAAAGGCGTCACAGGCTTCTATGCGCGCGGCTATATCGACAAGCTCCCGGAAGATGCGATCGTCACCACCCGGATCGGCCGGCATGCACTTCCGCTTGACTACGTGTACCCGCTGGGGGAAGGTCAGGTGCTCGCACACGGCGGCAACGACCTCACCGGCTGGGCAAACGACCCCAACAGCTCCTCGAAACTGACGACGCAACTCATCGATTGGCTGGTGCAGCAGTGACGACCATCGAACCATTCCTTCGCAGCGACCGTGCTCTCCGGCGTGGCAAGCGGCTCGCGATCGTTCACGGTGGCACCTACTACCACCTGCAGACGATGAAGGACCCCGCGGTATTGGCATACCAGCCGGACTTCCTCTACCTGCCGGAACTCGAAGACGGCGACCTCGACGAGTACGACACCGTGATCGTCGGGGAGCGCCTCCATCCGGAACTCGTCGCCAAGAACGCAGCGCAGTTCCGCTCCGTGCCCGAGCGCGGCGCGACCATCGTCGCCCTCGGCGAAAGTGGCGCCCACAACTGGCTTCCGGGCGTGAAGTGGGAGCAGCGACCCACGAACTTCTGGTGGTGGCTCACGAAGGAGGATCCCATGATCCGCACTCGCAGCCACGATCACGAATCGTGGCAGTACCTGACTTCGAAATCGGTGATCTGGCACCACCACGGCATCTACAACACCGATGCCGATGTCGTGCCGTTACTGGTATCGGAAGAACCCGACGCCGAAGGCAATTCGCACGACGCAGGCATGATGCTGTACGAGGACACCGTAACCACGCCCGGCCGCATCATCGCGACCACACTGGATCCGATGTACCACCACGGCAGCAACTTCATGCCGGGCGCGACCCGCTTCCTCTATGCTCTCTTACGCTGGGTCGACAACACCTGAGCGCGTGCGCGTCCGCGTCTAGGTTCCGGACTCCCTCAGCACGTGCGCGACAAGTGCATTCGCGTGCCCATGACCCATTCCGTAATCGGCCTTCAACCACTTCACGAGTTCCATGTGCTTGCTGAGATCCGACGCGCGGATCAGTGTCTTCCATTCCTCGATCGGACGGCCGTACTTCTTCTCGATCGATGGGAAATACGATTCGGGGCCCTTCGCCTTGTCGGTCATGATCGAAAGGTTAGCGGTCGGGGGTGACAAAGAATCACGGGTTGATCGCGAGATGTGTCAGATACGCAGTGGACGTCATGGCAAGGAGCAGAAAAGCACCCGGGAAGGCGATGTTGTAGAGCACCCGGGCTCTGAGGTGGACGACGATGGCACCGACGAAGAACAGTACCAATCCGATACCGGCCGCGACCCCGAGCCATGGCACGGCCAGCAATCCCACAGCAAGCCCGAGCGCTCCCGACGCTTTGAGTGTTGCCAGGGTCGGCAGAGCGTTCACCGGAACATGTACCTCGGCGGAATTCGCCAGCACGAAACCGGCCTCGGCATAGTCGGCGGCTGCGACGAATGCGTTCGCGGTGATGCACACGATCGTCGCGATGAACAGGACGGTAGTCATTTGATGTCCGGCGCGATTACTCTCCGTTCGTAGGAGTGGGAGCGCCGTCCTCCTTCCGGTCGAGTCGAATGTGGCGAGGAGAACTCGTCTCGTTCATCCCGACGTCCCACACGGTGGAAAGGTGACACCCGGTGATATCGGTCGCGGACTTCGAAGCCGCCCGCCCGCCGCTCACAAGGGTCGCGTTCCGGTTACTGGGATCGATACACGACGCCGAAGACGCCGTGCAGACGACCTGGATCAGGGCATCGACCGCAGACTCCGGTGACATCCGGAACCCGACCGCGTGGTTGACGACGATCCTCACGCGTGTCTGTCTCGACCAACTACGAACTCGCCGCCGGCACCGCGAGGAACCCTTGCTCACAGACGCGATCCCCGCAGAGGAACTTGCAGCGGACGAACAGTACATACAGCGCGAGCAGGTGTCCCGTGCGCTTATGGTGCTGCTGGGGTGTCTGACCCCGGCGCAGCGTGTCGCCTACGTCCTCCACGACCTGTTCGGTGTCCCGTTCGCAGAGGTGGCGCACACCTTGAACACCGGCACGGTCAACGCGAAGAAGCACGCCAGCCGAGCCCGACGATGCATCGAAGAGGCGCAGTCTCCACCTGCCGCCGCAGACGATTCGGTCGTCGACGCGTTCCTCACCGCCGCCGCAGGCGGTGACATCGACCGGATGCTGTCACTGATGACGGACGATTGTGAGCGGATCGTCGACCCGACCCTGGCGCCGCCCGGCACTGCATCGGTCGTCACTGGTGCCCGCGCGGTCGCGGAGGAAACCACGCTGTTCGTCGACCGCATTCGCGCACTCACACGTATGACCGTGGGTGGACGGCACGCCCATGTCGTCGCTCCAGGTGGGCGCGTGCTTGCACTTCTCGACATCGAGACTCGGAGCGGACTGGTCGGCCGAATCCGCATCACCCGGGTGGATCACGCCGAATTCGCATCACGATTCCGGTGAGGACTGCGATTGCGGTCCCTCCCGCAGCGGTGCCCATGACGAGGAGAAGCAGGCCCACGACCCACAGTCCGCTCTCGTCGCTCCGGACGCGTTCATCTGCAGCGTCGAATACGGCCCGGCGACTACCCGACGATGTCGTAGACCTCGTCTGCCGGCGCTGCGAGCAGACGATCGGCCATCTCCTGCTTGAGGACTGTCAACCGGGCGTCTTCCGCTTCGGTGCGATCCGCCTTGCGACCGAGCTCGATGAACTCGTCGGCGACGAAACCATCGCGGATCTCGAGCCGAACAGAGGTACCTCTGTAGGTGAGCACGAACACGTACCGCTCGAGGGTGGCGCCGCGGTCGGTGCGCTCGAGCGACGAGTCCACGGTGAACCGGCCCTCTGTGACGGCACGGGTGACCACCTCGAACGTGTCGCGGACGCCTGGACCACGGTGTGCTGTGGAAACGGAGATCTCGCGGCGCTCGGCCGGACCATCGGGACTCAGGGCAGGTAACGCACGTTCGAGGACTTTGACCGCATGGGCGACGCCTCCGGGGAAGCCCGGGCCGTGGTATTTCAGGATGTCGTCGACGGTGAAGTCGACGGACATCTCGTTGTCGATCAGATTCAGATGTGCAGACATATCGTCCTTGTCGTCCTGTCAGTGTGTGCCGGTAGCGGCCGACACGAGTGCCGCCGTGTACTGGTGAGAGGGGTTGGTGAGTACTTCGGTGGAGCTTCCGGTTTCGACGACCCTCCCGTCCTGCATGACCATCAACGTGTCGCAGCTGCGGGCTGCCAGCGCCAGGTCGTGGGTGATGTGGAGGACCGCGAGATCCTGGGTGCGCGCAAGTTCCGACATCAGATCGACGATCTCCACGCGAAGGGACGCGTCGAGTCCGCTGGTGGGTTCATCGGCAAGCAGTAGTCGGGGATGCGTCACGAGCGCCCGCGCGAACGCGACGCGTTGTCGCTGACCGCCGGACAGCTCGTGCGGGTATCGGCCGGCGAAATCGGCTGCCGGTGTGAGCCGCACCGAACCGAGCGCGTCGAGCACGGCGTCGCGCCGGCTCGTCTTGTCGCCGATTCGGTGGATCACCATCGGCTCCGCGACGATGTCGCCCACCCGCATTCCGGGTGGGAGCGAGGCGTACGGGTCCTGGAAGATCAGATGCATGCCGCGCCGGACAGTCCTGCTCGTGCGGCGCGGAGCGGCCACGAGATCGACGCCGTCGAAGGCGATGCTGCCGGACGTCGCGGGCACGAGCCCGGCGATCGCGCGGGCCACCGTGGACTTCCCGGCACCCGAACCGCCCACCAGAGCAATGGATTCCCCGGACTCGATCCGCAGACTCACGTCGGTGACCGCAGGCACCCCACCGAATACCACAGACAAGGAGTCGGCCTCCAGCAACGGGCTCATCGGACCACCTCTTCCCGGAGGAAATCGAGCCTTGGCGCGGACTCGACGAGAGTGCGGGTGTAGGAATGCTGCGGATCGGTGGAGATCTGCGAGGCCGTGCCGATCTCGACGAGATCGCCGTCCTTCATCACCGCGATACGATCGGCGATCCGTTCGATCACCGGCAGATTGTGCGTGACGATGAGCAGTGCGAGCGAATAACGCGTGCGCAGGTCGTCGAGCAGTGCCAGTACCTCCGCCTCACGGAGGACATCGAGGCCGCTGGTCGGTTCGTCGGCGATCACCACATCCGGCTCGTTGGCCAACGCCATCGCGATCACGACCCGCTGTCGCATACCGCCGGAGAGTTGGTGCGGATACGAATCGGCACGATCGGCTCCGAGCCCCACCTGGGTCAGGAGTTCGGCGGTTCGATCCCGAGCTTCACGTCGTGTGCACCTGCGGTGTGTACGAATGGCCTCGTCGAGCTGAGACCCGATGGTGCGCACGGGGTTCAGTGCGCTCAAAGCCTCCTGCGGGATGAGGGAGATCCGGTTCCCGCGTATTTCTCGGAACTCGTCTTTCGACAGTGTTGCGACATCTCGGCCGGACACGAGGATCCGTCCCGAGGTGATCTGTGC
Source organism: Rhodococcus sp. F64268 (assembly GCF_023015605.1). Lineage (NCBI taxonomy): Bacteria > Bacillati > Actinomycetota > Actinomycetes > Mycobacteriales > Nocardiaceae > Rhodococcus > Rhodococcus sp. F64268. The sequence continues at coordinate 142,053 of NZ_JALKAI010000011.1, forward strand.
GGCGGAAGGCAGCAGTCCGATCGTGGCAGCGGCCACGGTGGACTTGCCGCTGCCCGACTCGCCGACGAGACCGACGAGTTCACCGGGCGCAACGGTGAAGGAGACATTCGTTGCGCCGCGGCCGTTCTCGCCGTACACCACCGTCAAATCGTCGACGATGAGGGGTGCGGTCGGATTCTCCTCGGTCACAGGGATATCGACCGGGCGAGTCTTCCGGCGCAGACGTGACCGCGCACGGGTGAGAACCGGGCGTGACCGCTCTTCGATAGCGTTCCCGAGCAACGCGAACCCGAGTACCGTGACCGCGATGGCGATGCCGGGTGGCAGGACCCACCACACCCACGCGTCGGTGAGAAACGCATTGCGTGCGTGTGCCATCGACAGCATCGAACCCCAGCTCGCCGCCGAGATGTCGCCGAGTCCGAGGAATGCCAGTGACGCTTCGAGCAGGATCGCGGTCTTGACGGTGAGCACGAACTGCGGGATCACGAGCGGGAAGATGGCCGGGAGAATGTGCCGGCGTAGCACATACAGCGGGCCGGCGCCCATTGCCCGTTCCGCCTGGATGTAGTCCCTCTCGCGCAGCGTGAGCACCTGCGACCGCAGTTCCCGGGCCAGGCCCGCCCACAGCACCGCCGAGATCACTGTGATCTGTGTGGTCAGGCCGGGGCCGGCGAAGACTCCGATGACGATGGTCAGCGGCAGTACCGGCAACGACAGGATCACGTCGACGACGCGCATCAGGATTGCATCGGTGGCTCCGCGCAGGTATCCGGCGGCAATGCCCACCACGGTGCCGATCGTCGTTGCGACGAGTGCGGCAACCACGCCGACGAACAGCGAGATCTGGGCGCCGTGGATGAGCATCGACAGCAGATCGTGTCCCACGTCGTCCGCGCCGAGAAGGTGCTCGGCCGACGGCTTGGAGAACGGTCGTGTGACGCGCTCGGTCGGGTCGTACGGCGCGAGCCACGGTGCGGCGACCGCGCACAGCAGAGGGATGCCCAGAATGACGGTGCCCACGAGTGCGAGGCGCTGCGAGCGGGTTTTCGTGCCGAGAAGCGTCATGCCGGTATCCCTTCCGGTGATCGAGCGTCGTGCCGCTTCGCTGCGGTCCGGTCCTTGCGCACCCGCGGGTCCAGCAACGGATACGTCAGGTCCGCGAGCAGATTCGCCGCGATGATGCCGACGGTGGCGAGCAGGAACGCACCCTGAAGCAGCGGATAGTCACGTGCGGTGACAGCGTCGAAGGTGAGCTTGCCCAGACCGGGATAGGCGAAGACGGACTCGACGACGACAGCTCCCGACAGCAGCACACCCACGGTGAGGGTGAGCGTGGTGTACACGGGCAGCAGAGCGTTGCGCAGGGCGTGTCCGACCGCGACACGGAACTCGCCGAGTCCCTTCGCACGGGCGAGCCGGATGAACGGCTCGTCCAGCACGCCCACCATCGACGCACGGGTCATGAGGAAGAACCCGCCGATACCGGCGATGGTGAGCGTCGCGACGGGGAGAGCCATGCGGGACGCGACTTCGGCGAGCCATTCGAATCCGGTGGCATCGAATGAGGCCGCGCCGTACGACGGGAACCACCCGAGGGTCACCGAGAATACCGCGATGAGGATCATGCCGATCCAGAAACCGGGCATCGAGTCGATCGCGAGGACCGTGACGACGGTCCCGGTTTCCTTCGCGGAGCCACGGCGCCATGCCGCCCATGCGCCGAGCAGAGAGCCGATGACGAATGCGAGTAGCGTTCCGATGCCGACCAGTGCGATCGTCCACGGAAGCTTCTCCCACAGCACATCGAGAACGGGACGATTGTGCTGCACGGACATTCCGAGATCTCCGTGCACCAGACCGGACCAGAAGGAGACGTACTGTTCGAGGATCGGCCGGTCGAGCCCGTAGTCTGCGCGCATCTGCGCGATGTACTTCGGGTCGAGCGACTGCTGGTCGCCGCCGTAGAGATAGTTGACGGGATCACCCGGTGCCAGGTGCGGTAGCGCGAAATTCAACGTCACCGCGGCCCACAGAACCAGGGCGTACTGCCCCGCCCGGCGCAGGACGGTCATCAGTCCTGCGGCGCTTCCGCGTTCGCGGCGTCGACGACGTCGAAGGGCAGGAACGACCACTTGTGGACGATGCCGTAGCCGGGGGTCTCGACCCATCCGGCGAATCGGTCGGAGCGGAACGCCCAGGTCTCGTCCGGGTAGTACAGGGCGATGGCGGTGGGCTGGCGGTTGAACAGTTCCTGCATCTCCTGCATCGCTGCGATGCGCGACTCATTGGTCTCGGTGACGCGCCACTTCTCGTACAGCGCATCGAATTCCGGGTAGGCGAGATCGGGATGCTTCCACAGGTTTCCCGAGCGGTGCGACATGATGAACTGTGTGGAGTCGGCCACCGCATGTGGGCTGTTCGTAGTGACGTAGAGGTCGAAGTTCTTCTTCGCAGAGGCGTCCGAGAGCGACCCGGCGTCGAGCGGGCTGACGACGACGTCGATACCGACCTCGGCGAAGTCCTCCGCAATCAATTCGGCGGCGCGGACCTGCGGCGCGTCACCACCGTTGACGATCAACGTGAACGCCGCGGCCTCTCCGGCCGGGTTCTCGCGCGTACCGTCGCCGTCCACGTCCTTCCACCCGAGTGAGTCGAGCAGCGCGGTGGCCTGAGCCGGGTCGTACGGGGTGTTGGCGTCCGGATCGGCGAACGGTGCATCCGGATGGACGTAGCCCTGGGTGCCGGGGCGGCCCTGACCGAGGCCGACGATGTCGAGCATCTGATCGCGATCCACCGCGAAGTTCAGTGCGGCACGGAAGTCGGCCTGTGCGAAGGGTTCACGGGTGAAGTTGAGCTTCAGCTCGGGGTAGGTCAGCGGCGCCACGGTGATGGTGCCGATGTCGTTCGATGCGGTGAACTGATCGACCAACTCCGGGGTGAGCGCGCGATCGACCGCGTCGACCTGGCCGGAGCTGAGAGCGGTGAATGCGGCCGAAGAATCGGCGATCACCGGCATGACCAGTTCGTCGACCGTCGGAGCACCGGGGAAGTAGTCGGCGTTGGCCTCGAACTTGTACCCGGTGGTGGGGCTGTAGTCGACGAGCTGGAACGGCCCGGTGCCGATCGGGAGGTCGGTCACCTCCTTCGCCTTCGAGGGGTCGACCTTCGACCAGATGTGCTCGGGGAGGACGGGAAGATCGGCGAGCGTGACCGTGCCGAGTTCGGGGCAAGCGTAGTCGCACACGAACCGCACCGAGGTCGGGCTCGTCGCTTCCACCGTCGAGATCGACGGTGTGTCGTTGACGTGGTGTGTGAAACGTCCGGTCGGCGCGGCATGCATGTAGTGGAAGCTGAAAGCGACATCGTCGGCGGTGAACGCTTCGCCGTCGTGCCAGTTCACGTCGTCCCGCAGATCCACCTCCCAGGTCGTGGCGTCGACCTGTCGGACCTCGGTGGCCAGCCACGGCTGCGGTTCGGCGACGTACGGCGAGGGGGAGAGCAACTTGTCGTAGACGAGCTCGGTCATCTGGTCGGATGCACCGGCGAAGATGTTGAGGGGTCCCGTGTCCTTCGCGACGGCGACTGTCAGGGACTCGGCTTCTGCCGGCCCGTTCGCGCTGGACGATGACGTGTCGGACGAGCCGCATGCGGCCGCGAGAAGCGCGGGCATCAGGATCAGTGCGGGTACGGCAGAGCGCGCTCCCGCCGATCGGGGCGTGGCGGGTCCACGCCGGTTACTACGAATCACGAGGGGTCCACACTCTTTCTCGATGCCAAGATTGGCTTACCTAAGTTTGGTTAGCGTGACCTTATACCACCGCTCGACAATGCAGAAAGGTGTGGTTCCGAACCCGGTATCAGGGCTCGGAACCACACCTTCGAGAAAGGGGTTACGAACTGCTCGACATTCTGTGAGCAAATGTGAACAAACATGATCGAAGGTGTTCACAATGCGTGTGAAGCCGACCGAATGGGCGCACCCACAGGCTACATGTCGGACCCCTCTGCGAGCATGATCATCGTGACGTACCGCAACCGTCCGGTCCGGCTCGGAGCCCTGCACCCAACGGCGGCCCTGCCGGCGCAGGGCTGCCGCAGGATCGTGGCGGGCGACCATGGCCAGCAACACGATCCGGTGCGGGACCTCATCGAGGATCCGACCTCGAGGTGTCCCCGCCTCTACCGCCACAGCCACGCGCGCACTCGTGCGATGCGGCCGGTCACCACCACGCATCACCGGCCTGTCGAGGCGAGATCCTGATGGCCAGATTCGAGATCCCCGACGGCTGGACCGCGCAGGCCTACACGTTCGCGCTCGACCCCACACCCACCCAGATACGAGCATTCCGCTCGCACGCCGGCGGGGCCCGTAAAGCGCACAACACGATGCTCGCCGCCGTGAAAGCGGTCATGAACCAGCGGCAAGCCGAACGCACCTACGGCCTCGACGAGGACGAGTTGACACCCGCATTGGGGTGGTCACTGCCTGCGTTGCGCAAGCAGTGGAACGCCCGCAACACGAGGTGGCGCCGTGGTGGGCCGAGAACTCCAAGGAGGCATACAACTCCGGGTTGGACGCGCTCGCTCGGGGATTGGACGCGTGGTCGAAGTCCCGCAAAGGTACGCGGGCCGGGAAAACCATCGGGTTCCCGAGATTCAAGACTGCGAAGTCCCGCAGGTCGGTGCGGTTCACCACCGGCACCATCCGTGTCGAGACCGACCGGCATCATGTCACCCTGCCGAGGTTGGGGCGGATCCACACCTGCGAATCGACCCGGAAACTGGCCCGCCGGATCGAGGCGGGCACCGCCCGGATCCTGTCTGCCACCTTGTCCGAGGATTCGGCGGGTCGGTGGCATGTGGCGTTTCAGGTTCTCGTGCACCGTGCTGTCGCCGTGCCGGGGCATGTCGGTGAGGGTGAGTCGGTGGTCGGTGTCGACGTCGGCGTCAAAGCCGACTCCCTGATCGTTGCAACACCGGACGGACGCGAACTCGACCGGGTTCCGGCACCGAAGTCGCTGACCGCTGCCCAAGCCCGGCTGCGGGTATTGCAGCGCAGGGCCGCGCGGCAGCGTGGTCCGTACGACCCGTCGACCAAGACGAAACGGCGGCCGTCGAAGCGGTGGGTGCGGCAGCAACGCCGGATCGGGCGCACCCATGCGCATGCGGCGGCGGTGCGACGCGACGTGGTGCACAAGCACACCACCGCCCTGGCCCAGCGGCATCGGGTGATCGTGGTGGAGACGTT
>NZ_JALKAI010000012.1:0-132282 GCF_023015605.1 Rhodococcus sp. F64268
TGCGCCGGCGCGGGCCGTCGGAGCGCGGATGTGAGGGGTCCATGCGGGTATTCTCCCCGGCCGTGGCCAGGCTGGAAATCGTCATCGTCGGGTTGATCCGTATCTCGCCCTGCAGGCGGGGTTGCTGTGAAGCAGTGGACTCAACTCACCCTGACACGCAGGGTTTCTGTGCATATGCAGCTTGCTCGCGGGAATTTTGGTCGTCATAGCTGTCCTGAACCGCTATGGCGATGCCTTTATCGGTTAACGCGAGTAGTTGGCCGGCGTTGGCGAGGTGCTGACTCGAATGTGAAGCGTCCGGATCTGTCCCAAATCGGATCTGGGCTGAGATTGCCTCTTCCAGAGCATGTGATTGGAAATCCGTTCCGGATTCCGTGTCAGTCGACAACGCGGCGAACACGTTGGCAGATCCGCGGTAGCTTCGGGAACCCCCTGGGTCTGTCCACTCCTCGACGTCGAAGCCGGGCCGATCGGGTACTTCGACGTTCACGAGGCTCGGGATGTACGGCGTCATGCTGTGGGAAATGGTGCGCACCAGTTCGGGATTGACCTCACCGATCGAGTGGTGGTCGGTACCGGGAATGCTCGACATCTGCTGCCACGCCGCATCTGTGCTCATTGCCGATGCAACCGCCGACATGATCTGTCCGCTCCGTGTCGCCTCTGTCACATCGACGGGATCGTTCGGATCCTGGACGGCGCCTTCGAGTTCGCCGAAGTCGAACATCGGTTTCACTGCGGCTTCATCGGACCACGGGTGAGTCAGAATGTCTCGAACGAAATCTGAGCCTTTCGCGTCCGTGACCGCCTGCTCGACTGCGACCCGATCGTCCGAGACGGCTGCGAATATGTGGTCGAGGTATGGATCTCCCGGGGTGAAGCCGTCGACCTCGAAGATGGTCATTTGTCCTCGAGGGTCTTGATCGTGTGTGACTTGCGCATCCAGATACTCCCGGCCTGCAGCGAGGAGTTGCCTGTCGAGTGCACTGCCGTTGCGGTACTCACCGTCTCCTGCAGAGACGATCGACGCGATGGCGTGCGTGTCTTCGACGCCGAGGACGGTGGTCTGTCTGAGTGCAGTGCCGCCGAGCGCCTCCACGCCGAGCACAACCCGGTCCTGTCGCGACAGTGAGTCGCGGATGCCTTCGGGGAGGAGATCGAAGCTGCCCCGTGCAGGGACGTCCGGGTCGCCGCTGGTTGCGATGCTGATGGTGTCGGTCGAGAGGATATGCAGTGAGTTGGCCAGACCCGCTCGTGTCTCGTCCGGCAGGGTCGAGATCAGCTGCTGCAACTCGTGCGGGCTGAGCTCGTCGAGGGAGCGGGCGACGGTGTTGAGATATTCCATCTGTGAGGCCGGTATCGATGTGGGTTCGTCGGCGCGCAGGTCGGCGAGTTGTTCAGATGTGAGGGTTCCTGATTCGGCGATGCGGTGCAGGGTCTCGTCGACAGTGGGTCCGGCCGCGGGGTCAGCGGTGCAGCTGCTGAGGAGTGTGCTGAGTGTGACGGTGATTGTGAGGTGTCCGAGTCTGGTCATTGAGTTTCCGATGGTCCGATCCATTCCGGATATTGCGGCAAGCGGGGTTCTCCGGGAATCTCTCCAGCGGGTGAGAAAGTGTAGTTGCCTAGCACTTCGGACCCGGGATGCCGTTCGAGCCACCATTCGGTGCATGCGGGGTGGGCGATTGCTGTGGAGGCATCGCGTCCTCCTGTACGTAACTGGGTGATGTTCCAGGCACCGAACACATTCCAGTCGGGTACCCGGCGGGCGCGGGGGTCGGAGCCGTCGGGGTCGGTGTCGACAACTCCTGGGAGGCCGGCCGCGCCGCCGGTGTTTGTCAGCGCCACGATCCATGAGAATCCATGCTTGACACGGTGATCGGAAATGTATGGGTCGACTGTGACTGGTTCGTCGCAGACCTCTGCGATGATTGAGGTGGGCGTTTCAGTGATCTCGGCTATGTGATAGAGGTAGGTCAAGTCCGAGATCCATCCTCCTCGCGGGCGCCCACGTGCGACGGTGTCGGCAATCTCGTTGTAGTTCACGTGTTGATAGCCGATTGCATCGCTGTACCCGGGGAACGACTCGCTGACGGAGAAGAACGAGGCATGAATTCCGGCTTCGATTGATGCGCGGACAAGTTCCGCTCCGCGGCTGAATAGGTCGATATCAGGCTCTGCGGACCAAGAGTTGGTGAAGGGGAGAGGCGGATCTGCGGGAGGCTCGGAGGGCTCGGGTGCTCCTGGGTTCGGTGAGTTCGTGCAGCCGGGTGTCAGCAATACGAGGATTGAGAGCAGGCCCAGAACTCTTTTCTCAAACATGATTTCGTCTCACCAGACCGTAGGCATTGTTTATGGCGGATCCCTGCCCTTGCTGAGGGCCGTACAGATTGAATACTTCCCTCAATTCCCCCTCGCGTCGATTCGCATGATCGTCTGGAACTCGTGGCCCGAGTATTTCCGCGTAAGGCTTTATCGAGCCGTTCTCATCGACGATGTATGGGTACCTCAACGCAATTTCAGGGGGAAGTGCGTGCGCACCGGTCAGTGACAGATAGTAATGCCTCGTCAAGGCCGGATCGTTGATGTCGGCAATGTTTGCGTCGGCGGGTTGCGTGCCAATAATGATGTCCTTGAGAGGGTTTCCCCCTGCGGACACTAGATCGAAGAAAAGATCGGAGCCGGGTATCACGTGTCCGCCGACCCATGTCACGGCATTGTATGCGTCGGCTTTCCTGTCGTACAGCTCTTTTTCTCGAGCAGCTGTATCGTTGTGTTGGTCCTGGATGGCCAGTTCGATACCTCGATCTGTCAACCCGAGCAGACGACCGGCAGTCGTGAGGTGGTTTGTTGCCCCACTTTCGTAGGGGTTCTGACCGTACCGGAATTCGGCGGCAGTGGCCTCCTCCAGTGCACGGCTATTCAGACACTTCCCGGCCAGTTCGTCGGTGTTCAGGGCTGCAAACACGTTTGCAGAACCAAGGTAGGTTTCGTTCCCGATCGGATCCAGCCAGCCTTCATTATCGAACCCTGGGCGGTCGTCCAGCCCGATGTTGACGAGTCTAGGAATGTACGGCGTCATGCTGTGGGAAATGGTGCGCACCAGTTCGGGATTCACCTCGCCGATCGATTGGTGACCTGTGCCGGGGATGCTCGACAACTGCTGCCACGCAGCATCTGTGCTCATCGCCGACGCGACCGCCGACATGATCCGGCCGCTCCGGGTGGCTTCCGCGACATCGACGGGATCGTTCGGATCCTGGACGGCACCTTCGAGTTCGTCGAAGTGGAACATCGGCGCTGCGGCGGATTCATCGGACCACGAGTGGGTCAGGATGTCTCGTATGAAATCCGATCCATTCGCGTCCGTGACTGCGTGCTCGACGACAACGCGATCGTCGGAAACCGCTGCGAATATCGGGTCGAGGTACGGATCGCCCGGCAGGTGGCCGTCGACTTCGAAGATGGTCATATGGCGCTGGGGGCCTTGATCGTGTGTGACCTGTGCTTCGAGGTACTCGCGACCTGCGGCAAGGAGGTTCTTGTCGAGGTCGCTGCCGTGGCGGTAGTCGCCGTCTCCTGCAGCGACGATCGACGCGATGGCGTGAGTGTCCGGGACGCCGTGAAGGGTGGTCTGCCTGAGCGCGGTGCCTCCGACCGCTTCTACGCTGTGGACCACCCGGTCGTCCCGGGACAGTGAGTCGCGGATGCCTTCGGGGAGAAGGTCGAAGCTGCCTCGAGCGGGGACGTCAGGGTCTCCGCTGGTCGCGACGGTGACGGCGTCGGTCGAGATGATCTGCAACGAGTTGGCCAGACCCGCTCGTGCATCCTCCGGCAGCGTCGACATCAACTGCTCCAGTTCTTGTGGGCTGAGTGCGTCGAGCGAACGGGCCATGGTGTTGAGATATTCCATCTGAGAGGCCGGGATCGACGTGGTTTCACCGCCGTGCAGGTCGGCGAGTTGTTCGGGTGTGAGGGTTCCTGATTCGGCTATACGGTGCAGGGTTTCGGCGTCGGCATTGCCGGTCGTGAGGGCTGTGGCGTCGGCCACGGCCTGAGTGTCACCGAGCGCGGCTGCGGAGGTGAAGGCGATCCGCAAGCTGGTGCGGGCCTCTTCAAGACTGCGAGTCAGGTCGAGATCGGCCTGCTCGGCGAGTGAGGCATAACGCTGCAGATTGATCTGCAGCCCTACACGGAACGCCTCGCGGTCTGCGTCCTCTTCGGTGCGGGGGTCGATCACCTCGAGATTCTCGGTGATGGTGAAGCAGTTCTCCTGTGCGGTGGCGAGAGCGTCGCGTGCACCGTCGAGGTTGCCTTTGATCGCGTGGTACCCGGTGGTGATGCTTCCGGCTACGCGCTCGAGTGTGTCGACGATGGAGCGTGCTGTGGTGCGGTCGCTGTGGGCGCGTTCGAAGGCTGCTTCGGCGGCCACGCCTTCCCAGTACTGGCCGTCGACCTTCTCGACGTGGGCGACGTAGTCGTCGAAGAGCCTTTCGATGCTGGTTCCGAGGCTTCTCCAGCCGTCTCGCCAGGTGAGCAGTGATCCGGGAGTCCAGTTTTCGACCTGGGTTCTCGTCGGCGTCACGTGTCGCTGCTCGTGATCCAGGTGCCGGTGGCCGACAGATAGGTTGCGGCAAGCTGTTCGGCCGCGCTGTCGTCGGCGTTCCGGTACTGGGCTACGGTCTGGCGCATGACGTCGGCGGTTTCCTCGAACCGTTCGGTGACGGCAGCGACCAGTGCTGTGTCGAGTAGGTCGGTGGAGATGCTGATGACGGTCCGAAGCGACGACAGGCTCGTTGCCGGAGCGTCGATCCAGGGCTCGTGCGGTACGACCTTCAACGATTCGGCGCTTCGTGCGAGCTGGTCGAGCCGGCCCGACAGCTGCGAGAGTCGATCAAGATCAACTCTCAAGACATGATTCGGCATGTGTCCCCCCCTGACAGCGATGGAGCGTAGCAGAGCGGTCGGACCGACGGATCGCCCTGCGGCAGGGTGCAGGCCGGCCTGTCCGCGGCGGCCACGTTTAGGACGCTGATCGTCCTATATCCGCGACACACTCGCATAATGAGCGAAATCAATTCGACCACGGGACAGCCGAATCAGCCCGACATCACCGACTACGACGATCCCGATGCCCCATGGAATCAGGCTTGGGACCAGGACGGAAGCATCGCGAACTGGAATGATGATGTGATCAAGGAATTCCGCGAGAACTCGGGCAAGGTCGGCGGTGCTTACGCAGGTGGGGATCTCATCCTGCTCACCACCACGGGAGCCAAGAGCGGCAAGCGACACACGACTCCCTTGGGACCTCTGTACCGGGGCGACACGATGTTCGTCAGCTCGTTCATCGAGGACAAGTACCCGGCCTGGTGGTACAACATCAAAGCGAATCCTGAGGTCACCATCGAACTTAAGGACACCACCTACCAGGCGACCGGCAGGGCCCTCGAAGGCGCGGACTACGACGAGTTCGCGAGCTGGGTGCTGGCCAACAACCCGTTGCTGGCGGACTTTCAATCCAAGATCGACCGGCTCATGCCTCTGGTCGTGCTGACTCCCGAGGTGAGGTCCGAGGGCTCCTGAGAATCTCTGGCGGCGCTGCCTCCGGTTGTTGTGATTGCCCAGGTGACTACCCTCGAAGCATGGCTGCTATCCCGGATTCACCAGTAGACGCGAACACGGCGGCATTCGGCTTCGAGAGCACCTTCGTCGACGAATTGGGTGACCTCAGTGTGTCGTGGCAGGGCGCCGAGGTACCCGATCCGACGCTCCTCGTCCTCAACGACCAGCTCGCAACGCAGTTGCGGCTGGATGCAGGCGCACTGCGCAAAGACGAGGGGATCGCAGTGCTGTCCGGGGCCGCGACCCCGCCCGACGCGACACCGGTCGCGATGGCGTACGCGGGTCACCAGTTCGGCGGATACGCCCCGCTCCTCGGAGACGGGAGGGCGCTGCTGCTCGGCGAACTCGTGGACCGCGACGGCCGGCGGGTGGATCTGCATCTCAAAGGGTCGGGACCGACGCCCTTCTCCCGCGGCGGCGACGGGTTCGCGGTGGTAGGCCCGATGCTGCGCGAATATCTGGTCAGCGAGGCCATGTATGCCTTGGGTATCCCCACCACGCGTGCCCTGTCGGTGGTGGCGACGGGCCGCCCCGTCCACCGAAACGGTGCCGAGCCCGGTGCCGTGCTCGCCCGGGTCGCGGCCAGTCATCTGCGGGTGGGCATGTTCGAACTCGCGGTTCGGCAGGGCGAGATTCTGCAGACCCTTGCCGACTACGCGATCGCACGGCACTACCCGAACCTGATCGAACTGCCCGCGGAAGGAGAGGGGAATCGCTACCTGGCATTCCTCGAGGCAGTCGTCGACGCTCAGGCATCGCTGGTGGCACGATGGATGCACATCGGCTTCGTGCACGGCGTGATGAACACCGACAACACGACGATTTCGGGGGAGACGATCGACTACGGCCCGTGTGCCTTCCTCGATGCCTACGACCCATCTGCTGTGTTCAGCTCGATCGATCAGGGTGGCCGCTACGCGTTCGGCAACCAGCCCATCGTCCTGAAGTGGAATCTGGCGCGATTCGCCGAGACCCTGCTGACGCTTGTCGCCTCAACGCCGGACGATGCGATCACGGCAGCGACTGCGGTACTCGGGAGATTCGACGAACGCTACGAACATCACTTCGGGAACGGGATGGTCACCAAGCTCGGTCTGGCCGGGCATGTCACCGACCGGACGCTGATCGACGACCTGCTGACGGTGATGGCCGAGCACGGTATGGACTGGACCGGCACCTTCCGTGCTCTCGCAGATGAACTCCGCGGTAACTCGGCGCCCCTGGACGATCTTGTGTCACGCGAGCATATCGGCTCATGGCTGGATCGGTGGCACGTTGCACTCGGAACCCGCGACTATGCCGAGGCGGCGGACGCGATGGATCGCGTCAACCCGCTCTACATTCCACGCAACCACCAGGTGGATGCTGCACTGCGCGCGGCGACCGCCGGCGATCTCGCTCCGTTCGAGACACTGTTGGATGTGGTGACGCATCCCTTCGAACGCCGCGACGAGTGGGCGGTGTACACAACTCCGGCATCCAGTGAGTTCACCGAGAACTTCCGGACGTTCTGCGGCACCTGATCGATCCGATGTGCCGCCAGAAGCAGCAGTCAGGCGACGGCGACAGCCGGATGGAGGAACGCGTCGTCGTAGTCGCGTCGTGCGAGGGCCGTCTTCGCGGCCCGAAGCTTGCGTTGACGCTCCGTGAGGGTGGGATCATCGGTGCCGAAGAATCCTGTGTCGAACGAATTGCGGCCGAGTGGGAATCGGCCGTGGCGCAGCCCCTCGGTCAGGATTCGGCAGTACTCCTCGACGCGCGCTGCTTCCTCGGCGTCGTACGGTGCGTATGAGGCACCGAAATCGGTGGTATCGCTGCCGAGGTACTCCTTCGCGGCATCGTCGAGGTCCCAGAAGAGGCGCAGCGCCAGTGCCCGATCGCACCGCGGGTGACGGATGACGGCGAGCGGTATCTCGAAGCCCTCGTCCCAGTTGTAGTGGCTCATGAGCTCCCACAGTCGGAACTCGTCGGTGAGCGGCGCGACCCGATCGGCGAGGCTTCCGTGGTCGTCGGAGTCGTGGTTCAGAACCAGTTCGACGGAGGGGTGCATGCACTGTCCTTCGGGCGGTCTCCGGAGCGCATCGGGCGGAGAGTGGTCGAGTCGATTCGCGAGACTACCGAACCGAGAAAGCGGACGCCCTGCGGGCGACAATGCTCAACCGTACGGAGACCCTACGGGTCGCTGAGCTTGCCTTCGGCCCCTTCCCCAACGCTGCCCGGTCGCCATACCCCGATAGACCATCTCGGCCAACGCTTCTGGCCCCACGTCGGAGGTGACGTGTGGCTTACGTTGGACCCGGTCGTTCGTGTCGACCCTCACGAGCGGGTGCTCCACCGCNACGAAGGTACTGGCGCCCAGTCGGTTTCACGCACGGGAATGTCACCCCTGCGCGCAGCGTCGAAGCGCTGACGTCGGACTCTGGGAGGCGAGCGACGAATGCCCGACGTGCCGCGGCTACCGGACCGGCCCGCGCACACGTCGCAGCACAAACACCTCGGGGCCCCTCGACGGGTAGGTCGAGAGGCTCAAGAAGTCAGGACGTCAGCGAAGACCCCGGCGGGGTGAGAAGAAGAAAGTCGGTATCGAAGACCGAACCATGAGAAGCGCCCCCTGGGGGCGTGTGGATAGACTCCACCCTACGGTGCATGACAGGACCTCTTCTGTCGTGTGCCCAGACCCCGGTCGGTGTTGGTAGCACCCTCCGGGGTCGACCTGTTGTCAGGTTGGTTCGGGCATCGTCCCATGCGGTGGGGGAGACGTCAACTCGAATGCATGTTCGTGTCGTGATCGTCGGGCGCAGGGTGGATTGCTGCCTCGGTGCGGACGGCGAAACACTCATACCACCAACATCATCTGCAACCCACTCGCCCCGCAGAGTGCAGCACTCTCGTGCCTGACGGAACTGTGTTGGGCTTAGCGCACTGACCGAATCTGTTACCGCCAACTGAGCGCCGGCACGGCGGTATCGGTATGCAGCAGCAGGCAACCGAGGTTGGGTGGGCGAGTGTCAGTCCTGCACGAGCCGAGTGCGGGCGGTCGTGCTGTTTCTCCAATACTCCTCGCGAATGTGACGCTTGTAGAGCTTGCCGTTCGGATCGCGGGGCAACTCGTGCACGAAGTCGATGCTGCGTGGGCATTTGTAGGAGGCGAGCTCGCGGTGACAGTACGACAGGAGCTCGTCTGCAAGGGCGTCGCCGGCGGCATCGGGCTCGACCAATTGCACAACAGCCTTCACCGCTTCGCCCATCTCGTCGTCGGGAATGCCGATGACGGCCACATCGAGCACCGCGGGGTGCCCGATCAGAATGTTCTCGGTCTCCTGCGGGTAGATGTTCACCCCGCCTGAGATGATCATCAGAGCTTGTCGGTCGGTGAGGTAGAGATAGCCTTCGTCGTCGACATATCCCATGTCGCCGAGGGTGCGCCATCCGTTCGGGTGGGTCACTCCCGCGGTCTTGTCGGGGTCGTTGTGGTATTCGAAGGGGCGTCCGCCGTCGAAGTACACGACACCGACCTCGCCGACCGGAAGTTCCTCGCCGTCCTCACCGACGATATGGCACGTTTGCATCGGCCTGCCGACCGATCCCGGGTGTGCGAGCCACTCCTGCGACGAGATCTGGGTGGCTCCGACATCTTCGGTTCCGGAATAGTATTCGTGAATGATCGGCCCCATCCACTCGATCATCCGGTATTTCACCGACACCGGGCACGGTGCAGCGCCGTGTGTGACTTCCTGAAGTGACGACAGGTCGTATGCCGTGCGGTCCTCGTCGGACAGCTTGAGCATCCGCACGAACATCGTCGGCACGAACTGTGCGTAGGTGACGCGGTGGCGCTCGATGAGCTCGAGGCACCGGACCGGATCGAACCGTTCCATCACGACGACCGTGGCACCGAGTCGTTGCGCAGACATGCAGAAGACCAGGGGAGAGCCGTGGTACAGCGGGGCGGGCGACAGGTACACGCTGCCGGCGGTGATTCCTCGCGCGGCGATGCCCTGGGCGACCTGCGAGGTCGGTGAGGCAGGGTCGCCGAAGGGTGTGGCCGGAAGTGGTTTGCGAACACCTTTGGGACGCCCGGTGGTACCCGACGAGTACAGCATTTCGCGGCCTTCGATGCTGTCGTCGAGCGACAGCGGATCGTTGCTGTCGAGGATCGACGCGTAATCGTCGAAACCGGGCAGTGCGCCGTCGGTACACACGCGGACGCTGATGCTCGCCAGATCGATACCTTCGATGACGTCGGACATCGATACGGTCGTGATCAGGGCGGCCGAGCCGGAATCGTCGAGGATGTACTGGACCTCGGCCGATCGCAGGTGTCGATTGATCGCCGTGTAATACAACCCGGAACGCTGAGCAGCCCAAGCGACTTCGAGGAAGGCGTGCGAGTTCTCCATGAGGATGGCGATGTGGTCGCCGGTGGTGAGTCCCTGAGCGCGTAGATACGTGGCGAACCGCGCCGACCGATCGTCGAGTTCGCGATAGGTGACCACATCTCCTCTGCCCATGATGATGGCGGGCGCGTCCGGGGTGCGCAGGGCGTGGGCGGTAGGAGTCAGTGCGATCTCCGTCGGTTCGGCCGCGGCTGCTGTCATCAGTGCCTCCCAGGTTCGACATACGCATGAGAATGTGATTCTTATGTGTGAGAGTATCGTTTCGAACCGGTCTGGGCCAGCCCGGTTTCAGCCCTGAGCCGAACCGGCGCTCGTGCAGTCGCTCCAGTGAAGGAGTCCAGATGTCGAACCTCATCCGTCGCAGACCGGCGATCCGCCGCACGATGCTGATGCCGGTGCTCGTCGCGGTGATTGCCCTGGTGGTGGGAGCTTGTGGAGGCGGGGGAGCAGCGGGCAACGCCGACACCGATGCGGATGCCGGCGACCCGATCCTGGGTGGGACGGTCAGTGTCGTGCAGGGCGGTGAGCCCCGTTCGCTCGATCCGGCCACTCTCGTCAACGCGTGGGTATCGAACAGTCTCATCGGCAATACCCTTTACGGAACGCTACTGGTCAACGATCCCGAGACACTCGAAATCACCCCGGTGCTCGCCGAGTCGTTCGACACCGCCGACGGTGGCGCAACCTTCGAACTGGCACTGCGCGACGGCCTACGCTTCACCGACGGAACCGCCTACGATGCCGAAGCCGTCCGCTACAACTGGGAGCGGATGCGCGACGAAGCTTCCGGGTCACCATCTTTGATCCAGGCCTCGCAGATCGCCGCCCTCGAGGTGACCGACCCCCTGACGCTGCGGGTGACCTTGCAGTCACCCAACCCGCACTACGCCCAGTCCGTGGTGTGGAGCGGTCTGAACTGGATTGCCTCCCCGGCGGCGCTCGAGGCCGGACGGCAGGCGTTCGACGACCGCCCCGTCGGGGCCGGCCCGTTCACCATGGCCGAGTGGCGGCGACAGGACCGGATCATGCTGGAGCGCAACGTCGAATACGAGCCTGCACC
The DNA here is from genome assembly GCF_023015605.1 of Rhodococcus sp. F64268. Taxonomy (NCBI): domain Bacteria; kingdom Bacillati; phylum Actinomycetota; class Actinomycetes; order Mycobacteriales; family Nocardiaceae; genus Rhodococcus; species Rhodococcus sp. F64268. Next base: position 11,080 of record NZ_JALKAI010000012.1, read on the forward strand.
CTACCTGGACGGCATCGAACTGGTCCACAACGGCGACACGAACCAACGCATCAACGCCGTGGTCTCCGGCCAAGCCGGTCTTGCTGTCGAGGGGAGCTGGGCGTCGCTCGGACGCGCCGAGGACGCAGGCCTTCGCACCCTCGTCGAACCCACGGGTGGCGGGCAGTTTCTGGCGCTGAACACGCGTCGTGCGCCGTTCGACGACGAACGCGCTCGACGGGCACTCGCGCTCGCCATCGATATCGACTCGCTGAACGAGGTGGTCTTCGCGGGCCGCGCCGATCTTCCGCGGACCTTGTTCGACGAGACTTCGCCGTTCTATGCAGACATTCCGATCCCTGCACACGATCCGGACGCAGCACAGAAGTTGTTCGACGAACTCGCCGCAGAGGGCAAGCCCGTGTCGTTCACCTTCCTGGCCTACACCTCGGTCGAGAACAAGGCCATCGCCGAGGCGGTCCAAGCGCAGCTCAGCGCGTTCGACGGCGTCGACGTCCGGGTGGAGGTCCTGGATTTCACCTCCGCTCTGCCACGGCTCAACACCTACGATTTCGATGTGGCGATCACGTCGGCGACGATCCTCGACCCCGACACCGCGCTATGGGCAAACTTCCACGGCGACTCTCCCGGAAACTTCACGGGTATCGATGACCCCGAGCTCAACGCTGCCATCGACGAAGGCCGGACAGCCGACCAGCTCGCCGACCGCGGTGCGGCCTACGCGACCGCGCAGCAGCGGATCGTCGATCTGAATCCCGCAGTCTGGTATATCCGCACCGCGCCTGCCGCCGTGGTCGGTGAGGGAGTGCACGGTGTGCAGATGTACGGGATGGGCTCGATCCGACCGGAGTTGTTGTGGACAACGGGATAGTTCGCGGTGTCACCGGGGCGGATTACGGAGCGCTTGATCCTGGCCAGTCATCGCTGCTCAACCGACGGCGCGGAGTCCCGTGAGCACACGAGCATCTCGTTGCCGCCGATCTGGAATTCGTAGTCGACGCTGCGGATCTCGGTGGTGATGCCATCGTCGGCGAGCCGGCCTCTCAAGACCTCGAGATTCGGGTATCTGCTCGATCCCATGCCGACGAGCGGGAAGATCCGTACCTCGGTCGCGGCGACGCGCATGAGCTCGCGCACGGCGCGGTGGTGGAACGACAGGTCGAGCCGGTCTTCGTAGCTGAACAGAAAATGGGAGCTGAGCACAAGATCGAAACGTTCGTCGGTGAACGACAGTCGAGGTAGCGCACCGGCGACGTAACGCTCAGGGTGCGCGCGGTGATGGTCTGCGAACCGATTTCCGGAGGCACTACGGGAGGACGAGTGATGCTCCGGATCGGTGAAGAAAGTCCACATGTACTCGTCCGAATGGGTGCGGCAGTAGTGGTTGCCACGTTCGGTGTCGCGCTGCCCGAGAGCAGTGAGCTCATCCGCTGTGTACTGCCCATACACAGGATCACATGCGGTGACGTCTCCACCGGCAGCGCACACCTCGGCGGTGAAACTGGCGGTGCCACCGGGACAATCGAGGATTCGACGACGCAGGTCGGCCGGGGAGAGAGCGAACATCGCGCTGTACTCCGTCATCGACCGGGAGGTCACCAAGATGTCGCCGATGACGTTCGGTGAGGCAGTGCTGGAGGTGGTTGATCGAGGGTCGCAAGGCATAGAAGGCACTCCATAGGATTGGGAGCCTGCCTGCGCGGACATCCGGCGTGGTGAACAGGGCCGAGCCGCCAGCGCAGGCGACTCGGGACACGCGCAAGCGTCACGGCCGCAGTAGCGGCCGCCACCAGTTACGCGCAGCGGACAACACCCCGACACAGTAGCGGACCCATCGGCCCGTGAATGCGGGTACCGTCGGCCTGTTCGACGACTGTCGCCATCCGCCTACCTTTCTCTTTCCTGCGTCAGTGGACAGGGAAGTATGGCGCACTCGACGCCGTCGGGGCACATGAATTTTTCGAGGTATCAGTCGCGGGGGAAATCTTGGGTCGTCAGATCCGGAGACGATGGCCGCACGGCGAGTCCTTGCGCGGTCGCCGCGTCGCGCACCGCGTCGATCACCAATTGCAGCGGTTGCCGATGCAGATCCGAGCCTCGATACGCTATGGAAATCGTCCGCATCAGCGGTTCGGCGAGTGCGACGACCTCGATACCCGGAGGACGCAGCGTCAGACCCAGATCGGAGACGAGGGTGACGCCCAGGCCTGCCGCGACCATCGCGAGCGCGGTCGCCTGCTCGCCGACCTCATGGTTGATCCGAGGCTCGAATCCGAAACGTTGGCAGGCCAGACGCACTGCGCGCCCGAAATGCGACCGGGGTCCGGCAAGGATCCAGGGGTGCTCTGCGAGATCTGTCAGCGTCATGGTCCTGGCCGAGACTGTGCCCTGAGGTAACGCGGCGTGCAGTCGCTCCACCGCGATCACCACCCTGGTCAGTTCCGGATCCCACGGCATCGGATAATCCGAGTAATCGATGACGAACGAGAAGTCCAGCGTGCCGTCCCGCACCGCGCCCGCGGTCTCCTCCGGTGCGAGTTCTTTCGTCCGCACCTCGATACCGGGGTAGTCGACGGCCAGCAACATGAGCGCATTCGGGAGCAGGCTCGACGCGACAGATGCCCAGACACCCCCCGTCAATCGAGCATTGACTCCGTCCTGCGTCCGCTCGAGGGCAGTGGTGGCGCGCTCCACCGACCGCATGATCTCCTCGGCATGCTCGGCAAGGATCAGACCCGCTTCGGTAAGCTGCACCCGTCGGCCGCGTCGCTCGAAAAGCTTTGCCCCGAACTCGCGTTCGAGCAGAGTGAGCTGCTGTGACACGGCGGATGTGGTGTAATGCAAGGCCTGCGCCGCAGCCGTCACCGTGCCTCGGCGATGCAATTCCCGAAGCATCCGCAACCGTCGCAGAGACAGCTCCATGTCGTCAGGGTAGGCCCTGTGTAGTAACCGTGAACGTAATCCTTCAGGTTTCGTAACTGGACGCCGGATCATCCGCGAAGGCACCCTGACGTTATCGGCCGAACATCTGCGGTGCCGACAACCTTCTGAGCATGAATGGGGTGACTCGGGTGACCACAACAATGGAACGCGGATTCGGGGCAGGCCCGGACGACCGAGAAACTGGCAACCGTGAGCCACTGTTGCGCATGACCTGGACCGACCCTCTCACCGGAGCTCACGGCTACCTCGTCGTGCACACTTCGGTCTCCGGCATGTCGACCGGGGGTACCCGCATGCGGGCGGGCTGCACGATGTCGGAGGTCGAGGATCTGGCCAGGGGCATGGCAGCGAAGACCGCCGTGTTCGACCTACCGGTCGGCGGTGCGAAAGGTGGCATCGATTTCGACCCGAAGGATCCTCGCGCTGTCGGGGTTCTCGAACGGTTCTGCCAGGCGATGCGGCCGTGGCTCGATACCCACTGGGTGACCGCTGAGGATCTCGGGGTGCCCCAGCACCTCCTCGACGAAGTCTTCGGGAGGCTCGGCCTGCAACAGTCCTATCACGCGGCGATCGGGCGGTCGGCGGACCCGGAGCGGACGCTGCGCCGGGTTCACGACGCGTTGAACGCCCCGGTCCCCGGTGGTTTTCTGCTCGGCGATGTGGTCGGCGGTTACGGTGTCGCGCAGGCCTGCATCGGCACGATGCACGCCCAGGGCTGGGTTCCGTCCGAGACCACGGTGGCGATCCAGGGTGTCGGCACCATGGGCGGCGGCGCCGCCTGGTACCTGCATGAAGCCGGCGTACGCGTGATAGCTGTCGCTGATGCCCTCGGCACGTTGTACTGCGCTGATGGAGTGGACGTTCCGGCGTTGCTCGCTCTGCGAGACGGATACGGCGAAATCGACAGGTCCCGCGTTCCGCCGAGTGTGCAGCAATGGCCGGTCGGGGCCGTGATCGGTGTTGCGGCAGATATTTTCGTGCCTGCCGCGATCTCTTACGCGATCACCACCGACAACGTCGACCAGGTTGCGGCGAAGGTCGTGATCGAAGCAGCCAACGCCGCAACCACACCGGAAGCCGAGACGGTCCTCACCGGCCGGGGTATTCCCGTCGTACCGGACTTCGTCGCCAATTCCGGTGCCGTTGCGTGGGCGTGGTGGGTGCTGCTCGGTCACGTCGGTGTGGACCCCGATGACTCGTTCCTGCGCTTGCGGACCGAAATGCTGGCCAAGGTCGCGATACTGCTCGAACGGTGGGTCCTGTACGGAGCGGCGCCGCGTCGGACCGCGTGGGAACTGGTTGCGGCGCACCACAGTGCGTCGGTGCCTGCTGATCCCCTCGCGGTGCAGGTGCTCACCATCCCGTGAACGGTGCGTGTGCTTTCGGCTGGAAGGCTGTGCCGGTTGGGAGCAGGTTACCGATCAGGACGGTTGCCGGTATCGCGCGGCTCGGGTAGAGCAGCAGCCGAGCTGAAGCTGGGCATCATCGTGGAGTGGACATCGAGTCCTGGCAGATGCTCGGGGTTCCGCACCGAACCAGATGGTGACGGCGAAGGCGCTGCAGCAAGAGGACATTCGGGCGGCACCGCTGGTCCATGGGCGTGGGTCGTGGATCCGCGCTCGAGGGTATCTCGTCGGCCCCGTGTCCTGGCACGTACCGCTGCCAGGGCACACGGGCGCCCTGGTGACGGTGGCTGTCTTCGTGTTCTGTTGCCGAACTACGCGACCAGATCCGGCCGGTTCCCCGGAATCGGCGTGCGGAACAGATCCACACTCGCCGGCGGAATGAACTGCGGACGACGCTCCTCGGTCACCTCGACGTCCCAACCGGTGTGATGCATCAATCGGTGATGATGCCCGCACAGGAGCACCAGGTTGTCGAGGTCGGTGCTACCACCATCGACCCAATGATCGATGTGATGGGCATCGGACCACGCCGGGGGTGTGGTGCACCCCGGAAAGGCGCATCCGCCGTCGCTGACCGCGAGGGCGCGTCGCTGCGCCGTGGTCGCGGACCGATACGTGCGTCCGTGTGCGAGGGGTACTCCGTGGTCGTCGAGCAGGATGCGGGTGATCTGGCAGTCGCAGGCGAGCATCCGGGCGGTGTCGAGGGAGAGTGGTCCGGCCCAGGGTTCGGTGGCGTAGCCGTGTTCGGGGCTGTGGGTGAGCAGTTCTTTCGCCGCAGCGGTGGAGGTGAGGTCGTGGATCGAGGCGGTGATCGACAGGTGTGGTTTCACGCCGCCTTCGACCGGAACGAGTCCGGTGGTCTCGATGTGACGCAGCAACTGCTCGAATGCGTCGGCGGAGCGTTTCGACGCGGGCCGGTCGTCTTTGATGCCGTTCTTCTCGGGGCGGGGTGCTGCCAGGGGTGAGAGTAGGTGCCGAAGGCGTGCGCCGGTGACCGCGTCGAGGTCGGCTTTGACGACGATGCGTCCGTGCAGTGTGGTGGAGACGAACAGTGCGTTGCGGTCGGTGTCTTCGCCCGGTGGTGGTCCGTCGCCGGTGCCGAACAGGGTTTCGAGTTTACGAATGACCGCACGCACAGTGGCTTTCGACGCGACGGTTCGGCAGGCGTGGTCGAGCAGGATGGTGCGGGCTTTCGTGAAGTCGCAGGGGTTCATGGTCTTGGGGTAGTGCTGGCAGAAGTAGGCGATCTGTCGGGCTTTCTCGGCGTCGAGCGCGCCTGATGAGTAGGCGGCGTGGACTTCGGGTTCGAGTCGTAGGAGTTGCGCGAGTGACGCGATGCGCTGGCATTCGCCGATTTCGAGGTGTGTGGCTGCGGCGAGCCAGTGTGCGGGGCTGCGGTAGCCGTGTGCTTTGACGGTGTCGCGTTCGATCATCGCGATGATCAGGTCCACCCGTTGCACTTGTTGGGCATGGATTTCGGCGGAGATGGCGAGTGTCTCGGCCATCAGTTGTGTGTCGTTGAGTTTCCATAGTTCCCCACCCATGGAGACACTGTATAGAACAAACATTCGAAGCGCAAGGTATAAAGAACAGACGTTCGATTTCTGTGGAGACGTCTCCATTTCGGTTGCGGGGCGAGTCGGGTGTCCTACAAACCCACCGGAGTCGGGGCGCGGGCCTGTATCGGAAGGCAGTTCGCCCTGCATGAGGTGGTGCTCGCGCTCGCTCGAATCCTCATGCGGTTCGACCTAATGCCCACTGCCGATAACGCCCGCAACGGCCGTCAGCGTTACTGCTCGGTTCGCCGACTCGCTTCGTCGCCACCTTGCCATTTCTTACTTTGGAGTAAGGTGACGGCATGCAACCTGCGGTGACGTCGACATACCGAACCTGGCTGAAGCTGCCGCGCAATGCCGTGGGCTCCCTACTCTTCTCGGCGGGGATGTGCGTGCGCGTCCCCTTCTTTGCGACGGTGCTACCCCGTGTCACCGCGCTCGAGCCGGGTCGCTGTGAGGTGCGAGCCCCGAAATGGTGGGGCGTGCACAACCATCTCGGTACCTTCCACGCGATCGCCGCATGCAACCTCGCCGAAGCGGCCATGGGAATGCTCGCCGAGGCGACAGTGCCCTCGACGCATCGGTGGATCCCGAAGGCCATGTCCACCCAGTACCTCGCCAAGGCAGAATCCGGTCTTCGGGCGGTAGCCGAACTCGACTCGCTCCCGGATTTCGCGTCCATCACCGAAGGGATGGAACTCGTTGTCCCCGTGCGGGTTTATGACACCTCAGGAACCGAGGTCGTACACGCGGACATCACAACCTGGGTCACACCGCGCTGACTCGTCTCGGCACGACCGCGCTGTTCGACCGCAATCGGACCATGAACGAATGGGTGTCCCTGCCTGTCGACGATGATGACCTCGACGCAACGCTCGCGGCGAGTTCCCTTCGGCTGCGGCGGAGGCCGCGTCCGCGTGAGCCTTGACCTCGAGTGGACTCGAGGTTGCACCGTTGAATCGTGGCTCGACACGACAACGAGGAGGAACCACGATGCGACAAGTTCTGCCTGATCTGTGGGAAACAGAACAAGACAATCCGTTTCCCGGCCTGACCACCCATGCCTACCTGTGGACGGGAAACACCAACCTGCTGTTCTACTCGGTCGCCGGTGAGACCGACTTCGCCGAGTTGGAGCGACGAGGCGGATTCACTGATCAGTATCTGTCTCATCAGGACGAAGCGGGCCCGATGCTCGGCAGGATAGCCGAGCGGTTCGGTGCGAAGCTGCACGCACCCGCGGCGGAAGCCGACCTGATCGGCCGGCACGCACGCATCGACGTCCCGCTGACGGACCGGCACACCGATGGCAATGGGGTGGAAGTGATCCCGACGCCCGGGCACACCGTGGGGAGCGTCTGCTATCTGGTTCCCGGCGCGGACGGAGCCCGCTACCTGTTCACCGGCGACACCCTGTTCGTCGGTGCGTCGGGAGAATGGACGGCTGGTTACATCGAGGGCTACAGCAACGCCCGCACGCTGGCCGAAAGCTTGCGGTTGCTGGGCACGTTCACGCCGGATGTGGTGATCTCGAGTGCGTTTCCCAGCGAGTCGGCGGTACATCGGATCGACCACCAGCAGTGGCAGGCCCACCTCGAACAGGCGCGGGTCGGGCTGTCCGGCGCCGTGACGCGCTGAGATCGTCAGGCCGGGTTCAGCATGGCGGCTGCCGATGCGAGATCGGATTGGGCTCCGGTGGTCAGGGCGTAGAGGGCGTATCCGATGGGGGACGCATCCCACAGATGTCCGGCCTGGGCTGCGAGCCCGGGGTGGGGGCGTCCTCCAGCGGCAGCGTAGGCGTCGATGGTGGCGTGCAGCATCTCCTCACCGGCCGCACCGTATTGGGCGGCCAGGTCGCGGGCCGGGTCGTCGACGCGAGCGGTGGTCCAGTCCAGGACCCCGGTGATCGCGCCGTCCTCGTCGAGCAGGACGTGCGCGGGGTAGATCTCGCCGTGTGTCATGACGGTGTCGTTGGGCCAGCAGATGTCGTCCTCGAGCCAGGTTCGCCACGCCCGGCTCAGAGCAGGCGCGACGGTGAAAGCCGTGTTCACCCGCTCGATATCGTCTCGCCACGCCTGGCGTACCCGGGCGGGACTGCGTACCTCGACGCTTGCGGCCTCGGCCTGGTGCGCGCCGATCGAGTGCAGGCGGGCCAACAGACGTCCCAGCCGCTGGGCATAGTCGGGGCTGGCGGGATCGATGTGCCAGACGGGTTCTCCGCTGCCGGTGAGAGTCAATCCGGGTGCGCCGGGCAGGGCACGGTAGGCGATCAGCTCAGGCGTGCGGATCTGCCAGTGTGGGACGGCGATACCGTCCTGGGACAGAACGGGGGAGACCAGGTCGAGGATACGCATCTCGGTGGTCATGCCTGCCGAGACATCGTTTCGGCGGGGTACGCGCAGTACCCAGCGCTGCCCGGTGTCGTCGGTGGCCATGACAACGCGGTAGTCCAGACCCGCCTCGTTGACTGTGGCATCCGCAGCGGACAGGTGTAGTCCGTGCGCAGCGGCGAGCGAGATGGCGTCGGAGACGTCGAAGGTGGTCATGGGACCCACGATTTCATCTCTGGCTAGGCCGGGGCCAACGGTTTCACTCGAATGCTGCGGAGACCGCGTCCTCGGCAAGCGCGCGATCCTCCGGAACCAACCCGATTCGGGTGCGACGATCGAGTACGTCGTCGACGTCGAGTGCGCCTTCGTGGCTCACCGCGAACTGCACTTCTGCTCGTGTGACGTCGAGTCCGGGTGCGATCGGCGCCATGTGAGTGCGATCAGCGGCGACGATTGCTGCCTCGGTTCCGTAGCGCTGCACCAGCATCTGCGGCGCGTGCACCGTGCGCAGCGCGGCGGAATGTGCAGCACCCACCACCGGCAAGTGCCGGGTACGGCACGGTCGCGCAGTCATGCCCGCCACCTCGAGCGCTGTGTCGACGGCATCCTCGGCCATCTTCCGGTAGGTGGTGAGCTTGCCGCCGACGATGCCGATCGGTCTGCCCTCGGCCCTGATGACCGCGTGCTTGCGCGACAAGTCGGCCGTCGCGCGCCCACCGTCGGAGGTGACGGTGTCGAGCAGCGGGCGGAGCCCGGCAAAGGACGCGAGCACGTCGTTTCGGGTCAGTGGTCTGGCCAGTGCCGTGTTGACCGTGTCGAGCAGGAAATCGATCTCCCCGTCGGTGGCGCGCGGGACGTCCGGTAACTCGCCCGCGGCGTCCTCGTCGGTCAGCCCGAGGTAGACGCGGCCGAGTTGTGCGGGGAGAGCGAACACGAACCTGTTGCGCTCGCCCGGGATCGGCACCGTGAGTGCGGCGGTCGGGTTCCCGAGTGCTGCCGCGTCGAGCACGATATGGGTACCGCGGCTGGGGCGCAGCCGGATGGTGGGATCGACCCGACCGGCCCACACCCCGGCAGCATTCACCACGGCGCGGGCCCGGATGTGCAGGTCGTTGCCCGTGAGGGTGTCGCGGAGCGTGGCACTGTCGGCGGTGACGTCGCGGGCGTCCACACGGGTGAGGATGCGCGCACCGTACGCCGCAGCGGTGCGCGCCAGCGCGACAACGAACCGGGCGTCGTCGATGAGCTGACCGTCGTAGGCGAGGAGACCGCCGCGGAGCCCGGCGCGCCGGACGGCCGGTGCGAGCTCTGCGGTGCGCTGCGCGCTGACACGCCGGGATCGTGACAGGACGGTCGACGGTGTTCCTGCGGCGGCGCGCAACGCGTCACCGGCGAGAAACCCGGTGCGGACCAAGGCGGCTTCGGCGGCCCCTACGGACGGCAGGAGCGGGACGAGCTGGGGAAGTGGCCGCACGAGATGCGGTGCGGTGCGCGTCATCACGATGTTGCGTTCGACAGCACTTTCCCGAGCAATACGAACGTTTGCGGATGCGAGATAGCGCAGTCCGCCGTGTACGAGCTTCGAACTCCAACGGCTGGTGCCGAACGCGAGATCGTGGCGTTCGGCGAGTACGACGCTCAGCCCTCGGCTGGCAGCGTCGAGGGCGACACCGGCGCCGGTGACGCCGCCGCCGATGACGAGCAGGTCGACGGCAGGTTGCTCACCGAGCTGTTCGAGCTCGCGACTGCGGCGGACGGCATTGAGCGAGCTCGGCCCGGTGGGGGTCATCGCGGGTGCCTTTCCGAGGGCGCGAGATAGCAGTCGATGGCGTGGCCGAGTTCGTCGAGCAACGCTCGGTGGCCGACCACCTCACTGATCATGCGAACGGATTGCACCGTCGATTGGGCGGTGAGCAGTACGAATGCCGCGAGCGTGTGAGGATCGCCGCCGCGGATGGAGCCATCGCTCTGGCCTTGCGTGATCGCTAAGACGAGGACGTCGAGGATGGCGCGTTGGCTGGTACCGAGCCGGTCGACGATGTACGTGATGAACACTTCCGGGTCCGTGCGCAGGATCTTCTCGAAGATCGGATGGGTACCGATGTCGTGGGCGGCGGTGACGACTGCCGAGACGAGGAGGGGGCGGGTAGGCCCGACGCCGTGTGTATCGGGAAGTGCGGCACGGATCTCCCGGGTGAGCAGGTCGGCGAGTACCGAGTCCGTGTCCGGCCACCGGCGGTAGACGGTGGGTCGGCTGACGCCGGCGCGTCGAGCGATCTCGGCGAGAGTGGTGCGCCGTAGTCCGAAGTCGAGCAAGCAGGAGCGCGCGGCGTCGAGGATCTTGTTCTCGATGCTGTCGCCGGGTTGCTCCGAATCGGTCGACAGTGGGTGCCGTGACGGCGCATCACCGAATGTGTCGTTACGAACAGGCGTCATGTGTAAAACTGTAACGCATGACTGAAGGTTTCAGGCCCCATCGACCCGCTCAGTTCGCTCCGGAGATGGAGTGGAACGCATGGGGTACTGCCGAACACCGAACTGAATTGGGCGTCGAGGTGCGCACCCTGCTCGAACAAGCGCTCGGAGTACACCCCCGACGGAACTCGCTCGCCGAATCCGACGTCCGGCTCACCCCGACCCGACTTGCCTCGGAGCATCGATCCGGCCTCGTTCGTCTTCTCGGCGCCGAGCATGTCCTCGACGACGACGCCACACGCCTGCGGCATGCAGGCGGAAAAAGCACGCTGGACCTGTTGCGTCGGCAAGGAACCGATCCGCAAGCAGCACCCGACGCAGTGGTCCTGCCCGCCGACCACGAGGAAGTCCTGAGCATTCTGAAATATTGTGCAGCACAGTCGATCGCGGTTGTTCCGTTCGGCGGCGGCACCAGTGTGGTCGGGGGAGTCGATCCGGATACCGGCCGCTTGTCCGCGGTCATCGCGGTGGATCTGCGTCGATTGAACGCCCTCACCGATCTCGACCCGGTCTCCCGTGTCGCCACAATGCACGCGGGTGTCACCGGGCCCCAGGCGGAAGAACTACTCGGCACGCACGGATTCTCGCTCGGCCACTATCCGCAGAGTTTCCGCCACGCGACCATCGGTGGATTCGCAGCAACCCGGTCCTCCGGCCAGGCCTCTGCCGGCTACGGGCGGTTCGATGACATGGTCGAACACATGACGGTAGCCACGCCCCGGGGCACCATCCGCGTCGGCCACCCGCCTGCCTCCGCAGCGGGCCCCGACCTGCGGCAACTCTTTCTCGGATCCGAAGGAACATTGGGGATCATCACGGAGGTCGGCGTACGTATTCATCCCATCCCCGCGGTGATCGAGCATCGGGCCTGGAAGTTCCCGGACTTCGTGACCGGCGCCGACGCCCTTCGAACACTCGTCCAGAGTGGACTGCCGCCGACCGTGTTACGTCTCTCGGACGAAGTCGAAACAGGCCTCAACCTGGCCTTGCACAAAGACATCGGACGTGAGAGCCCGGGCGGATGCCTCGCCGTGACCACCATCGAGGGCGACGAGCGCTACGTGCGCGACCGCGCGGCAGCCGTGCAAGCAATCCTCGGTGCCGGGGGCGGCGTCGATCTCGGAGCGGAGCCGGCCCGGCAGTGGGAGCAGGGCCGATTCGGCGCACCACACCTGCGTGACGCGCTGCTCGAGGCCGGCGCCCTCGCTGAGACACTCGAAACGGCAACGACCTGGTCGAATCTGTCGCGACTACGCACCGCGGTCACCGAGGCCCTCACCGGCGCACTCCGTAAGGGCGGCACTCCGCCGCTGGTGATGTGCCATATCTCGCACACGTATCCGGCGGGCGCATCGCTGTATTTCACCATCGTGTGCGCACAGGCCGATGACCCGGTCCGGCAATGGGCCGTGGCGAAGAAAGCGGCGACCGCGGAGATCGTTGCTGCCGGAGGAACCATCACCCACCATCACGCGGTCGGCCGCGACCACCTGCCGTGGATGACAGATGAGGTAGGCGACTGTGGTGTGGAGGTGCTCCGAGCGATCAAGAACGCGCTCGACCCGCACCACATCCTCAATCCGGGAAAGCTGATCCCGTGACCACCGGCTCGGTTGTCGTGCTGAGCAACCCGACCGCCGGCGACGACGCCTTTCGCGTCCTCGCGGAGGCCAGTGCACGATTGCGCGCGCACGGACTACGCATCGCGCACATCGCTGCCGATTCGGTCGATGAGTCGATCGCCCTCACCAGACACGCAGTCGAAGACGGTATCGACGCGGTCGTCGCGGTCGGGGGCGACGGCATCGTCTGGCAAGCGTGGCAGGCCACCGCCACCACCGGCACCCCCGTCGGGATCGTGCCCGCCGGAACCGGGAACGATCTGGCCCGTGTCCTCGGCATCCCCGACGAAGCGGGCGCAGCGGCGGACGTCGCGGCGACCGGCCACCGGCGGACCATCGATCTCGGCCGGGTCTCCGCGGACGAAGGACCGGACCAGTGGTTCGGCACCGTACTCGCCGGAGGTTTCGACGCTCTCGTCACCGACCGTGCCAACCGAATGAAATGGCCGCGCGGGCGACTGCGCTACAACGCGGCCACCATTGTCGAACTGGCGAATCTGCGGTTGCTCCCGTACCGGATCACTTTCGATGACGAACCGGCCGTCGAACTCGACGCAACGTTGGTGGCCGTCGGTAACGCCTCCACCTACGGCGGTGGAATGCGAATCGCACCGGGCGCGTTGCTCGATGACGGCCTCCTCGACGTGGTGGTGGCGACCTCGGCGAACCGCACTCGCCTTCTGCGCCTCTTCCCGACCGTGTACCGGGGCACACACGTCGACCTGCCCGAGGTGATGGTGCGCCGCGCACGACGGGTACGGCTCGAGAGCCCCGGTATCACGGTCTACGCCGACGGCGAACCGCTCCGCGCGCTGCCGGTCGAAGTCGAGGCAGTGCGCGGAGCAGGCACGGTGCTGGTGCCGCAACACTGACGTCGACCGACTCCACCGCGGATCTATCGAGCCCGTCGGCGCTTCCTGCGCTTCTTCCGTTTGTTTCTGCTCTTGGTGCTCTTGGTGCTCTTGGGAGACGGCGAGGGGGAGGTCTCTCCGGCAGGTTCGTCCTCCGCTGCCGGAGGGGCGACCATCTGCTCCTGAACCGACCGCTCCATCTCTCGTCGCAGACTGGCCATCAACTCAGGGGAACGCAGTAGGAATGAGGCCTCCTGAAGGGCGAGGTATCGCGCCTTGGAGATCAACACCGCCGTGTCCCGTTTGCCGTCGATCTCGACCGCGACCGTGTCCTTGTTGACCTTCCGAACCAGATCCCTCAGTTGCGCGCGGGCGGACTTCACCGTGATTGAGGGCACCCGCGTGAACTCCTTTCGTCTGCTCGACCGACCCGCGCATCATCCCATCGTCGGGTCGATTTCGGGCGGGAACGCGGACCCGCGTGTCAGCCCGGCGGTTCGCACTTCACAGGTCATTGCGTGCGGGTTCACTTTCGTCGGAGCTGTGCGACAACCAGATGCAGTGCGGCCGTGGTGGTGAGGTCCCGGACTCGTTCGCGGTCCCCGGGAAAGTGACGGGTGACGGTATACGTCGGTCGTCCCTCGACCGCGACACCGAAGCAGACGGTCCCCACCGGTTTGGATTCGGTGCCACCGCCGGGGCCCGCGATTCCCGTGGTCGAGACGGCGACATCGACCTGGAGGCGGTGTCGGGCGCCCTCGGCCATCGCCGCGGCGACCTGTTCGCTCACCGCGCCGTGCGAGGCGATCAACTCGGACGGTACATCGATCAGATCGGACTTCGCGGCGTTGGAGTACGAGACGACGCCGCCGGTGACATACGCCGACGACCCGGGGCGGTCGGTCAGGCGCGCGGCGACGAGCCCGCCGGTACACGATTCCGCGGTCGCGATCGACCGGCCGTCCAGGGCGTCGACCAGCTGATCGTCGATGGTCGAACCATCGGTCGAGAAGATCTGATGCCCATGGTGTTCGGTGAGAATCTGGAGGAGATGGCGGTAGATGTCCACGTCGCGGGAGTCGAACCGGGTCACCATGTCGAGTTCACCGTGTCGGAGGCAGGTAGTGATTTCGAGCCGATCGAGGCCGGCGTTTTCTGCTTCGGCCCGGCGCAGTGTCTCGGCGAGCTGCGCCTCGTGCAATCCGTAGGCGCGCACGGTTTCCTGCTGCAGATCCTCGGCTCGGGTCAGCACGTCGGCGACCGCGGGTGAGGCGATCGCGCTGCGCCACATCTGCTGTAGTTCCCCGGGTGGTCCGGGAAGGATGACAATCGTCGGGATCGGCCGGTCACCGGCTACCGGGGGGATGACCACGCCCGGTGCTGTACCGGTCGGTGGTAGCGCGGTGGCCCCGGTGGGGATCTGTGCCTGTTTGCGGATCCCGGTACGTGTCGGCCCTGCGTCGAGGTCCGGGGTGCGCGGGCGGTAGCGGCGAATGATGCCCGCGATGTGTTCTTCGAGTTCCGGGTCGAGGAGTAGTTCACGATGGCAGAACTCGGCGATGGTAGCGACGGTGAGGTCGTCCGCGGTGGGTCCGAGCCCACCGCTGGTGACGATGAGATCGACGCCCTGATCGGTGAGAAAGCGTAGTTGTGCGATCAGGTCGGCGGGCCGGTCGCCACAGATCATGATGTGGGCGACGTCGACTCCGAGTGTCAGGAGCTGTCGGGACAGCCATGGCCCGTTCTGGTCGGTGATCCGGTTGGTGAGTACTTCGGTTCCGGTCACGATGATTCCTGCACGCACGCTCACGCGGTCGAGCCTAGTCAGTTCGCACGAGCTGCGAGCCGACGGTTCACCTGTCGCTGAACTCCTCCCTCGTCGCATGCTCGGTCGGAAGGGCGTAGCTCGGCCGCGGTTTTCCCCGCAATCTCTTCCAGTGACTGCCACGCCTTATAGCGGAAGGTGTTGCCGGGTCCGGCAACGTCGAACAGGGGCTTGTTCTTCACTTCCGGATCGAAGGAGTGAACTCGCTCAGCCCCCGGCGCACCGAGGAGGGAGGTGCATTCTCGGCGATGTGGTCGCGTAGAACTTCGGCGAACGCCGCTGTGTCACCTGTGCGGAGATGCTCGGTGAGGGTTTGGTGCTCGGCGATGATCTCGGCGCACCGGGCAAGCAGGTGGTCTCCGGTGGCGAAAAGCAAGAAACGATGCCGGTCGGAGAGACGTTCGTAGAGTTCGATCAGCACGGTGTTGCCGCCGGCTTCGACGAACCCCTTGTGGAATCCGAGCGTGAGGTCGATGAATCGACGAACATCGCTGTTCGCAAATGCTTTGCGTTGTTCCTCGATGGACTCTTCGAGACGCTCGGCGAGGCGTCGACGAAGCTCGTCCGGGGCCCTGTCCACCGCCGTCGTCTCGATCACGAAGCGGGCATCGGCGAGTTCCGCGACGGTGCGCTCGCTGAGCCCTTGGACGAGGGCGCCTCGCTTGGGATAGATGGTGATCCATCCTTCGTCCTGAAGACGAGCCAACGCGACCCGCACGGGTGTGCGACTGACTCCCAGGGCTGCCGCGAGCGACGCTTCGCCGAGCATCGTCCCGGGGGAGTGGGTGCCGTCGAGAATGTGGTCGCGGATCACCTGGTAGGCGCGCTCGGCGGCGCTGATGCCGTCGTGTTGGTCGGCGGTCACTGGGATCTCCTCGCTCTCGACTCGAGTACGATACGGATACCACTGGTATGCACCGGCGCTGTTGTTGCTCCCGGTTTCCGTTTCACGGTGTCGTCAGTCGTTCGATACCGAGTTCTGCGTCAGCAGCCGGTACCGCCCTGCCGGGCCACTTCATCAACGGCACCGCCTTCACGGAGAAGACCAGTGTGATGAGCAGAACCCCGGTGGCCATCAGATTGATCCAGAGGAAGCCGCCCATCGCCAACACCGTGCCTGCCGTTGCTGCCATCAGCGCCCCGCCCAGGTTCATCGCCGAGTCCGATGCGCCTTGCAGTGTGACTTTCGCGTGCTGCGGCACCGAGGCTGTCAGCAGCGCCGAGCCGCCGATGAGGAACATCGACCAGCCCACACCGAGGAGAAGCAGGGCGATGGTCAGCAGGGTCATCGAGGAGGCGGAGGCCGATGCGTCGACGACGCCGAGCACGATCGTCGCAATGAAGACGACGACACCTGAAGCAATCACAGTGCCAGGCCCCCAGCGATCGGACATCCAGCCGAAGACCGGCGAGAACGCGTACATCCCGGCGATATGGATGCTCACCACGAGACCGATGGCACCGAGATCGAACTCTTGATGGTGCATGTGCACCGGAGTCATCACCATGACGTTCGTCATCATCATCTGTCCGGTGACGATGGTGACAATCGCGAACAGTGGAACCGGGCGCGCTACCACGAAACGCAGTGCGGCTCCGAGACGCAGCGGCGCCGGAGTGCCCGGGGCTCTTACTTCAGGTGCCGCACCGCCGTCGGCCGTGCCCTCGACTGTCTCGCCTTGCTTCCCGCCCGCAAGGGTCGACGCCGCCACAGCGGCCAGCGCGAAGGCAGCCATCGAGATCAGGTAGGGGCCGGCAAGTGGGTGCATCCCGAATGCTTCGCCGAGGTGTGCGCCCGGGCCGGTGAAGTTGGGGCCCAGCACGGACCCGATCGTCGTCGCCCATACCACCAGTGACATGGCTCGCCCCGTCGCGGCCGGGCCTGCAGCGTCGACCGCAGCGTAGCGGGCCTGTAGACCTGCGGCCGTGGATGATCCGCACATCATCATCCCCAGCATGAACAGCGGGAGGAATTGCACGGCCACGGCCACCAGCACTACGGCGGCCCCCAGCGTGCCCACCGCGAATCCCAAGGTGAGCGCTCGGCGACGTCCGGTCCGTGCCGCCAACGCGGCCAAGGGGTAGGCGACGAGCCCAGCGCCGAGGATCACGCTCATCTGGGCGAAGCCGGCCATCGCGGTGCGTCCCGTGATCTGTTCGGCCAGTAGGCCACCGACGGCGTATCCGGAGGCGATGCCGGCCCCGGAGAACAACTGTGCGGTGATCAGTTTGGCCTGCGTGTACCTCTGCGACGGCATCGACGCTGCCTTTCGTTTCGTCCTTCCGGCGTTTCGGAGAGGATCGATCGCGTTCGTTCGTGCGCAAGGATACATCTTGGATACAAGGTGCGTGTTGCGCGATGGCGGCGGCTGTCGGGCAGTCACCGGTCCGGCGTGCATACTGAGGCAATGACACTCTCGTCTGCACCTGAAGCGCCGTTCGGACGCGTCCTGACCGCGATGGCCACCGCCTTCACCGCGGACGGCGACGTCGACGAGGAGGCGACTGCTCGGATCGCACGGCATCTGGTCGACCACGGACACGACGGGATCGTGGTCTCGGGGACCACCGGTGAGGCGGCCACGACCACCACCGCCGAGGACGGTCGGATATTGCGTGTGGTCAAGGAGGCGGTGGGCGACCGCGTCAAGGTCGTTGCCGGGGTGGGCACCAACGACACCCGGCACACGCTGGAATTGGCGCGCCAGGCCGTCGAGTACGGCGCCGACGGGCTGTTGCTGGTCACGCCGTACTACAACAAGCCGAGTCAAGGTGGCGTACTGCACCACTTCCACACTGTCGTGGAGGCGGTCGATGCGCCCGTCATGATCTATGACATCCCGGGTCGGGCGGGCACCAAACTGGCGCCCTCGACATTCGAGACGATGGCACAGTGGCCGTCCGTGGTCGCAGTGAAGGATGCAGCCGGAGACCCCACACAGGCAATTATGTTGCGTGAGTTGGGCTATGCGGTCTACTCGGGGGATGACAGTCTGACGCTGGGATTTCTCGCGTACGGGGCGTGCGGGGTTGTTTCTGTTCTCGGCCATGTGGCGGGCGATGAGATCCGCGCGATGATCACAGCGTTCTTCTCGGGCGATGTCGAGGCGGCGCGGCAGATCAATGCCCGTCTGCAACCGGCGTTGCAGGCGGTGATGGGCGTTCCCAATTACGGCGCGACGACGGTCAAGGGCGCGCTCCAGTTGCTCGGCGTTCTGCAGAACAGGGCCGTGAGATCCCCACTTCTGGCTCTCGACGACATCGAGTACGACGCACTTCGAACGGGGCTGTCGGCTTCAGGGTTGCTGCGGTGATCTGACGATGACCGGGGGCGCACGATGCCGCAGCATCGATATCGTTGTCCCAGGTGGCGGTGGGGTGTACAGCGTTGTCGGCGATGAGCCTATCGATCAACGCCAAGCCGCGCCGTTGCATGCTCGATGTCATGATGACCGAATGATCGGAAGTCTCATGGGCGCACGATCATGGTCCCCAGACCGAGTGTGTCGGACAGAAACGCGGCAACATCGTCCACCTCCGTCGCGGTGCACTCGAACAATACCTTGATTTCCACGTCGCGCTTGGCGGCGTCGACTGTGAGTGCCGCCGCGCATATGCCACCGCCGGTATTGCTGCCGCGGAACACGTCCACTCCCTCGCCGTCGGCTGCGGAGGTGCCTTCCAGAAATCCGTAGTCCACCGGATAGATCGCTCTCGGAAACCGCGGGTGTGCTGAACCTCTGGCGCGATCGATGCGCAGGGGAGCCGAGACGGTCAACTGAGCGAGTGCATCGAAGAACGACGGTTGCATGATCCAAGTCTGCCCGTGCCCGAGGCCACAAGGCACGGGACAATCCCGTCGAGACTCGCTCACCATCACCCCACCACACCGCCCTGAGGCGCGCGCAGCTGCCGCCACCTACGATTCTTCGGTGACCGATTACGACGACCTCGACATGTTCGGCGGCCTCGACGCCTCAGCACTACCCCTCCGGCAGCAGCAGATTCTGGCAACGATCCGAGATTGGGTGGCGACCCACGGATGCGCCCCCAGCACCCGCCAGATCGCGGACGCGGTACGACTACGGTCGACATCGTCGGTATCCAAGCACCTCAAGAGTCTCGAGGACCAGGGTTTTCTCCGCCGCGGCACTTCCATGACCCGGCAAACGGATGTGCGCCCGTTCCTCGCAGGCACCGACCGTGGGCGGTCGAACGACAACAATGTGGCGGTACCGGTGGTGGGCGACATCGCGGCCGGTGCACCGATCCTCGCCGAGGAATACCACGATGAGACGCTGACGCTTCCTCGCGAGCTGGTGGGCTCCGGCACCGTGTTCGCACTGAGGGTGCGCGGTGAGTCGATGACCGACGCCGCGATCTGCGATGGCGACGTCGTCGTGGTGCGTCGCCAGGACGAAGTGCACTCCGGCGAGATCGTCGCCGCGATGATCGACGGCGAAGCCACCGTCAAGGTGTTCCGGCGCCGCAACGGCCACGTCGTCCTCGAACCACGCAATCCCGCCTACACCGAGATCGACGGCGACGACGCGGTCGTCCTCGGCAAGGTCGTGTCGGTGATGCGCCGCATCTGACGACAGACAGAAAGTCCACGAGGCAGTTCGTCCCCGACCACTATCGCCGGAGACACTCCACCAACTCCGGGATCAACCGCTCTTCCATGACCGCCCGCCCGGACGTCTCCACTGCCTCCGCGAGCTCGGGGTCCCACGGGGACTCGGCACGCGTATCGGCGGCCTTCAACGTCTCGGAGTCTCCACGGCGGAGCGCCTCACGATACGTGGCTGCATCCATCAGCCACGGCGTTGCGTCGAACTCGGCACAGGCGCGACCGGTGGTGCGCAGCCCGGTCCAGTCGAAATCGCCGCGCCAGTGCACGGTTCCGCGAGCTGTGCTCATCAACTTGCGGACTGCTTCGGACGGCTGTCCCTCAGTGCACACCAACGGTCTGCACTGTGCTCCCAGTTCACGTTCGGCGGCCTGGACGACGGTGGGATTCTCACACACGTACACCTCACCCGCCGCCAAGGTTGCCGCCCATGTGCGCAGCTGGCCGAGCGTCCACACCTGATGGATCCCCGCGTCCGCTGCGGCCCCGGAGATCGCGACCGCAGCCGGGTGTCCTTCGAGTCGTACACCGAGGGTCAGGACGCGGCTCACCAGGCCGCTGTCGAGCACTCCGAACTGCTCCCACAGTGCGGCGCGCTCGGCACCGGTCGAGGGCGGATCGATGCCACGTGCCGCTGCGAGAAGTCGCAGCACCCGTCGGCGTAGAGGCGTGTCGGTCAGAGCCTTGGTGTCGCCGAGCGCGTGCTCGGCGAGCTCGACCGGTGAGGCGCCCTGGGCGGGCAATTCGGCGAGGACGCGGGCGACGTCGCGCATTCTCCCCGATGTCAGGTCGGTCGTCGTAACCCGTGCGGCGGTGATGAGTTCGAGCCACTGCTGATGCTCGGGTGCAGCCAGAATCGTGTGGATCTGCTCCCATGCCCGGCCGACGGCCGCCTTCTCGGCGGACCTCTCTGCGGGGCGATCGATGAGCGGTGACTCCGCGTCCAGCACTTCGAGCAGTGAGCGACCGCCGTTGAGAGGACTTTGCAACCACATGTCGAGGGATTGCACGTAGATGGGCACCGTCGTCGAGGTGCTGTCTACCTTGACCCTGCGCATCGCGAGTGCCAGTCGGTACAGATCAGGAGTCTCCTCGGTGACCGGAACGGTGATCTTCCCGGTCACCTGAAGTCCATTACCCAGCACATGCCGGCGAGCTCTGTCGAGCACCGCACGCAGTTCGTTGCTACCGGACCAGCCCACAGATCCTCCTCGAGTTCCGCGCCGATCAGGCGAATTCCAACGACCCCTCCACCGGCTGCCTCACCCGCCGCGTCCCCGGCGACCCCAACGCCGACGCCAGATCCGACCCGTCGTGCTCGGCCAGCAACTCACCACCGGACCACACCAGCAGCGTCGCCGCGACCGTGTGCTCGGCCACCGAATGCGACAGATCGTAGTGCGCGCATCCCGGCACCCCCGCGTAGGTGATCCACAGATCGAAACCGGTCATGAACAAATCCAGATCGAACTGCACACACAGGCCCAACAATTCGCTGCGACCGGTGTCATCGACACCGGCGAACGCCTCGTCCAACGCCAACAACCTGGGGGCGTGCGGATCGGCCGAATCGAGCATCACGTGCGCCGCCGCGAACAACGGCAGATGCAGCGACACCGACTGCTCACCACCGGACAACGCCGAATGACGCGCCGGCGTCAACCGGTCCTCGCTCCCATCGGCACCGATGAGGCTGAACGAGAACACCCGCCACCGCCGATAATCCAGCGTCGACGCGAGGATCTCCGGGTACGACCGCTCCGGATGCGCCGCGCGTTCGGCGCGGATCCGCGACGCGAAATGCGCCCGGATCCCCGCCAGGTCCTCCGGCGACAACACCGACGCATCCCGGTCCAGCAACTTGCACACCGCCCGCGCCTGTTCATCGAGATGGTCGGCAAGCACCCAATGCACCCCGATCGTGGTGCCCGACGACATGTGCCGCTGCCGCATCTCACTGCCCATCCGCCCGATCAGATCGCGAGCGTCGACGGTGCGTTCGTGGATCTGCTGCGACAACCCGGTCAACAGCGCGTCCTCGAGGATGCGCCGCTCCGAATCGGTGAGCAACGCCTCCTGCTCCTGCCTGGCCTGCGCAATACGCGCCGCGAACCGACCGACCGAGCTGTAGCCCTGCTCGTCCTGCACCTGCACCACGGTCACCCCGTCGGGCGCATCCCACGACAGCCGATAGTCGCGTCCCCGCGCGAGCTCGGCATCGAAATCCTGCAACGCCGACGTCAATGCCGATCCGGTCGACTTGCGCGCCGATTCCCCGGTCGACACCGACTCCGTCGCCGCCTCCAACGAGCGGAACAATGCCATCACCTCGACGGGCATCGTCTCGACGGCAGCACCGTCCACTTCCGAGGAATGCCGGATCCGGTAGACCAGCTGATCGACATCGAGCCACGCCGCTTCACTCGCCGGCCATACCCGCTCGCTGTGCACGTCGAGCAACGCCAACAGGTCGCGGTGCGCGAACGGCGCCAACCTGCGGGCATCGATCTGACATTCCACCAGCGCCGACCGCAACGTCTGCTCCGCCGCCGTATGTGCCGCCTCGGCCTTGCCGATCTGCTCGAGTGCCGACTGGAACGCGTTCCGGGACGCGCGCTCGGCTGCCTTCGCCGACTCGATTCGCCCACGGGCATCCGCGAGTTCCGCATCGATGCGCTCGGCGCTCGCCCCGATCGACTCCCGCAAAGTCTCCAGCCGCTGCTGCTGATGTGCCAGCGATTCCGCGGCCTCGACGGAACGTTCGGTGGCGTCGTCCGCCGCGACCCGGGCCTCGTCGTGCCGCGACTGCGCCTCCCGCACACGTTCGGCGGCATTCGCCTGCTCCCGCAACGCACGCAGCAGCGACTGACCTTGCGTCCGGAAATGCCGGATCGCGGCATCGAGACTATCCAGTTCGACGGCGGTCAGCGGGGTGCGATGCCGCGCCGACTCCGCACGCAACTGCTGTTCCTTGACCGCCGCATCAGCGATCGCCTGATCGAGATCCCGATCGGCCGCCGCCGCCGATTCCTGCGCGGTACGCAACGCACCCGCACACTCGGTGACCTTCCGCAGCGCCGCAAGCACCGCACCCGTGCGGGGAAGTGCCTTCACCGCACGGTCGAGGGCGTCGAGCCTCCCCCCGAGCGCCTGCTCCTCCTCACGCAGGGACTGCGCCTCGGCGCGGACCTCGGTGATGCTCGCGTCGAGTTCGGCGATCCGGCGCTGTCGTCGTCGCGCCCGTGCTGTCGCCCCGATGAACTCCGCATGGTCCTTCACATGCCGGCCGAGCTGCACACCCTGCCGATAGCCCCCGCGCGTATCCACCGCTACCCCCAGACCGGAATCCAGGTCGGCCGTCAACGCGATCGACGCCAGCACCTCCGCGACCCGCGCCTCGGGCACCGATGTATCCGATTCGGGCACCAGAACATCCGCCAGGGTTCGACCGGCCGGTCGCTGCTCGGGCGGCAACGCCACCAGCACCTGCTCCGACTCCAGATCCGGCACCGCGCCCTCGCCGCCGACGAGCCATCCGTCGAGCAGATTCGCCGCCTGCAACGCCGCCTCGACACCCCCAGCCTCGTCCGCGGACACCTCGTCCCGGAACCGCACGAGCTGCCACAACGGGGCGCCGTCCCAGCCGTCCCGCGACCCGCACCGAGCCGGGAACGGTGGGGGAGCGTCGTCCCGCTCCGCCGCCACCGCGGCACGTTCCTGCTCGAGCTCACCGATCCGCACCCCGAGCGCGTCGATCTCCGAACCCATGGCGCGCCGCCGGAACCGGATCTCCTCGACGACGGGACCGATGTGCTCGGCCAGCACCGCGGCCGGCGCGATCGCGTCGTCCTCACCGACCACCCCGAACGCCGCATCGAGCGCCTCGAACACCCCAGCCGACAACCCCACGGTCCCGAAATCGCCCATGTGCTCGGCCCACCAACGACGCAATTCGCTCGCCGCGTCGCCGCGGGCCAGTTCCACGACGGTCTCCGCGGCCTCCACCGCAGCCAACGCGGTGTCGCGCTGACCGCGACTGCGCGTCGCCGCCGCCTCGGCCCGCGTGCGCGCCGCCGCCGCACCCTCGACCCTCGACAACGCGCTGCGCACCGCCCGCACATCACCGTCGCGTTCCTCGGCGTTCGCCTCGATCGCCGCGACCAGCCGATCCGTCCGGTCGAGGTGCT
Source organism: Rhodococcus sp. F64268 (assembly GCF_023015605.1). Classification (NCBI taxonomy): domain Bacteria; kingdom Bacillati; phylum Actinomycetota; class Actinomycetes; order Mycobacteriales; family Nocardiaceae; genus Rhodococcus; species Rhodococcus sp. F64268. The sequence goes on from NZ_JALKAI010000012.1 coordinate 34,905, forward strand.
CCACACCCGGCCACGTGATCGACGCATCCCCGGCCGCGTCCTGCATCGCATCCTCGGCACGGCGCCGCGCCGCGGTCGCGGCCGTCAACATTTCCTCGGCACGAGTGAGCTCATCGAGCCGGTCGGCCATCGAGGTCTGCGCCCGCGCAGCGTTCTCCGTCTGCGCGGCCGTGGTGCGCTCGAGATTGGCCACCACCGACGCGAGATCGTCGAGTTGCTGCTTACCCTCGTACGCGCTCGACCGCTGCAACGCCTCGAGCGTCGTCCGAGCCTGCTCGAGCTCCCGCTCGGCCCCCGTGAGTAGTTCCCCCGACTCGGTGCGCGCGGCAGTGGCCTCCTGCTGGGTGGTGGCGGCCTGCCGCAACGCGAGCACCGCGGCGTCGACGGCCTCGAGCCGCCCCGACACCTGCTCCACCGCGACCCGCGCCTGCTGCCGCACATACCTCGAATAGACACCGACGAACCGCTGCGCCGCATCATCGGCGGCGGCGAGCGACTCCAGCGTGCGGGCCACCTCCTCCATATCGGAGAACGAGCGGGCAGCCTCGACGACCAGCTCGTCGTCGAGCGGCCGCAACCCATCGGTCAGCGCCTGCGACAGTCCCTTCGGATCCAGATTCTTCGCCAGCTGCGGACGCCGCAACGTCAGGATCAGATTGACCAGCTGGTCGTAGCGCTGCGCCCCGAGCCCGAACATCCGGGCATCGATCGCCGCCCGGTACTCGATCGGCCGCTCGGTGATCGCATCGGCACCGACCTGGTCGATCAGCTGCTTCTTGGTCAGCGGCCGATCCTCGTCATCCAACAGCGAGAAATCGACACCGACCCGTCCGTCCACCACGAAATGCCAGCGCGTGACCTTGTCGTTGCCCTTCGTCGCGCGCATCCCGATCCCGACCGTGACCGCCTCCGGATCGTCACGCTGCCCGCGGCTGAACTCCATCCACACATACGAATGCGCGCTCTCCTGCCCCTGGTACAGCAGATTCGAGCGCATCGTGCGTTCCTCACCGGCAAACGGGTTCAACCGGCGAGGCTCGATGCGCCCGTCCAGCACGAACGGAAACAGCACCTCGAGGGCCTTGGTCTTCCCTGAGCCGTTCGGGCCGCGCAGCACCAGACGTCCCTCCGCGAACGAGAACTCCTGGTCGCGGTAGTCCCACAGGTTGATGATGCCGGCACGCGCCGGGCGGAAACGGGCGCTGCTCATGAGATCTCCGTGTCGATCGAATCGGAAACAGTGGAAGCCGAACTGCTGGGCAGATCACCGGGCGGCGACGAATCAGGAAACAGATCGATCTCCGGATCACGCTTGCGCACACTGACCGTCACCCCACGGAACCGCGCCAGCGCCGGCAACGCCAGCACCCCACCGGCCGTCCGCACCACCAGCCGCATCTGCTCGAGCCGCTCCGTCGCCGCCCGCGCGAGCCCCACCGGATCCGCCTGCCACTGCGCAGCAAACGTCCGCCCGTACGTGTGGACGAGCCGCCCGATCGTGCCCGTAATCCACGAATCCTCGATCAGCGGATGCATCGCAACCGCACGCTCGGACACACCCCCGGGGCGATCGACGAACTCGCCCGGCGTCGCGGACACCAACGGTGTGAACAACCCCGACCGCGGAATCGCGCCGTCGATCGCCGCCACCAGAGCATCGTGAACATCGGCAGGCAGCGGCATCAACTCCGGCGCCGCAGCATCCGGATCCAACACCCGATCACAGATCTCCCCGGCAAGAAGTAACGCGACCTGCGCGACCGTCCCCGTGTTCGGAAACCGCACATCCGACAACCGGCCCGACGTATCGACCAACGCCACCCCCTCGGCCCGCCGCTCACACACCAGACCCGTCAACAACTCCACCTCGTCGGTGGTACGCGGCAACGCCAACTGCAACGCCTCGTCGTCGGACAACTCCTCGGCGTAGACCACCGGCTTCTGCACCAGCGCGCGCCGCACCCGCCGCCGCACCTCACCGGAATCACCGTGCGGCACGGACGATCCGAGCAACGCCCGCACCGACGTCAGATGCTGCAACGCCCGCGGCGGCCGGAACATCGCGGCAACCACGGCACGATCGATGTCGTAGAGCGCCTCCCCGCGCCCCGGATCACTCGCCCAGCCACCCGCATCACCATCGGCGAGCGCCAACGCACCCCGCACCGTCAACCACGCCACCGCATCGACGAACGCATCCCGGTCGGCCGCACGCCCGGTATCGAGATCGACGCCGTCCACCCGGCCCGCATCCGACGCCACATGATCGGCCAACTCCGACAACGTGATCTGACCACCACCACGCCCCAACGCCGCGATCGCCAACGCCAGATACGCATACCGACGACGATCGAACGGCCGATCCGTCGCCGTAGTCGTCCCCGAACCCGGATCGAGCCGATCGGCGACCGTGAACAACCGCGCCGTGGTCTCGGTGACCTCGAGCCGATACCCGAACGTCGCAAGCAGATCCTCACGCAACTCCGTCGCCCACCGGCGCAGCGACGACAACGCCGACCGATCCGGGAACGTCGTCGTCACCAGATGGTGCGTCAGGATCAGCCGCGCCGCACGCTGATACGAATCGAGATCGACCGACGCAATCGACCGCGCCTTCACTGCACCTCCACCGACAGATGATCCAGATACAGACTGCCCCGCGCGGTGCGCACCACCATCGACTCCTCACTCGGCCGCAACGTGAGCTTCACCCCATTCTGAGTCCCCGACGTCCCCTCATCCGGCCGCACCCGGCCACTGACCGGCACCCGCGCCGACAACGCCGCATCCAGCAAACCCAACAACACCTCGGTTTCCGGCTCCGAAAGCTCCCGCTCCCGCACCCCACCGACCGCCAGCGACTTCGCGGCCTGCGCGCGGCGCCGCTGCGTCTCGAGTTGCTTCTCCCGCAATCTGCGCACCCCAGCGTCATTGCGCTGGATCCGGCCGGGCGCACCCGCGGCAGGCCGACGTCCCGTCTCGGCAAGAGTGCGCGCGATCTCCACCGGCGGCGCCTCCCACCACGACCGGGTGACCGGAACGATGTCCGCGTCGGGATGTGGTACCGAGAAATGCCGGGGCCGTCCCAGGTCGAACACGGCCCCGAACAGGGCGTGCGCGGCCTCCTCGGTGGGCGCGTTCGCAAACCATCCCGCCAGGTGTCGTAACTGCGATTCGCGGCTGACACCGCCACGCCGTTGCTCGGTCAGACGCCGCAGCAGCGACAACACCGCCGAGATCGCATTGCTCGTCGCGCCGCGCAGCCGCTCCGCTTCGCTCGGCGAGGACCCCACACCGACGAACCAATGCTCGACCCCACGCCAGCGCAACCGCCAGTCGGCCTCGCGGTCCTCCAACGTGAGCAGCACCCGCTCGTCGTGACGTGCCGCGAGCGTCGGCAAGGTCTCGGCGCCGGTGGCGTGCACCCGGTCGAGGGCGGCGGTGAGCTTCGGGGCGTAGCGGGCCAGATCGGAACTGAACTCGCGCATGTGCGTGAGCAGCGCGTCCTTCTGGTCCAGGAAGAGCTCAGGGGTGATCTCGGTGGTACGCACCAGATCGCCGAGCACCAGATAGAACCGGGCGGCGCGCTCGGCCATGTCCGACAGCGTCGCATCGAGTCGGCTCAGCTTGCGATAGACGAGTTCACCGTCACCGGCGGCGTTCGCGACGGCGAGTTCGGTGAGGTCGGCGAGCAGATCCGCCAGCGCCAACCGTGACAACGACACGTCCTCCCCGCGCGCCGAGAGCACATCCTCGACCGCGCGGAACGCCCGGTAGCCGGCCTGCCCGAACTGGTAGACGTAATGACGGTTGCGGTATTCGGCGAGGGTGGCAGCGCGAGTGCCGTCGTAGCTACGTTCGAGCACACCCCAGTTGTGGAGCTGCTCGAGCAGCGCCGGAATGTCCGACGCGTCGGGGACGTCGCCGGTGCCGTCCGCGACGATGCGGGTCAGAACGGTCTCGACGTCGCCGGCGTGCAGAAGCACCGTGTAGTTGCCGCGCGCGTGGTCGAATGCCCGCAGAACCCACAGGTAGTGGGTGCGCTTCTCGGCGGTCGCGAAGGAGAACAACCGCAGCCGGTCGTCCCGAACCAGCGGGTCCTCGACCGCTCCGGCGTGGGGTCGACCAGTTTCGTTCACTGTGACAGGGTAGGCGGACGGCACCCTCGGGCACGCATCACCCACAGTCCGTGTCGGCGACCGGCGTGGGGCCGGGCCGGGTTCCACCGTCGAACACTGGAGGACGCATTGCCGAGCGTACCGAGTCGTCTCCTGCCCACGGTCATCAAAGCGATGCGACGAAACCGCAATTACCTCGATCCGGCCACCGCACGCAAGCATCTGAAGGAAGTGTCGCTCCGTCCGCGGCCCTACGGGCCGCCGGCCCGATTGCGGCGCGACGTGACTGTGACGATCGACCGGAGCGGACAGTGGCCGATCTACACGCTCGTCCCCGCAGTGGGAGAGCCTCACGGCAATACCGTGTACGTCCACGGCGGGGGATGGGTCAACGAAATCGTCTCGCAGCATTGGCATCTCGCGGCGCAGATCGCAGCGGAGGCGCAGACGACCGTCACCGTGCCGATCTACCCGCTGGTGCCGTTCGGAACCGCCGGGCAGGTGGTCCCGGCGATCGCCGAACTCGTCCGGGCCAACCAGGACCGGTACGGCCCGGTGTGCCTGGCCGGTGATTCTGCGGGCGGGCAGATCGCACTCTCGGCCGCGATCGCCCTGCGCGATGAGCACGCGCTGACGCTGCCGCGTACGGTGCTGATCTCGGCGGCGCTCGACCTGTCTTTGTCCAACCCCGGGATCGACGTCGTCCAACCCACCGATCCGTGGCTCGCCCGCGAGGGCACCCGCGTTTTCATCGACCATTGGCGCCGCGACCTCGATCTCGCTCATCCCTGGGTCAGCCCACTCGCCGCCGACCTGCGCGGACTCGGACCGCTCACCGTGTTCATCGGCACCCGCGACATCATCTACCCCGACACCCGCCTGTTGGTCGAGAAGGCGTCGACCGCAGGCATCGACGTCGACTATCACCCCGGCGACGGGCTTCTGCACGTCTATCCGCTCACCCCGACACCGGAGGGCCGAGCTGCCCGCAGCGTCATCGTCGACCGACTTCGAGCACGATGACCCGGACGCCCACCGTCGGATCGAGCACCAACTGACGAGCACTGTTCGGATCGGACCGACTGCCTGAGACTTCCCCATCCCCCTTTCACGTTATACACGATCAGTGCCGCTCATGAGACCCCGAAAACTGGTCCATACTCGCCACTCACATACCGGCACCACAGGTGAGGAGCAGCCAATGGGTTACGTTCTGGACTTCGACGAGATCGACCGCACAGATGTCGCACGGGTCGGAGGTAAAGGCGCGAACCTCGGCGAACTGTCGCGTATCGCCGGCACACAGGTGCCGGAGGGCTTCTGTGTGACGACGGAGGCTTTCCGTCGGGCCGTCGCTGGAGCACCCCGGGTAGAGGCGCTGATCGACCGGCTCGCGGGGCTGGACGAGAGCGACCGCGAGCAGATCAGCACCTCGAGCGCCGAGATCCGCCGCGCGATCGAAGAGTGCACGATCCCCGACGAGGTAGCGACGGCGATCGTCGGCGCGCACGCTGCCCTCGGCGAACGCGGCGCGTACGCCGTGCGTTCGAGCGCGACCGCTGAGGACCTGCCGAATGCCTCGTTCGCCGGTCAGCAGGACACCTACCTCAACGTCATCGGAGCGCAGGAGATCCTCCGGAGCGTCAGCCGGTGCTGGGCGTCGTTGTTCACCGACCGCTCCGTCACCTACCGGCTACGGAACGGTTTCGATCACCGCGCGATCCACATGGCTGTCATCGTGCAGCGCATGGTCTTCCCGCAGGACTCCGGGATCCTGTTCACCGCCGACCCCGTCACCTCCGATCGCACCGTCGTCTCCATCGACGCCGGATTCGGATTCGGTGAGGCCTTGGTCTCCGGACTCGTGAACGCCGACGTCTACACAGTGCGCGACGGAGACGTCACGAACAGGACTGTGGCGAGAAAGGAGGTCGCGGTCGAGGCCGATCCGGCAGGCGGAACGAGAACCCGCACCCTCGAACCGGAGCAGCAGACCCTGCCGGTGCTGACCGACGCGCAGGCAGTGTGCCTCGCACAACTCGGCCGCGACATCGAAACCCACTTCGGAGGCCCCCAAGACATCGAATGGTGTCTCGCCGACGGCGAGTTCCGGATCGTCCAGAGCCGGCCCATCACCACCCTGTTCCCGATCCCCGAAGCCGCCGACGACGCCAACCGCGTGTACGTGTCGGTCGGCCACCAGCAGATGATGACCGACGCCATGAAACCGCTGGGGTTGTCCGTATGGCAGATGACGAGCACAGCACCCATGCGCGACGCGGGAGGCCGGCTGTTCGTCGACGTCACCGAACGACTGGCATCGCCCACGGCGAGCGCAGGCCTCGTGGCGGCGCTCGGCAGCTCCGAACCACTCGTCGGCGACGCACTCCGTACCATCGTCGAACGCGGCTTCGTCCGGACCCGACCGGATGCACACTCCGACGGAACACCGGCTGCCGGTACCCCACCCGCCCCGATCGCGACCGACGATGCACTCGTCACCGAACTGATCGCAGACAGCGAGGCCTCCACCGCAGAGTTGGCCCGCGAGATCCGGACCCGAACAGGGCTTGCACTCCTCGACTTCATCGAAGCAGACATCCAGGAACTGCGCCGAATTCTGTTCGCGCCGAAGAGCTATCAGGCGATCATGGCATCCTTGGACGGCGCAACCCGGCTCCGCGACCACCTCGATGAGTGGTTGGGGGAGGGGAACGCCATCGACGCCCTGACACAATCCATTCCCCGCAACATCACCTCCGAAATGGGCCTCGAGCTGCTCGACGTCGCCGACGTGATCAGACCTCATCCCGAGGTCGTCGCATTCCTCCACCGCGTCGAGGACACCGGGATCGACGATGCGCACTTCCTCGACGCACTGGCTACGGTGCCCGGCGGAGGAGAAGCCCGCGACGCCATCGCCTCGTACCTCGACAAGTACGGGATGCGCTGCGTCGGCGAGATCGACATCACCAGGCCTCGATGGCGCGAACACCCCACCGCGCTCGTCCCGACCCTCCTCAGCAACATCGCGAACTTCGAACCGGGCGCCGCCCGCCGACGCTTCGATGACGGCCTGCGCGCGGCGCAGCAAAAGGAAGACGAGGTACTCGAGCGGCTTCGCGCTCTGCCGGACGGGGCCCGCAAGGCGGGCGAGGTCAAAGAGATGATCGACCGCGTCCGCACCTTCGCGGGGTATCGCGAATATCCGAAGTACGGAATGGTCTCCCGCTACTTCGTCTACAAACAGGCACTCCTCGGCGAAGCCGAACGCCTCGTCCGGGCCGGAGTGCTTCGACGAGCAGACGACATCTTCTACCTGCGGTTCGACGAACTCCGCGAGGTCGTGCGCACGCAGCATGTCTCCGCGGAACTCCTCCGTGAACGGGAAGAGGAGTTCTGCTCGTTCCAAGCGCTCACACCGCCGCGCGTACTCACCTCGGACGGCGAGATCGTCACCGGCATGTATCGCCGCGAGGATCTTCCCGCCGGTGCGCTACCCGGCCTGGCAGTATCCACGGGGATTGTCGAAGGCCGCGCCCGCGTGGTCGCCGACATCGGGCAGGCCGACCTGGACACGGGCGACATCCTGGTGACCGCCTACACCGATCCGAGCTGGACGCCGCTGTTCGTCACGATCGCGGGTCTGGTCACTGAGGTGGGCGGACTGATGACCCACGGTGCGGTGATCGCGAGGGAGTACGGTCTGCCTGCCGTCGTCGCGGTGCCGGATGCCACCCGGGTGATCCGAGACGGGCAACGAATCCGGGTGAACGGAACGGACGGGTACGTCGAGATCCTGTCGGACGAGACATGACACGTATGAGATGGCATGACACGGCACGGGCGCAGATGCTCGTGTCCGGCAGGGAGGCTCATTCCACGGTGTGAACCTTCTGCCAGTCGCCCGTGCACACGGATGCGACTACGGGTGTGGAGGATCGCGCCGCGATCCATGACATGACGGCCTCGTCCTGCTCGACCTGATCGGTGACACCGCCAGGAACGACGAGTACATCGAAGGGTGGAGCGTCGGCAATGGACACGTCCGTTTGCACCCGTAGACCTCCACGGGCTCTGACCGTCGGTCGCTCGGGTTCGGCGGACACGAGGACGGCTCCGGCGACGTCGGCGGGGCTCAGGCGTGCGGCGACGGAGAACACCTCGAACGGGCCGAACGCATCGAGAACCTCGACGTCGTCGAACAGGAGGATGCCGTAGCGGATCGATGTCACCTCCAGACTGTAGCGGCGTGGGGGAGATGCGCGGTCGGCCGAGGTGTGAACGCTCAGTGGGTGCGATCGTGCTCGATCTGCGCCGCGATGATCTCGGGCACGCTGTCCTCCACGAGGAACAGGAGTGTGAGCAGCGGAGTGACGATCCGGTGTCCCAGTTCGGTGAGTGAGTACTCGACATGTGGGGGGATGGTAGTGAGGACCTCTCGATGCACGAGGCCGTCGCGCTCGAGGTTCTGCAGGGTCTGAGAGAGCATCCGTTCGTTGATCCCGTCGACATGGCGGCGCAGGTCGGAGAAGCGATGGGTCTTTTCGGACAGTGCTGCGAGCACCAGGGCCCCCAGCGTCCGGTGATGTTCTGAAGCACGGGCCGGGACGCACAGTCGCGCGCGAAGACGTTCGCTTCGGGGAGGTCGGCGGTGCACACCTGCATACTGAGTCGATGTGATACTGAGTCGATGTCCACACCCCGGAGACGCGTCGCCGCCTACGTGATCCGCCACCGCATCGGCCCCGAATTACTCGTGTTCGACCACGTCGGTATTCCCGACGCGGGCACCCAGATCCCGGCCGGGGGGCTCGAACCGGGGGAGGACCCACACGAAGCCGCGCTCCGTGAGGTCACCGAAGAAACCGGACTCGACACCTGCTCCGTGGTCGGGACGGTCGGCATCGATCACCGACCGCACCCGATCACCGGGCAACCACGCCACACATACGTCCTCCACGTCCGCGTACCCGCGGACACCGCAGACGCCTGGCTTCACACCGTCCGCGGTGACGGCACCGATACCGGGCTGCAGTTCGCCTGCCGATTCGTGCCACTGCCGCTGCGCGAACCGCTTGCTGACGAGCAGGATCTGCTCCTCGGGGAACTCCACCCCGAGTGGACGACCCTGACCCGCCGATAGGCGCAAGCGCACCCGCCGACACACGCACGCCACCGGAGCGGGCCAGAAACCGTCGCAGCAATGGCAGGATCGAAGCCGTGAGTTCCGCGAACCTGTCCCGAGCCGAAACTGCCGCGCGCGCCCGCGCTCTCGACGTGCACTCCTACCACGTCGAACTCGACCTCCGCGGCGCCGTCGACCCGGACCGCACCGGATTCCCGACCGTGACGACCGTCGAGTTCACCGCCTCCACCCCGGAATCCTGGCTCGATTTCCTCGGTGACTCCGTCGAATCAGTGACGGTCAACGGCGACCTGATCCCCGTCGTCTACGACGGCGCACGAATCACCATCAGCGGACTCCGCGAAATCAACGTCGTCACCATCGTCGCCACGGGCCGCTACAGCAGATCGGGGGAAGGGCTGCACCGCTTCCTCGACCCCGTCGACGGCGAAACCTACCTCTACACCCAATACGAACCGGCCGACGCACGCCGCGTATTCGCCTGCTTCGAGCAACCCGACCTCAAAGGCGCCTACACGTTCGTGGTCACCGCGCCCGCACACTGGCAGGTCATCTCGAACCAGGCCGTCGATCACCGCCAGCGGGGCGGCGACAACCAGACCGTGACGTTCGCCCCGACCCTGCCCATCTCCACCTACATCACGGCCATCGTTGCCGGGCCGTACCACCGCGTCGACTCGACCTGGAGCAGAGGAGAACTCACCGTGCCGCTGCGGGTGCTGTGCCGCGCCTCGCTCGCAGAACACCTCGACGCCGACGAGATCCTCCAGGTCACCACCGAGGGCCTCGACTTCTATGCCGAACACTTCGACTACCCGTACCCATTCGGCAAGTACGACCAGGTGTTCGTTCCCGAATACAACCTCGGAGCCATGGAGAACCCCGGCTGCGTCACTTTCACCGAGGCCTACGTCTTCCGCGGCGCCGCCACCGAAGCCCAGTACCAGGCCCGCGCCAACACGATCCTGCACGAGATGGCACACATGTGGTTCGGCGACCTCGTCACCATGAGATGGTGGGACGATCTGTGGCTCAAGGAGAGCTTCGCGGACTACATGGGTGCCCTCGTCAGCGCCGAAGCAACGAAATACACCGATGCCTGGGTTGCCTTCGCCAACCGCCGCAAGGCATGGGCCTACCTGCAGGACCAACTCCCCACCACCCACCCGATCGTCGCCGACATCGTCGACCTCGAAGCCGCCAAACTCAACTTCGACGGCATCACCTACGCCAAAGGCGCCAGCGTCCTCAAACAACTCGTCGCCTATGTCGGCCGCGACGCCTTCTTCGACGGCGCCCGCCGCTACTTCCACGCCCACGCGTACGGCAACACCACGCTCGACGACCTCCTCGCCGAACTGTCCAGCACCTCCGGTCGCGACCTCACCGAATGGGCTCGCGCCTGGCTGCAGACCTCCGGAGTCTCGACGCTGACCCTCGAACACACCGGCAACGGTCATCACGACATCGTGCAGACCGACCCGCGCCCCCACCGGATCGCCGTCGCCTGCTACGACCACAACCCCGCACGCGACCTCGTCCGCACCTACCGCGTCGAGATCGACGCCGTCGACACCCACACTCGCATCGAACTCCCCGACGCACCCCTGATCCTGCTCAACGACGACGATCTCACCTACGCCAAGATCCGCCTGGACGAACGCTCTCTCGCCACCGTCGAATCTTCACTCGACCGCGTCCGCGACCCCCTCGCACGCGGCCTGATCTGGTCGGCGCTGTGGAACGCCACCCGCGACGGCGAACTCGCCGCCACCCGCTACATCGCCATGGCGACACGATTCTCGACGAACGAATCGAACCTCTCGCTTCTCACCGCGGTCCTCGCCAACGCACCCGCCGCGATCGAGCATTATCTTCCCGCCGGGGCCCGTCCCCAGACCCGCGCAGCGTGGCTCGACGCAGTGTGGCACGGACTCGGCAGTGCCGAACCCGGCAGCGGAGCCCAACTCGCCTTCGCACGCGCAGTCGGTGCTGCCGCCGCCCTGGACACCCACCGCGCCACCGACCTCAGAGCGATACTCGACGGGACCACTCCCGCACCGGCGGGCCTCGCACTCGATGCAGACCTGCGGTGGGCGTGGTGGACGGCGCTGACCGCCACCGGATACGCCGACAAGCCCGATCTCGACGACGAACTGTCCCGTGACTCCACCGCCACGGGCCGCACCGCGCACCTGCGGGCCATGAACGCCCGCCCTCGCGCAGAGGTCAAAGCCCACGCGTGGGCGGCGATCTGCGCCGACCACACCCTCACCAACGACCACCTCGACGCCACCATCAGCGGGTTCCGCGCCGGTGAGCGCCGCGACCTCACCGGCCCCTACGACAGCGACTACTTCGCACTCCTGCGAGACACCTGGTCCGAACGCAGTATCGAGATCGCCCGCCGCATCGTCCTCGGACTGTTCCCCGCAGCCGACACACTCGACCCGGTCGACACGTGGCTCGCAGCGAACACCGACGCCCCTGGCGCTCTGCGACGCCTCGTCATCGAACAACGCGACCACCTCGCCCGGGACCTACGCGTCCAACAGGTCAATGAGGCCTGACCGAGCATGAGCACCGAACACAGTTCCGAGGTCGTCACCCCACCGGACCTCGCGCACCACACCCCGCAACCACCGGACACCATCACCGACGCGATGCGCCGGCTCCGGGACAAAGCCGCCTCCGACAACACCCGCGCGGCGCAACTGACGGACTGGGACACCTACACCCGCTGGTGCGTCACCACCGGGCACACCCCGCTCCCTGCAACACCTGAGCAGATTTCCTGGTTCGTCACCGAGAAATCGGTGGAGGTCCGCGCCGACGGCCGCCACGCCTACGCACCGTCGACGCTGTCCCGGTGGGTCTCGACCATCAACAAAATGCACTCTCTCGCCGGATACCCGAAACCGGGCCAGCACGAATCGGTCCGCGAACTCCTCCGGGGCATCCGCCGCGACCGCGCCACCCCACCTGCACGCCGTACACCGCTGCTCACCGACGACATCCGCACGATCCTCACCCACATGCGCATCGACGCGGCGACTGCCGGATGGGCCGAACGCGTCGCCGAGCGCCGCGACGCCGCGCTACTGCTCATGGGCCTCGCCGGGGCGCTGCGCCGCTCCGAGATGACCGCCCTCACCGTCGCCGATGTCGTCCCACACCGAGCCGACGGCCTCTACGTCACAATCCGGCAGTCCAAGACCGATCGCGCGGCGCGTGGGCGCACGGTCACTCTCCCGCACGGCCAGGACCCGCACACGTGCCCGGTGTGCGCGTATCGGCGCTGGCGCGAAGTCCTCGACACCTGGGACGACGGCGGCAGGTCTGCCGTCGCGGCGCTACTCGAGCACGGGGACGACGGCCCGGTGCAACACTGCTGTCGAGGCCTGGCCGCAGGAACGACACCCGTCGGCAACCGCGCGCTGTTCCGTCCGGTGCACCGCACCGGGTCGCTCGGCGCCGCAGCGCTCTCCGGACAATCGGTACACTCGATGATCCAACGACGTGCTCGCCGTGCAGGATTCAGTGACGAACTCGTCGCGACCCTCGGCGGGCACAGTCTGCGCGCCGGATTCGTCACCCAGGCCGTCCGCGGCGGCGCCACCACCCAGACGATCATGACCCAGACCGGGCACGCCGACGAGCGCATGGTCGCGCTCTACAGCAGACAGCACGCCGGCCTGGTCGCCAACGCAGTCACCCGCCTCGGGCTCTGAGCCGCTCCGACCATGGTCACCCCCTCGAATTCGAGATCGACCGAATTCGAGATCGACGATTGCAACGCCTGTGCGGTGGGTACCGTGCACGCAGAGGCTACGGACATGAGCCGATCGTGCACCACAAGATCACGATCGGTCGCTGTCGAGACGAGGAACCCGATCCAGATGCCCGATTCTGCTGAACCCCCGACCTCCACCGAACCCACCACGTTGTCGGACGACGACGTCCACGACCTCGACGCGTGGTGGCGCGCCGCGAATTACCTGTCCGTCGGGCAGATCTATCTCATGGACAACCCGCTGCTACGCGAACCGCTACGCGCGGAGCACATCAAACCGCGCCTCCTCGGGCACTGGGGCACCACACCGGGGCTCAATTTCGTCTACGCGCATCTGAACCGCGCGATCCTCGCCCGGGACCTCGACATGATGTATGTCATGGGGCCCGGCCACGGTGGGCCCGGACCGGTCGCGGCAGCGTGGCTCGAAGGAACATACAGCGAGATCTACCCCGACGTCTCCCAGGACGAATCCGGCATGCGCCGCTTGTTCACCCAGTTCTCGTTTCCCGGCGGCATCCCCAGCCACGTCGCCCCGGAGACCCCCGGGTCCATCCACGAGGGCGGAGAGCTCGGATACGCGCTTTCCCACGCCTACGGTGCCGCATTCGACAACCCAGACCTCGTGGTCGCAGCAGTGATCGGAGACGGCGAAGCCGAGACCGGCCCGCTCGCCGCGAGCTGGCATTCCAACAAATTCGTCGATCCTCGCCGCGACGGCGCCGTACTCCCGATCCTGCACCTCAACGGATACAAGATCGCCAACCCCACGCTGCTCGACCGCATCGGCGGCGACGAACTCGAATCGCTGCTCCGGGGATACGGGCACGATCCGATCATCGTCTCGGGACACGACCCGGAATATATGCACCGGCACTTCGCCGACGCGCTCGACCGCAGCCTCGACCGCATCACCGAGATCCAGCAGGAAGCCCGGCTGTCCGGTAGCAGTGATCGACCTTCCTGGCCGATGATCGTGCTGCGTTCTCCGAAGGGCTGGACCGGCCCGGTCGAGGTGGACGGACTCCCGATCGAAGGCACCTGGCGGGCCCATCAGGTGCCGTTCGCGCACGCCCGCGACGACGACGAGCACCGTGACATTCTCGAACGGTGGCTGCGCAGCTACCGCCCGGATGAACTGTTCGACGACAACGGGACACCCGTGGTGGCTCTTCGCGCCCTGAACCCCGTCGGGTTTCGACGCATGAGCGCCAATCCGCACGCCAATGGCGGTCCCGCGATCCGGGATCTCGCACTGCCGGATTTCCGCGACCACGCGGTCACCGTCGATCGCCCCGGATACGATTTCGCCGAGTCCACACGAATCCTGGGAACCTTCCTCCGGGATGTCATGCGCGACAATCCGACAACCTTCCGCATGGTCGCTCCCGACGAACACAATTCCAACCGGCTGGGCGACGTGCTCGACGCCACCGACCGCGCCTGGAACGCCGAGATCCTGCCGACCGACGAACATCTCGCACCCGACGGCCGGGTCATGGAGATCCTCTCGGAGCACACGTGCCAGGGCTGGCTCGAGGGGTACCTGCTGACCGGACGTCACGGAGTGTTCTCCTGCTACGAGGCGTTCGTGCACATCGTCGACTCGATGGTCAACCAGCATGCCAAATGGCTTCGTACCACCAACCGGATCCACTGGCGTCGTCCCATACCGTCCCTCAACTACCTTCTCACCTCGCATGTGTGGCGGCAGGACCACAATGGGTTCTCCCACCAGGACCCCGGATTCATCGACCACGTCGTCAACAAGAAGTCCGACGTGATCCGCGTCTATCTCCCACCCGACGCCAACACTTTGCTCTCGGTCACCGACCACTGCCTGCGCACCCGCCAGTACATCAACGTCGTCGTCGCCGGGAAACAACCACAACCGCAATACCTCTCCATCGACGATGCCATCGTGCACTGCACCAAAGGAATCGGGATCTGGGAGTGGGCGGGTACCGACCGCGGTGCAGATCCGGACGTCGTACTCGGCTGCGCAGGCGACGTCCCCACCATGGAAACTCTCGCCGCCGTCGAGATCCTTCACGAACTGTTCCCCGACCTGCGGATCCGGGTGGTCAACGTCGTAGACCTGATGCGTCTGCAGGACGATCGAGAGCACCCGCACGGACTACCCGATGCCGATTTCGACGCCCTGTTCACCACCGACACACCCATCGTGTTCGCGTACCACGGATACCCGTGGCTCATCCACCGGCTCACCTACCGCCGCCACAACCACGACAACATCCATGTGCGCGGATACATCGAAGAGGGCACCACGACAACCCCGTTCGACATGTGTGTGCTCAACAGAATCGACCGATTCGATCTGGCGTTGGACGTCATCGATCGCGTCGAACGCCTCCTCCCGACGGCCGCCTACGCGCGCGAACATCTGAAGAACACACTGATCAGGCACAAGCAGTACATCCGCAAGCACGGCGAGGACATGCCCGAGATCGCTGACTGGCGCTGGCGCGGACTCGACCGCTGACCCCACCGTGTCAGTGTGCGCGCTGCACCAACCGTCCGGCGACGAATGCCTCACGATCCACCTCATCGAGCGACGTCACGACAAGATCCGCACTGGCCTGTGCCAACTCGTGCTCGTCGCCCGCGCGCGCCACACCCAGCGCGACCATCGTGCCTGCCTTCGCGGCCTGCACACCACTGACAGCGTCTTCGACGACCACGCATCGCGCCGGCGAAACTCCGAGTTCGGATGCCGCGGTGAGAAAGATCTCCGGGTCCGGCTTACCCTGCGCGAAATCGCGGCCCGACAGGTCGGCGTCGAACACGTCGAGCAACACCCCGTCGCCCGCCCCGAAGTCCCTCAATCGGATTGCGCGGAGGAACCGACGTGCGTTCTTCGACGACGACGCGGCCGCCACCGGGATACCGGCAGACCGCATCGCCAACACGAACCGGACCCCATCGGAGTACGCATCGAAACGGCCCGCCTCGATCATCTCGAGCAGCATCGTCTGTTTACGCTCGGAATACTCGCGCTCTCGACGTCGGGCATCCGGGACCAGGAAGTACTCGAGGCACGCCAACGCGCCCTCGTGCCGGGGCTTTCCCGACAACACCTCGCGGTACACCCGCGAGGTGAACGCATCGGGAGTCCACGTCGTACGCCCGGCCAGATCGCGCCACGGCCCCGTCATGAGTTGGGCCAACGACTCCCGCCATGCCTGCTCGTGCGGTGAATCGACAAGGACCCCGTCGACATCGAAAATCACCCCGGCGAACCCGGGCGCACGCGACGACACGTCAGCGGTCACGGGCGCGCCTCCTCGTCTCGCCGGGATGTCTGTGCGGTCGGCAGGGGAGTCGGTGGAATGTGGAACTCGTGCGTTTCTCCGGGGCCGAGTTGCAAAGACTCTCCGTTCACAGCCACCCGCACCGGCACCCGGAAACCTTCGACTTGCGCACACACCGACAACGTCTCACCGGAGATCTGCACGCGCAGCGGAGTGCCCCGATACCGCATCGAGAACGACACCCCATCGAGATGAGGAATCAACCGCGGTCGGAACACCAGCACACCGCCGTAGATCCGGGCACCGACGAAATAGCGTTGCACCAGATCCAGCGTTCCGGCCATCACCCCCAAGTGGATGCCCTCCTTGGTGGTACCGCCCTGCAGGTCGCTCACATCGCTTTCGAGAGCCACCTTGAACCGTTCCCATGAGGATTCGGGATCGAACCCTGCCAAGACACCCGCGTACGCGACGAAGCTGAGCGTGGAACCGTGCGAGGTGCGTTCGTCGTAGTATTCGACTGTGCGCCGCACCAGATCACGGTCGTACTCGTAGCCGAGCCGGTCGAATATCGGCCGCAATTCGTTGTCGTCGAACAAGAAGAACAGCATCACCGCATCCGCCTGTTTCGACACCTTGGAGCGATTGGGATCGTGCCCCTCGGCACGCAGGATCCGGTCCATCCTCTGGATGTTCGAATACTCCGCGCGATAATGATCCCAATCGATCTCGTCGAGTTTCTCGTATCCCTCGAACTGAGTGATCACGCCGTCATGGAACGGCACGAACATCTTCCGGCTCATCTCCGACCAACGCTGCAATTCCTCGTTGGTCACCCGTAGTGCTGCTCGCAGCGCCGTCTGCCTGCTCGTCGACAGCAGTTCGAGCACCTCGATCGCCTTTCCGGCGATCCACGCCACCATCACGTTCGTATATGCGTTGTTGTGCAACCCGGCCTCGTCCGAGTCGGGATAGCGCTCATGGAACTCGTCGGGCCCCATCACCCCGTGGATCTCGTAGCGATCGCGCTCGGGGTTGTACTCGGCTATCGATGCCCAGAACCGCGTGATCTCGAGCATCATCTCCGCGCCGTGGTCGGCGAGGAATTCGAAGTCGTCCGTCGCCTGGTAGTACCTCCACACGTTGTAGAAGATCGCCGCACTCACGTGTCGCTGATGACGGCTCAGGTCCGGATCCCACAGCCCCGACAGCGGATTGAGATGGACGAGCTGGGTTTCCTCTGTTCCGTCGGATCCGCTCTGCCACGGGTACATCGCACCCCGGTACCCGGCCTCGGTCGCTGCGGCCTGGGCCTCGGACAACCGCCGGTACCGATACATGATCAGCCCTTTGGTGACCTCCGGGATCCTCAGGTCCAGAAACGGATACACGTACAGCTCGTCCCAGAAGACATGCCCGCGATAGGCCTCACCGTTGAGTCCACGTGCCGGGACACCCGCATCCAGACGCGAAGTGTGACGGGAACACACCTGCAGGACATGCGCGACGTGCAAGCGCAACAGCAACTGTGTGCGGGGCTCCCTGGGCAGCCGGATATCGCAGATGTCCCACAGCTCCTCCCAAGCTGCGGCGTGCTCGTCCCAGGCCGCGGCGAAATCGGAGTAACGCAACACATGTCGGCCGGCGGACGCGAGCGGCTCGGTGATCGCATCGTCACGTGAGGTGAACATCGACACGATCTTCTCCACGCGGACCGCGCTCCCCTCGGCGACCTCGAAGGCCAGGACCTGCTGGATGTAGTCCTCCATCTGATACAGGTCGCGCTCGACATCGATGGGCTCGGTGTTGTTACCGGAGAACACCCGGGTTCGCGCAGCCTGCGCGATGTAGATGTCCGACTGCCGGATCTGAACTTTCAATGCGATCGTGTCAGGACCGAAGGTGCGAGGGGTGACCGGATCGAGGTGACGTCCCTCGAGATCGCGATAACGCGCGACCGCGCGATTCGACACACGACCGTCGATCGCCGAGACGATCTCGACGCGGCCGGACCAGTTCTCGGGCGTGAGTGTCCACTCGAGTGCGCCCTGATGCGAATGCGCCATGCTGACGAAACGTCGACTTGCCAAAGACGTCTCGCGGCCGTTCCGGTCCCGGAAGCGAAGTTCTCGGATGACCGTCGCGGTGCGGATGTCGTACACGTGCCGGTAGGCGAGCACCTCGACGGTCGACAACCGGATCGCGTCCTCGCCGTCGATGCGCAGTTTGAGAACGAGCCAGTTCGGAAGGTTGACCAGGTCCTCGTTGAGGACGGGACTTCCGCCCATGATGGTGGTCTCGCGGTTGTAGCAGCGATGCGCGTAGGTGCCGGGGTAGTGGACCTCGCCCGTGTCCTCCCATTCGGCGGCGCCGCGGGAACAGAAGTACCCGTTGCCGGTGGAGGTCATCGATTCCCTCAGGCCCTCCGCCTCGGGATCGAACCGGTCGTACTCGAGGCTGAACTCGGGGTCGTACACGGAGTACCTCCTGGCGGCCGAACCGTTCGGCTACATGGTCGTCATCTACCCAGCTCGGATAGGAAGCGTGCCACGTCGTCCACCGACGCGAGGCCGAACTCCGCTGTGGTGACCCGATTCTTCATTTCCGGGTCGTCGGGGCTGCCCACGAGAATCCCGATTCCCGTGCCGCGTATCGCAGCGAACGCGTCCTCGTCCGTGATGTCGTCGCCGAGATAGATCGGGACGATGTCGGGGGAGCCGAGGCCGAGGACGTCGATCAGATGCAGGACGGCCTTGCCCTTGTTCCAGTCGACTGCCGGCCGTAGCTCATACACCATTTTCCCGGGAATCAACTCGAGTCGACCGGGCGACTCGTCGAGCAACGCGTGGACGACATCGTGAGTATGCTGACGCGCCTGCGCTCCTGCGTTCCGGTAGTGCACGGCCACCGAGGCCCGTTTCGGTTCGAGGGTCACCCCGTCGGTGTCGGCGAGTTCTTCGCGCAGTGTGGCGGTGGTGTCGGCGACGAGTTCGGTGAAGTCGCCGAGGGAGTCGGGGGAGATCACGCCCTGGCCGGGCTTCCAGATGTCGAAGCCGTGACTTCCCGCGACAGTGAGATCGTCGATGCCCATCAACTGCTGCACGACAGCGCGGTCGCGACCGGTGACGATGCACACGGGGCAGCGGTCGGCCAGTGCACGGACAGTGGTGCGCATCGTGGCGGACAGGACTGCGTCGTCGGGCTTGTCGACGATGGGGGTGAGCACGCCGTCGTAGTCGAGGAATACCGCCGGCCTGTGTTCGCCCAATCGACTTGCCAGCGCAGCAGGGTCGAGGGCAGAGGGGAGGTCCCCGACCGCCGACGTGGACTCCATCTCGGCCGAACCTCCTGTTGTACGTGTGCTGGCACTTCGAACCGTACAGGCCCCCGGCGAGCGGGTCAGTGAATGGGGCGACGCCAATGCCCTTCGTTCGAGGTCAGGTGTGCACGCACGTGTTCGGCGGCTTCCAGGTTGCGGAACGGTCCCGACAGCAGGTCTGCGTAGACGTGCGACGGCGCCACTGCGCGCAGCGGTCGCGAGCGATCCATGCGGTCGAACACCACAGACGACCACGGAATCGCGATCACCACGTCGCCACCGCGGTCCACGGGACGTAAGCCCAACGCGCCGGCGAAGTCGTCGGGATCATCTGCGTACAGCTCGAGCACGTCGGGTTGGGCGTAGTCGGTGGCGCCGACACCGCTGAGGGCGTAGGTGACGTCGATTCGCTCGGAGAGTTGGTTCCGGACGATCTCGAGGCCGTCCGGCGCGGCGAAGCGCCGGGTTGCGCACATCTTCCGATCTGTCGCCCAGGCACGCAGCATCTGTTCCCATCGCACTTCGGTGATGCCGCCGCGGGGGATGCGCCGGATGAGCTCGCGCTCGACAAGCACCTCGACCACGCGGTAGGTGGCCCCGGTGGACGCGCCGGAGAGCTTGATGAGTTCGGGCACCGTCATCTCGCCGGAGTGGTCCGCCAGGGCGCGAACCACCCGGTCGGACGGCTCTCCGGTCAGCACGCCCGAGGGCCGGCCCGGGCCCCTCCACGGATCTGAGTCGGCTCCGCGATTGCGTACCCACACAGCGGGCCGAGATGCCACGAGAGTGAGATTTCCGGTGGCGTCTGCGTAGGAGATGCCGTGTTGATCGAGCTGGCGGCGCACGGGATCGGACAGGTAGTGCGCGCACACGAAGCCGCGGTCGGAGTCGGAGAGTTCGGCGGTGATGCGCGCGATGTCGCCGCTGAGTACCCCTCGGGCGGCGACGATCGCGAACGACACCGATTCGCCTTCGGGGGAGGTGACGACCAATCGTTGAGGCGCGTCGGGGGAGCGGGGCCGGTCGCTGGTCAGTGTCCACCCCAGGGGCAAGCACGCCTCGAGGCAGATCGACGCGCGGCGGTAGATATCGATCGGCCGTTCCGGCTTGGGCCCGGCACCTGCGGGCGTATCGGGGGAGTCCTGTTGCGTCACATCCGTCACACTAACAGTCTGTGCGAGACGGAATACCTGGTTAAACGAAATCTACGGTGCTGTCACCCACATCACATCGGCACAAGCCGCAGGATGGGGTAGGCACATGCGCTAACTTCATCGACATGAGTGACACCGCGCGCCGTATCGCATTCATCCAGGCCACATGGCATCGCACTATCGTCGACCAGGCAAGAGACGGATTCACCGACGAGATCGTCGAGCTGGGATACGCGAAGGACTCGCTGGATTTCTTCGAGGTTCCGGGTGCATTCGAGATCCCTCTGCATGCTCAGCGTCTCGCACGCTCCGGCCGGTACGACGCGATCGTGGCGGCCGGCCTGGTCGTCGACGGCGGAATCTACAGGCACGATTTCGTGGCGACGGCCGTGATCGACGGTCTGATGCGGGTGCAACTGGACACCGATGTTCCGGTCTTCTCGGTCGTGCTCACCCCGCACCATTTCCACGAGCACTCGGAGCACGTCGACTATTTCACGCGCCACTTCGTCACCAAGGGGGCGGAGGCGGCGCGGGCTGTCGACGCGACCGTGAAGGCATTGCGCGCGCTGCCGACGGGGCAGTAGCGGCACCGGGGTTGCCGGGTTCCCAGGGGAGTGGACCCCGGCAGCCTTCGTGACCTTCCCGGATCCGGGATAGGCGAAGACAAAGCATGAGGGCGACGGGGGTCGGCAGCGGAACCATCGCTCGATCACAAAGATCAGACTGTCGTCAGCAGAACATATTCCGAACTATACGGAAAACCTAAATAAACAGAAATAATCCTCCTTGCGCACAAATCTCACCATCAACAGAGAAGGGGCCCCGCCGCTCAGCGTTCCTCGGCCGGCCCCGGGTCGGCCGGCATCATCAGGGGCGCAAGCACTGCGAGCAGCATCGCTGGAACCACGAACGATGCTGTGGGATGCGTAGCGTACAGCGGGGTCAGCGCAATGGGTGCCAGGGCTGCGCCACCGAAGCGAAACGCCAGAACCACCGAAACCGCGCCACCGCGGTTGCCTCCCGAGTCGCCGAGGACCGCAGCGTTCGCGGCGACCAGAACGCACTGTGAGGCAATACCGGCGGCGAACCACACTGCCGCGATGACGCCGATGCTTCCCAACGTCCCTGCCGCGACAAGCAGGGCAGCGCCGGAGACCGCACCGATAAGCACCGAGCGGTAAGCGCCGATCCGGTCGATGAGTGTTCCCACAGGACGAGCTGTGAGGATCCCCGCCAGACCGAACACTGTCAGTAGCGCACCTCGACCTGCAGGGGAGAGGCCGAAGTCGTCTTCGACACGGAACGCCAGGAGAAACCCCAGTCCGCCGAGTGCGCCGAATCCGAGGAGCGCGACAACTCCGGTTCGCAGCACTCGTGGACGCAGAGCATCGCGAAGCCGAGCCGGACCTTCCTCGGTCTCATCCATGCGGTCGGGGAGACCGATCACAGCGAGGGCGACCGCAGCGACTGCGAGCACGACGAACGCCCACCGCCAGTTCACCTCCGCAGCGAGCCCGCCGATGAGCGGCGCTGTCGTCTGTCCGGCCGCCTGCATCGCACCGAACAAACCGAGCGCACGTCCGAGGGACTTGCGTGGAGTGATCGCAGCCAGGGCAGCGAGCAGCAGGGGTGTGGTGAAGGCATTTCCCGCGCCCTGCAGCATGCGAGCACCGATCAACAGCGAGAATGTCGGCGCGAGCGCCGCAGCAATCGAGACCGACGCGTACACGACGTAGGCCGTGCGGACAGTCCGAAGTCGGCCCCAGCGCGAGCCGAGGGTTCCGGAGAACAACATGAACACGGCGAACACGCCCAGGTATGCGGTGACCGTCGTCGCGGCAACTCCGGCAGACACCCCGGTGTCTTCTCCGATTTCGGGCAGCATCGACACGACGAGGCCCCCACCGAACGGACCGAGAAATCCGCCGACGTACAGTGCTGCGCGCTGGAGCGAGTCGCGATATCCGCTCACTGAGCGAACCCGCCGGGGCCTCTCCGTTTGAGGTATCGCTCGAATTCGGCCGCGAGGGCGTCTCCGTCGATCTTGGCAATCACGTCCGAGATGTCGGTCTCGGCGTCACCGCGTTCCTCCAGGCTACGGACGTAGTCGGCGATGTCCTCGTCGTCCTCGGTCATCGATGTGACCGTCTCTTCCCACTCTTCGGCGAGCGAGGGGAGCTCACCGAGCGGGACCTCGACGTCGAGGACGTCCTCGAGACGTCGCAGCAATGCGACCGTGGCTTTGGGATTGGGCGGATTCGACACGTAGTGGGGGACAGCAGCCCAGAAGGACACGGCCGGGATGCCTGCGCGAACGCAGGCGTCCTGCAGAACTCCGTTGATGCCTGTCGGTCCCTCGTACCGCGACTTCTCGAGATTGAACTGCTTGGCCGCGTCTGCGCTGTAGGCCGTGCCGGTCACCGGTACCGGGCGGGTGTGCGGGGTGTCTGCGAGGAGCGCACCCAGCACCACCACCGTGTGGATTCCCAGGTCGTCGACGAGTTCGAGGATCGCGTCGCAGAAACTGCGCCAGCGCATGTTCGGTTCGATGCCGCGCAGCAACACGACGTCGCGGTCGCTGCCCGGCGGGGAGCACGCGGACAGGCGGGTTGCGGGCCATTCGATCTGTCGGGTCACGCCGTCGACGAGACGCACCTGGGGGCGGTTGACCTGGTAGTCGTAATACTCCTCGGAGTCCAGCTCGGCAAACGGCTCGGCGTCCCAGATCAGTTCGAGATGCTCGACAACCCCGGTCGCAGCATCGCCTGCGTCGTTCCATCCTTCGAACGCGGCGACGAGCACCGGGTTGCGGAATTCGGGAACGGCCTGCTCCGGGGTCTCAGGATACTCACTTGCACTCACCCGTCCAGCCTACGGCGGAGCGCAGTTTGTGCGCCCACTACTCTGGTTGCCATGTCCACCCCACTGAACTCTGCCTTGTTCGATGCGTTGAAGCAGCGCGTTGTCATCGGAGACGGGGCGATGGGCACCATGTTGCAGGCTGCGGATCTGTCGCTCGACGACTTCCGCGGCCTGGAGGGGTGCAACGAGATCTTGAACGAGACTCGTCCCGATGTGATCAAGGGGATCCACCGGGCGTACTTCGAAGCCGGTGCTGACATCGTCTCCACCAATACCTTCGGCTGCAATCTGCCCAATCTCGCGGATTACGACATTTCCGACCGCATTCGAGACCTGGCCGAGCGCGGTACCCGGCTCGCGCGTGAGGTCGCGGACGAGATGGGGCCCTCTGCCGACGGTGTGCCTCGGATGGTGCTCGGTTCGATGGGGCCCGGCACCAAACTTCCCACCCTCGGCCATGCGCCGTTCGCTGTACTGCGCGACGCCTACAGTGAAGCCGCGCTCGGAATGCTCGACGGTGGTGCCGACGCAATCCTCGTGGAAACCTGCCAGGACTTGTTGCAGGCGAAGTCCGCGATCATCGGCAGTCGCCGCGCGATGGAGCAGGCCGGCCGTCGGATCCCGATCATTGCCCATGTCACGGTCGAGACCACGGGGACGATGCTGCTCGGTTCCGAGATCGGAGCCGCGCTCACAGCGCTCGAGCCGCTCGGTATCGACATGATCGGGCTCAACTGCGCCACCGGTCCTGCCGAGATGAGTGAGCACCTGCGGTATCTGTCTCAACATGCCCGGGTGCCCGTGTCGGTGATGCCGAATGCTGGGTTGCCCGTGCTCGGCAAGAACGGTGCGGAGTACCCGCTGCAGCCCGGTGAACTCGCAGAGGCGCTCGCCGGGTTCGTGTCCGAGTTCGGGCTGACGCTGGTCGGCGGGTGCTGCGGTACTACGCCGGAGCACATTCGCCAGGTCGCCGAGGCGGTGCGTGCAGTTCGACCGGCGAAGCGGGAACCGGAGCACGAGCCTGGTGTGTCGTCGCTGTACACAGCGGTGCCGTTCGAGCAGGACGCGTCGATCCTGATGATCGGTGAGCGCACCAACACCAACGGGTCGAAGGCCTTCCGTGAGGCGATGCTTTCCGCAGACTGGGAGAAGTGCCTCGACATCGCAAAGGATCAGATCCGCGATGGGGCGCACATGCTCGACCTCAACGTCGACTATGTGGGTCGCGACGGGGCGATCGATATGTCGGAGTTGGCGTCACGGTTCGCGACGTCGTCGACGTTGCCGATCATGATCGACTCGACCGAACCGGAGGTGATCCGGGCCGGTCTCGAGCATCTCGGTGGCCGGTGCGCGGTGAACTCGGTCAACTACGAGGACGGGACCGGCCCCGGATCGCGGTTCGAGCGGATCATGACGCATGTCGTCGAGCACGGCGCGGCAGTGGTGGCGCTGACGATCGACGAGGAAGGACAGGCCCGCACCGCGGAGCACAAGGTGCGGATCGCCGAGCGCCTGATCACGGATCTGACACAGAATTGGGGGCTCGATCCGGACGACATCATCGTCGATGCATTGACGTTCCCCATCTCCACCGGCCAGGAGGAGGTGCGACGCGACGCGATCGAGACCATCGAGGCGATCCGCGAACTGCATCGTCTCCATCCGCGGGTGCACTTCACCTTGGGTGTGTCCAATGTGTCGTTCGGTTTGAATCCGGCGGCGCGGCAGGTCCTCAACTCGGTGTTCTTGAACGAGTGCACGGAGGCCGGTCTCGATACGGCGATCGTGCACGCATCGAAGATCCTGCCGATGGCGCGGATCCCCGAGGAGCACCGGCAGGTCGCGTTGGACCTCGTGTACGACCGGCGCAGCGAGGGCTATGACCCCTTGCAGAAGCTGATGGAATTGTTCGAAGGTGTCTCGGCGGCGTCAGCGCGGGAATCCCGCGCGCAGGAGCTTGCGGCATTGCCGCTCTTCGAGCGGCTGGAACGGCGGATCGTCGACGGTGAACGCAACGGTCTCGAAGCCGATCTCGACGAGGCGATGAAGGAGGTACCGCCGCTCGACATCATCAACGACACGCTGCTGTCGGGGATGAAGACGGTCGGGGAACTGTTCGGGTCGGGCCAGATGCAGCTGCCGTTCGTGTTGCAGTCCGCCGAGGTGATGAAGGCCGCGGTGGCACATCTCGAGCCGCACATGGAGTCGACGGGCGACGACGGTAAGGGCCGGATCGTGCTGGCGACCGTCAAGGGCGATGTGCACGACATCGGTAAGAACCTCGTCGACATCATCCTGTCGAACAACGGATACGAGGTGGTCAACCTCGGGATCAAGCAGCCGATCGCGACGATCCTCGACGCGGCGATCGACAAGCGTGCCGATGTCATCGGAATGTCCGGTCTGCTGGTGAAGTCGACGGTGGTGATGAAGGAGAACCTGGAGGAACTCAACTCTCGGGGTGTTGCCGAGCAGTTCCCGGTACTTCTCGGTGGTGCGGCTCTGACGCGTAGTTATGTGGAGAACGACCTCGCGGACGTGTACGCCGGTGAGGTCTCGTACGCGCGCGATGCGTTCGAGGGGTTGTCGTTGATGGATCGCGTCATGGCGATCAAGCGTGGTGAAGGACCGGATCCGAACAGCCCGGAAGCGCTCGAGGCCGCGCGCAAGGCGGCTGAGCGCAAGGAGCGGCACGAGCGTAGTAAGCGCATCGCGGAGAAGCGCAAGGCGTCGGAGACTCCGGCGGTCATCCCCGAGCGCAGCGATGTGCAGGCGGATCTGCCGGTGCCTGCGCCGCCGTTCTGGGGTACGCGAGTGGTCAAGGGCATCGCGTTGGCCGAGTATGCATCGTTGGTGGACGAGCGAGCACTGTTCCTGGGGCAGTGGGGTCTGCGTGGGCAGCGGGCCGGGGACGGGCCGACGTATGAGGAACTGGTGGAGTCGGACGGCCGGCCGCGGTTGCGGTTTTGGTTGGACAGGCTCTCGACGGAGGGCATCCTGCAGCATGCTGCGGTGGTGTACGGGTATTTCCCCGCGGTGTCCGAGGGCGATGATGTGGTGATCCTGACGGAGCCGCGCCCGGATGCGCCGGAGCGGTACCGGTTCACGTTCCCGCGTCAGCAGCGGTCGAGGTTTTTGTGCATCGCGGATTTCGTGCGTTCGCGCGAGGATGCGCTCGCCTCGGGTGAAGTCGATGTGTGGCCGTTCCAGTTGGTGACGATGGGGCAGCCGATCGCGGATTTCGCGAACGAGCTGTTTGCGTCGAATTCGTATCGGGACTATCTGGAGGTGCACGGCATCGGTGTGCAGTTGACCGAGGCTCTGGCGGAGTACTGGCATCGGCGGATCCGGCAGGAACTTGCGTTCTCCGGCGGTGGTACCGCTGCCGATGAGGATCCGGACGAGGTGGCCGAGTACTTCAAGCTCGCCTATCGGGGTGCCCGGTTCGCGTTCGGTTACGGGGCATGCCCGGATCTCGAGGATCGGATCAAACTCGTCGAGTTGCTCGAGCCCGAGCGGATCGGGGTGGAGTTGTCGGAGGAGTTGCAGTTGCATCCCGAGCAGTCCACCGATGCGTTCGTGTTGCATCACCCGGAGGCCAAGTATTTCAATGTCTGAGTTGATCAGCGAGGTGGCCGCCGCGTCGCCGTCCGCGGCCGGGTTGCAGGCAGTGCTGTGGGATATGGACGGCACGCTGCTCGAATCGGAGCAGTTGTGGGACATCGGGATGCGCGAGCTGTCGCTGCATCTGGGTGGCCCGATGTCGGAGGCGACGCGGATCTCGACGATCGGCGGTCCGCTTGATCTGTCGGTGTGGCGCACGTTCGACGGTCTGGGGCTCGAGCCGACTCCCGACGAGCAGACCGCAGCCGAGGATTGGCTCAACGCGTACATGTCCGGTCTGTTCGCGCAGGGGTTGCCGTGGCGGCCTGGTGCGCTGGAGGCGTTGGGTTCGGTGCGGGCGTCGGGGCTGGGGCAGGCGTTGGTGACCAACACGGGTCGGGCGTTGTGCGATGTCGCGCTCGAAACCCTCGGTCGGGAGCATTTCGATCACACGGTGTGTGGCGACGAGGTGCCTGCGGGCAAGCCGGATCCTGCACCGTATCTGCGGGCAGCGGAGATGTTCGGGCTCGATCCTGCGCAGTGCCTGGCTGTGGAGGATTCGCCGACGGGTGCGGCGGCTGCGGATGCGGCAGGATGCACGGTGTTGGTGGTGCCGTCGTTGACCTCGGTACCGGCCTCGTCGCGTCGGGTATTCCGTTCGACGTTGGAAGGTCTTTCCGTGGCTGATCTGCACGCGTTGCACGCATCTGGAAGGCAGTGATCGTGGCGATCCCGAAGATCGTCTTGTTCTACAAGTTCACGGCGTTGCCCGACCCTGAGGCGATCCGGTTGTGGCAGCACACCCTGGCGGCGTCGAACGGGTTGACGGGCCGGATATTGATCTCCGAACACGGCATCAACGGCACTGTCGGTGGTGATATCGCGGCGGTGAAGAAGTATGTGCGCGGGTTGCGCAGTTATCCGGCGTTCCGCGATATCGATGTCAAGTGGTCCGAGGGCACGGGCGACGATTTTCCACGGTTGTCGGTGAAGGTGCGTTCCGAGATCGTCACGTTCGGGGCTCCGGACGAGATCAAGGTCGACGAGTCCGGTGTGGTCGGCGGCGGGACGCATCTGTCGCCGCACGCCGTGCATGCGTTGATGTCCGAGCGCGACGATGTGGTGTTCTTCGACGGCCGTAACAGACTCGAGGCGCAGATCGGGCGGTTTCGGGGTGCGGTGGTGCCCGAGGTGGACACCACCCGTGAGTTCATTGCGGAGTTGGACAGCGGCCGGTACGACCATCTCAAGTCGAAGCCGGTGGTGACGTATTGCACGGGTGGGGTGCGGTGCGAGGTGTTGTCGGTGCTGATGCGCAATCGTGGTTTCGAAGAGGTGTACCAACTCGACGGTGGGATCGTCAGGTACGGGGAGACGTTCGGTGACGCCGGGTTGTGGGAGGGCTCGCTGTATGTGTTCGACGGTCGCATGAATGTGGAGTTCTCCGAGGACGCTGTCACGCTGGGTCGCTGCACGTTGTGTGGAACGCCGACGTCACGGTACCGCAACCATCCGGATGTCCATGGCCGTGAGTTGACGTTGGTGTGCGGGGAGTGTGTTCCGGAAACGGCCGAGACCGGGTCCTGAGATGGCCGGTCCACCGTTGCCGGTGCGCGACGGGTTGGGCCCCGATCGGCTTCGGATGCCGCTCGGGGGTGCCGCGCGCACGGTGCTCGGGTTCTTGCGCGACGCGCATCCGGAGGAGGATTGGCACGCCCGAGTCGCCGCGGGGGAGCTTGTCGACGAGCATGGACGGCCGGTCGATGAGCTGTCACGGTTCCAGCCGGGCCGGTTCGTGTATTTCTATCGGGAGCCACCGCCGGAGACTCCGGTGCCGTTCGAGGTGGAGGTGCTCTATCGCGGTGAGGGCCTGGTGGTGGTCGACAAGCCGCATTTCCTGTCGACGATCCCACGGGGTGCGCATATTCGGGAGACGGTGACGGTGCGGTTGCGGCGGGATCTGGATCTGCCGGATCTGGTGCCGGTGCATCGGCTCGATCGGATGACTGCCGGGGTGTTGTTGTGCACGAGTGATCCGGCATTGCGGCGTCCGTATCAGCGACTGTTCGAGCAGCAGCGGGTGCGCAAGGTGTACGAGGCGATTGCCGGGTATCGGCCCGAACTGGAGTTTCCGCGTACGGTCCGCACGCGGATCGTGAAGCGGCACGGTGAGTTGACGGCGGCGCAGGTGCCGGGGGAGCCGAATTCGGAGACGTTGATCGAGCTGGTGGAACGTCGTGGTGGGCGGGCTCGGTACCGGTTGTACCCGCGGACAGGTCGCACGCATCAACTGCGGTTGCATCTGATGTCGTTGGGTGTGCCGATCGAGGGGGACAATTTCTATCCGGTGTTCGTGCGCCGCGCGCCGGGGCAGTTCACCGAGCCGTTGCAGTTGTTGGCGCGCACGCTCGAGTTCACCGATCCGGTGAGTGGGCGGGTGCGTCGGTTCGACAGTGCGCGCGACTTGTCGTGGTGAGTGCAGTGGTGTCCTGATTGTGGGTGCGGGAGTGCGGCATGAAACAATCGGTTTCCGTGAAGACCTTCGAATCCCTGTTCGCCGAGCTGACCGAGCGTGCTGCGACCCGTCCTGAGGGTTCCGGCACTGTCGCTGCCTTGGACGCCGGTGTCCATGCGCAGGGCAAGAAGGTACTCGAGGAAGCCGGCGAGGTGTGGATCGCCGCCGAGTACCAGTCCGATGAGGAGCTCGCCGAGGAGATCTCGCAGCTGCTGTACTGGACGCAGGTGTTGATGGTGGGGCGTGGCCTGAAGCTCGAGGACGTCTACAAGCATCTGTGACGGGCGGTGGCTGCCGTTTCGGTGGTGGCGCTGTCCGTGCCTCGGGTGTTGTCCTGATCGATTTCTTGCCCCCTTCTGTCCGAAAGGATTCTTTCCATGCTGCGCGTTGCAGTTCCGAACAAGGGTTCGTTGTCCGAGTCCGCGGCCGAGATTCTGCGGGAGGCCGGTTACCGCTGGCGTTCCGATTCTCGGGATCTGACCGTGATCGACCCGGTCAACGAGGTCGAATTCTTCTTCTTGCGTCCGAAGGACATCGCGATCTACGTCGGGTCGGGTGAGCTGGATTTGGGTATTACCGGCCGGGACCTGGCGGGGGATTCGGGTGCGCCGGTGACCGAGCGGTTGTCGTTGGGTTTCGGGCGGTCGCGGTTCCGGTATGCGGGGCCGAAGGATCGGGCGTGGAAGGTCGAGGATCTGCAGGGACTGCGGATCGCGACGTCGTACGCGAACCTGGTGCGTAAGGATCTGGCCGAGCGGGGGATCGAGGCGACGGTGATCCGGCTCGATGGTGCGGTGGAGATCTCGATTCAGCTCGGTGTCGCGGATGCGATTGCCGATGTAGTGGGGTCGGGTCGTACATTGCGGCAGCATGATTTGGTGGCATTCGGGGAGTCGCTGTGCGATTCGGAGGGTGTGCTGATCGAGCGGGAGGGCGCGGATCGAACTGATCGGGCCCGCAATCAGTTGATTGCTCGGCTCGAGGGTGTGGTGTTCGCGCAGCAGTACGTGATGATCGACTACGACTGCCCGAAGCACTTGCTCGATGCTGCGGTGAAGGTGACTCCGGGTCTGGAATCGCCGACGATCTCCCCGTTGGCGAATGATTATTCGGTGGCGGTGCGGGCGATGGTGCCGCGCAAGGGCCACAATGCGGTGATGGACCAGCTGGCGGAGATCGGTGCCCGCGCGATTCTGGCGTCGGATATCCGGTCGTGCCGTGCGATGCGGGGTGTCGCCGGGGAGTGAGGCGACGACCTCGGTGAGGTGATGTGACGGTGCGGTCTCGCGTCAGCGGGGCCGCACTTGCACGTTCTGGGTGATGCGTCCGAGTGGTCCGTGTTCGTCGTGGAGGACTCCGGCGGTCATGCCGATGCCGTCGGGGCCGATGGAGGTTTCGGCGGAGATGCCGGTCCATCGGCTCTCGGGTGCGTGGCTGTCGGGTGCGCGGAACAGGTGCACGGTCAGGTCGGTGTTGAGGAACAGCCAGTGGGCGGGGTCGAGTTTGGACCCGATGCCGTTGGCGACGTCGGCGACGGTGAAGAGCCGTTCGAGGGCTGTGAGGGTTTCTCCCGCAACGAGGTCGAGGCGGGCGCGGACCCAGGCGGCGGACGGTCCGGGCACTCCCAGCGGGGTGACGATGTGCCAGTCGAGGGTGTCGATGTAGCCGCCGAGACCGAACAGGGTCATGTCCGAGGGTTCGGCTGCGGGATCGAAGGGGGTGAGCGCCGGTTCGGAGGTGCGGGCGACGTCGGGGAGGTGCTGGGTCTGCAGCCGCCATCCGGTGCCGCGCGCAACGGCGCGGCTGGTGCCGTCGGGGGTGGTGGCCCACAGTTCGGCGACAACGAGTTCGATTTGTCGGCCGGGCCGGTCGATGCGGGTGCGGACTTCGAGGTCGGTCAGCGGTACGGGGCCGAGCAGGTCGATGCAGATGCGGGTCAGGCGGGTGTCTGGGCGGGGCCGGTGTCGTTCGAGGGCGCGGACGAGCAGCGCGGACGGGGGTGCGCCGTGTTGCAGGTCGGGACCCCAGGTGCTGACGGTGTGGCGAGTGGGCCGGAAGCACTCGATGTGGATGTCGCCCTCGAGTCGGTTTTCAGGTGTGGGGAGGGGCAGGTAGTAGGCGGTGTCGTGCACGCGGTGCGTCTCCAAGATCGTGTCGGGTGGGTGTCCGATGATGGCATGTGGGGTGTGTGTGGGGTCTCGAGTGGTGGCCTGGCAGGCTGGTGTGCGGCCTGGCACCGTGTCGGGTCTGGGCGTCACGGGCTGTGACGGTCGCATGTAGGCGAAGGTGGCACGGCGATGGCAGTAGGCGGACTCGGGCGCAGCGGACCGTTCGAGGTGGGGGATCGGGTGCAGTTGACCGACGCCAAGGGCCGCAAGTACACGGTGGTGCTCGAGCCGGGTAAGGAGTTCCACACGCATCGCGGTGGGATTCTGCACGACGATCTGATCGGCACCGATGAGGGTGTGGTGGTGACGTCGACGAACGGCACTCCGTATCTGGCGTTGCGTCCGCTGCTGGTCGATTATGTGATGTCGATGCCGCGCGGGGCGCAGGTGATCTACCCGAAGGATGCCGCGCAGATCGTGCAGGAGGGTGACATCTTCCCCGGGGCGCGGGTGCTCGAGGCGGGTGCGGGGTCCGGGGCGTTGACGTGTTCGTTGTTGCGGGCGGTCGGGTCTACCGGCACGGTCATCTCGTATGAGGTGCGCGAGGATCATCTCGAGTACGCCGAGCGGAATGTGACGACGTTCTTCGGGCAGCGTCCGGAGAACTGGACGACGACGCTGGCGGATCTGGCGG
The DNA here is from genome assembly GCF_023015605.1 of Rhodococcus sp. F64268. Taxonomy (NCBI): domain Bacteria; kingdom Bacillati; phylum Actinomycetota; class Actinomycetes; order Mycobacteriales; family Nocardiaceae; genus Rhodococcus; species Rhodococcus sp. F64268. The sequence continues at coordinate 67,498 of NZ_JALKAI010000012.1, forward strand.
ACTACGACGTCGAGGCCCACGGCAAGGTCGACCGTGTGGTGCTGGACATGCTGGCGCCGTGGGATGTGCTCGAGACGGTGAAGAAGGCGTTGGTGCCCGGTGGGGTGCTGATCGTGTATGTGGCGACGACGACGCAGTTGTCGCGGGTGGTCGAGGCGTTGCGGGAGCAGACGTGCTGGACGGAACCGCGTTCGTGGGAGTCGATGGTGCGGGGCTGGCATGTGGTGGGGTTGGCGGTGCGTCCGGAGCATCGGATGCAGGGTCATACCGCGTTTCTGGTCAGTGCCCGCCGGTTGCAGGATGGGGTGCAGACCCCGAAGCCGCAGCGGCGCCCCAGCAAGGGCTGAGCCGCCGCCGGGCGACGGGGTGCCGGCTCACTCGCAGGTGAGGCGACCCATTTCGAGGAGGGAACAGGTGCTGTCGTCGGCCAGGACCCAGGTGCCGTCGACCTCGGTGAAGGTCAGGGTCAGGGGTGCGCCGCCGTGCGGGCCGCCGACCTCGGTGGTGGCGGTGACGGTGGTGTCGTCGACGGTGGCGATGTCACCGACCGTGGCGGTCAGCGGGTAGCCGGTGAGTACTCCGTTGAACTGGGTGAGCACGTCGGTGCGGCTGTCGCCGTTCTCGATGACGGCGGCCTTGGCCTCGACGGGTGCGGCCGGGTCGAAGAACACGTCCATCTGCGCCTGCAGTGTCTCTGCGGTGACGGGGGCTTCGCCGGCGGCGGCCGCACTGGTGGTCGCGGCGGCGCTTGTCGTGGCCTCTGCGCTGGTGGTCGTGGCTGCGGGCGTGTCGGTCGTGGTGTCGCTGTCCGAGGAGCAGGCGGGAAGCAGCGCGACGGCGACAACGGTCGCCGCGGCAGCCCAGAGGGTGCGGGTCTTCACAGAAGTGATCCTTTCGGGAACGAACAGTAACGGCACGAACGTCGAGATTAGGCAAGGCTAACAGTGTGGGGGCGTGGGGTGTCACCGTGCGCCCGTGACTGAGACGACACGCGTTCGCAACACCAGGATTTCGTGTCGCCACCCGCTTTCGGCGAACTGCCGGTAGCGTGGAATGACCAAGTGGAGGGAGTCGCACATGACCTCGTCAGAGAATCCGGACTCGGGTGCTGCCGCACGGGAACTCGAAGAACTGCGCGCCGAGGTGATCGCCCTCCGGACCAGGCTCACTGAACCGTCCGACCGTGTCCGCGACCTCGAATCGAGGCTCGAGTCGGTCACGGTACGGAACGGGAAACTGCTCGAGACTCTCAAAGAGGCACGTCAGCAGTTGCTCACGCTGCGCGAGGAGGTCGATCGTCTCGGTCAACCGCCCAGCGGATACGGGGTGCTGCTCGAAGCATTCGAGGACAGCACCGTCGACGTGTTCACCTCGGGTCGCAAGATGCGGGTAGGGGTGTCCCCGAATCTGGAGATCGACTCGTTCCGGACCGGGCAGACGGTGCGTCTGAACGAGGCATTGACGGTGGTCGAGGTCGGTGGGTTCGAACGCGTCGGCGAGATCACCACACTGCGCGAACTGCTCGACGACGGGCGCCGCGCGCTGGTGGTGGGGCATGCCGACGAGGAACGAGTGGTGTGGCTGTCGGCGCCGCTTGCGCAGATCGCGGCCCGCACTCTCGATTCGTCGGTCGACGAGGTCACCGACGAGAACGGTGACCGGTTCACGTTGCGGCCGGGTGATTCGTTGCTGGTCGACAGCAAGGCCGGGTACGCGTTCGAACGGATCCCGAAGGCCGAGGTCGAGGATCTGGTGCTCGAAGAGGTGCCGGATGTCGATTACCGCGATATCGGTGGTCTGGGTCGGCAGATCGAGCAGATTCGCGATGCGGTCGAGTTGCCGTTCCTGCACAAGGATCTGTTCCACGAGTATGCGCTGCGGCCGCCGAAGGGTGTGCTGCTCTACGGGCCGCCCGGGTGCGGAAAGACGCTCATCGCGAAGGCGGTCGCCAATTCGCTGGCGAAGAAGATCGCCGAGGCCCGCGGGGAGGATTCGAAGGAAGCCAAGTCTTTCTTCCTCAACATCAAGGGCCCGGAGTTGCTCAACAAGTTCGTCGGTGAAACTGAGCGGCACATCCGGATGATCTTCCAGCGCGCCAGGGAGAAGGCGTCCGAGGGTACCCCGGTGATCGTGTTCTTCGACGAGATGGATTCGATTTTCCGTACCCGCGGTTCGGGTGTGTCGTCGGATGTGGAGACGACGGTCGTGCCGCAGTTGCTCAGCGAGATCGATGGTGTGGAGGGCCTCGAGAACGTCATCGTCATCGGTGCGTCCAACCGTGAGGACATGATCGATCCGGCGATCCTGCGCCCCGGCCGGCTCGACGTGAAGATCAAGATCGAGCGTCCCGACGCGGAGGCGGCGCTGGACATCTTTTCGAAGTACCTGACCGAGCAGTTGCCGGTGCACGCCGATGACATCGCCGAGTTCGGGGGCGATCGGTCGGCGTGTGTGCGGGCGATGATCGAGCGGGTCGTCGATCGGATGTACGCCGAGTCGGAGGAGAACCGGTTCCTGGAGGTCACCTACGCGAACGGCGACAAGGAGGTCCTGTATTTCAAGGACTTCAACTCGGGTGCGATGATCCAGAACATCGTCGACCGCGCGAAGAAGTACGCGATCAAGGCGGTGCTGGACACGGGCACCAACGGTCTGCGGGTACAGCATCTGCTCGATTCGATCGTCGACGAGTTCGCCGAGAACGAGGATCTGCCCAACACCACCAACCCCGACGACTGGGCGCGGATCTCCGGGAAGAAGGGCGAGCGGATCGTGTACATCCGCACGCTGGTGACAGGCAAGAACGCGAGTACGAGTCGCGCGATCGACACCGAATCGAACACCGGCCAGTACCTGTAGCGGCAGCTACTTCGGCACAGGGGCGTGTCATGCCGTTGCCACGCGCATTGGCCCGAGCCACTCGGGTGGTCACCAACCGGATCGCGACGCCGGTGGCCCGGTATCTGCCGGGCACCGGCGTCGTCGAGCATCGCGCTCGCCGGTCCGGTCGCAGCGGTGTTGCGGTGGATCGATGCGCCGAGCTATTTGGATTGCGTGGCCTGCCGCGCTGGCGCGGGCTCGTCGATCACCTAGTCTCGACGGTATGCAGCGGATCATCGGTATCGAGGTCGAGTACGGGATTTCGTCGCCCAGTGACCCCACAGCGAACCCCATCCTCACATCCACCCAGGCGGTGCTGGCGTATGCGGCAGCGGCGGGGGTGCCGCGCGCGAAGCGGACCCGCTGGGACTACGAGGTGGAGTCACCGTTGCGGGATGCCCGTGGCTTCGATCTGGGGCGTTTCAACGGGCCTGCCCCGGTGATCGATGCCGACGAGGTCGGTGCGGCCAACATGATCCTCACCAACGGGGCACGGCTGTATGTCGATCATGCACATCCCGAGTTCTCGGCGCCGGAGGTCACCGATCCACTCGATGCGGTGATCTGGGACAAGGCCGGGGAGCGGGTGATGGAGGCCGCGGCCAGGCACGTGTCGAGTGTGCCCGGGGCGCCGCGCTTGCAGTTGTACAAGAACAACGTCGACGGCAAGGGCGCCTCCTACGGCACGCACGAGAACTACCTGATGAGGCGGGACACTCCGTTCTCGGCGGTGGTGGCGGGATTGACGCCGTTCTTCGCGTCGCGGCAGGTGATCTGCGGGTCCGGGCGGGTGGGCATCGGCCAGTCCGGGGACGAACCCGGATTCCAGCTGTCGCAGCGCGCCGACTACATCGAGGTCGAGGTCGGGTTGGAGACCACCCTCAAGCGCGGCATCATCAATACCCGCGACGAGCCGCACGCCGACCCCGACAAGTATCGACGTCTGCATGTGATCATCGGTGACGCGAACCTGGCGGAGATGTCGACGTACCTGAAGGTCGGCACGACGGCGTTGGTGCTCGATCTCATCGAGGCGGGCATCGACCTGTCGGATCTGCAGTTGGCGCGGCCGGTCACTGCGGTGCACCACATCAGTCACGATCCGACGCTGCGTAAGACAGTGGCATTGTCCGATGGCCGTGAGGTCACAGGTCTGGCGTTGCAGCGGCTCTACCATGAGCGGGCCGCGAAGTTCCATGACGGCACCGACGATTCACGGGTCGTCGATCTCCTCGACAAGTGGGCGATGGTGCTCGATCTGCTCGAGCGGGACCCGATGGAATGCGCAGATCTGCTGGACTGGCCCGCGAAGCTGCGATTGCTCGAAGGGTTCCGGCAGCGGGAGAGTCTGGCCTGGTCGGCGCCGCGACTGCACATGGTGGATCTGCAGTATTCGGATGTGCGTCTCGACAAGGGGCTCTACAACCGGCTCGTGGCCCGCGGGTCGATGCAACGTCTGGTCACCGAACAACAGGTGCTCGATGCGGTTCACACTCCGCCGGCGGACACCCGCGCGTATTTCCGTGGTGAGTGTCTGCGCCGGTTCGGTGCTGATATCGCGGCGGCCTCGTGGGATTCGGTGATCTTCGATCTGGGTGGGGAGTCGCTGGTCCGGATCCCCACTCTCGAGCCGTTGCGGGGCAGCCGCGCGCATGTCGGGGAGTTGCTCGAGACGGCGCAGTCGGCGGCGGAACTGGTCGATCAGCTCACGCACTGACCGGCGGATCGTCCCGCGGCAGTGCGGTGGTGGGGCGGCGACACGCGCCGGGACGCCACGCGCGGGGGCGTCTGCTCGGTAGTGTGGAGATCGATGTCGTGGCGTGCGGCCGGTCGCCGACCGGGGTCGTGTGCCACTCGAGTACAGGAGGAGGTCGCGGCTATGGCGCAGGAGCAGACCACACGCGGTGGCGGCGGAGACGACGACGAGGTGACCGGCGACGGCGGTGCGGGTCAGGAACGCCGCGAGAAGCTGGCCTCGGAGACCGACGATCTCCTCGATGAGATCGATGATGTGCTCGAGGAGAATGCGGAGGACTTCGTCCGGGCGTATGTGCAGAAGGGTGGCCAGTGACAGCGGACAGATCCTCGCTTCCTTACCGCGAGGTGCAGGGGCGCCTGCACCTCGCGTCACCTCTGTCGTCGTTCACCGACCACTTGCGGGCGTATGCGCCGGAGTTGTTGCCGGAGAACCGGTTCGCACGTGAGCTGGGCAGTGCCGGTGAGCTCGCACCGCACGGCACGACGATCGTGGCGGTCACGTTCGACGGTGGGGTGATTCTGGCCGGTGATCGGCGGGCCACGATGGGCAACATGATCGCGTCCCGGGACGTGGAGAAGGTGTTCGTCACCGACGCGTATTCGGCGGCGGGTATCGCCGGTACCGCGGGTTTGGCCGTGGAGATGGTGCGGTTGTTCGCGGTCGAGCTCGAGCATTACGAGAAGATCGAGGGTGTGTCGCTGACCTTCGACGGCAAAGCGAATCGGCTGGCGTCGATGGTGCGGGGCAATCTCGGTGCGGCCATGCAGGGTCTTGCGGTGGTGCCGTTGCTGGTCGGGTTCGATGTGGATGCAGCGGACCCGCGTCGGGCGGGGCGGATCGTGTCGTACGACGTGGTCGGGGGCCGCTACGAGGAACGCGCGGGGTATCACGCCGTGGGGTCCGGGTCGGTGTTCGCGAAGTCGGCGCTCAAGAAGCTCTATCGCGCCGACGCGGATGCGGCAGCGGCGCTGCGCATCGCTGTCGAGGCGTTGTACGACGCCGCCGATGATGATTCGGCTACCGGAGGTCCGGACACGACCCGCGGGATCTACCCGACTGCGGTGTCGGTCACCGCGGCGGGAGCGATGGTGGTCCCGGAAGCGGACCTGGCCGAGTTGGCGCAGGCAATCGTGGTCGACCGTACGGCAGGAGATGCCCGATGACGTTGCCGTATTACGCGTCCGCCGAGCAGATCATGCGGGATCGTTCGGAGTTGGCTCGTAAGGGCATTGCCCGGGGCCGCAGTGTGATCGCGTTGATCTACGCGGACGGTGTGGTGTTCGTGGCGGAGAATCCGTCGAAGGCGCTGCACAAGATCAGTGAATTGTACGACCGGCTCGGGTTCGCTGCGGTCGGCAAGTACAACGAGTTCGAGGCGTTGCGGCGCTCCGGGATCATGCGCGCCGACATGCTCGGGTATTCGTACGATCGGCGTGATGTGACAGGTCGGTCGCTGGCGAATGCGTACGCGCAGACCCTCGGGACGATCTTCACCGATCAGCCGAAGCCGTACGAGGTGGAGATCTGTGTCGCGGAGGTCGGGCAGGCCGGCGACACCGGGTCGGCGCAGCTGTATCGCATCACCTATGACGGGTCGATCGTCGACGAGCCGCAGTTCGTGGTGATGGGGGGCAGCACCGAGCCGATCCTGGCGGCGGTCCGCGAGTCGTACCGTCCGGGTCTGGGATTGGCGGACGCTGTGCAGGTGGCGGTGTCTGCGCTGCAGAAGGGCACCTCCACGGGGTCGGACACTGCGGGCCGGGTCCTCGGTCGCGGTGAGCTGGAGGTAGCCGTGCTCGAGCGGTCCCGGCCACGGCGTGCGTTTCGCCGTATCTCCGGTGCCGCCCTCGACGCGCTGCTGCCCGCCGCGTCGCCCCCGGCGGCGACGCAGGACGCTCCGGACGCCGGGGACGGTACCGATCAGGGGACGAGCTGAGAATCCGGTAGCCGATACACGGTCAGTGCTGATGGCACCGCCTTCATCTCGAAGGCGGTGCCATCGGCGTTGACCTCACCGTCGGTGGCCGACGCGACCGGCGGAGCGTCGAGGCGCACGGACACGGAGGTGACATCGCGCTGCCGGTAGACGCTGCTGGCCCCGAGGGTGCCCGTTGCTGCGGCGAACAACAGTCGAAGGCGGGACCAGCGTCGATCCGCGCGCAGGTAGCGCACATCGAGGGTGCCTGCGTCGAGCGCGATCCGGGACATGGGCACTTGGTCGGTGGGCCGGTAGCAGCCGTTGCCGGCAAACAGCAACCACAGTGCGGTCTCGGTGCCGTCCACGTGTGCTCGGATGGGAGCGGCGGTAGCGAGCACCGCGATCATCGCGGCGGCCGCTGCCGGCCATTTCCCGATGCGCGGCTCCCATGTTTCCCGGAGCCGCACCGCATCCGGGTAGCCGCCGAGACTGGCGGTATTGAGGAAGAGCCGGTCGCTGTGGCCTCGGGGACCGGTGATGGTGACCGTCCCGAGGTCGATGCGCGCTGCCTGGCCGCTGGTGACCGCGTGCGCGGTGTCAGCGGCGGTGCGGGCCCCGACGTCCACCGCGAAATGGTTGAGGGTGCCGCCGGGGAAGACCGCAAGTGGCAGTGCATGGCGGTGCGCGGCGGCGGCGACTGTCGCGACGGTGCCGTCCCCGCCACACACCCCCACCGCCGAGGGGTGAGCCTCGGCGATGAGCCGGTCGAGGTGCGGACCGAGGTCGGTGTCGGGGTCGAGCAGTTCGATGCGCGCCCGGGGGAGCAGATCGGCCAAGGCTGCGGCGGTGGCGTCGCTGCTGCCCGACCGTGGGTTGACCACCACCAGCAGTCCGCGACCGTCGGGCAGGGCAGGGGCGTCAGCGGCGGTGTCGGCGCGGGCAGGTTCGTCCGCGCGCACCGCCCACCAGCGGCGGGTGGACAGCGCGACCGCGGCGCCGACGACAGCGCCGACGGCCACGTCGCCGGGCCAATGCACCCCGGTGTGCACGCGCGAATAGGCGACGGCGGCCGCGAGGGGGGCCAGTGCCGCGCCCGCGGCCGGTGATTCCAGGGCGACGCCCGTGACGAATGCTGCCGCAGAGGCGGAATGTCCGGACGGGAACGACGAGGACGTCGGGATCGGCACGAGACGCCGCGCGAATCGCGGGTCGGTGCGGGCCGGTGGTCGTCGGCGTGGCAACAGTGGTTTGAGGAGGCCGTTGGCCAGGGCGCTGGCCCCGGCCACGGATGCCAATCCGCGGACCGCGCCGCGGCGGACACGACCGCCGCACAGGACGCACAGGGCGGCGCAGCCCATCCACAGCACACTGTGGTCGGCGCTGCGGGTGAGCCGCCGGAAAAGCGGGTCGACGGCCGTGGGGACACGGTCGGTGAGCGCGAAGAGCGCATGGTCGGCTTCGCGGGCGCGTCGACGGAAGGTCACAGCTGGGAACTCTAGATGCGTTGCGCCCCCTCGGTGTTGTGTGTGCGCGGTACTGTCGAAGTGTGCAGCGACGAATCATGGGTATCGAGACGGAGTTCGGCGTCACGTGCACCTTCCACGGGCATCGCAGGTTGAGCCCGGACGAGGTGGCCCGCTATCTGTTCCGGCGGGTGGTGTCGTGGGGTCGCAGCTCGAATGTGTTCCTTCGGAACGGGGCACGCCTGTATCTCGATGTGGGTTCCCACCCGGAGTACGCGACTGCCGAGTGCGACGATCTGCTTCAGTTGGTGGAGCACGATCATGCGGGGGAGCGGGTGCTCGAGGATCTGCTCGTCGATGCGGAGGAACGTCTCGCCGAGGAAGGTATCGGCGGCGACATCTACCTGTTCAAGAACAACACCGATTCGGCCGGGAATTCGTACGGGTGTCACGAGAATTTCTTGGTGGCCCGCGTCGGGGAGTTCTCGCGGATCTCCGATGTGTTGTTGCCGTTCCTGGTGACACGGCAGTTGATCTGCGGGGCCGGGAAGGTACTGCAGACACCGAAGGCGGCCACGTTCTGTTTGTCGCAGCGTGCCGAACACATCTGGGAAGGGGTGTCGTCGGCAACGACGCGGTCGCGGCCGATCATCAACACCCGCGACGAGCCACACGCCGATGCCGAGAAGTATCGCCGGCTGCATGTGATCGTGGGCGATTCGAACATGTCGGAAACCACGACGATGCTCAAGGTGGGGTCGGCGTCGTTGGTGCTCGAGATGATCGAGGCCGGGATCTCGTTCCGCGATTTCGCGTTGGACAATCCGATTCGTGCGATCCGGGAGGTCAGTCACGATATGACCGGGCGGCGCCCGGTGCGTCTGGCCGGCGGGCGGCAGGCCAGCGCTCTCGACATTCAACGCGAATACCATGCGCGGGCGGTGGAGTATCTGCGGCACCGCGAGCCGGACGCGCATGTGGCGCAGGTGGTGGACCTGTGGGGTCGAGTGCTCGATGCCGTCGAATCGCAGGATTTCGCGAAAGTCGACACCGAGGTCGATTGGGTGATCAAACGTAAACTGTTCCAGCGGTACCAGGATCGCTACAGCATGGAGTTGTCGGATCCGAAGATCGCGCAGCTGGATCTGGCGTATCACGACATCAAACGCGGTCGTGGTGTGTTCGACCTGTTGCAGCGCAAAGGATTGGCGACACGGTTGACCACCGACGAGGCGGTGGATCGGGCGGTGGAGACGCCGCCGCAGACCACCCGCGCGAAGTTGCGTGGCGACTTCATCGCGGCGGCGCAGGAGGCGGGCCGCGATTTCACCGTCGACTGGGTACATCTCAAGCTCAATGATCAGGCGCAGCGCACCGTGTTGTGCAAGGACCCGTTCCGGTCCGTCGACGAACGGGTCGAGCGGCTCATCGCTTCGATGTAGCGGCACTCGCGACCACCTGCAGGGCGGTTGCTCCGCCCGCGCGTCCCGGCCACGGTGGGATGGGCGCGGGGCGACCGGACGCCGGGGGCATTAGGGTTGGCCCGTGGCGATCTCGAAAGTCGAACGGTTGGTCAACCTGGTCATCGCGTTGCTGTCGACCCGTCAGTTCCTCACCGCGGAGAAGATCCGGGCGTCGGTGGCGGGCTACGCGGAGTGCGCGAGCGACGAGGCGTTCAGCCGCATGTTCGAACGCGACAAGAATGAACTCCGCGACCTCGGGATTCCCCTCGAGACAGGGTTGGCGTCGCGGTATTCGACGGTCGAGGGCTATCGGATCAACCGGGACGCCTACGCGTTGCCGGAGATCGACTTGAGCCGGGAAGAGACCGCGGCGGTCGCGGTCGCTGCCGCGTTGTGGGAATCACCGGAGTTGACGTCGGCGGCGCAGGGCGCGTTGCTCAAGTTGCGGGCCGCGGGAGTGCAGGTCGACGCCGACCCGGCGGGCACGGTCGCGACGATCCCGGCGCGGGCCCGCGGCTCCGAACCGGCCTTGCAGAAGTTGCTCGCTGCGATCGACGAGCGGCAGGCCGTGCAGTTCGAGCATCGCAGCGCGCCCACCGACCCGTGGACACTGCGCACGGTCGAGCCGTGGGGTGTGGTGACGGTGCACGGCCGCTGGTACCTGGTGGGGCACGACCGGGACCGGGACGCGATTCGCACCTTCCGTCTGTCGCGGATCTCCGATGAGGTCACTGTGGTCGGTGCGTCGGGTGCGGTGCAGATCCCCGAGCAGGTGGATCTGCGGGCCCGGGTGCTTGCCGCGACCCGCCCCGGCGATGTGACCGGGACGGCGCGGGTGTGGGTGGCTGCCGGGCGCGCATACGAGGTACGCCGACTCGGCCGTGACGTGGGTTCTCGACAGGTCGGTGGTCGCGCAGGCAGTGTGGTCGAGGTGCCGCTGCGCGCCGGAGCCTGGATCGCCCGTACCCTCGCGGGGCAGGGCGCCGACGCGTTGGTGCTCGACCCACCCGAGTTGCGCGACGAGGTCCGCCGGATCCTGACACAGGTTGCGGCCGGTGAAGCGACAGCACCCGGCGAGAGCGCGGGCGAGGAGACGGTGGGGGAGGAACAGCGGTGAGCAGTACTCGACTGGCGGGGCGATTGACCCGCCTGCTGAATCTGGTGCCCTATTTCACTGCGCGCCCCGGGATCAGCGCGGCCGCTGCCGCCCGTGATCTGGGGGTCACCCCGAAACAGATCATGGACGATCTCAATCAGCTGTGGGTGTGCGGGCTGCCCGGCTACGGTCCCGGCGATCTGATCGACCTGTCGTTCTCCGAGGAAAGCATCGTGGTGACCTTCACCGCGGGTATCGACCGGCCACTGCGGTTGACCTCCACCGAGGCGACGGTGCTGCTCGTGGCACTGCGGTCGTTGCTCGAGATGCCCGGAGTGGTCGATCCGACGGCGGCGCAGAGCGCCATCGCCAAGATCGAGGCCGCCGCCGGAAGCGCTGCGGCCGGACCCGAGACCGCGATCGCCCCGGTTCCCGACGATCCCGTCGCGGCGCGGGTGCGGGATGCAGTCCGGGACAGGCGAGCGGTCCATCTGACCTACTATTCGGCGTCCCGCGACACCGTCTCCGAACGCGACGTCGATCCGATCCGCATCGTGCTCGTCGACGAACACACCTATCTGCAGGCGTGGTGCCGCACGGCTGAAGGGGTGCGGCTGTTCCGCTTCGACCGGATCGACGAGGCACGGGTCCTCGACGAACCCGCACGACCCCCGCAGCAGTCACTCGACGTCGACGAGCACCTCGAGTTGTTCGCGGGAGATCCCTCCCTTCCGGCCGCACGGTTGCGGATCGCCCCGTCCTACTCTTGGCTGCTCGACTACTATCCGCTCACCGACGCGGTGGTGCTTCCCGACGGCAGTTGCGAGGCGGTGTTGCGGTTCGCGTCGCCGGAGTGGCTGGTGCGTCTGGTGGTGGGGCTCGGCGCGGGCGTGACCGTGCTCGGTCCGGGTCCTCTGCGTGACGCGGTCCGGGAGCGGGCGGTGACCGCGCTCGACGCCTACGCCGCGCTCGGTGACGCCCCCTCGGTGTGACTCACAGAACCACCGCGGGAATGACACGACCGCGATGTGAACGCTGTGCAAACACTGCGTCGAACAGTGTTCTCGGGACCGCCGATGTGCTGCTGTCCGGTAGCATCGTGCAGAGCCAATCAGTGGAGGTTGTAAATGGGTGCAATGAGCCCGTGGCACTGGGCCATCGTCGCGTTGGTGGTCATCATCTTGTTCGGCTCGAAGAAGCTGCCGGATGCCGCGCGCGGTCTGGGCCGTTCGCTCCGGATCTTCAAGAGTGAGGTCAAGGAGATGCAGAACGACGACGCTCCGACGCCCGCTCAGCCGACGCCGAACCCGTTGCCGGCGCCGACGGTGACCGAGCCGACCCAGGTGTCGGCCCAGAATGTGACGCAGCCCGACCAGCGGTCGGCCTGATCGACTTCTCCCCACCGGGGCACCCGCCGGGTGTCCCGGTTTCCGCTGACCCAGTGCCCCCACCGCGGTGGTGGCCCTGACAGGAGCTGAGACCCGCACCGTGCGAATCCCGTTCGATCCACGCCGCAGTCGGCGCAAGACAAACCCCGACGGCAACATGTCGCTGGTCGAGCATCTCTACGAGCTGCGCACGCGGTTACTCATCGCCGTTGCCGCGGTGATCGTGACTACCATCGTCGGGTTCTTCTGGTACAGCCACGGCCCGTTCGGCACGTCGAGTCTCGGTGCGATCCTGCTCGATCCGTACTGTTCGCTGCCCGCGTCCGCGCGCGCCGATTTCAGCAGTGACGGCGGATGCTATCTGCTGGCCACCGGCCCGTTCGAACAATTCATGCTGCGATTGAAGGTCGCGGCCACCGCCGGTGTGGTGCTCGCCTGCCCGGTGTGGCTCTACCAACTGTGGGCGTTCATCACCCCCGGTCTCTACGCGAAGGAACGCCGGTATGCCGTCGGGTTCGTCACTTCCGGCGCGGCGTTGTTCGTCGCCGGTGCGGTCCTGGCGTATCTGGTCGTCACCCACGCGTTGTCGTTCCTGTTGACCGTCGGCAACGATGTACAGGTCACCGCGCTGTCCGGTTCCGAGTACTTCGGATTCATGATCAACCTGCTGGTGATCTTCGGGGTGTCGTTCGAGATTCCGTTGGTGCTCGTCGCACTCAACGCGGTGGGGATGCTGTCGTACGAGAAGCTCAAGGCGTGGCGGCGTGGCCTGATCATGGCGGTGTTCGTGTTCGCGGCGATCGCCACCCCCGGACAGGACCCGTTCTCGATGTTGGCGTTGGCGTTGGCGTTGACGCTCCTGGTCGAGTTCTCCATCCAGATCGCGCGCCTGAACGACAGGCGCCGCGCCCGCAAGGCCCGGGACGAAGGCTGGGGCGACCTCGACGACGAGGAAAGTTCGTCCATTGCGGCCCCGACCCCGGTCGAGAAACCGACCCCGGCCGCCCCCGACTATTCCGACACCCTGTGATGGACACCCCCGACAGGTCGCCGGCCGAGGCCGCGCCCCAGTTGACGATGTTCGCGTCCGGCCTGCCGTTCCCCCTCGATCCGTTCCAGCAGCAGGCATGCCGCGCGCTCGAGGGCGGGCACTCGGTGTTGGTGTGCGCCCCCACCGGCGCGGGCAAGACCGTCGTCGGGGAGTTCGCGGTGCACCTGGCAATCCAGGCCGGCACAAAATGCTTCTATACCACCCCGATCAAGGCGCTGAGCAACCAGAAATACGCCGACCTGTGCGCCCGGCACGGTAAGGAACAGGTGGGGTTGCTCACCGGCGACCAGTCGATCAATCCGAACGCGCCGGTGGTGGTGATGACCACCGAGGTCCTGCGCAACATGCTGTATGCGTCGTCGCCGACCCTGATCGGGCTCAGCCACGTGGTGATGGACGAAGTTCATTTCCTCGCCGACCGATTCCGAGGTGCGGTGTGGGAAGAGGTGATCCTGCACCTGCCCGACGATGTGCGGCTGGTGAGCCTGTCCGCGACGGTGTCCAACGCCGAGGAGTTCGGTGACTGGATGACCACGGTGCGAGGCGACACGGCGGTCGTCGTCGACGAGGTGCGCCCCATCCCGTTGCATCAGCACATGATGGTCGGGCCCCGCCTCTACGACCTGTTCGATACCCGCGCCGAACCCACCGATATTCCCGCAGCAGAGCGACGCCGCGGGGTCGTGGTGGATCCGGAACTGGCAGCCCAGGTACGGCGCCGCGCAAGCATCGACGGCGATCGGTGGCAGGCGCGCGGACGCAGCACCTTCCGGCCGATTCCCCGACCCGATGTGATCGTCCGCCTCGACGCCGAAGGGTTGCTGCCCGCGATCACCTTCGTGTTCTCCCGCGCCGGCTGCGACGCCGCGGTGTCCCAGTGCCTGCGGTCCGGGTTGCATCTGACCACCGACGACGAGGCCGCCGAGATCCGGCGGATCGTCACCGAGCACACCCGCGAGTTGCCGCGCGCCGACCTCGAGGTGTTGGGGTTCGCGTCGTGGCGCACCGCCCTCGAGCGCGGTATCGCCGCGCATCACGCGGGAATGTTGCCTGCGTTCCGGCACACCGTCGAAGAACTGTTCGTGCGCGGTCTGGTGCGGGCGGTGTTCGCCACCGAAACCCTCGCCTTGGGCATCAACATGCCCGCCCGCACGGTGGTGCTCGAACGGTTGGTCAAGTACAACGGGGAAACCCACGCGGAACTGACCCCCGGCGAGTACACGCAGCTCACCGGGCGGGCCGGCCGTCGCGGTATCGACGTCGAGGGCCACGCGGTGGTGTTGTGGCAGCCGGGTGTGGAGCCGGCCGCTGTCGCGGGGCTGGCCTCGACGCGTACCTTCCCGCTGCGCAGTTCGTTCCGCCCGTCGTACAACATGGCGGTCAACCTGATCGATGCGGTCGGGGTGGCGCGGTCCCGCGCGCTGCTCGAGATGTCGTTCGCGCAGTTCCAGGCCGACAAGTCGGTCGTCGGCGCCACCCGCGGCATCGAACGCAACGAGAAGCAGCTGGCGAAGATGCGCGAGCAGCTCGGCGGCGCCGACAGCGAGATCTTCGATTACGTGCGGTTACGGGCCGATCTGACCGACGCCGAGCGACAGCACGAACGGAAGAAGCGGCAGGATCGGCGGCAGGCGTCGGTCGCGTCGCTGGTGGCGTTGCGCCCCGGGGAGATCGTCGCGGTTCCGGCGGGGCGGCGCACCGGGCTGGCGGTGATCATCGACCCGGATCATGATGTCACCGATCCACGTCCCTACGTGGTGACCGCCAACGGCTGGGCGGGGCGGCTCTCGGCGGGAGACTTCCCCACCCCCGCGGTCGTGGTGGGACGCTTGAAGTTGCCGCGGCACGCTGATCCGCGGACCGGGCGCGGCAGGCGGGACATCTCGTCGGCGTTGCGGTCGAAGGGTCTGGTGCCTCCGCGTCGAGCGAAACGGTCCCGCAGCGGCGGCGACACCCGCGAGATCGACGCGTTGCGCCGCGCGCTGCGCACGCATCCGGCGCGGGCGAACCCGGAGGTGGAGGCGTTGGCGCGGGTCGGGGAACGCTACAACCGGTTGTTGCGCGACACCGAGCATCAGCGACGCAAGACGGCGGCGACCACCGATTCGTTGGCGCGCACGTTCGAGCGGATCGTGTTGTTGCTGTCGGAGCGCGGCTACCTGACCGGTGGGGACGATCCGGCGACGACCGAGGCGGGGGAACGGCTCGCCCGGATCTACACCGAATCGGATCTGTTGGTCGCCGAGTGTCTGCGTACCGGGGTGTGGGCGGGGCTGTCGCCGGCGGAGCTCGCCGCGGTCGTCTCGACGGTGATCTTCGAGTCCCGTGGCGATGATGTGCCGGAGGTGCGGGGCCCCACCGGCCCGATCCGGCGGGCGTTGGCCGACACGGTACAGCTGTGTGACATGCTGCGGGCCGATGAGCTGCGTCATCGGTTGCCGACGACCCGCGAACCGGATTTCGGGTTCGTCTCTGCTGCCTACACTTGGGCGGGTACCGCGTCTTTGACCGAGTCGCTGTTGGCGGCCGTCGCCGCGGGCAGTGAACTCTCTCCCGGTGACTTCGTGCGGTGGTGCCGACAGTTGATCGATCTGCTCGATCAGATTCGCACGACCGCGCAGGATCCGGCGTTGGCAAAGGCGGCGGGCCGGGCGGTCGCCGCGATCCGCCGCGGGGTTGTGGCCGTCGATGCGACCGCGGCATGAGTGCCCAGGCTGCCGGGGCCGAGACGTGGGTGGTCTCCCCACCCGTCCGGTATGTGTGATTTGATACGGCCGCTGCCACACGGGGGACCGAGCGCTGGTGAGCATTACGCTGAACCTATGAACGATGCCGAGTGGAGGCGACAATGACCGGCCCGAACGAACCGCAGGACCCGAACGGGAACGAGCAGGCCCGCGACCCGTGGGCCCCGCCCCCGTCCGGCGCCGAGACTGCATCGCCGCAGACACCGACGCCGCAGTGGGGTGCCCCGGGAGGCGATGCTGCAGCGCCCACACAACAGTGGGGTGGTGGGGCGCCGACCGGTGACCCGTCCGCAGCGCCCACGCAACAGTGGGGGCAGGAACCGCACCAGCAGTGGGGACAGCAACAACAGCCCGGTCAGGGCGGAGCGTCCGCGTGGGGCGCACCACACGGTGGACAGACCCCACAGTCCAACGACCAGTGGGGTCAGCAGGCCCCGCAGTGGGGTGCCCCTGGCCCTGCGGGCACCGGTCCACAGCCCTGGGGCGCACCCACCACGCCGTCGGCTCAGCCCGGGTGGGGACAGCCCGGACAGCAGCCGGGTCAGATGGGCGGACAGCAGTGGCCCCCGCAGGGACAGCCCGGACAACCCTGGCAGCAGCCGGCCCCCGGGCAGGGAGGTCAACCCGGGTGGGGACAACAGCAACAGCAACCCGGTAGCGGACCGTGGCAGCCGCCGCACAACCCGGACGGAACACCCGGGGGGACTCGCTCGAAGCTGCCGTTGATCCTCGGCGGCGTCGGTGTGCTCGTGGTGGTGATCGCCGTGGTGATCGGGTTCATGACACTCGGCGGCGGTACCACCCTCGATTCCGAGGCCGCGCAGGCCGGCGTGGCGCAGGTTCTCACCGAGTCGTACGGCGCTCAGGAGGTCGGCGACGTGTCCTGCCCGGGTGATCAGAAGGTCGAGGCCGGGGCAAGCTTCGAATGCACCCTCACCGTCGACGGGCAGCACCGGTCGGTGACGTTGACCTTCACCGACGACAACGGCACCTACGAGGTCAGCCGCCCGAACTGACCGCTCTCACCGGAGATGCGTATCATCCGAAATCCCCGCTCACTGCACATGGGCGGGGATTTCTGCACGGGGTCGCCAGCGTCCGCGAACACGTCGAAATATGCAGACGATCGGCTCGCTCGAACGCGAAGACCAGCAACCGAGCTCGGATGTGGCGATGCGCATTAGTGCCGCATTCGACCGGCCTGTACAGCACGTGTTCGTCTGGGTCGGCCTGATACGCCGTAGTCCGCCCTCGCCCGAGACGACCGAGCAGGTAGGCGAAAGCACCGCGGTCCTGACCGAACCGTTGCCACAGTGGGTGTCGGTGCGGCGTTCCGGCTACGCTCGCTGCGTGCACTCGACGAGCGAGCTGATCGGGCAGGTCCTGCGTGAGGCGATCGAGGGCGGCGGGCTGGCGGCATGGGCGACGGTCGACCTCTGGGACGGTGTCGCGACCGCACACATCACAGAAACCGGTGGCACGATCCACATCGTCGACGAGAGCGTCGCGCAACGAGGGATCTCCGCGATCCTGCTCGACGACGACGTCCACCACGCTCACGCTCGGGAAGCGTTACGCGCCGACAACACCCGCCTGATCGACGGTGAGGTCGCCGACGCGATTGTGCAGTTCGGGCTCTTCGGGTGGATCGTGTATCGGTGAGCTTTCCCTACGACAACACCCGAGCAGCGGCCACGGCGGTCGATCACCAGTCCGTCGTCGACGCTGCGCACCGCATCACCTCGATCGTGCGGCGCACCCCGATCCTCACCACTGCGGTGCCCACCCCGAACGGGCCGGTCGAAGTGGCGTTCAAACTCGAATATCTGCAGCACGGTGGGTCGTTCAAGGTGCGTGGCAGCCTCAACGCGCTCGGCCGCGCTCGTGAGAACGGCACGCTCCCCGACGCGGGCGTGCTCATCGCCTCCGGTGGCAACGCCGCGATCGGTGCCGCCTGGGCGGCCCGATACTGGGACACACCCTGCACCGTCGTCGTTCCCGAAGCTGCGCCACCGACGAAACTCGACCGATTGCAGCGGCTCGGCGCGACCGTGCACCGGATGGGTTCGTCCTACGCCGACGCCGCAGCGCACGCCGTAACTCTCGCCGGTGAACTCGGTGCCTTGACATTGCACGCCTACGACCTGCCGGACATCGTCGCTGGCGCCGGCACCATCGCGCTCGAACTGGCGGAACAGGTCAGCACGCCCATGGAGTATCTTGTCGCAGTCGGAGGTGGGGGCCTGGTTGCCGGGATCACCGCCGGTGCCCGCGACACCGACGTGATCCACGGCGTCGAACCGACCGGTGCTGCAGCCCTGCACCATGCGCTGGCCGCGGGAACACCGATCGATATCGAGGTGGACAGCATCGCCGCCGATTCGCTCGGTGCCACCCGCATCGGGAACCTCGCGTGGGCTGCGGCGAGCAGTGGCCGCATCGGCAGTCTCGTCGCCGACGACGCCGCTATCGTCGCCGCGCGACGCTGGTTGTGGGACGAGCTACGCATTGTCGTCGAACACGGCACGGCGGCGGCGCTCGCACCGATTCTGGCCGGGACGGTCACCGCGACAGCGGGCCGAACCCTGTGCGTGGTGCTCTGCGGCGCCAACACCGCGCTATCCGACCTGGGCTGATCGATCGCCGCGAGCTCAGGTGACGTCGAACCGATCCAGGGTCATCACCTTGGCCCAGGACGCCACGAAATCTCGAACGAACTGGGGCTGCGCGTCGTCGCAGGCGTACACCTCGGCGATACGGGGTCCCGGTAGTAATGGCGCAAAAAACAACGAAGTTCGCGTAGTGCCTGGTCAGCGGCGATTTCTCGGTTCGGGCTGCGGGCCGGGGTGGTTGGTGCTTGGCTTGTCTGCCGATGAGGTTGGTCGGCGTGTTGGAGGCTGGGGTTCGTGGCGACGCGGGTATTCGCGGACGAGGAGTTGCAGCGCCTGCGGGAGTTCCCGGAGATCAGTCGTGAGGAGTTGTTCCGGTACTTCACGCTGACCCCGGCGGATCTGGCGTTTGTTGCTCCGCAGGGCAGGGGCCCTGCGGTCCGTCTGGGCCTGGCGGTGGCGTTGTGCACCTTGCCGTGGCTGGGGTTCGTGCCGGACAAGGTGCCGTCGGCGCCGCCGGTGGCGGTGGCCCGGCTGGCGGATCAGCTGAATATCGATGCAGCGCAGCTTCGTTCGTATGGCAAGCGGGCGCAGACGCGGACCGAGCATGTGCGGCTGGTGGCCCAGTATCTGGGGTGGCGGCCTGCCGGGGCGATGGAGTTGAAGGAGCTGGATGAGTTTCTGCTGGCGCGGGCGATGGAGCACGATTCGCCGACGCTGTTGTTCCGGCTGGCGTGTGAGTACCTGATCTCGGCGCGGGTGATCCGGCCGGGCCCGGAAACGGTGGTCCGCCGGGTCGCGCACGCTCGCACGCGGGCGCAGCGGGAGACCTACGACCGGTTGGCGCGCGAGTTCACGCCGCAGCGGTGTAAGGAACTGGATGCGTTGCTGGTCGTCGACCCGTCGATCGAGATGTCGCGGTTGAGGTGGTTGTCGACCGGCCCGGTGGAGGCGTCGGCGACCGCGGTGAAGGCCGAGGTCGAGAAGCTGGTGTTCCTGCGCAACCTGGGCGCGGATGAGCTGGACATGTCGGTGCTGCCGGCGGAGCGGCGGCGGTTCCTGGCGACGGTGGGCCGCCGCTTGACGGGCCAAGCCCTCGAACGCCGGGATCCGCAACGCCGCTACCCGATTCTGCTCACCGTGTTGGCGCAGTCGGCCACCGATGTGCTCGACGAGGTGGTGCAGCTGTTCGATCAGGCGATCTCGGCCAGGTTGAGCAAGGCCGAACGCCGGATGCGCGACGAGCTGGCCGAGCGCGGTAAGGCCGGAGAGGATCGGCAGGGGTTGCTCGACGACCTGCTGGCGATCGTCCGTGACCTGCAGATCCCCGACCAGGAGATCGGCGGCCTGATCCGGGGCGATCGGATCGGATGGGAGCGGTTGCGGGCCGCGGTCGCGCAGGCCAAGCCTCGGCTGCCGCGCGATCACGGGCACCTGGCCGCTCTGGACAGCTCGTACTCCTACCTGCGGCAGTTCACCCCGCAGGTGCTGTCGACAGTCCGGTTCGCCGGCGGCACCGCCGCGACCGAGCTGCTGATCGGGGTGCACATGCTGCGGGAGCTGAACGCGACCGGTACCCGCAAGGTGCCCGACGACGCGCCGACCGGGTTCGTGCCGACGAAGTGGCGCGGCTACCTCGACGAGGCCCGCAAAGCCGGTAACACCACCGCCTATCGGCACTACTGGGAGCTGTGCGTGCTGCTGGGGCTGCGTGACGGGTTGCGCAGCGGGGATGTGTTCGTGCCGGGGTCGCGCCGCTACGCCGACCCGGCCGCGTACCTGCTGACCCCGCAGGCGTGGGAGCCGCAGCGTGACGAGTTCTGCCGCCTGGTCGGCAAGTCCGCTGATCCCGCTCGCGCGCTGGCGACCGCCACCGACGAGCTCGACGCCGCTATGGGCGAGTTGGAGAAGGTGCTCGCCGGCGGCGACGGGCCGGTCCGTCTCGATGAGGCCGGTGACCTGGTGATCTCACCGCTGTCGGCGGAGGATGTGCCCGCGGAGGCGACGGCGCTCAAGGCCGAGCTGACGGAGATGCTGCCGTTCGCGCCGATCGTGTCGCTGCTGATCGAGCTGGACAAACGCACCGGCTACCTGGACTGCTTCACCCACGCCGGCGGCAAACAGGCCCGCAGCCCGGAGCTGAAACGCAACCTCATCGCCGTCCTGCTGGCCTACTCCACCAACCTCGGGCTGACCCCGAATGGCCGAGGCGTCGGGCCTCTCCTACGACATCCTGGCCTGGACCAGCGAATGGTATGTGCGGGAGGAGACGCTGCGGGCGGCGAACCTGACGATCATCGACTACCACCAAAGGCTGCCGCTGACCCCGGTCTTCGGCGCCGGCACCCTGTCGTCGAGTGATGGGCAACGGTTCCCGACCCGCGGCAAATCGGTCACCGCCAGAGCGTTGAGCCGCTATTTCGCGAACGAAGGACTGAGCACGTATACCCATGTCACCGATCAGCACGCCACCTACGGCACCAAGGTCATCGTCGCGACGAGACGCGAAGCTCACTACGTGCTGGACGAAATCCTCGGCAATGCAACGGATCTGCCGATCACCGAGCATGCGACCGACACGCACGGCGTCACCCTCGTGAACTTCGGGCTGTTCGACCTGCTCGGATTGCAGCTCTCGCCCCGCATCCGGGACCTGGGCCGGATCACCCTGTATCGGGCGGCGCCTCGGGCCCAGGTGGAGTCCGCGTTCCCGCACGCCGGGCCGCTGCTGACCCGCAAGCTGAATCTGGATCTCATCGCCGAGCACTACGACGACCTGCTCCGGCTGAGCGGGTCGCTGAAGTTCGGGCACGCCACCGCGTCGCTGCTGGTCGGCAAGCTCTCCGCGTCGGGCCGGCAGAACGCCCTCGCGGCGGCGCTCAAGGAATACGGGGCGCTGCGGCGCACGATCTACGCCGCCCGGTACCTGTCCGACCCGGGCTATCGGCGCAAGATCTCCCGACAGCTCAACAAGGGCGAATCCCTGCACGCGCTCCGCCGCGACCTGCTCTACGCGCACGAAGGCGCCGTGCGCGCGAGGCACCTGGAGGGACAGACCGAACAGGCATGGTGCCTCACGTTGGCGACCAACGCCGTCATCGCCTGGACCACAGAGTATTACGGGCTGGCGACCGAACAGATGCGGCGGGCCGGGCGGCGCATCGACGACGAGGTGCTGACGCACATCTCCCCGGCCCACAGCGAGAACATCAACTTCTTCGGCGCCATCGAGGTCGACATCGACGCCGAACTCGCCCAGCTCGGCCCCACCGGGTACCGGCCGCTGCGCGTGCGGGACACCCTGTTCTGACCCGCAGCGCCGGCCCGGATCGGCGGCGGCGCGATCTAGCAGCAGGCGCTGGTTCCGGTGATCGTGGTCGGGTCGGTGATCGCGTCGGCGAGGGGGCGGGCGAGCTGGTGGTAGGCGTCGGTGACCGGCAGCACCGTCATGCCTGGGAATTTCGCCTGCCAGTGGTGGGCGGCGTCGGAGGTGGCGAGGAACATCTGCGGGTTGCAGCAGGTGGCGCGGAGGTGACCGGGCTGGATCCGGTCGGGGTCGACGAAGGCCACCATCGCGGTGGCCGGTTCCAGGTCGCTGACCCCGGTGACGGGGTCGATGGTCAGGCGCACGGTGGTGCCCGTGATCGGGCAGTCGGATTCGATGCAGGCGGGTGCGCCGATGACGGCGGGGAAGATGAGGGTGTCGGGGGCACACCAGGTGTAGAGCTGGTGGCCACCGACGCTGAACCGGTGCGGGGTCGGGTTGAGGGTCAGGCCCCAGCCGACGATCCGGCCGGCCTCGTCGTATTCGACGTCGGCGCCGATCGGCGTCTGCGCGGGGTCGAGGTCGGGCACTCCCGCGGCGGCGGCGAGTTCGGTGACGGTGACCGGGGTGCCGTGGGCGAGCAGCCGCAGCGCGGCGCGCATCAGCGCCCGGTCCCGGCCGGCGGGCAGGATCTTGGCGAAAACGTCGGCAGTGAGGTTGTCGGTACTCATGGGATCGGACTCCTCGAGGGCGATCGGACAGTGACGGTGCCGACGGTAGGGTCTGTCCCCGGGGTGAGGGTCAAGCCCGTAGCTCGCATCCGCACGGGTCACCGGCCCAGCACAGGTCGTCGGTGGCCAGATGCGCACGGTGTGCGGTTTCGAAGGCGTCGATGCGGTCGAGGATCTGCTCGGCATCGGGCGCAGCCGCTGCCGCGACCGCTGCAGCAGCTCGGCGAGATGGGCGCCGACCGAACGGCCGTGGTCGTCACGGTCGGTGGAGGTGAGCTGGCAGATCTCGGCGATGGTGAGCCCGAGGCCGCGCAGCTCGCCGATGAACCGCACGCACCACTCCGCGTCGTCGGTGTAGAGGCGGTAGCCGGCCGGGCTGCGGCCCAGGGTGTAGATCAGGCCGAGGTCGGTGTACTCGCGCAGCGCCTTCACCGGCACCCCGGTGCGGGCCGAGAGGTCCCCGATCGTCATGTGTCCGTTCATCACTGCCTCCCGTCCGACGGCGTCAGCCTGCGCAGCAGGACAGTTTGGTGACGTCGGTGGTGAAAGTCTGCGCGGTCAGTTTCAGCGCTTCGGCCATGGTCAGGTACGGCGCCCAGGTGTGGGCGAGCCGGTCGACGGTCAGACCCGCGGTCATCGCATAGGTGGCGGCGGTGATCAGGTCCCCGGCGCCGTCGCTGAGGGCGTGCACGCCCATGATCCGGCCGGTGCCGGCTTCGGCGACGATCTTGACCAGGCCGCGGGTGTCCCGGTTGACCAGCGCCCGCGGCACGCTCGACAACCCCAGCACCCGGCACTGGCAGGCCAGCCCGGCCGCGGCGGCTTGCGCGTCGGTCAGTCCGACCGAGGCGATCGCGGGGCTGGTGAACGTCACGCGCGGCACCGTGGTGTAGTCCAGGACGCGATCGGCACCGGCCAGGGCGTTGTCGGCGACCAGGGTGCCCTGCGCGGCGGCCACGTACACGAACTGCGGATCCCCGGCCACGTCCCCGGCCGCCCAGATGCGCGGATTGCTGCTGCGCTGGCGGTCGTCGACCACGACCGCGCCCCGCTCGTCGACGGCGACGCCGACCGCATCCAGGCCCAGCCCGGCGGTGTTGGGGCGGCGGCCGGTGGCCATCAGCACCTGCTCGGCCCGCAGCTCGGTGCTGGCGCCGCCGCCGGTGCGCACGGTCACCACCTTGTGCCCGTCGTCGGCGAGGACCTTCTCGACGGTGGCGGCGGTGAGCACGTCGATGCGCTCGTGGGCGAAGACGGCCTCGAGCGCGGCCGAGATTTCCGGTTCCTCACCCGAGGTCAGCCGGCTACGCGCGATCACCGTGACCTTGCTGCCCAGGCGGGCGAACAGCTGGGCCTGCTCGAGCCCCACATAGCCCGCACCCACCACGATCAGCGACTCCGGCAGCTGCTGGAGGTCCATGGCGGTGGTCGAGGTCAGATACCCGGCCTCAACGAGGCCGTCGATCGGCGGAGCCCAGGGCGCGGCACCGGTGGCGATCAGATACTGGTCGGCCTCGATCACCCGTACACCGCCCTCGGCGCGCGCGACCCGCAGCACGGGTGCCTCGGCGCTGCCGTCGAACACCGCGGTGCCGGAGACGATCTCCCACCCGTAGTCGGCGGCCAGGTCGACATACTTCTCCGCCTGCAGCTGCCCGACCAGCGCGTCCTTGCCCGCGATCAGGGCGGGGAAATCCAGCGGCACCTCGGCGGGGGTGAGCCCGGGGAACCGGCCCGCCGCCTCGGCGGCGTGGCGGGCCTCGGCGGCGGCCAGCAGCGCCTTCGAGGGCACACACCCGACGTTCACGCACGTGCCCCCGACCGTCCCGCGCTCCACCATCACCACCCGTTTGCCGAGGTTGACCGCGGCGATGGCGGCGGCGAACGCCGCCGAGCCGGAACCGATGATCGCCAGATCGGCGCGGGAATCTGTCAAGGTCACGAGGGTGCCTCCTGGTCGGGCAACCGCTGAACCGACAACGGCTGCTATTCGTGTTGACGAATATCTACCGGAACCATATTATGCGTTTATCCGAATAGTTCAAGTCTCGTGGAGGCGATCCCATGGCCCGGTCCACCACCGCCACTGTCACCGTGCCCGGTGCCGAGTCGGCGTGTACGCATCTGGATACGACGGCGAAGTTTTTTCGCGCCCTGTCGGATCCGACCCGGCTCAAGCTCCTCGAATTCATCCTCGCCGGGGAGCGCACCTCCGCCGACTGCGTCGAACACGCCGGCATCTCGCAGCCCCGGGTGTCGGTACACCTGTCCTGCCTGGCCGACTGCGGGTATGTCCTCGCGCGCCGCGACGGGAAGAAACTGCGGTACTCCGTGGGTGATCCGCGGGTAGCTGACCTGGTGATGCTGGCGCGGTCGCTGGCGGCCGACAACTCCGCCGCGCTGGGCTGCTGCCCGCGCATCCCCGCCG
Source organism: Rhodococcus sp. F64268 (assembly GCF_023015605.1). Taxonomy (NCBI): domain Bacteria; kingdom Bacillati; phylum Actinomycetota; class Actinomycetes; order Mycobacteriales; family Nocardiaceae; genus Rhodococcus; species Rhodococcus sp. F64268. Next base: position 92,296 of record NZ_JALKAI010000012.1, read on the forward strand.
CGGACGGTAGTGGGCGGCGATGAACACACCCGACAACAAGGCGACGTCGGTGCCGGCGCCGATAGCGATGCCCAGATCCGCCTGCGCGAGCGCGGGGGCGTCGTTGACCCCGTCGCCGACCATGGCGACCTTCTTGCCGCCGCGTTGCAGTTCGGCGATCTTGTCGGCCTTGTCACCGGGCAGCACCTCGGCGATGACGGTGTCGATGCCCAGCTGTCCGGCGATGCGCCGGGCGGTCGCTTCGTTGTCGCCCGAGAGCATGACCACCTCGATACCGAGCTCGTGCAGCGACGCCACCGCCTCGGCCGAGGTTTCCCGGGCGGCGTCGGCCAGGGCGATCACCCCGACACCGCGGCCGTCGACCGCGACGAGCACGGCAGTACGCCCCGTCGCGGCGAGCTCGTCGCGTCGATCCATCAGCGCGCCGAAGTCGACGTCCTCGGCCACCATGAGTTTGCGGTTGCCCACTGCTACCCGCCGGCCGGCCACCTCGGCAACCGCGCCGTGGCCGGGCACGTTGCGAAAGTTCTCCACCGAGACGGCGGGAATGCCGCGCTCGGTCGCATGGCGCACGATTGCGCCCGCGAGGGGATGTTCGGATTCGCGTTCGACCGCTGCCACCAGCGTCCAGAGTTCGTCCTCGGGCAGACCGTCGACGACGACGTCGGTGACCTCCGGCTCGCCTTTGGTCAAGGTGCCGGTCTTGTCCATCACGACGGTGTCGATCCGGGCCGAGGTCTCGAGAGCGGTGGCGTTCTTGAACAGCACGCCGCGCTTGGCGCCGAGGCCGGTCCCGACCATGATCGCGGTCGGGGTCGCCAACCCGAGCGCGTCGGGGCAGGTGATCACCACGACGGTGATGGCGAACAGCAGCGCCCTCTGTACGTCCCCGTCGAGCAGCCACCACACCAGGAAAGTGCCCACGCCGCCGACCAAGGCGACGAAGACCAGCCAGAACGCGGCCCGATCGGCCAGGCGTTGACCGGGGGCCTTCGAGTTCTGCGCTTCTTGGACGAGGGCGACGATCTGGGCGAGGGCGGTGTCGGAGCCGACCTTGGTCGCCCTCACCCGCAGGGTGCCGGTGGTGTTGATCGACGCACCGATCACTTCGGAGCCTTCGGTCTTGGTGACCGGCAGGGACTCACCGGTGACCATGGATTCGTCGACCTCGGAGTGGCCGTTCTCGACGACCCCGTCGACCGGGATCTTCGCCCCCGGCCGGATCAGCAGCAGGTCGCCGACCACGACCTCGGTGGTGGGGATGTCCGCCGGCTCACCGCCGCGCAGCACCACCGCCCGGGGTGGGGCGAGTTCGAGCAGGGTGCGGATGGCGTCGTTGGCGCCGCCGCGCGCGCGCATCTCGAACCAGTGCCCGAGCAGCACGAAGCTGGCCAGCACCGTGGCGGCCTCGTAGAACACCTCGCCGCCGCCGGTCAGGGTCACGCCCACGCTGTAGAGCCAGCCGGTGCCGACCGCGACGGCGACGAGCACCATCATGTCCAGGGTTCGGGCCTTGAGGGCCCGGTAGGCGCCGTCGAAGAAGATCCACGACGAGTAGAAGACCACCGGAATCGACAACAACAGCGAGAAGACGTCGTCGCGTAGGCCGAACGGTGCCGCCACGGTGAACCCGAGCACCTCCCGCCCGATCGGCGACCACAGCAGGATCGGGATCGACAGCAGTGCCGCCACGAGGAAGCGGTTGCGCATGTCGCGCACCATCGCGTCCATCGACATCCCGGCGTGCCCGCCGTGGCCCATCAACTGCTGGGGCGTGTGGGCGGCGTGTTCGTCGTGTGCGGCAGGGGCGGGTGCGGCAGAGGGGTGGGCGGCGTGTTCGCGCGGTTCCTCCTGCGGGTCGCACAGGTGCGACGGCACCGACTTGCCCTCGCAGTGGTATCCGCAGTCCCGTACCCAGTCGGTCAGGGTCGCCACCGAGGTCACGGCCGGGTCGTAGGTGACGGTCGCGGTCTGGTTCATCGCGTTGGCCTCGACAGCCAGGACGCCGGGTCGGCGGAGCAAGGTGGACTGCACCACCGCCGCCGAAGTCGCCCAGTGCAGGCCACCGACCTCGAGTACGGCGGTGCGTTCGTTTCTGTTTGTCACGGTGTTCGAGGACATGGCGTTCTCCGGACGGTCGATGCGAAATGCGCGCTGGAAGGTCAGGGAAAGGCAACCGAAGAGCCGAACGCAGCTAGCGGCCCGATCCAGGGCCTCCGTGGCCTCCGTGCCCGCCACCGCCCATCATCATCGCCATCATCAGCACGCAGGCCCCGGCGAACACCAGGGCGCCGACGCCCACAGTGCCGGTGGCCACCAGCGCAATGGCGATCGCCAACATGGGGATACAGCAAATCACCATCATCGCGCGGTGTCCGAGAGCTCGACGCATTCGCCCGGAACGCGCGGGGGCCGGTTCGGAGTGTTCGTGGGGGAAGTGCCGACGCTCGGGCATGTCGGGCATCTCACGGGGGTCGGTCATCGGACACCTCTCAACGACTTGGGCTGGTAGCCGAGTGCGGCGTAGAGCGGGCAGTGCCCCAAGGCTCCGGTCACCGCGAGGTCGAGACCAGCCAGGATCAGCAGTACTTCCAGTACGGCCACCCCGAGGCCCGGGGACTGGAACAGCAGGACGATCCCGGCGGTAATCGCGGCCACTCCCACCACGATGCGACCGATGCGTTCGGCCGGGGTGATGTTCAACGACCATCGACGTGCCATCACAACCGCTCCTTCGCCGGTGAGCCGGGGCAGATTCCCCGGAAGTGCTGCGTGCCTTCATCCTCGTTCGGGGCTACGTAGATCCGGTGCGCATCGGATGAGGATTTGATGAAGATCTCGTGCCGCACGGCCCCCGTCTTCGGTCCGAGGCAGCGGTGTCTCGTGCGCTGGGAGTTCATCGGCGGCTCCTTGTCGTCGGGTGCCGCTGCAGCGGGAACTGCAGCGTCTGTCCGTCACCGAGGGTCCGGCGTGCTCCGTCCACATCGACGGTGACCGCGGCGGCGGTGCAGCGATGGGCGGTCAGGGTCAGCGTGCTCTCGTCGAGGCGCACGTCGATGCGGTGGCCCCGGTAGTGCAGTCGGAACTGCAGTTCCCGGATTTCGGGGGGCATCTGCGGGGTGAGCACCAGACGGTCCGACTCGAAACGGACTCCGGCGAACGAGCGGGTGACGATGTCGACGGTGCCGGCCATCGCGCCCAGGTGGATGCCTTCTCGGGTGGTGCCGCCCTGCGTGTCGTCCAGATCGGCGATCAGCGCTTCCCGGAAGACGGCCCAGGCGCGGGTGGGATCGATCCGGGCCAGCACCGAGGCGTGTACGACCCGGCTCAGGGTCGACCCGTGTGCGGTGCGGGCCAGGTAGTAGTCGACGGTGCGGGTCAGCTGCTCGGCGGTGACGTCGTAGCCGAGCCGGGCGAGTATCGACAGCAGCTCGGTCGGTCCCAGCAGATACAGCAGCATCAGCACATCTGCCTGCTTGGCGAGCTTGTAGCGGTTGGTGGTGTCTGCTTCGGATTCCAGGATCAGATCGAGGCGGCCGATGTTGCCGTAGGTGCGCCGATAGCGAGGCCAGTCGAACTCGGAAAGCCGGTCGTATCCGTCGAACTGGCTGATGAGCCCGTCATGGAACGGCACCGCGATGCGACGGCTCAGATGTCGCCATCGCGTCATCTCCTCGGGGTCGACGCCGAGCCGGTCGAGCAGTTCGTCACCGTCGGTGCCGGCCAGCTCCGCCACCGTCGCGGCCGCATGGTGACACACCCAGGCGGCCATCACATTCGTGTAGGCGTTGTCGCGGACACCGAGACCGGGGGCCTCGGGATACCCGTCGTGGTATTCGTCGGGGCCCATCACCCCGGAAAGGTGGAACCGGTCCTCCTCCGGGTCGTGCTCGGCCAGGGAGGTGAACAGGCGGGCCACCTCGATCAGCAGTTCACCCCCGCGGTCGTGGAGCCACGCCCGGTCACCGGTGCTCTGGTAGTACTGCCAGGTGTTGTAGGCCACCGCCAAACCGACGTGTCGTTGGCGCCGGGAATTGTCGGGCATCCAGCGTTCCGAGCGCGGGTTGTAGAGCTGGGTGGGGGTTTCCTCCCGTCCGTCGCTGCCGCTCTGCCAGGGAAACAACGCGCCGGCAAGTCCGGCGCGGGCGGCGGCGTCGCGGGCGGTGTCGAGACGTCGCCACCGGTACTCCAGCAGCGACCGGGTCACCGCGGGCAGGTGTGTGGTGATCACCGGCAGGACGAACAGCTTGAGCTTGCCCCTTGAGAGTGGACACCGGATTTCATGCGGCGAGTGCGAGCGTAGCCGATGCGGTCAATCGTCGTTCGAACTCGATCGGCGCCAGATAACCCAGCGCGGAATGACGCCGTCGCCGGTTGTAGTACGACAACCACTCGAACAATTCCAGACGCGTCCGCGCCTTCGACGTCGCGGCCTTGCCATGCAACCATTCACGCTTCAGACTCTGAAAGAACGACTCCGCCAAGGCATTGTCGTAACTTGACCCCACACGCCCCCGGCTCAGTCGAATACCCTGTGCAGCACAGAATGTCGCGAATTCAGCCGAGGTGTACTGCGCTCCGCGATCGCTGTGAAAAATCACGCCGTCCACGACACCGCCACGAGTGGTGATCGCCATGTCCAGTGCATCGGTGACCAATTCGGTACGCATATGCTCGGCGATCGACCACCCCACCACCCGACGCGAACAGATGTCGATCACCGTCGCCAGATACAACCACGACGACCCCACCGGAATGTAGGTGATGTCGCCGCACCAACGGATATCGAGCGCCTCGGCGGTGAAATCCCGACCGATCAGATCCGGCACCGCCGACGCATGCGGATCGGGAATCGTGGTGCGCCGGCCACGCCGCAGATGCCGACCGACGATGTGGTGGCCACGCATCAACCGCGTGACCTTTTTGCGGTTGATGCGCACCCCGAGTTCCCGCAGTTCGGCGTGGATGCGGGGTGCACCGTACCCGCCGCGATGCTCGGTATGGATCTCACGGATCTGCGCCACGGTCGCGGCCTCCTCGGCAGCACGCTCGGTGCGCGCATCGGCGGTGGCCAGGTGCCGGTAGTAGCCGGACCGGGAGGTACCGAGGACCCGGCACAGCCGCTGCACACCGAACTCGCTGCGGTGGGTGGAGATGAAGTCCCAGCGGCAGGTCTTCACTTCATCTCCTGCGCGAAATAGGCGGCTGCCGGGCGCAGAATCTCACGTTCGAGCTGCCATTCCTTCTCCGAGCTGCGCAGCCGGGCGTTCTCTGCCCGCAACCGCGCCAACTCGTCGGCTGCGGTCTCGTTGCCGCCGCCCGCCGTGGCAGCTGAGCCCTGCGCCGAGGCGTTGTCCTTGCGAACCCAGGTCCGCAAGGTCTCGCCGCTGATGCCCAGGTCCGAGGCCACCGCGGCGTAGGTACGGGTGCCGCCGCCGGCGCGATACAACGCGACCGCGTCTCGGCGGAACTCCTCCGTGTACTGAGACTGGCGTCCCATGTGAACATCCCTCCTGGTTCTTCTACGAACCATTGTCAGGGTGTCCACTCCGAGGGGGCAGCCTCAACGCCTTTGCTCTCGTACCGTTCGCGCACCGCGTCGACCGCGGTGGTGACGAGGGCGCCGGTGGTGGTGGGCACCGGCCGGATGCGGGTGAGGTGTTCTTCGGCGCGCGAGACGGCGGTGATGTCCTGGGCGAGGCGGCCCAGTCGGTGGATGGCGGCGCGCAACACCTGCCGGGTGTCGTCGTCGAAGGTGCGGATGCCGTCGTCGAGGGCTTCGAGGTAGGAGTCGAGGGTGGCGATGGGGGTGCGCATCTCGTGGCCGAGGTCGGCGAGCATCCGGCGGCGGGTGGTTTCGGTGGCGTCGAGGCGGCGGGCGAGTTCGTTGACGGTGGCGGCGAGTTCGTCGAATTCGCCGCCGAGTCCGGGACTGGGCACGCGGGTGTCGTAGTGGCCATCGGCGATCCGGGCCGTGGAGGCGGTCACGGCGGTCAGCGAGCGTTGGACGCGGCGGGTGAAGTACCAGCTCACCGCCAGCGCCAGGAGCACGGCGATCGCGATGGCCAGGCCCCAGGCCAGGATGATCGCCCGGGTGAATGCCTGTTCGACGTGGGCGGCTTCGCTGGAGTTGTGGTCGATGCCGGCCTGGCCGAGGTGATCGTGGAAGATGCCGGGCGCGAGCGCGGAGGCGACGAGCCAGGCGCTGACCGCGCAGCCGACCACCACCACGGTCAGCGCGAGGAACAACCGGGTGCCGAAACTCGAACCGGTCAGTGCCCGTCGCAGCGACGGCCCCGACGCGGGGATCCGAGTGTTCATTGTCCGGTGCCCATCCGGTAGCCGACGCCGCGGACGGTGCGCACGTAGCGGCCTTCGGTGGCGTCGTCGCCGAGTTTGCGGCGCAGATGCCCGATGTGCACGTTGACCAGCTGCTCGTCCCCGACCCAGCTCGGACCCCACACCGCTTCGATCAGCTGCGTCCGGCTGAGAACGACAGCGGGATCCTGGGACAGGGCGGCGAGGACGTCGAATTCGGTGCGGGTGAGTGCCACCGGCACGCCGCCGACGGTGACCTCACGGCCGTCGACGTCGATGGCCAGGTCACCGAAGTTGCGGGCGGGCGTGCCCGGAACAGACTCGGCCGGCCGGGGGGTGTGGGTGCGGGGGCGACGCAGCATGGCCTGGATGCGGGCCGTCAACTCCCGGGGGCTGAACGGTTTGCTCATGTAGTCATCCGCGCCGACGGAGAGCCCGATGAGGGTGTCGACTTCCTCGGTGCGGGCGGTGAGCATCACCACGTAGGCGTCGGAGAAGGTGCGCAGTTGCCGGCACACCTCGACACCGTCCAGATGTGGCAGGCCCAGATCCAGGACCACGACATCGGGATCGACCTGCCGGGCGAGGCCGACCGCGTCGGCGCCGTCACCGGTGATCGTGACCTCGAACCCGTCGCGTTCGAGGTAGCTGCCCACCAGGTTCGCCAGCGGCGCCTCGTCCTCGACGACCATCGCCCGCAACCCCGTCGGCGGGCGCCGCACCGTTGCGGTGTCGCTGCTGGTCTCGGGCGTGCGCGCAGAGGTGTCCATGGCATCCATCATCGCCAGTAGCGTCCGGCGCTGACGTTGCGGCCGGACTTCTTGAGCAAATCTTCATGCAACCTCCACCGGATTACCGGGGTCCGTGCGCGAGGCTGGAAGCACGAAGAGAAGGAAGGGGACGATCATGATGGGCTGGGCAGGTGAGCTGAGCTTGACCGGATGGATTCTCATGGCCGTGTGCATGCTCGCGTTCTGGGCGGTGGTGCTCTACCTGATGGCCGCCATGTTCCGCACCGACCGCGCAAGCGGGCCAGACGGCACCGAACACGAGGCCGATCCGCTGCAGGTGCTCGAAGCGCGTTTCGCCCGCGGCGATATCGACTACGACGAATTCGTCGCACGCCGTCAGCTACTGACCCCGACCAGGGGCACGGCCGATGGCAGCGGCCGACAGGAGCCGATCCGTGGGTGAACTGACCCGCCGGTCCTTCATGCTCGGATCGCTTTTCGTCGGTGCCGGGGCGCTGGCGGCCTGTTCCGGATCCGGATCGCCGACCGGTGCGCCGGTGACCGCCTCGTCGAGCGTGGTGCGCCGCCTCGAGCAGCAGCGCCGCACCCCCGGCCAGCGAGTGGTCTCGGCCCGGTTGACGCCGCGTCCGGTCGAGGTGGACCTCGGTGGGCGCGTCGTCTCCACCTGGGGCTACGACCAGAATCTGCCCGGACCCCTGCTCCGGGCCCGCGCCGGGGATCTGCTGCGGGTGGAGGTCGACAACCGGCTGCCGGTCGAGACGAGCGTGCACTGGCACGGCCTGGCGCTGAGCAACGACATGGACGGGGTACCCGGGTTGACCCAGGACCCCATCACCGCCGGCGGCCGGTTTACCTACGAGTTCACCGTCCCGGATCCGGGCACGTACTTCTACCATTCGCATTCCGGGCTGCAGCTCGACCGCGGCCTGTACGGCGCGCTGGTCATCGACGACCCGCTCGAGCCCGGCGACTACGACCACGAGTGGATCGTGGTGCTCGACGACTGGCTCGACGGCACCGGTCGCACCCCCGACGACGTGGCCCGCGACCTCGGCATCGGCGCCGACGCCTCGAGTGAGAGCGGCGACGCCGGCATGGGCGGGATGGACCACGGCGCCATGGGCATGGACGGCATGGACGGCATGGACATGGGTGAGGAAACGATGCTCTCCCCGCTGCTCGGCGGCGCCGGGGACGTCTCCTACCCGCACTTCCTGGTCGGCGGCCGAGTCCCCGAGGACCCGATGGTTTTCACCGCCACACCGCGGCAGCGGGTACGGATCCGGTTCGTCAACGCCGGCGCGGACACCGCCTTCCGTGTTGCGCTGGGCGGGCACCGGATGACCGTCACCCACACCGACGGCTTCCCCGTCGTGCCGCAGGACACCGACGCACTGCTGATCGGCATGGGCGAGCGCTTCGACGTCCTCGTCACCCTCGGCGACGGCGTGTTCCCCTTGTTCGCGCAGGCGGAAGGCAAGACCGGGCACGGGCAAGCGCTGGTGCGCACCGCCGCCGGCGAGCTCCCCGCGCAGTCCCGCCCCGAGGAGCTGGAGCGGCGGGTGCTGCTCGGCACCGACCTCGCGCCCCGCGAGTATGTGCGGCTGACGGAGCGCGATCACGACCTGTACCACAGCGTGGATATGGGCGGGACCATGTCGCCGTACCGGTGGACCCTCAACGGCCGGGCCCACCCCGACATCCCGCCGCTGGACGTGAGCGAAGGACAGCGGGTACGTATGCGGATGCGCAACATGTCGGACATGTTCCACCCGATGCACCTGCACGGACACACCTTCGCGCTCACCGACACCGGCCTGCGCAAAGACACCGTCACCATCGGGCCGATGCGCACCGTCGAGATCGAATTCGACACCGACAACCCTGGCCAATGGGCTCTGCACTGCCACAACGCCTACCACCAGGAAGCCGGGATGATGACCACCGTGTCCTACCTGGCCTAGTCCGCGGTGTGCCGGCCGGGAAAAGACACCGGTGGCCGGTTCCCCTGTTCTGTGACCGTTCGAGGAAAGGATCCACTCATGAACAACAAGAAGACTCTCGCCGTCGGCGCCATGGCGCTGGCGGTGGTGTTCACCGCGGCCGCGTGCAGCGACTCCGACACCGGCACCACCGCCGCCACATCGAGCGCCACCACCTCGGCCACCGCCTCCGCCGCCGACGAAGCGGCAGCGCACAACGACGCCGACGTGATGTTCGCGCAGATGATGATCCCGCACCACAGTCAGGCCATCGAGATGAGCGACATGCTGCTGGCCAAGCAGGACATCCCCGCCGACGTGACCGCGCTGGCCGAGCAGATCAAGGCCGCTCAGGGCCCGGAGATCGCACAGCTCGAATCCTGGCTCGAGCAGTGGGGCGAGCCCACCGAGATGCCCGAAACCGGCAACAACGACATGCCCGGCATGGACATGGACGAGGGCATGGACGGTATGGAGGGAATGCAGATGGAAGGGATGATGAGCGAGGAGGACATGCAGGCACTGTCCGATGCACAGGGCACCGACGCCGCTCGCCTGTTCCTCGAGCAGATGATCGCCCACCACGAAGGCGCGATCGACATGGCCCAGACCGAGATCGAGGACGGACAGTTCCCCGACGCCGTCGAGATGGCCCGCACCATCGCCGACACCCAGCAACAGGAGATCGACACCATGCGCCAGCTGTTGACCACCCTGTAGAGCGCCCTGTTCGCTTTTCTGCCGGCCCACAGTCAGGAGCTTTCGATGTCGCACCCGGAGCACGGACACTCCCACCCGGACCCGGCGCCCGCCGGGCACGAGCACGGCACCTCCACCCAGAGCCCACCCCCCGACGAGCACGACGCGCACGCCGGGCACGGCGAGCACCTCGCCCACATCGGCCATGACGATCCTGCCGGGCACGGCGGCCATGATCGGCATGCCGGGCACGGGGCGCACGGGGAGATGTTCCGCCGGCGGTTCTGGATCAGCCTGATCCTGTCGGTGCCGGTCGTCGCGTTCAGCCACATGGTCGCCGAGCTGCTCGGCTACCCCCTGCCGGACTTCCCCGGCGCGATGTGGATTCCGCCGGTCCTGGGTACGGTGATCTTCGTCTACGGCGGCGCGCCGTTCCTCACCGGCGGCTGGGCCGAACTGCGCTCGCGCCGTCCCGGGATGATGCTGCTCATCGCCATGGCGATCACCGTCGCATTCGTCGCGTCCTGGGTCACCACCCTCGGACTCGGCGGGTTCAACCTGGACTTCTGGTGGGAACTGGCCCTGCTGATCGTGATCATGCTGCTCGGGCACTGGCTCGAGATGCGCGCCCTCGGTTCGGCCTCGGGCGCCCTCGAAGCCCTGGCCGCGATGCTCCCGGATACCGCGGAGAAGATCACCGACCACGGCAACCGCGAGGTGCCGATCGCCGAGCTGACCCGCGGCGATCTCGTACTGGTCCGCGCCGGGGCACGGGTGCCCGCGGACGGCACCGTCACCGACGGCCGCGCCGAGGTCGACGAATCGATGATCACCGGCGAATCCAAGGCCGTGACCCGGCAGGTCGGGGACACCGTGGTCGCCGGCACCGTCGCCACCGACAGCGCCCTGCGGGTGCGCATCACCGCGGTCGGCGACGACACCGCCCTGGCCGGCATCCAGCGCATGGTCGCCGACGCCCAAGCCTCGTCCTCTCGCGCCCAGGCGCTGGCGGACAAGGCCGCAGCGTTCCTGTTCTACTTCGCCGCCGTCGCGGGCATCCTGACCTTTGCGGTGTGGTCGCTGCTCGGCAACGTCGACGAAGCGGTGGTGCGCACCGTCACCGTGCTGGTCATCGCCTGCCCCCACGCCCTCGGTCTGGCGATCCCGCTGGTGATCGCGATCTCCACCGAACGCGCCGCCAAGGCCGGGGTGCTGGTCAAGGACCGGCTCGCGCTCGAACGCATGCGCACCGTCGATGTGGTGCTCTTCGACAAGACCGGCACGTTGACCCAGGGCCGGCACCAGGTCACCGGTGTGGTCACCACCGCCGGGATCAGCGAAGAGCAGGTGCTGGCGCTGGCCGCGGCGGTCGAGGCCGACAGCGAACATCCCGTCGCCCGGGCCATCGTCACCGCGGCCGCCAGTCGTGTCCCGGCGGGTGAGCGGATCGCCGCCACCGACTTCCGGTCCCTGCCGGGCCGGGGGGTGCGCGCGATCGTCGACGGCACCGAGGCGAGCGTCGGAGGCCCGGCCATGCTGGCCGATCGGCAGTTGTCGGTGCCCGCCGACGTCACCGCCGTGACCCAGCAGTGGGTGGCGCGCGGGGCCTCGGTGCTGCACATCGCCGAGGACGACCGGGTGCTCGGGGCGTTGGCGCTCGAAGATGCCGTGCGCGAGGAATCCCGCCAGGCCATCGACGCGCTGCATGCCCGCGGGGTGAAGGTCGCAATGATCACCGGCGATGCGCGACAGGTCGCCGACGCGGTGGCCGCCGACCTCGGTATCGACGAGGTGTTCGCCGAGGTGCTGCCCGAACACAAGGACGCCAAGGTCACCGACCTGCAGAACCGCGGGCACACGGTCGCGATGGTCGGCGACGGCGTCAACGACGCCCCGGCCCTGGCCCGCGCCGATGTCGGTGTCGCGATCGGCGCCGGCACCGATGTGGCCATCGAGTCCGCCGGCGTCGTGCTCGCGGCGAACGATCCGCGGGCGGTGCTGTCGATCATCGCGCTCTCGCATGCCAGCTACCGCAAGATGTGGCAGAACCTGGTGTGGGCCACCGGCTACAACATCATCGCCGTGCCCCTGGCGGCCGGGGTGCTGGCCTTCGCCGGGGTCGCGATCTCGCCCGCGGTGGCCGCGATCCTGATGTCGGTCTCGACCATCGTGGTGGCGCTCAACGCCCAGCTGTTGCGTCGTCTCGATCTCGAACCCGCCCACCTGGCTCGCACCTGAGCCGGCACCCGATCGATCCGAAACGAGTTCCTGCTTATCATGTCGAGTTTTCCCCTGCGCCGGTGGGCGCGTGCCCTGGTGCCTGTTGCTGCTGTGGTCGTGCTCGCCGGTTGCGCGACCGGTGAACAATCCACCACGACCACCGAGCCGGCGGGGGCATCGGAGGTGCCCGGCACAGCGTTGGCGCCGGCCCTTGACCATCTGCATGGTCTGCACCTCGATGCGGATGGTGTGGTGCTGGCCGGTACTCACTCCGGCCTCGTCGAGATCGCCGCGGACGGGCGCACCACCCGCGTCGGCGTCTCCGACGACGACTTCATGGGACTGACCGGGGCGCCGGGCACCGACCGTCTCTTCGCGTCCGGGCACCCGGGGCCGTCGAGTTCGGCGCCGAATCCGTTGGGGCTGATCGACAGTCTCGATGGCGGCCGCACCTGGACGCCGAAATCTTTGACCGGCGAGGTGGATTTTCACGCCTTGGCCACCGACGGTGCGTTGCTGGTCGGCTTCGACGGCACCACCGGATTGCTGACCTCCACCGACGGCGGCAGCAGCTGGACCCCAGGCGCCCCGATGGGCGCGGCCGCGCTCGCCGTCACCGACACCGGGGTGTGGGCGACCACCACCGCCGGGCTGCAGCACAGCACCGACGGCGCACGCACCTTCACCTTGGTGCCCGACGCCCCGCGGCTGGCGCTGCTCTCCGCCGCGAGCGACGGCTCCCTGTGGGGGGTCGACACCGGCGGCACCGCGTGGCGCAGCCGCACTGGTGAGAGCTGGGAGCAGCACGCGGTGGTCGGGCCGGTCGAAGCCGTGCTGGCCGTCGACTTCGACACCGCCTACGCCGCGACCGCCCAGACGCTCTACCCACTGAACTGACCCAATGAGCACTGGTCCGGGCCTTCTTGCGGGAATGGTTGCCCAGTCTGCGCAGCAGCGTCACCGACGACAATCGTCCATCCCGGATCGAGCGGGCAGTGCGCACCGGGTCCGGCCGGGGGGGTCTCGAGCAGCGCCCAGTCGATGACGTTGTCGCCGAACAGCGAATCGATGCGCTGATAGCGGGCGCTCGCCTCGGGGCGGTAGAAGTTCAGGTCGTGTCAGTTGCGGATGGGGGCAGCAGGTCAAACCCCAACGGAGTGCCCCGGCCGAACACCGGCCGCGACATCGCATGCAGCAACGCAGCGGGCCTCCGTCGGTGGCGGCGGGGGCGGCCCCCGCCAGCGTCCGGTGTGGAGATTCTGCACCGGAAATGTGTCCTGCGCACGTGATCAGATCCGACCCGACCTGTGTCCTTCCGATACGGAGTCCGGTCAGCTGTTCTGTTCCCAGCGCGCCCCACCTGCCGGCGCGCACAGCACACTCTTCAGGAGAGTTTCGTGACCCCCTCCGGCAACTTCGGTCCCCGCGTCAGCAGGCGAACATTCCTCACCGCCACCTCGGTGGGCATCGGCGGTCTGGCGCTGACCGCGTGCAGCAAGACAACATCGACGACGCCCGGCACCACAGCAGCGAGCGTCGAGCAGAGCGCGATTCTCGCTGCCGAGGCGAAACGCCCTCACACCGGTCGTACCGTCACCGCCAACCTCACCCCGCAAATGACAGAACTCGACCTCGGCGGACCAACAGTGCGTTCCTACGCCTACGGCGACACGGTGCCGGGACAGGTGATCCGCGCCGGCGTCGGTGACGAGCTGGCCGTCACGGTCGACAACAAGATGTCTGATCCCACATCGGTGCACTGGCATGGCATCGCTCTGCGCAACGACATGGACGGCGCCGCCCCCGCAAGCCCCGACATCAAGCCGGGCGAGTCCTTCACCTACCGGTTCTCGGTGCCGCACTCGGGCACCTTCTGGGCCCACCCACATGTCGGGGGGCAAACGGACTACGGGCTGTATGCGCCGGTGATCGTCGACGACCCCAACGAACCCTTGTCGTACGACGCGGAATGGATCGTGGTCCTCGATGACTGGACCGATGGTGTCGGTCGCAGCCCTCAACAGATTCTCGACGAACTCCGCAAAGGCGGGATGGGATCGATGGATCACGGCTCCATGCCCGGGATGGGCATGCCAGGTATGTCCGGCATGCCGGGCATGTCATCAGGCATGTCGGGCATGGCTCAGCCGCCCACCAGCGGCTTGTCCGATGGGACGAGCGACAACCTTCTCGGCGGTGACGCCGGGGATGTCACCTACCCGCTCTATCTGATCAACGGCCGCGTCCCGGAGTCTCCTTCTTCGTTCACCGCCAAGCCGGACCAGCGGATCCGGATTCGTATCATCAACACCGGCGCCGACACCGCGTTCCGGGTCGCGCTCGCCGGGCACCGCATGACCGTCACCCACACCGACGGCTTTCCTGTGGTCCCCACCGAGGTCGATGCACTGTTGGTCGGAATGTCCGAACGCTACGACGTCATCGTCACGGCCGCAGACGGCGTCTTTCCGCTCGTCGCCGCGGCAGAGGGTAAGAACGCGCAGACCCGCGCCCTGCTCCGGACAGGCGCCGGCGCCGTGCCGGATCCAGGTATGCGGCCCACCGAACTCGCCGGGCAGGTCGGAACCGTGCACTCGTTCTCGGCCACCGGTGAAGTGATGCTTCCCCAGGGACCGCCGGATGTGAACCTGACGGCCGATCTCGGTGGCGACATGATGAGCTATCAGTGGACGATCAACGGCCGGATGTTCGACCAGATGGAGCCACTGACCGTCCGGGAAGGCCAGCATGCCCGATTGACGTTCACCAACATGTCGATGATGTGGCATCCGATGCACCTGCACGGGCACACGTTCCAGGTCGTCCGCGCCGATGGCACCCCAGGACCGCGTAAGGACACCGTGATCGTCCTGCCGATGCAGAAGATCGAAGTCAACCTCGTCGCCGACAATCCCGGTTACTGGATGCTGCACTGTCACAACGGCTACCACCAAGACGCGGGCATGATGACCAGGCTCGACTACCGGAGCTGAGCGCCGTGCGGGGGTGCGTCACCGGCACCCGGCGCCGGTGATGCACCCCGCCGGGCGCGTTCTTCTCGGTAACCCGGCCGGTTCGGTACCCGGTCGGTGCGGACCGGATGTCTAACGCAGGGGTGGAGAGGGTCTGATTGTTTGGTAGAGCATCCGCCACGGGTGTGGCCGTGCTCGCGGGGCACCACGCCAGCCAAGACGGACTGCAGGGCCCTGCCCTGCGGAGCAACGAATGCCGGATCAGCCGGGGTCAGCGTGAAGTACCGGAACAACTCCTCACGACTGATCTCCGGGAACTCCCGAAGTCGCGGCAACTCCTCGCTCCCGAATACCCGCGTCGCCGCGAACCCCAGCCTCCCAAAACGCCGACCAACCTCATCGGCAGCCGAGCCGAGCGCCAACCATCCAGGTCCGCAGCCCGAACCGAGATCACCGCCGACCAGGCACTACGCGAACCTCGTTGGTTTGCGCCATTACTCCCGGGACCCCGATACCGCGCAGCTGTGAGTGCGATCCGAAGACGAGATCGACGGCGGTCACGTCCCTCGTAGACGTGCTCCTCGCTGGTCGAGGGGGACCATTCGATACCCATGTCCGTGATGGTCACGAAGAAATCGGTGGTCAACATTCCGGGTCGGTCCGTCAGCACACCGTGGGACGCTCCGCCGTGATCGGTGTCGATCACGCGCATTCCACCGAGGACGATGAGGTCGGCGAGGGAGACCTTCGTGTCCCTGCTCTGCCGGTCGTCGAGTTCCTGCCGGATCCGGTCGAGCACCACGATGACCTCCGCCACGGCGGCCGGTTCGTTGACCTCCCAATCTTTCTGCGGCGCGAGGCATAGGCGAGCTCCGTTGACGCCGCCGCGCTTGTCGGTGCCGCGGTAGCTCGCCGCGGCCGCCCACGCCGTGGTGACCAGTTGCCGGATCGACAGACCCGAGTGGAGGATCATCTGCTTCAACGCGGCGATCTCGTTGTCGCCGACGAACTGGTGATCGACTGCGGGCATCGGGGTCCTGCCACACTTGTGCTTCGGGGATCCGCGGGCCCAGATAGCGAGTGATCGGCCCCATGTCGCGGTGCAGCAGTTTGTACGAGGCCTTACCGAATTCTGTGTCGAGTTCCTCGGGATGATCGAGCCAGCGGCGGGTGATCGGACCGTAGATCTCGTCGAAGCGCAACGAGAGATCGGTGGTGAGCATCACCGGCGGGTGCCGTTGCGACGGGTCGTGCGCATCGGGCACCGCGTCGGCCGCGGCCCCGTCCTTCGAAATCGACTGGAACCGTGGTTTTCTCCCACTCGTAGCGGTAGAGGGTTTCGAGGAAGGAGTTGTCCCAGGCGGTGGGGCGGGGTCCAGGTACCTTCCAGACCGCTGGTGATCGCGTCACCACCGACCCCGGTGCCGTAGGCACGTTTCCAGCCGAGGCCCTGCTGTTCGATGGGGGCGGCTTCGGGTTCGGGGCCGACCAGGTCTGCGGGGCCCGCGCCGTGTGTCTTGCCGACGATCAACGCGGCGGTCTCGATGTCGTTCATTGCCATCCGCCCGAATGTTTCGCGGATATCGACGGCCGCGGCGATCGGGTCCGGGTGCCGTTGGGGCCTTCGGGATTGACGTAGATCAGTCCCATCTGCACCGCGCCCAGCGGGCCGGCCAGTTCCCGTTCGCCGCTGTAGCGTTCGTCGCCGAGCCAGGTGTCCTCCGGACCCCAGTACAACACCTCGTCCGGCTCCCAGATGTCCTCGCGGCCGAACCCGAAGGTCGTGAAACCCATCGATTCGTAGGCGCAGTTACCGGCGAAGATGATCAGGTCGGCCCAGGAGATCTTCCTGCCGTACTTCTTCTTGATCGGCCACAGCAACCGTCGCGCCTTGTCGAGACTGGCGTTGTCCGGCCAGCTGTTGAGCGGCGCGAGTCGCTGTGCGCCCTGGCCACCACGGTTGCGACGTCGTCATCACCTCGACGATGTCCCGTTCGAGTGCATCGACGTCGAGGGACGCGAACTCGGTCGGATAGTCGAATTCCACACCCATCGGGTTGGTCGCGGGAGACTGCGGACGGAGCACTCAGATCGAGTTGGTCGGGCCACCAGTCACGGACCGTGCGGGGCCGGTGCGCTGTCGGTGTGGGGGACGCGATCGCCGGGATTTCGTTTTCGCTCTTGGACACGGTGCCATTCCTTCCGGTGTTCGGTGAATGGGACGGTGCTCACGGAGAGCTTCGGTGAACGCGGGGCCGCCCGTGCCGAGTTGGCTCGCGCGGCCATGAAATGCGCCGCGGTCGATGGCCCGTGAGCGGGTCACCTCTCCATGATGACCCTGTCCTGGGGACGGGGTCCAGACCTCGCGGGGCCCCCACGCCTCGGGGCATCGTCACCGAAAATGCTCGGACATCCGTGCTGCGAGCAGCTGTCCGGCCGGGTCCTAATCCGAGGGATCGTGTTCGTCCGGGGACTGTGCGGTGGCCGCGCGCAGGCGGATGAGTTCCGCGCGGTTCGTCTCGGCGTCGGCTCGGAAGGCTGACAGTTCGGCGCGCAGCGCAGTGACCTCGGT
Source organism: Rhodococcus sp. F64268 (assembly GCF_023015605.1). Lineage (NCBI taxonomy): Bacteria > Bacillati > Actinomycetota > Actinomycetes > Mycobacteriales > Nocardiaceae > Rhodococcus > Rhodococcus sp. F64268. The sequence continues at coordinate 109,811 of NZ_JALKAI010000012.1, forward strand.
GCGCAGTTCGTCGCCGCGGTCGCGGGCGGCGGTTTCTGCGGCACGCGCAGTGGCGGAGGTGACGCGTGCGTCTTCGAGCGCGTCACGGAGCTCGGCGACGCGGGTCCGTTCGAGACCGAGGTCGGATTCGAGGCGGTCGATGGTCGCGGCGTGCCGGTCGGTGTCTGCGCGGGCGCGTTCGGCTGCGGTCTCGGCGCGGGAGAGCCGGTCTCGCTGTTCACCGATCTCGGTACGAAGCCGGTCGCGTTCGCTTGTCGCCGCGTCGAGGTGGTCACGCTGCGTGGCGATCGTCGCGTGCAGGCCGTCGACGTTCTGTTCGTACTCGGCGATCGCGGCGGCGTGCTCGTCTCGGTGCCGGCGCAGGACATCGGCGTGCTCTTCATGGAGTCGCGTCAGTTCGTCATGATGCGCGGATTCGAGCGTGCGGATCTGCTCGTCGTGCGCGAGGCGCGCGTCGGACAGTTCGCGGTCGACGGCCTCGACGGCTGCGTCGGCGTTGTCGCGGTCCTCGGTGGCCTGCGTGAGTTGTTCTTTGAGGCGGGCGATCTTCGCGTCGGCGTCGGCTTTGACTTTGGCGAGTTCGGTGGCGGTCCGGTGCAGTTGTGCGTCGAGCGCCGCGGGGTCGGTGAGTTTGTCGAGGGCCGCGGTGATCTGGGTGGCGACGGCGGTGTGCTGCTCGATGCTCGCCGCGGTGAGGGTGCGCAGTGCGGTGACCGCGGCGGTGAGGTTCGCTGACGCCTCGATCGGTGTGGCGGGGTCGGTGAGTCCGGCGAGTTGTTCGGCTTCCTTGCGGCGCCGTGCGCGTTCGCGGTGGGCGCGGACCCGGTCGGCGGGGGAGTCGTATTTCCGGGGTCGGCCGACGCGCGGTTTTTCGGCTTCTGTGCTTGCTGCGGCGTCCGCATTTGTCGTATCGCTCATTCGACTCCCTTTCGACCTTCTCCGATCACGAATAAGCGTACATGAGATGAAACGTAACCTGAAATGAAACGTTATTAAACATCAAAGTACCAGTTTAAAGTGCATCAATAGGTCGAGAGTCGTTGATTATTCGCTGTTTCGTTACATCAGAGATGTTCATATGCACAATCACGCATGGATAGGTCTGATCGTCATAATCCCCACTTATGACGATCAGGATTTCGGCGGGGCCGAAAACTGCGCACCCCTCGGGGGAGGGCCTTTCGGCGGGGCCGCGACGCACCGCCGACCGCGCATCCAGGGGTTGCGGACTGGCAGAGACCGTTTTTCGGTAGTCGGTATGCGATCCGGTTGAGAGTGGTTCGTCACTGGCCGTGGTCGCCGGGGGCGTAGCGGTTCCAGGTGCCGCCTGTTCGGCGAGGGGCCGGTGGGCGGTGGTGTCCGGTGAGCACGCGCAGGGCACCGTTGTCGGTGCGGCAGACTCGACAGGCGCCAGGCAAGGGCGGGTTTTCCTCTTGCGTGGCGGTCGGCGGGTCCGGTAGGGCCGTGTGCGGCGGGCGGGCGAGCAAGGGGCGCGCGGGAGCGGGAACCTCGGGAAGGACGTCGGTGGCCCCGGAGGATGTCGACGACGCCGCAGTGTTGCGGTGGGTCAATGAGCCACTTCCCGGCGAGGTAGATGTGATGGCACTGGTATTGCGCAGTAGCAGGAGTCGCTTTGTGTCGACGCCCCATGCGCAGTCGGCTCTGCCGAGTTGAGCTCCCGTGACTTCCAGCCATCTCCGGGCACTCTGGATATCGGAAAGTTGGTCGATGTGCTTGACCAGGTACGCATCCATCCCGGCGTTGCCCTCGGGGGAGGATCATCTGCACGCCAGCTGGGCGGGTGCGTTGCGGAGCACTATTGATATCCGGCCAGTCCGAGACAGAGGCCCGCGCCCACTGTGGCCGAGCAAAGGCACAGCGGGCGCGGGTGAGCTCGACAGTAGGAGTTCAGTTCGGCTGCAACGTCGGCTCAAGCGCCGCTGCTCGCCGCTCGCGGATGAACCACGTCAAGACGGTCGAGGCGAGCAGGACGGCAGCACCGCTTAGGAACGGCGTACGGTAACTGCCGGTCGCGTCATGGAGCACGCCACCGATCAGCACGCCGAGAGCGGCGAACAGCTGGTGGATCAGCCAGGCCGAGCCGAGGATCCCGCCCATGGCAGTACCCCCGAAGCGATCGGCAATCAATCCGGTGGTCAGCGGGATCACCGGGAACGAGGACAATCCGAAGAGAACAACCGCGAGCAGAAGGAACTGGCCGGTGCCGGCAAAGGCGAGCACGAGGAAGCCCACGATGCGGACCAGGTGCAATACCAGCAGGGGGCGGCGCTTGCCCCATAGTTTGGCTGCCCATTGACCGGTGGCCCACATCGAGGCCGCGCTACACACTGCCACCAGTGCCATCAACCATCCGCCGGCAGAGGCCCCGAGTCCCAGCTCCACGGCCAGTTTGGGCATGTGGGTGGTGAACATGTACAGCGAGTAACCGCACCCCGCGAAACTGAGGGCGATCAGCCAGAATTGCGGATCTGCCAGTGCATGCCGAAGACTGGCGGCAGCCGGCGTCGGAGCGGGGGCCTCCTGCGCGTCCAGTCCGATGTCGCCCGGGCTGTTCCGGGCGCCGAACCAAATCGTCGGAGCGACGACAGCGAGCATCACGCACCCGAGAATCGCGAACGCGGCTTGCCATCCGAACGCCGAGATCAGTACTCCCGCGAGCGGCAGAAGAAGAAGTTGGCCTGCGTTGATTCCCATCGAACTGATCGCCAGTGCCTGAGGACGCCGGCGAACGTGCCATCGCGTCACCAGGACTGATGCGGGCATCGAACTGCATCCGGCGAATCCGATCGCGACGACGACTCCGAAGAGGAGAACGAACTGCCAGAACTCGGTGATGGTCGCGAGAAGAAGGTATGCCAGACCCATCAGCGCGGCACTGACGGCCATCACCGCTCGTGGCCCCGACCGGTCGATCAGCCGGCCCATGACCGGTTGGGCCAGCCCCCACATGAGGGTGCTCGCTGCGACGGTGCCGCTCGTGGCTGCGAGTGACCAACCGAAGTGCCCCATCAGCGGTGGAATGAATTGGCCGATCGCCAGATTCAGTCCGAACGCGCCGGTCAACGATATGAACGCCACCGCGGTAATGCGTGTACTCCAGCTGCTGCGCAGCACGAACCCATCCATGAATCCCCCTCAGCTAATGGTTAAGTTTAGTTTTTCCGTTAGTTCAGATATCGCAACACGAGAACTAACGCAAGTCAAACGCAGATACCATTAGGTCTATGACGCGACATCCCACATCCTCCTCGAGATCCACTACGGCCGTGCCGCTGAGCGGGGAACCACTCGCCCTGGAGTTGGTGAACACCACCTACATCGACGGAGGCCGTCGCGGGCATCGCGTCGACGCACTGACCACCACCGATCAGCTCACTGCCTGGGTGGCCGCACATGCCAACCAGCTCAGCCGCGAACTACCTCCCGCCCTTGCCGAACAGGCGTGCACTCCGCGCACCCACGAGCAGTTCCTCTCGCTGCGCGAAGCGCTGCGCAGCTGTCTGCAATCCGTTACTGACGATTCGGTGCCCAGCAGCGACTCCTTCAAGGCCATCAACGAGTTCAGCCGCTACAGTGCATCCCGCCTGGAAATCTCACCTGGGAACCCTGTGGTGGTGACTCGGCACTGGGAAGTCGACGATCCGTGGCTGATTGCGCTCGGTGAGGTCGCGTCCGACGCGTGCAGTCTGCTGATGCCGGATCGGATCGGTTCAGTGCGGGCATGCCCCGCCCCGGGGTGCATCCTCTTCTTCGTCAAGTCCCATCCCCGCCGAGAATGGTGCTCACCGGTGTGCGGAAACCGCGCCAGAGTGGCACGACACGCCCGCACCGGTAGCCGTAGTACCCGAAAATCGGGCGGAAATGCCTGAGCGCACTTCGCCGGTCTGTGGAACCGCGCAGGTGTAGCCGGCGTCCGGGCGGGCGGAAGGTTGTGGGCGAGCACTGTTCGGCGAACCGCGCGACTGTTCATTCGAGACCGAAAACGGTCCGTCGTCGTGGGATTCCGGTAGTAATCGCGACAAACCGGCGGATTACCAGGTCGGGCTAGCGTAGCCACCAGGGTTCCGGACTGGCAGAGACCCTTATTCGAGTAGTCGGTAGTCGATCGGGTTGAGAGCGGTTCGTCACTGGCCGTGGTCGCCGGGGGCGTAGCGGTTCCAGGTGCCGCCTGCCTGGGCGAGGTGCCGGTGGGCGGTGGTGTAGTGGATGCCGAGGGCGTCGGGGACCACCGGGGCAGGTGCTGGGAGCACGAGTTGGCGGACCGCGACGACGCGGCCGCCGCCGATGCTGGGGGGGTGCCGTTCTTCGCGGTCTGCTTGCCCAGCGTCTCGGGTCTGAGCGGCTGGCCGGCGCGGCGTCCAGGGAACAGCCAGCGAGAGTTCGGGTTCGTCGCGGTGCGCATGTTCGTGCGTTGGTCGATCAGGCTCAGCAGGAGCCCGGCGAAGGGTTCGGGAACCGGGGTCGGTGGTACGCCGAAGCGGATCAGGACAGTGTCGCCGGTGGTGAGGATGTCGTCGATGGTGAGCCGGACGATTCGGCTCAGGGGCTGGCCGTAGAGCAGCAGCAAGATCACCGCGACTCGGACGCGGAGGTCGATCTGCTTGTCGACGGCCGGCAACGCACCGCAGCCCATGAGCAGTTCCCACAGGTGAGCGGCGGCATGCCAGGGTTCGAGTACGCCGGGCGGATCGGCTCGGAAGTGGCCGAGGGTGAACGTGCACCAGGTGTCGAGGTCGTCGGCGCGTGTCCAGGGCGCGGTCCGGCCTGGTCGGCTTCAGCGACGACCGCGACCACGTCGATGCCGGCGGACGGTGGTGCCGCGCCGAAGCGCGTCCATGCGGGCGGTGTGGGCATGCGCCCATTGGGCGCGAAGGGTCAGAACGGGGTCGTCGTCGGGTGCTCCCTCATCTCGGCCTCGATCATCGCGCCCAGCTCGTCGGCCAGCGGATCGTGCCTGCCGTTCGGGGTCGGCTGGTTGTCCTCCATCCGCTGCTGGATCAGCGACCACGCCAGGACCAGGAACCGCCCCGACCGTCCCGGCCACACCTGGTCGACGATCTTCTCCGCCAGCGGCGTCGGCTCCACCCACGGCGTCTTCCAGCGATCCGGATCCCGCGATTCGCGTGCCTGCTCGACCAGTCGCAGACTCTCCTGCTCGATCTGCTCCTGTACTTGCGTGACCCGCTGGTACACCTCGTCGGTCACCTGCGAGTACAGCTCCTCGGTCAGCACCCGCGAGCGTTGCCGCTCCTACGCCTGCCGCATCGACGAGACCACGGTCTCGTAGTCCGGTGTCAGACCCGGGTTGTCTAGCCGCCACTGGTCCAGCAGACCCCCGTGGCCGCCGTCCCCGACCGCTTCCTCCACCATCTGTGTCAGCCGGGCTGCCTCCTGCCAGATCAGGCTCTCGCGCTGCTCTGGTGTCAGGTCGGGTCCATCCCGACCCACTCGCCCCAGATCCGCGTCACTTCGCTGTGGATCCTCAGATCGGCGTTGCTCTGCTCTTCCATCGCGTCATCCTCCCTGAAACCAAAAAGTGCTGCTTGATCGTCGTTCTGCCGGGCCATGACCCTCCCCTTGATGCTCGGCTGCCGCCGATGACTCCGTTGGTGCACCACCGACCCTGGTGAGTGCCCCCGCTGCGGCCGTTCGCGTTGTCGAGCATCGTTTCATGCCTCCTTCGTGGTGGTCCGTCAGCGGTCCATGCCGCGGTCGCGGTCACGACGCGGGCCAGTATCGGGGGCATGTCGCCCGGTTCTGTCCGACGCTTGTGGTCGTTGATCCGTTGCCGTGCAGCGTCTTCTTCCGCCAGTTTGTGCAGGGCGGCGTCCGTCGGTGTCGGCCTGCTGGACGCCGTTGGTGCCGAGTCGTGGGTACCTGCCGCCATAGCAGCTGATCTGTGCGGGTCTTTGCTCACCTCCCGTAGGAGCCGATCGCATCCGGATCGACTCGAAACTGCTCGGCCAGCCGCAGAACCGCTGACTGTGGTGTGGAGGTCACGTCATCGGGTACGAAACCCAGCCACGGCAGCGTCACCGGGCGACAGTAAGGCCCAGTCAGTCGACGAACGCCGCGACGGCCGGGCAACGGGTTCTTGCGCAGGCCCGGATTCCGCGCGAGGACGGTCGGGCTTGGGCGACGGCGACCGGCGCAGCCGGTTCGTGTGGAGAACCGGACGACCTCGCCGACGAGATGGGCATCGGATCACGGGGCTCGATGCCGCCAAGCAGACGAGGGCATCACATCGGTAGCAACGCGCGGAGCCCGCCCGTCCCGAGATAGCGGCCCGCCGCCGCTATGCTCACGGCGTGGCACTTCTGTATGCAGCCGAATTATCGCCCACCAAGCCGGAACTGATCGCCGCCTGGCTGCCGTCCGCCGCCTACTACCCGGGAACGGACCCGGTGCTCGAGCAGGTCGGCGCGTACCGCTTCGACGATCCCGACGGTGAAGTCGGGATCGAAATCCATCTGGTACGCGACGCGGACGGGTCCGTCTACCAAGTACCGCTGACCTATCGTGGGGCACCGCTGCCTACAGCGCGGCCGGTGGGCGAGATGGAGCATTCGGTGCTCGGTCACCGCTACATCTACGACGCCACAACCGACCCCGTCTACGTCGAGCAATTACTTGCCACCATCGACGGTGCCGGACGTGAAGCCGCCCAGTTTCTGCACGTCGACGGCACAGCACCGCGGAAGGTCGACAACACTGTGCGTGCCCGGGGCACCGGGTCCGGGTCGGGGGCCGTTCCGACGGTCACCGAGGTACGGACAACCACTACCGGAACCGACACGGTGATCGAGGCAGGAGATACGACTGTGGTGGTGCACCACCATCCGGTTGACACCGAACCGACAGGTCCCGCGCTACTCGGTGAATGGGACACCGGCCGAGCGCTTCTCGCGCACATCCGATAGCCGAGATGCCGGAGCACGGGCGGCAGGAGCCGCACCGTGTCACCGGAGTACTGCCGTGTCAGCCGGCGATCTCGTGCAGACCCGACTGCTCGTCGTCGTTGTCGCCGTTCAGGATGCCCTTCTGCAGCGCTCCGAACACGGCCAGGCCCTGACCGACCATGCCGGAAATGGTGTCATTGACACCTTCCTGACCGTTGAGGATGGTCAGATTGGAGTTGGCCAGGCCCTTCGCGGCGGCCTCCACGATGAGCGGCAACTGCTCGATCAGCGTCTGATCCAGTGCGACACGCCCGTTGGAAGCGGCGGCCTCAGCCAGGATCCGGATCTCCTCGGCCTTCGCCTTGGCCAGGATCTCGGTCTCGCGGGCCTTCGCCTCGGCCGGCTTGATGACCTCGCTCTGCAGTTGCTTCTCCCGCAGCGCCGCCTGTTTGACGGCCAGTTCCGACTGCGCCTCGAGGACCTCACGCTGAGCGGTAGCCTGCGCGAGCGGTCCGGCCTGTGCGGCCTCTGCCTTGGCGCGGTCGGTCTCGGCCTGGATCTCCGATTCCTTGATTGCGGTTTCGCGTGTGTACTCGGCCTGCCGCCGTCGCGATTCCTGCTGTGCTTCAGCGGCGGCCCGATCTGCTTCTGCCTGCGCGATCTTCGCCTCTCGCTCGACCTGCGCGAGGTGCGGTGCGCGCAACGAATCGATGTACCCGGAGCCGCAGTCGTCGATGGACCGGATCTGCATCGAATCCACGATCAGACCCATCCGTCCCATCTCCACATTGGAGCTGTCGAGCACCTGGGAGGCGAGGACTTCACGCTGACGGATGATCTGTTCGACTGTCATCGAACCGATGATGGATCGCAGGTGACCGGCGAAGATCTCCCCGACGGTGCCGGCCATCGCACCTTTCTGCGAAGACAGGAAGCGCTGTGCGGCGTTGACGATCGATTCGTTGTCGTTGCCCACTTTGAATGCGACCACCGCGCTGACCGACAGTTCCACGCCCTGGGTGGTCACACAGGTTTCCTTGATGAGGGCCTCGTGCAGGTCGAGTGACAGGATGTCGGCTTTCCGCAGGACCGGGATCACGAACGCACCCTGACCGGTGACCACACGAAATGGCGCCCCGTCTCCTCCGCGGTTTCCGCCGGAGATGAGCAGGGCCTCGTTGGGTGCGGGCACTCGATAGCCGAACATTCGGACTCCTCTGTGTTGGGTGCTGCTGTGTCAACTACTGTTGGGTCTTTTCTGTCTCACTGGCGACACTCAGGTCCAGCCACGGCTCGACATCGAGCGCGCGGCCACCACGGTCGGCGACCACCAGGACGGTGGACATCCCCGGCAGCGGCTGCGTGGACCACGCGGTGTAGGTTTCGCGGCCACCACGGATCGGCAACTCCACCTGCCCGGGCCCGTCGGTACCGCGGGTGGCCAGCGTGAGTCGTCCGATCTTCCCGATCGGATTCTGGTCGGTCATGCGCGCGCTACTGTCCGGCGAGGGCTGCGGTGAGCGACCCTACGGCCCGTTCCACACCCCACCGCTGCGCGAGCGCGGTCAACGCGTCCGGATCGGCCGGCGACGACGGCAACTCGTCGGACTTGGAACACTGCACCGGCGCGTCGGTGGCGACCCGCACCACCGGCATCGCCACGTCCAGATAGTCGGACGCGGCGGCGAGCTTGCTGCGCACGCCTTTCGCGAGCGACGTCGACTCGTCGAGCGCTGCCGCGCGCACCGCGGCGAGCGACCCGTACTGCATCAGCAATCCGGACGCGGTCTTGTCCCCGATACCTTTGACGCCGGGCAACCCGTCCGACGGGTCGCCGCGCAGCACCGCGAGTTCGGCGTAGCCTGCGCCAGGCCGGTCCAGGGGAACTCCGTACTTCTCCGCGACCAACGCCGGATCGTACAACTCGGCTTTCGCCAGGCCCCGACCCACATACAGCACCCGCACGGGCACGGGGGTGTCGGTGACGACCTGCAGCAGATCGCGGTCGCCGCTGACCACCACCACCGGGTCGGTGCGTTCGGTCGCGGCGAGGGTACCCATCACGTCGTCGGCTTCGAAACCGTCGGCGCCGCCGGTGGCGATGCCTGCGGCAGCGAGAATGTCGAGGATCACCGGGACCTGCCGGCTCAGCGCGGGCGGGACGTCTTCGACGGTGCCGTCGAGAGAGTCGGCGGCGACGCGGTGCGCCTTGTAGCTGGGCACCGCCGCAACCCGAAAGGCGGGCCGCCAATCCAGATCCAGGCAGGCGACCATCCGGGTGGGGCGTTGGCGGCGAATCAACGTCGCGACCATGTCGACGAACCCGCGGATCGCATTGATGGGGGTGCCGTCGGGGCCGGTGAGAGAATCGGGCACGCCGTAGAACGCGCGGAACCACAGGCCGGCGCTGTCGAGCAGCATCAACGACGGTGCCCCGGTGGGCGGCGCGGAAGTGTCGGGTTCGGTCACGGACCTCATCCTGCCATCTGGGCACGGGCATTAGGCTCGACGACATGAGCACCCCTGAGTCCCGCTTCCCCGCCGTCCGCTACGGAGCCCGACTCCGCCGCGCCGCCGAACTCGGTGCCGCCGCCGGACTCGATGCGCTCCTGATCACCCCCGGCCCCGACCTGCGCTATCTGATCGGGTCCCGCGCCGAATCGTTCGAACGCCTCACAGCCCTGGTGATTCCCACCGACGGGTCGACCGCCGCGGTGGTCGTGCCGCGCCTGGAACTGGCCTCGCTGAACGAGTCCGCTGTCACCGAACTCGCGCTGCCGGTACGCGACTGGGTGGACGGGCAGAACCCGTACGCACTCGTCGCAGAATTCGTTCCCGCCGGGGGGAAGGTCGCTGTGGCCGACGCGATGCCGGCGCTGCATCTGGTGCCGATCGCCGCGACGTTCGAGCACGTCCCGGTCCTCGCGACACCGGTGATCCGGGATCTGCGCATGATCAAGGACAGCGACGAGATCGAGGCGCTGCGCCGCGCCGGAGCCGCCATCGACCGCGTGCACGCCCGAATGGGGGAATGGCTGCGCCCGGGCCGCACCGAAGCGCAGGTCGCCGCGGACATCTCCGCCGCGATCATCGCCGAAGGCCACACCGACGCCGCGTTCGTGATCGTCGGGTCGGGTCCGCACGGCGCCGACCCGCACCACGAGGTCTCCGACCGGGTCATCACCACCGGGGACATCGTGGTCATCGACATCGGCGGTCCGGTCGAACCGGGCTACAACTCCGATTCGACCCGCACCTACAGCATCGGTACCCCGGATGCCGCTGCCGCTGAGAAGATCGCGGTGCTCGAGGCCGCACAGCAGGCCGCCGTCGATGCCGTGAAGCCGGGGGCACGTGCCGAGGACATCGACGCCGCAGCACGTGATCTGCTCGCCGCCGAGGGACTCGCCGAGGTTTTCGTGCACCGCACCGGGCACGGCATCGGTCTGTCGGTGCACGAAGAGCCGTACATCGTCAACGGCAACACCGAACCGCTGCAGGCGGGCATGGCGTTCAGCGTCGAACCGGGCATCTACTTCCGCGGCGAATGGGGCGCCCGCATCGAGGACATCGTCATCGTCACCGACGACGGCTGCGAGCCGGTCAATCGGCGCCCGCACGGGCTGACGGTGCTGCCGGGCTGAGCGGTAACCGCCGGCCGGCGGGGATGCGTTCGACGATGCCGCCGGCGAACACCTCGTAGAGCGGCAGTGTCTCGAGATGCACATACCCGATGTGACAGTCGCACACCGCATTCGGACACACCCGCGGCCGCAACGCCGGAAGATACGAACCGTCGTAGAGGTTGCCGAGCGGCGCCGCCACAAAATGGCAGCGCCGCACCAGCCCGTCACCGTCGACGCTGATCACGCTCTCCCCGGTGCGGCACGGCAGACCCGCGGACGGGTGCGCATGCGCCGAGTACTCGAACAACGGATCGAGCGCGGTCCACACCGCCGCTTCCTGCGCGCTGTAACCGCGGCCTTCCTCGGCGTTGACCCACAGGTAGGTGGCCTCCGGTAGCGCCGCGCGCAGCGCGCGGGCGGACTCGAGATTGTCGGCGAGCCCGACGATGCCCACCGAATGCCGGATCCCCATCGCGTCGAGTTCGACGGTACGCGCCACGAATTTCTCGAGGGTGGTTTCACCGGGATGGTAGGTGCACCACAGGGCGAGCCGGTTCGGGTCGGCGTCCGCGAGCCAGCCGGTGCGGCACGACAGATTGGTCTGCACCGCGACAGTCCCCACATGCGGCAGATGCGACAGCGTCACCAGCGAGTCCCGATACCACGAGCGGGTCAGGGCTTCGCCCCACGGGGTGAACAGGATCGACAGCTGCCGATGCTGCTGCGGATTGCGGGTGACCCAGTCGACGAACCTGGCGAGCGCGGCCCGGTCTGCGCGGAGCGTGGCGGGACTGTCACGACGCTTGGCGAACGGGCAATAGGGACAGTCGTAGTTGCAGCTGGCGAGCGGACCGCGATAGAGGATCGTCAACTCGGGTGCGGCCGAGTCCGTCATCGGATCACAGCCGTGGCCATCGCCGCACGGACCGACGTCGACACCAGCCACGGCCCGATGACGTCGGAATGCGCGAGCCCGTCATCGGTCAATCGGATCCAGGTCCCGCCCCCGGGATCAGGCCGATGGGTGGACCACCCACGAGCGGTCAGGGCACCGAGTTCCGGAATGTCGACGAGCGGGTCGGTGCCGAACCGCCCGGTGTAATCGGCGGTGCGCATCCCCTCGGTGCGCAGCAAGGTCTTGATCAGCCAGCGGCGGCGCTGTTCCTGATCGTCGAGACGGGCTCCGACGGTGGCAGCGGTGAAATCGGTGGTGGCGCTGTACTCGTCGAGGATGGTGCGCACCGCGGGGATCCCGACGGCGTAGTCGAACGAGTAATGCAGTGTGTCGGTGTAGGAGCGGGCACCGCAGCCGAGCCCGATCATGCCGTCGTTCTGGCAGCAGTAGTCGGTGTCGTCGCCGGGCACATCGGCGCGACGGAACTGCCGCATGGAATGCTGGCGATACCCGGCGGCGGTGAGCGCGGCGACGCCCTGCCGATACAGCCCGAGGCGGCGGGCGTCCCAATCCGGATCCCGCAGCGCCTCGTCGCCGGCGCGGCGACCGAGCCCGGTCAGCGGCCGCACATACAGTGGATACAGGTAGATCTCCTCGGGGCGCCGCGCGAGCGCCGTGTCCAGCGAATACTGCCAGGTGTCGGGGGTCTGCCCGTCGATGCCGTAGATCAAATCGAGGTTGACGACAGGAAACCGACCGTCCTGCAGCCGGTCGAGGGCGGCGTCGACGTCGGTGCGGTGTTGGGGGCGGCCCGCCGCGTGCGCTTCGCGGTCGAGGAAGCTCTGGACGCCCATGCTGACGCGGTGCACCCCGCGCTCGGCGAGCACCGTGAGCCGATCTTCGGTGGCCGTGGCCGGGGAGGTCTCCACCCCGATCGGCATAGAGGGAAGTTCCGGAGCGAACCCGGTGAGGATGTCGAACAGGTCGTCGAGTTCTGCCGGTTCGAGATAGGTGGGGGTGCCGCCACCAATTGCGGCCGAGGCGAAGTGAGCGGCGCGTCCCGTCGCGTCGAGTTCGGCGCGCACCTGCTGGGCCTGACGACGCAGTGCCTGCAGATAGTCGGAGACCCGCTCCGCGGGTGGGCGGGCGGTGGTGAACAGATTGCAGAAACCGCAGCGCATCTCGCAGAACGGGACGTGGGCATAGAGAAACAGCGACGACAGGTCCTGTCGCGCCCACACGTCACGCAGCCGCGGCGACGGGTCGAGGGGACGGTAGGCACTCTTGTGCGGATAGGCGTACAGATACCCCTGGTACGGGGACGCGTCGAGGTCTATGTGGTCGAGGTCTATCTGACTGTCGTTCATGCGGCGGCTCCGGAGGTGAGGTGCGGCAGGACGGTGTGCGCGTACGGCACGGTCCACACGCACTCGTGGGCGAGGCGATGCCCGTGGCGGTCGTCGTCGCCGTACGCAGTGCCGTGATCGGAGCACACGATCAGGAACACCGGACGGGGACCCGCCGTGAGCATCCTGGTCAGACGCGGAATCCGCGAATCGACGTACCGCAACGCCGCGGCGTGACTTTCCAGGGTGTCGGGGCGCCGCGTCTCGGGGGTACTCGCGATGCCGTCGAGATAGAAGTGGTTGGGCTGGTGCAGCGCCGCCACGTTGACGAACACGAACCGGGGGCGCGGATCGTCCACGGCGAGGCGTGTGTCGAGCGCGTCGAGTTGATGATCGAAGCTGTCGGGGTCGGCGACCCCGGTGGCCTCGGACCAGTGACTTTCCTCGAACAGGTCGGGCAGCACCGAACCCAACGCGGTCTGCCGGTTGAAGAACCCCACCCCGCCGAGACACACGGTGCGGTAACCGGCAGCGGCGAGGGCCTCGACGACGGTGGCCTCGCCGAACAGCCAGGTACCCGACCCCAGGAGATCTTCGGTGTGGCCGGGGAACTCCGCGGCGAACAACCGCTCGTGGTCGTCGCCGTCGGCCGGGGTGGGCAAGAACCCGGCGAAGAACGCCTGATGGGCGGGGAAAGTGAACGTTGCGGGAGTATGACGCTGCTCCCACCGCCCACCGGGGAGCAGCGCGGCGAGGTTCGGGGTGCGGCCAGCGGCCAGTTCGGTGTCGGCGACGTCGAAACGCAACGTGTCGAGGGTGACGAACACGATGTCGTGGGTGCCGACGACATCGCGGAACGCGGGGATCTGGGTCATGCGGTGAGTACTCCGGTCAGGCTGTGGATCTGGGCGTCGTAGGTGTCGTGGTCGGGGCGGTGGAGGCCGGGCAGATTCGGCAACAGATCACCGAAGGCATTGACCTCGGCAACCGCCACCGGGGTGGGCGCCGGCCCTGACGATCCGGCTCGCGCACCGACGAGCACGTCGACACCGACGGTGTGCATGCCGGGAAAACACCGGGCGGAGGCCTCGGCGACGTCGAGCACCCGCCGCCACCCCGCATCGCCGAGCACCACACACAGTGCCGCGAGATCCCCGCGTTCATTACCCAGATGCAGGTTCGTCACCGAGCCACGCGAGGTGCGCACCACCGCGTGCGTCGCGGTGCCGGCGACAACGAGGACCCGCACATCCGCGGCCCGGCCGCGCAGAACGAGTTTCGGAAACCACTGTTCGACGTGCAGTCGCTGCTCGGCGAGTGCATCGACGAGGGCGCCGACTTCTGTTTCACCGCGGAACGTGCCGGGCCGCAGGCTGTTGACGGGCCGTCCGTCGTGCCACTGCACCGGGCCGCGGGCGAGCACGTCCGCGCCCGCATGGTGGTTGCGCAGTTGCACGGCGAGTACCCCGGCCGCGGACGAGCCGTGAGCGGGCTTGACGAACACCCTGGTCCAGCCGCGTCTCCGCAGGCCGGCCCGCAGGTCGTCCCAGCCACGGATCGGGGCCCCGAGCGCGGCAGGCACCGGGACACCGGCGGCCTCCAGACGGGCGTGGCAGGCGGCTTTGTCGAAGAGCACCCCCAGGTCGGCGGGATCGGCGGTCAAGCGGGCACCGGCCGCGGTGGCCGCATCGCCGAGCGCGGCGGTGGCTGTGCTGAACCCCCGATACCAGGCGGGACCGGCGGTGATCGCACCGCGGGGTGCGCAGTCGGGGGCGCCGCGCAGCAGCCGGTCGACGACCGGGTCGTCGCCGGGGGAGTCGATCCGCACCAGAGCCGGAGCTGCCGGTGCGGCCAGGGCTGCGGCGAGCACCGCACCCGCCCTGGACGGCCCGTCCGCGAGGACTGTGCGCCAACTCAACACCTGCGGTGCCCGGTGACCCGCCCGGCGGCACGCCGCGGCAAGCAACGTCGTGCGGCGACCGCCCGGATTCCCAACCAGCAGCAGCTGCGGTAGGGAAGTCATTCGGAGACAGCGGTATACAGATAGACCTCGCCGCCGTGCTCTTCGGGTTCCTGCCGGTCGTCGGCCGAGATCTCCACGTGCGGGTGTGCCGCGCGCAGCCGCGACAACGCCTCGTCGGAGACGAAATGATGGTCGAGGATCAAGGTGCGCACTGCACCGAGATCAGCGCCGGCGAGCGTATCGGCTCCGGTGTCGGTCAGCGTCCCGTTCGACAGGTCGAGCACGGTGATGCGCTGCAGGACAGGCGCCTGTGCCAGGGCCGCGGGGATGCGATCGGCCAGCTCGCTGTTGCGCAACCCCAGCGTGGTCATCGCCGGGAACAGGGTGCCGGCAAGCAGGTCGGTGAGCGGATCGAGGTCGATAATGGCACCGTAATTGTCGACGCCGAGCCAGATCTCGAGGTCGGTGAGCGCGGGGGCGTCGATGGCGAGAAGTGGCTCGAGGTAGGTCTGTTGCAGTCCACCGGATTCGACGGTCAGCGACCGCAACCGGGGCAGGACCGGCGTGGCGAGGGGGACCGGCTCGCTGATGGTCGTCGAACTACCGCCGCGCAACTGGAGTGTCTCGAGATCAGGGAAAGCCGCGAGGACCGCTCCGAGATCCCCCCAGTCGATCCACGAGATCTCGCATTCCTCGAAGGTCATGTCGCCGACGAACAGATGCCGCACGGCCGGGAACGCCGCAAGCAGCGGCACCACCTTGTCCGTCGGCAGCGGATCACTGGCCTCCGTCCAACACCCGAACACCAGCGTGCTGATCTGTCCGGCCCACGGCTGACCGGCGAGAGACACCAGGTCGTCGACGAAACCGTCGTCGCCACGGTTCCAGTCGGTGGCGATCTTCCACGCGAACGCGCCCGGATCGGCGGGGGTCGGGATATCAGCGGAGTACTGCTGGACGGGTAGTCCGGCGAAGGTACTGGTAGGGGTGTCGATCGTCACCGGTGATGCTCCATTTCCGAGGGAGTGGGTCGGTCGAACTATGCGTCGGCACCCTACGACACGACCCCGACTCCTTTCCGACGGAGACGCGCGGCACACTGGAATCATGAGCAACACCACAGCCGGTTCCGCGGCGACAGGCCCCATCGTCATTTTCGGGGGACGCAGCGAAATCGGCACCGAGATCGCTGCACGGCTGGCGCCGGGGCGCATCGTCGTGCTGGCGGCGCGCCGCGCCGAGGACCTCGACGGGCCGGTTACGCAGGTGCTGGCGGCAGGAGCGGCGGCGGTGCACACCGTCGAGTTCGACGCCGACGCCCTCGAAACCCATGCAGCGGTGCTCGATTCGATCACCACCACGCACGGCCCGATCGACGTTGCGGTGCTGGCCTTCGGGATCCTCGGGGATCAGTCCCGCGCCGAAACCGATCCCGCGCACGCGGTCGCGGTCGTGCACACGGACTTCGTTGCCCAGGTCGGGTTGCTCACGGTGCTGGCGCAGCGGATGCGTGCGCAGGGCAGCGGACGCATCGTGGTGTTCTCGTCGGTCGCCGGGTGGCGGGTGCGCCGCGCGAACTATGTGTACGGATCGGCGAAAGCCGGATTGGACGGGTTTGCGTCCGGTCTGGCCGACGCCCTGCACGGTAGCGGCGTGTCGCTGCTGGTGGTGCGGCCCGGGTTCGTGATCGGCCGGATGACCGAGGGGATGAGCCCGGCACCGTTGTCGAGTACCCCACCTCAGGTGGCGGGCGCGACGGTGCGGGCGTTGCAGCGTGGTCGCGGTGAGGTGTGGGTGCCGGCGGTGTTGCGGCCGGTGTTCTTCGGGATGCGCTTGCTGCCGCGGGCGGTGTGGCGGCGGTTGCCGCGGTAGGGCCGGGTCGAGAGTACGATCCGCGATCGTTGGTGGTCGGCAGAATCCAGCTCCCCGAACTGAATTCAGGGCTACCGGTCACCGATCATTTTCGGCCTGGACGGGGCGTGCCTGCGTGGCCATGAATGCGAAGCCCTCCACCGGACCGCTCGTCTTCTGCCACTCGAAGTCGACCTCTTGGCCAGGGTCGAGCGCTCGGAATCCATCGATTTCGACTTCACTGAAATGCACCCAGCAGCCACCTGGAGTCTGCACACAGTCGATGGCTCCCCATCCGTCTTCTTTCCTTCAGAGTCGGACAACACCTCGTGAAGTCATCTCCCGATGATGCAGGAAACTGTGCCGGTCAGCGATCGCAGGGAGGACCCTTTCGCTGTTAGCGTCCTCGTCAGGGGTAAGAACCGAATATGGCAGGAAGGGGCCGCGGCCGGCCCACCGGAGGTCCCATCGTCGCGGTACACCTGGCAGGCCCGACACCCCATGGTGTCTATGACGGTGCCGTCCGTGGCGATCAGCAAAGCCGACCCGCCGCTCAGTCCCCCCGCACCGGAAGCCGACGAGGGCCCGGCCCCTCCTTCGCGAGGACGTCGCCGGGATTCGCCAACGGACAACTCTTCAGACTCAGGCATCCACATCCGATGCACCCCGAAAAATCGTCACGCAGCTCGGTCAACGCCTCGATCCGGCGGGTCAACTCGTCGTGCCACATCAGCGACAGACGCGCCCAATCCTCCGCAGTGGGGACCCGACTGTCGGGAAGCGAATCGAGGGCCTTCTTGATGTCTTCCAAGGACACACCGACCCCTTGCGCGATCCGGATGAACGCCACCCGACGCAACGTGTCGCGCCGATAGCGGCGCTGATTGCCGGAAGTGCGACGACTGTCGATCAGCCCTCGGGACTCGTAGTAATGCAGTGTCGACACCGCGACACCAGAACGCTCCGACAACTGCCCGGGTGTCAGCCACACTCCAGCAGTCATCAGAGCCTTCCTACGTAGGGCAATGCACGTGCCGATCCGGTGTGCTGCACAGTACCGAAACCTCGCTCTCGCAGCACGGAACGGGTGGCACCCCGACGCAACCCGCCCGCCCGATCGTTCAGCGACGGCCACGATAGAAGCCCCGAATGTCCTCGGCGAGCAGCCCAGTCTCCAGATGCGCCGCGTAATGACCACCCGGCGCGTCGTACAGATTCCACGACACGATGTTCCGGTGATCCCGCTCGGCGAACTTGCGCACCCCGTGAAATCGCCCGCAAACCCCGCGACGCCGATCGGCACCTCCGTGGGCCCCACCTCATCCGCCGCCTGCGCATCCTCGAAATACATACGGATTGCCGAGCCAGCCGTAGTCGTCAACCAGTAGAGCGCCACATCGGTCAGAACGAACTCGTCATCGAGCCGTCGCCCGTCCATCGCATCGTCATACATCAACTGCAGATGCCAACCCAACACACCCGCAGGTGAATCCGCCAACGCATACGCGAGAGTCTGCGGCTGCGGCGAGTGCCGACTCCACTTCTATTCTGTTGCGCTGGTTGGAAGACCCCACCAGCCGCGACTTCGAACTCGACGAACTTGCCCTGATCACCGCACACACTGGCAGCGAGTGGGAATCCACGCGGACAACCATGGAGACCCATGTGTTGCCGCGAACGTCAGGTTCATCCAGGTCGCCCGGTCTCAACGCCACACCACGATCGACGGCGGAGGCATCGTCATTCTCGACGACACCAGGAATCCGACGCGCCTGTATCTCGAAGGGGCATACACGCTTTGGGACGATTTGACCGAGGCAGGAACTGTCGCTCAGGTCTCCGGCGCTAGGCCCTGCTCCCTTCGCACGAAGGGAGCGGCACTGGACCCGGTGATCGCGAGGATCACCCGTGGTCAGCCCTACCGTCACGGATCGGTTTCGAGGAAAACGAACTCGGGCGCGCCGCGGAGGACACACTGCACAACACCGACCTGCGAACGGGGGAGTGCCCCCTCATCGAATGGGGCTGGGACCGTGCCGCCGCCAACGCCTACACCGAATCGGTCATCGGAACGACAATTGACCGCCCGGCCTGCACATTCTGCCCTTTCACCTTCTCGAATCGCTCCAGCAGTATCGCTGCCCTGAAACGGTACCGTGCAGAACCACACGTCGGCGCATCCGCACTGCTCATGGAGCGGATCGCGATCGCACTGAACCCCTACCCAGGGCATCGTCGCGGGCAAGCGGCTGATCGACCTGGTGCACGAGCACGGCCAACTCGGCTCGGTCCTCGACGCACTCGACGCCGATCTCGACCCGGGCGAACACGCCCTCTACGAGATTCGGCGCATCCTGCCGTCCCGCAAGACCGACCCGACGAATCTGGGCAACGCCGCACGCTCGGTCCGGATCCGCGGCCCGGTGTTCCCGACCGTCGAGCAGTTCTTCATTGTCGCCCCGCCCTCGCGCAGGAGAAGGAGCACGAGCGTTTCGATCAGTGGTGGGCTGACGCCCGCCGCGAGACCGTGCAGAGCGCCGTGGCGGCCTGACACCGGACGTGGCCGCGGAGAGCGAGACCGACGCGTGCGACGGGCTCGGCTCCCACCTCTTTCGGGTGCGGGGAGAGTGCGTGGGTCTTTGCGGGGCAGGTCCGATGACTCCTCTGTCCGGCGAGCCGCGGCAGAGGCCGGCGCTGGTGGATGCGTCTCGGGGATGTTCGGGCCTGTCGGCGGTGTCGGGAACGTGGACGGCATTGAGTGTGTGATTTACCATGTGATTAGGAGGTGGATTGCAATGACAACCGCACACCCACGACCCGACCTCGCCGCCTACAACGACGCCGCCCGTATGACCCAATCGGAGCTGGTCACAGCGCTGCGCGACCTGCTCGGGGCCAAGCTGGTCGCGTACCTCGGGAAGGTGAAGGAAACCCGGGCTGTCCGCCAGTGGGCCGAAGGCACCCGCACGATCAACAACGAGACCGACGTCGAACGCCTCCGCATCGCCTACCGTGCCGCCCGCCTGATCGCAGAACGCGACACCCCGGCCGTGGCGCAGACCTGGTTCCAGGGCTTGAACCCGATCCTCGACGACCGGCCGCCGGCGCTGCTGCTCCGCGAGGGTGATCTCCCCGACGTCGGCCCGAAGGTCCTCGCAGCGGCGCGCCAGTTCGCGGCGGTCGGATGAAAGCACCCGACCGAACTCTGATCCCGACCGCGCGCGGCGATGTCTGCTGCGCCCACGTCGAGGGAGCTGCCGCCTACCGTGTCGGCTACCCGCCGACCTCGTGGGAGTGGACACCGTGGGAGTTCGCCACCGACGGCCGCTTCACCGGACGCTGGGACGACCCGGCCGGGGTGTGGCGAACCCTGTACGTCGGCGCGACCCGCCTGTCCTGCTACCTCGAGGTCCTCGCCTACGCCCGCAAGAGCGAGGAACTGAGCGCAGCACTCGACGAGATCGTCGACAACGATGACGAGGACGAGTTCCCCACCATCGCTCCGGGCCGGGTCCCACGGTCGTGGATGTCAGCCCGGGTCACCGGCAGCGGCTCGATCACAGGATGGTTCGTCGTGCCCGGCGACGCCGAGTCCGTGGCCACCCTGCGGTCCACCTTCCGTCCCCACGCGATCCGGCACGGCCTCGTCGACCTCGACACCGCGGCGATCCGTGACGGCCGGCCGCGTGACCTCACCCAGGCGATCTCCCAGTGG
Organism: Rhodococcus sp. F64268; assembly: GCF_023015605.1. NCBI lineage: Bacteria > Bacillati > Actinomycetota > Actinomycetes > Mycobacteriales > Nocardiaceae > Rhodococcus > Rhodococcus sp. F64268. The sequence goes on from NZ_JALKAI010000012.1 coordinate 130,127, forward strand.
ATCAACTCGCTCACCGATCCGGACGGTGAACCGGTTGCCGGCATCCAGTTCGAATCTCGGCACGGTGACGGCCTGGTGCTCTGGGCGCTGTACGAGCGTCCCGGCGACGGGCCGGTCAGCAAGAACGTCATGGTGCTGGACTACGGATCCGTCGAAGAGCACGACCCCGACCTGGTCGAAGCGATGCGCCTGCACAACCTGGTCTGGGATGACGACTGAGCCGGGCTCTCGGCTGCGCGTGGTGGCGATATGACAATTCCCATCACCACACCGGATGTGCCCGCACTCGCGAGCGCGTCTCCGAGTGGCTCACAGATGTTCACCGAGCGCCTGCAGTCGAGTCTCTTCGATGTCGAGACGGCGCTGTGCTGCGTTGAGGGCCTTCGAACTGTAGGTTCCTCGACTCCGGGCCTCGAGGAGAGCAGCCCGCTCGGCCGCAATCGTGAGCAGCCTCAGCCGGACGTACTCTTCACACCGAGTGTCGTGTTCCGGGTCGGGGGTGGTACCGCGAGCCTCACGCTTGCCGATCAAGCTGTCGCTCCGACCCAGTTCGACCACATCCTGTTCGGCTCCGCCGGGGAGCGGCCAGTCCGAGTCGTTTCGAGAAGGCCGCGACCGAGACAATGCTGGCGACACCGATGATCGCGATCAAGGTCAGGTCCGTCCCACTATTTTCATAGGGCCATGCTCAGGCGCCGTCATGGCCCTGAGTCAGAGAGCACGCAGGGGAGTGGTGGAACGGACTCGGACGGCAGGCGGGCGGGCGGGCGGACAAGGCAGCCCTTGTGTTCACCTGTCGGGTGGTGTGGGGCAACGGCCGAAATCGGGCACGGTAGGTGACGGGGTCATGCCGCGAGTCGCGCACGGTGCACCGTCGTCATCGCCGCGTGCGATGCCACCGACCCGGAAACGGAATTGTCTCCGGAAACCTTGTTACACAGTGCATTTGATGGATAATGGTGATTATCCATCAAGATCGACTCGAGCGGGGTATAGGCGGCGCAGTGGGGGCGGGCCTACCGATTCTGCGCACCGACGCTCGACGACACGCGCAATCGACGTATCGGCATGCACAGCGACCGAGATGTCGAAGTGTGACGCCGTGCGACCGGCGCACACGCCGACGGGCCACACGCCGGAGACGAACCGGCCACCGGGTCGACGCGAAGCGCGGAGTTCATCGACGCCACTGAGTCCATTCCGGCAGGTTCGGAGGCCGGCCCTCACCGAAGAAGGCCGGGATGTCGCCCCGGGGCGGCACATGCCGTCCGCGGCCCCGAACCCACCCCGAGCAGCGGTCGGGTAGGCCCAGATTTCGACTACTTGACATAATGTAGATTATCGGCAAATTTGGCATACCGATTCACCTGGGGTTTTACACGTACTCGGCGGCCACACCGCACATCGACTTTCAACACGCGCATCGCACATCGCCTGACGACTTCGGCATCCGTCAGGCGCTCATCATGCGATTCGCCGACAGCCCAGCGGAAACAGCTTCTGGCGGGCAAGGTCGGTCGCCGGCGCCGCCGGGCATCCGACTTGCCGCCCCGTCGACTGCCTGTGTCCGCCTCGGTTTCGATCGACCTTGATCGATATCCTGTCCCCTCGCGCTGACCCACTCCCATTAAAACGTCACTGTGACGTTTTAATGGGAGTGTGTGTTCTTCCGCTTGTCCTGGCGGTCGCTACCAACTCAGCTTCGACTGGTGACTAACCGTCGGCGACACACCCTCCGGTAAGTGCATTCGCGTTCATGTGCACGCGATCGGAGCGCTCGCGGCGACAATTGGATATGCATGGGCACGGCACCATTGGGCGGCATTCACACCTCGGGCCGGATAGTGCCCCGTGGAGTGGTGGACTTCGGATCGGCTCGCGGTACGCGCGATGATCAACGAGTCTTGCTGAATACTATGCTGTTTCGTCCACACCGGTCAACGACAACACCGGTCCGGTAGCCTGCTGCTTCGCTGCGATCACCGCCCGGAGCTCATCCATACTCACATCCGAGACGTATCGGCGGGTGACCTGCCACTCGTCGTGTTGCTCGATCACCACCGCGGTCGCCAACCGCAGAAACGCAGCCGGATTCGGGAAGATCTCCACCACATCGGCTCGACGCTTGATCTCCTTGTTCAACCGCTCAATTGGAT
>NZ_JALKAI010000013.1:0-105851 GCF_023015605.1 Rhodococcus sp. F64268
TTCGTGTCGAGTCACTTTGGTCGGTAACTCGTCGATCACTACGCGATGGCCCACCTTTACGAGGGCCGACACGCCGCTGGCCTGGCCGGATGTTCCTCAGCCGATTCCCACCATCCCCTGGGACTTACCCTCGGGCCGCCGTCTCCGTTTCTGCGCTGAGCGCACTCGGCGCTCCCTCCCCCGGCAATCCAACGTCACAGTGACGTAATGAGACTCAGACGCTTGCCTCCAGAATCAAGTTGAACGGCGTTTCCGTCGCGCGCCGGAAGCTGCCGAATCCAGCTTCGCCTGCGACGGCAGCGAGTCGCGCCTCGCCGGCCTGCGCACCGAGACCGAGTGCAACAGGTTGAGCGAGCGACGACGGCGTGCACAGTACCGTCGAGGCCGCGTAGTACATCCGCCCGACCGGATTGAGATTCTCGGCGAGATCGTCGTGCGCGTACGGCTCGACGAGCATCACGGTCCCGTCGCCCGAGAGCGTGTTGCGCGCATGTGTCAGTGCACCGACCGGGTCGCCCATATCGTGTAGACAGTCGAAGTAGCACACCAAGGCGTAGTCACGACCCGGGTAATCCACTGCCGATGCGACAGCGAAATCCACGTTCTCGACGCCCTGTTCGGCAGCCAGTTCTCGTGCGCGAGTGATCGATCCGTCGTGATAGTCGAAGCCGTGCACCATCGAGTTCGGAAAGGCCTGAGCGATGAGCGTCGTGGATACACCGTGACCGCATCCGATGTCGGCCACCTCCGCGCCTGCTGTGAGTTTGTCGACGACGCCATCGAGTGCGGGTAACCACGCGTCGACCAGATTGGCACGGTAGCCCGGCCGGAAGAATTGCTCGGTTCCGGTGAACAACTCGGTGTCGTGTTCGTGCCAGCCGAATCCTTCGCCCTGACGTATTCGTTCGGTGATCTTCTCTCTGTCCTTGAAGACCGCACTGATCAGGTGGTAGCCACCCGCCAGATAGACCGGACTGTCGATGCGGGCGAATGCCATCGCCTGCTCCGGTGCAAGCGTGAAGGTGTCGGCGCTCGCATCGTGCATGAGATACCCACTTGCGGCTTGCGCCGACAACCATTCCCGCGCGTAGCGTTCACGCACGCCGGTGCGTTCTGCCAGCGCATCGGACGTCGTCGGGCCGTTGCCGTCGAGCGCTTCCCAGAACCCCAGGTCGAGACCGATCATGACCAGTGCACTGTTCAGTGCGGCGCCCATGTCGGTGACCAGCTGTCCGAGTGTCTGCTCCAGCTTGCCTTGGTCGATTTCCTCCATGTCAGGTGTGGTCATTGCACACCTCCTCAGAATTATGATGTGCATCACATTCTAGGCGTATGGGGCGCACCACCGTCACCGCCGCCTCGGAGAGCACGAACCGCGACAGGGCGCCGACAATGGGTGACCATCGACCCTGACCGATCCGCCTCGGATCGGGCTACGCTGAGGCAACTTTCGTTCGAGGAGACAACGTTGAGTCATGAAGTGAAGATGATCGTGCTGTCCACCGACGATCTCGACGAGTCGATCAAGTTCTACGGCGACACCCTGGGTATGGGCCTGAAGTTTCGCGACGGCACGCATTTCGCGGCCCTCGACGGCGGCGGCGTCACCCTCGCACTCGCCACCGACGTCGACCATCCGATCCACGGTCAGGTCGTCGTCGGCATCAAGACCGACGACGTGGACGCCGCCGCGAAGGCGATCGAAGAGGCCGGCGGGGGCATCGTGAAGGACCCGTACGACGACGCGCACGAACGCCGCGCCGTGGTGTACGACAACAAGGGCAACGGATTGGTGTTCTACAGCCCACTCCAGCGCTGACCTGCTCCCCCGCCGCAGCCTTCCGGTTCGTTACCATGTGCAGCACGGGAGGATGCGCGGGTTGTAGCACTCCGCTACGATGGGTAGCAGTCTGCTACACATGGAGGTCGTGATGCCCTCGTATACCGACAAGGTCACTCGCTTCGACGCCGAGCTCGTCGACAGCGCGATCGCCGAGGGCGGGCGACAGAATCGCACAGGCCGCCAGCAACTCGAATACTGGGCGCGTATCGGCCGAGCCATGACGGCCCACGAAACCGCATCGCTGCATCGCGTACAGGACGCCCTCGCCGGCACCCGCCCGACCACCGAGCTCACCCCCGCCGAAGGTCGGCTGTTCAACGCCGAGATCGACGCCCGCATCGCCGACGATCTTGCCGGCGCCGACTACACCGGAGTCCTCGCTGCGCGCGGCGTCACGACCGTCGTGCTCGACGCCGAGGGCCGGCTGGTCGAGCAGCATCCCGACGGCACGACGCGGGTGCTCGACGCTGAATGAGGCGTCTGGACCTGATCGTCGGCCCGAACGGGGCCGGTAAGTCGACGTTCGTCGAATTGACCCTCGCTCCCCTGCTGCCGCGCAGTGTGTTCGTCAACGCGGATGTGATCGCGCGGCAACGCTGGCCTGACCGGGCGGAGGAAATGTCGTACGAGGCGGCGCAATTGGCGGCGGCGGCGCGCGATCGACTGCTCGGGCAGCGGCGGTCGTTCATTGCCGAGACGGTGTTCTCCCACCCGTCGAAGCTTGAGCTGATCGACCGAGCGCAGGCCGCGGGGTTCACGGTCGTGCTGCATGTGATGCTGGTGCCGGAAGCCATATCGGTGCGCCGTGTGGCACATCGGGTCGCATCGGGTGGGCATTCGGTGCCGGAGGACAAGATCCGGTCGCGGTATCGGCGGTTGTGGCCGCTGATCGTCGACGCGATCGGTCGCGCGGATCAGGCAACGGTGTACGACACGGCGTCGGGTACCCCGGCGGTGATCGCGAGGTTCGTGTCGGGGGTGCCGGTCGGTGTGATCCGGTGGCCGGTGTGGACACCGAACCAGCTCAGTGAACTTGGGTAAATGCGCTGGCACAGGCATTTTGCAGGGGAGCTGCATTGATCGAGTTGGCTCAGCCGAACTCCGGCCTTGGCGCCCAGTGCAGTCGAGCTCGTCTGCAGCGGAGTCCTCGTCAGGCCGGTTGCATCAAGGCCGCGAGGTCGGCGGGTACCGGCATGGGCTCGCGCAGGCCCACTGCGGCGCGGCCGGTGTTGCCTTCGGGATAACGGCCGCTCAGGGATGCGGGTGCGGCCGCGATGATGCGCACGACTTGGCCGAGGGCTTCGCGGCGCTCGCGCTGTCGCATCGCCAGGGCGAACATGGCGACGTGGTTACGGGTGTGCAGCCACGGATCCGGTTGGGACAGGATATGGGCGGCTTCGAGGTGCGCCCAGCGCTGGGCGGGGTCGGTCGCGGTTTTCCCCGCGTGCATCTCGTGGTCGTAGCGGGCGCGGGCCGGGTCCGGAATTCGGGACATTACCGAAGCCTTTCGGTCGAAGGGGGTTCAGTCGCAGCAGTCACAGTCGTGGGCGTCGGACCGGTCGGCACCGAAAGTGGCCGGTGAGGGACAGCAGGTATCCCCGTGCCAGGCGTTGATACCTTCGCGGACCGCGATCGCGGCGATGACCAGGGCCGCGATCGGGTCGGCCCACGACCAGCCGAACAGGCTGTTGAGCAGCAACCCGACCAGCAGCACTGCCGAGAGGTAGGTGCACAGCAAGGTCTGCTTGGAATCGGCGACCGCGGAGGCGGAGCCGAGTTCACGTCCGGCGCGACGCTGCACCCATGACAACACCGGCATTATTGCCAAACTCACCGCGGCCAAGGTGATGCCGATCGGCGAATGCTGGGCTTCCTCGACTCCGAGCAGACCGCGAATCGAGTCGACGGTGACGTAGGCGGCGAGGGCGAAGAAGGAGAACGCGATGATCCGCAACGCGACCTTCTCCCGCCGCTCCGGATCACGCCCGGCGAACTGCCACGCGACCGCCGCCGCGGAGGACACCTCGATCACCGAGTCCAGGCCGAACCCGATCAGCGCTGACCGAGGACACCCGCGCGCCCTCGGTCAGCGCAATGATCGCCTCGATGACGTTGTAGGTGATGGTCGCGGCGACGAACCAGCGGATCCGCCGCGACAGCAGCGCTTTGCGTTCCGGCGACGGGCCCGCCAGAGTGACGGCCGAGTGCAGCGACGGCATTTCCAATGGCGCGGACATCAGCAGCACTCTTCGGTGTCGGCGGTCGGGCAGCAGGCCGGGTCGACCGCCAGCACCAAGCCGAGCAGGTCATCCAGAGCGTGCCCGATACGGCGGTCGGCGAGTTCGTAACGGACGCGCCGACCTTCCGGGACGGCCACGACCAACCCACATCCACGCAGGCAGGCCAGGTGATTAGACAGGATCTGGCGCGACACCCCGATCGCCTCTGCCAGAGCGGAGGGATAGGCCGGACCGGTGCGCAGGCTCAGCAGGATCTGGGTGCGGGTCGGATCCGACAACGCGTGCCCGAAGCGGGCAAGCGCGTCACGGTGCAACAAGGTCTCCACAACACATACAATACAGATTCGGATGTATTCATGGAATCCTGAACTATTGCGAACGGGCTGGGGGGACGCGCGGAAAGCGTGTCGATGGCCTCGAACAATCCTTCGGACACCAGGTCGGTGACGTAGGTGCCGGCCTTGGCGTCGATGGCGCTTTGAATCCACGGCCCCACACGACATGAATCCAACGCATATTTGACATGCATGAATATGCGTTGGATCCATAACCTAGGCCATGTCAGACCCACTGCACGAGTTGCCACACGATGCCGTTGGGATCGGCGAACTGGCAGTAACGCTCCCCCCACGGCTCAGTTTCCGGCGCGGTGATCACCGTGGCGCCCGCCGCGGCGATGCGGGCGTATTCGGCGTCGAGATCGTCGACGACGAACGCGATCAACATGCCTCGACCGGCGGGTCCTGCGATGGAGGCGGGCTTGAAGGTGCTCAACCCGGTGCGCAGGAAGACGATGTTCAGCCCCGCGCTGGGGTGCGTGAGGGAGACGAAGCCGTCGTCGGACATGGCCTCGGTGAATCCGAAGTGTGCCTTCGCGAAGTCGGCGGAGGCGGCGGTGTCGGCGACGTTGAGCGACAGGGCTGTTCCGGTGATGTGGATGGTGTCCTCCAGGGAGTGGGATAAACCTTATGCAACGTATACATTATTCAGTGTATAGAGTTATCGCGGAGGATGCACCCCGACTTCCAGGAGAGACCCGATGGCCCGCGACCTGATCGACCTACTGTGGCGTGATCACCCCGACGCGCCACGTGGCGGCACCCGCGGACCCCAATCGAAAGTAACTACCGCACAAGCGGTGTCGTCCGCCATCACCCTCGCCGACGCCGAAGGCCTCCCCGCCGTGACAGTGCGGCGACTCGCCGCGGACCTCGGCATCTCCGGGATGGCTCTCTACACCCACGTCGGATCCCGCGACGACCTGCTGGTGCTCATGGCCGACGCCGCCCGCGCAGGCCGGCCGCGGAGCCCGTACGCGAGCGAACGCTGGCGCGCACGGGTCCGACAGGTCGCCGAGACCGACCTCGCGCTCTACACCGCGCACGGGTGGCTACTCGACATCACCGACCCCCGGACGTCGCTGGGACCGGGAACAATCGCCGCCTACGACCACGACCTGCACGCGTTCGATCACACCGGGCTGACCGATCTCGACCGCAACGCCTCCTTGACCTTCGTCGCCGACTTCACCCGCGCCGCCGCGCACGCCCACCGACCCGCACCCCACACCGTCGACATGGCCGCGGCATGGTCGGCCTGGCACCAGCGCCTCGACGCATACCTCGGCGACGAATTCCCCCTGGCCCGACGGGTGGGCGCGGTCGCCGGGGAGGCGATGAACACGTCCTACAGCCCACAGAGTGCTTGGAAGTTCGGGCTCGACCGGGTCCTCGACGCCGTGCAGTCCCTCATCGACCGGGTCTAGCCGCTACACCGTCGCACTCAACGTGTCAGTCCCGTACCGATCCCCCAACGGTCCTGACCCCGACGAAGACTCGCATCACTGTCCTCGAACCGCGCGGTGAGCACTGCGGCGATGTCCTGCGCGGCCGGCGGCGCCACCATCTCGTGATGCTCGCAATCGATGCGGAACTGGTGGATCTCGCCGTCGACGATGTCGTGCCACGCCGCGACAGCGGGCACCGATCCTGCCGAGCGGGTGGCGGTGAAGAACAGCACATCGCCGTGGAAGGTCACCGGCGAATGCCGGCGCGCTGCACGGGCCGCGGCCACCGATCCGGTGTGCAACCGTTCGAGGTGCTGTGCGGTCAGGCCCGACAGTTCCCCGAAGGACTCTTCGACAAGCGCGAGCGCGTCCTCGTAACCGAGTTCGGGGCCGCCGTTGACGGATACCCCGAGGTCGCGGAGCATGTCCTTGACCCCGGGCGCCGCTCCGCCCGGCGCGTTGAGATGCGCATCCAGCAACGCAAGGGTGTCGACCACCTCCCCGTCGCGTTGCAGTTCGACAGCGACGGCGTGCGCGACGATCCCGCCGAGCGACCACCCCAGCAAGTGGTACGGGCCGTGCGGCTGGACCTGGCGGATCTCCTCGGCGTAGCGCACGGCCAACGAGCGGACGCTGTCGACGGTGCCGGAACCGCTCAAGGTGGGCAACTGCAACCCGTATACGGCGCGTTCCCCGTCGAGATGCTGGGTCAGGCCGGCGTATCCCCAGGCCAGGCCCGCGGCTGGGTGCACGCAGAACAACGCCGGTGTGTTCCCTTCCCGCAGCGGCACCAGGACCCGCAGCGCGTCGTCGACGGTGCCGCTGTCGGTGTCACCGCCGAGATGCTGGGCCAGGTCGGCCACCGTCGGATGAGTGAACAACGCGGGCAACCCGATCCGCCGATTCAGACGCTGCGACAGATCCGGGACGACACGGGTCGCGAGCAGCGACGTGCCGCCGAGTTCGAAGAAGTTGTCGTCGGCGGCGACCGCCGTCAGACCCAGATGGGTGGCGAACACCTCCGCGACGAGGCGTTCGAGGTCGGTGTCGGGGGCCCGGCCCGCCGCAGCCCGGGCTGTGAAGTCGGGCGCAGGCAGCGCGCGGCGATCCAGTTTCCCGGCGGGCGTCAGCGGGATCGTGTCGAGGACGAGGATCACCGTCGGCACCATGTGTCCGGGCAGGTGTGCGGCTACATGCCGACGCAACACCGCCGGGTCGGGCGCGGTGCCCTCCGCCGCACGCACGTACGAGACGAGCACCGTCTCCCCCGATGGTGCCGTGTGGCCGAGGGTATGCGCGAACACCACCTGGTCGTGGCCGGTGAGCGCAGTGTCGATCTCGCCGAGTTCGACCCGGAACCCACGGATCTTGACCTGGAAATCCGACCGTCCCACATACTCGAGTTCGAGCCGACCCTCCGGAACACCGACCCACCGCACCACATCACCGGTGCGATACATCCGCTCCCCGACCCGACCGAACGGATCGGCAACGAACCGGGACGCCGTCAACTCCGGCCTGCCGTGATAACCACGCGCCAGACCCGGCCCGGCCACGTACAGTTCACCGGCCACACCCACTGGCACGGGGCGCAGCCGCGCGTCGAGCACCAGCGAACGGAATCCGCGCGACGGGCTGCCGATGGTCACCGGGTTCCCTGCACGCAGCGGCGCGGTCAGCGAGGTCATGATGGTCGCTTCGGTGGGGCCGTAGGCGTCGATCATGCGGTGTCCGTCGGCCCAGCGGTCGACGAGTTCCGGTGGGCACGCTTCACCGGCGACGAGCAGCACCTGCAGATCGGGGACCTGCGCCGGATCGAGGGAGGCGAGGGCGGTCGGGGTGATGAAGGCGTGGTCGACGCGGTGGGCGCGCAGCGCCGCGGCGAGGTCATCGCCGCCGTACACGCCGGGAGGCACGATCACCAGGCTCGCTCCCGCGGACAGCGCCATCATCATCTCGAAGATCGACGCGTCGAAACTCGGGGACGCCAAGTGGGAGACGCGGCTGCCGGGTTCGACGAGCAGATGGTCGTGTTCCTCGGCGGCGAGGTCGGCGAGACCGCGGTGGGTGACCGTCACGCCCTTGGGTCGGCCGGTGGACCCCGAGGTGTAAATCAGGTAGGCGCCGTGGTCGGGGCGCAACGGCACCGGGCGATCCTCGTCGGTGATCGCGGTGGTGTCGCGGCCGGTCAGATCCGCGCGAATCTCGTCGGAGTCGAGTACGAGCCAGTCCACGGTGTCCGGGAGCGTGTCGCGGTGCGCGCTGTCGGTGACCCCGACAGTTGCGGCGCTGTCGGTGAGCATGAACTCGATTCGTTCGGGCGGATAGGTGGGGTCGACGGGCACGAACATCGCGCCGCTGCGGGTGGTCGCCCACACCGCGGCCACCGAATCGATCGACCGGGGCAACGCGAGCGCCACCACGGTGTCGGGTCCGGCACCGCGGTCGAGGAGCAGCCGTGCCAGCGCGGTCGAGGCCCGGTCGAGTTCGCGGTAGGAGATGGTGCGGTCGCCGTCGACCACTGCGACCGCGGTGGGATCGATGGCGACGGCCTCGTCGAGCAGATCCGGCCATACTCGGGCGCCGATACCGGCAGGACCCCACGCGGGCACCAGAGTGTCGTGTTCGCGCGCGGTGAGCAGGTCGATGTCGCCGACCGGGACCTGCGGATCGGCGGTGACCGCGTCGAGCAGCCGGGTCAGCCGTGCCGCGAACTCGGAGACAGTGCCGGCGTCGAACAGGTCGGTGGCGTACACGAACGCGGCGTCGAGACCGCCCTCGGTGACGCCGGTCTCGAGTGCCCCACCGGCGTCGGCGACCAGCAATTCGAGATCGAAGTTGCACACGGTCGGGTCGAGGGTCATGCCCTGCACTGTCAGATGCGGTAACTCGAGCGCCGCGCGTCCGGTGTTCTGGAATTCGAGGGACACCTGGAACAGCGGCGAATGCGCGGTCGAGCGGATCGGGTCGGCGGTCTCGACCACGGTCTCGAACGGAATGTCGGTGTGCGCGAAGGCAGCAAGGTCGCGGTCGGTGACGTCCGCGAGCAGTTCGGTGAATGTCGCTGACGCAGGCACCGGGGTGCGCAGCACCACGGTGTTGACGAACATGCCGACGACGTCGTCGAGGTCGCGGTGTCCACGTCCGGCGATGGGGCTGCCGACGGCGATGTCGTCGGTGTTCGACAGACGTGCGAGCAGTACGGCGAGGGCGGCGTGCATTGCCATGAACACGGTGGTGCCGTGTGCCGCGGCGAGCTGGGTGAGCCGCTGATGCAGCGCCGCGTCGATGGAGAAGCGGACCACATCGCCGCGGAACGACTGTTGCGGCGGCCGGGGCCTGTCGGTGGGGAGCGGCAGCACCTCCGGTAGTGCGGCGAGGGTCTCGCGCCAGAACCGGGTCTGGGTTTCGGCGAGGGAGTCGGGGTCGGCCGGGTCGCCGAGCCGGTCGTGTTGCCACAGGGCGTAGTCGGCGTATTGGACGGGCAGCGGCGTCCAGGCGGGCACGTCACCACGGGTGCGGCCCTGGTAGGCGAGCATCAGGTCGCGGGCCAGGGGTGCCAGCGACGAGCCGTCGGCGGCGATGTGGTGTACCACGAGCACCGCGATGTGCTCGTCGCGTCCGAGCGCGAACACCCGCGCGCGCAGTGGCACATCGACGGTGACATCGAAGCCGGCCGAGGCGAACTCGGTGACCGCGGCCTGCACTGTGTCGGCGTCGGCAGGTACCACGTCGAGCGTCAGTGGCACGTCGTCGGCGGCGAGGATGCGCTGGTGTGGTCCGTCCGCGGTGGCGGGGTACACGGTGCGCAGTGCTTCGTGCCGGGCCACCACGTCGTGTAGGGCGGTACCGAGCGCGGCGCGGGACAGATGTCCGCTGAGCCGGATGGCGAGGGGGATGTTGTACGCGGCGGAGGCGGTGTCGAACTGGTTGACGAACCAGAGACGCTGCTGGGCCGGGGACAGCGGGATACGGGTGGGGCGGGGCGCGGCGGTGGGGCCGGTGCGCGGCCGGGGGTGGTCGGCGGTGCTGTCGACGGAGTGCAGGTGTGCCGCAAGATCCTGCACGGTGGGGTGTTCGAACAGGGCGCGTACGGGGATGTCGCGGCCGAGATGCTCCCCGATGCGGGTGACGGCGCGTGTTGCGATGAGCGAGTTGCCGCCGATGTCGAAGAAACTGTCGGTGGCCGAAAGGGTGTCGAGGCCGAGCAGTTCGCGCAGGTGTTCGGCCAGGACGGTTTCGAGTCCGTCGGCGGGTGGCCGGTGGGCGGCGCCGGTGCGGGTCAGGTCCGGTGTGGGGAGGGCGTTGCGGTCGAGTTTCCCGACGGGCGTCAACGGGATCTCGTCGAGCACCGTGATGAATGCGGGCACCATGTGCGCGGGAAGCTGCTGTGCAACATGGTTTTTGATTGTTCGGTGGTCCAGTGTTCCCGGGGTGGCCGGGTGGCAGTGGGCGACCAGCACCGTCTCCCCCGACGGGGCGGTGTGCGCGACGGTCACAGCGAACCCGACATCGGGATGGGTGGCCAGGGCGGCGTCGATCTCGCCGAGTTCGACGCGGAACCCACGGATCTTGACCTGGAAGTCGGCGCGGCCTACGTATTCGATCTCGAGCCGGCCGGTCGGATCCCCGACCCACCGCACCACATCACCGGTGCGGTACATCCGCTCCCCCGCCTGCCCGTACGGATCGGCGACGAACCGGTCCGCCGTCAGATCCGGGCGAGCATGATAGCCACGCGCCAGACCGGTACCTGCGAGATACAACTCACCGGACACACCGACCGGGACGGGACGCAGCAGGTCGTCGAGGATCACGGCGTGCACCCCCCGCAGGGGCGGTCCGAGGGTCAGCGCGCTGTCGCGGTGCAGTGGGTCGCTGATCGCGGCCATGATCGTGGTTTCGGTGGGCCCGTAGGCGTCGACGAGGCGTCGACCCGGCGCCCAGGCGGCGAGCAGGTCCGCCGGCCAGGCTTCGCCGCCGACGGCGAGGTCGACGAACGCGGTCAAATCGGCCGGATCGAGTGACGCGAGCGCGGCGGGAGTGATGAAACCGTGGGTGACAGCATGCTCGGCGAGGAACCGCCCGAGTTCGGTGCCCCCGTACAACTCCGGCGGAACCACCACGAGCGTGGCACCGGATCCGAAGGCCAGCAGGTACTCGAAGATCGACGCGTCGAAGCTCGGGGACGAGAAGTGCATGACGTTCGAGCCCGGTCCCGCGCCGAAACGCTCCCGCTGGTCGAGTGCGAAATTGTGCAGGCTGCGGTGCGTGGTGACCACACCTTTGGGGCGGCCGGTGGAGCCGGAGGTGTAGATCAGGTAGGCGGCGTGGTCGAGATGCAACGGTCTCGTCCGGGCGGTGTCGGTGATCGGCGCGCCGGTCCCGGCCTCGGGGCTGTGCAGATCGAAGCCGTGCAGATCGAACCACTGCACCGTGTCCGGCAACCCACCGCGATGCGCCGCGGTCGTGACCCCGACGGTCGCACCGCAATCGGCCAGCATGAACGCGACGCGCTCGGCCGGATAACGGGGGTCGACCGGCACGAACGCCGCCCCCGTCTTGGCGATCGCCCATATCGCGAGCACCGACTCGACAGAGCGGGCGATGCCCAACGCAACGGCCGTATCCGGCCCAGCTCCGACATCGATCAGACTGCGCGCCAAAAGATTCGAGCGATCGTCGAGATCCCGGTAGGTCACCGCGACAACACCGTCGGTCACCGCGATCGCATCGGGATGCGCGGCCGCGGTGGCGGCGAACAACTCCGGCAACGTCAGCGTCGACCCCCCGGCCGGGCCACGTACCGGGGTCAACACCTCGCGTTCGGCGGCGGTGAGCACCGTACGCTGCGCGAGCCGCGCGCCAGGGTCCCCCGCCAACGTGGTCAACGCCGCCACGATGCGGTCGGCGACGACCGCCACCTCACTGCGATCGAACACCTCGGGCAGATACTTCATCCGCAGATGCATGGCGGTGTCGGTGTGCGCAACGATACTCAGCGGATAGTGTGCAGCGTCGCGGCCGGTGATCCCGGTGACACGCATTCCGGCGATATCGGTGTCGGCGCTCATCCCGGCCGCATCGACCGGATAGGACTCGAACACGGTCAACGTGTCGAACCCGACCGCGGCACCGACATGCCGATCGAGGGTGTTCAGATCCACATGATGATGATCGAGCAGCGCCGCCTGTTCGGCCTGCACCCGGTCGATGAGCGTCGCCACGGTATCGCCGGGGTGCACGGTGACACGGACGGGGACCGTGTTGATGAACAACCCCACCATCGTCTCGATCCCCGCCACCTGCGGGGGACGCCCGGAGACCGTCGCCCCGAACACCACATCGCTGCGACCGGTGAGAGCACCGAGCACCAACCCCCACGCGACCTGCACCACCGTGTTGACGGTGACCCCACGCGCGGCAGCAACCGCGTCGATCCGGGCCGACAGATCGGCACCCACCTCGACATCGAGGTCTGCGGAGACCCCGCTGCCCGCGGCAGTACGGTGCTGCGGAGCGAGCAGCGTCGGCTCATCGACCCCGGCCAGCGCGCGACGGTAGGCCTGCACTGACTCATCCTGGTCCCGGTCGGCAAGCCACGCCAGATACGTGCCGAAACTCTGGGGTCGCTCGAGCAGCGCGGTATCACTGTCGGTGGCATACAGCACGAGCAGTTCCCGGATCAGAACCGGAGTGGACCAGCCGTCGAGCAGCAGATGATGGTTGGTCAGCGCGACACGGTGCCGGTCCGGTCCGATGTGCACGACCGTGACCCGGAGCAGCGGCGCGGCGGCGGTGTCGAATCGGGTGGTGCGGTCCAGCTCGAGCAACCGGATGGCGGCAGCGTCCGGATCCGGGTCGTCGCTGGTATCGGCCACCGTGAACGGCACGTCGGTGTGCGTCGGCACGACCTGCACGTATCCGTCCGCGCCGTCATCGGTGAACGCCACCCGCAGATTCGGATGCCGCACCAGCAACAATTGGAACGCGCGCCGCAGCCGCGCCGCATCGAGTCGGCCGGTGACCTCGAGCACGAGCTGGACGACATACGCGTCCGGGCTGTCCCCCGCCAGCAAGGCGTGGAACAGCAACCCGGTCTGCAGTGGTGCCGTCGGCCACACCGTCTCGAGCGGACCGTATCGATCCTCGAGCTGTTCGAGGGTCGGCTGGTCGAGCCGCACCAGCGGCAGGTCCGACGGCGTCAGACCTCCGGCGTGAGGGCTACGCGCATGCCGTGCCAGCGCCGTCGCAGCGGCGGTGAACCGCGCGGCGAGGGCGGTGACCTCGGTGTCGTCGAGCAGCCCTTCCGGGAAGGACCAGAACGTGCGCAGCACCGGTCCGTCGGGTCCGTCGACCGTCACCGCATTGAGATCGATCACGGCGGCGGCCGGCATGTCGGGGCTCTGCGTGCCACCACGCCCGAACTCCCCAATCGGCAACCACGGCACATCGGCGGCGGTGTCGGTGCCGACGGTGGGGCGGCCGAGATAGTTGAAACTCAGTTGCGGAGTGGCCAGCGTCGCCAACTCGGCGGCGGTGTCCGCGGCGAGATACCGCAACAGACCGAAGCCGACACCGTGATCCGGCACCGCGGCGAGGTGTTCCTTGACGGTCTTGATGGCACGCCCTGCAGCGGCCCCCCCGGCAAATGCCTCGTCGAGGTCGAGTCCCGCCAGGTCCAGCCGCAATGGGTGGATGGTGGTGAACCAGCCCACGGTGCCACCGAGATCGGCGCCGTCCGCGGCGGACGTCTCCCTGCCGTGCCCTTCCACATTGAGGAGCACCTCGTCGCGGTGTTGCCCGCGGTCGCGGCGCCACGCCGTGACCGCAAGCGCGAAAGCGGCGAGCAACCCGTGCTCGACCGAACCGTGGAACCGCTCGGGCACCGTCGTGAGCAGCGCCTCGGTCACCGAGGTGGGTAGCACCGATTCCACCGTCGAGACGGTGTCGTTGACGTCCACCGCCGGATCGAACGGCCGATCCCCCACCGGAGGTTCGACGACATCGACGGTGCGGCGCCAGAACTCCAGTTCGGAGCGACGCCGGGGATCATGCGCCGAGTCGGCAAGGGCCTGCGCCCACCGCCGCACCGATGTCCCCGCGACCGGTGGCAGTGCCGCCGCAGGCGAGTCCGGATCGAGGCCGGCCGCCCACGCCGCCGCGAGGTCGGGCACCAAGATGCGCCACGACACCCCGTCGACCGCGAGATGGTGAATCACCAGCAGTAACCGGCCGGCGCCCGTGGCCGAATCGAACCACACCGCCTGCATCAGCACCCCGGCCGACGGATCGAGCCGGTCGGCAGCCGCGTCGAGTTCGTGCGACGCGAGGGCGAAGAACTCTGCGGTGTCCGCGGCACTGGTCACCGGTACCCGATGGATCACGGTCTCGGCGCGCACCGCGCCGGGTGGGTCGACGTGCAGCGCGACACCGCGCGGCGACCCGGCACTCGGAGACAGGCGACCGCGGAGCATATCGTGCCGATCGAGCAGCGTCTGGATCAATGTGGTGAGCACAGATCTGGTCAGGCCGGTCGGCAACCGCAGCAGCACCGCCTGCGTGTACCGGTCGTAGCTGCCACCCCGCTCGAGCATCCAGTGCACGATCGGGGGTAGCGGCACCTGACCGACACCGCCGCCGGGCAGTTCCGACAACACGGTCGGCGCGACCGCGACCGCTGCGACGGCGGCGAGCGCCGCGGGGGTCTTGTGCTCGAACACCTCCCGCGGCGACAGCTCCAACCCGGCGGCCTTGGCGCGCGACACCAGCTGGATTGACATGATCGAGTCGCCACCCAAGGAGAAGAACGAATCGTCGACCCCGACTGTGTCGAGACCCAGCACCTGCGCGAACAATTCGACGAGCCGCACCTCGCGGTCCCCGACCGGGGCGCGGGTCACGGCGGACCGTGCCGCGAAATCCGGGGCGGGCAATGCCCGACGATCGAGCTTGCCTGTGGCCCCCACCGGCAGGGTATCGAGCACCACGAGGGCGGCAGGCACCATGTAGGCGGCGAGATCGGTGGCAGCTTGCGCCAGTACGGTGTCGACCTCGAGATCCACCCCGGTTTCCGGCACGAGATACCCGACGAGGCGGTCGGTGGCGGTGCGCTCGTCGTGGTGCACGACCACGACAGCGCGGGCGACACCGGCAGTACGCAACAGCGCGGCTTCGACTTCGCCGAGTTCGATGCGGAAACCACGCATCTGGACCTGGAAGTCGCTGCGTCCGACATATTCGATGTCGCCGCCGGGGGTGCGCCGGGCGAGGTCTCCGGTGCGATAGAGCCGCTCGCCCGAACCACCGTGCGGGTCCGCGACGAAACGGGTGGCGGTCAGATCGGGACGATGCAGATAGCCGCGAGTCAATTGTCCCCCGGACACATACAGTTCGCCGGTGGTGCCGGCGGGCACGGGATGCAGCCGGGTGTCCAGGATGTGCAACTGCAGCGACGGCAGTGGTGCACCGATGAGGTTGCCGTTCGCGTCCGCGGCCACCGCGCGACCCAACGGCAACGCGGTGACGTGCACGGTGGTTTCGGTGATGCCGTACATGTTCACCAATGTGGGCGACGTGTCGTCGTGCCTGCGGTACCAGCGGTCGAGCTGCGCCAGGTCGAGGGCTTCACCACCGAAGATGATCCAGCGCAACGGCAGCGGCGGACCCCCGGCCACCCGGTCGGCCTCGACGAACTGCTGGAACGCCGTCGGTGTCTGGTTCAGGACGGTGACCTGTTCGCGCCGCACCAACGCGAGGAACTCGTCGGGGGTGCGGGCGGTGTGGTAGTCGACGACGACGAGACGACCGCCGTGCGCGAGCGCACCCCACAGTTCCCACACCGAGAAGTCGAAGGCATAGGAGTGGAACAGGGTCCACACGTCGTGTTGGTCGAAACCGAACTGGGGGTGAGTGTCGGTCATCAGGGTCACCACGGTGCGGTGCGGCACCACGACGCCCTTGGGGCGGCCGGTCGAGCCGGACGTGTAGATCACGTACGCCGTCTGATCCGGATGGACCGCATCCCGCTCTGCGCTGGTCAGGGCCGCGGTAGGAAGCGCCGAGAGCCGGTCGAGGACTGCCTGCTCGTCGAGCAACAGCGTCTCCGGGGCGGTCTCGGGCATGAACGCGGCGTGCTCGGCGGTGGTGAGTACACACACCGGACGGGCGTCGGCGAACATGAATGCGAGACGCTCCGGCGGGTACGCCACGTCGATCGGCAGGTACCCGGCGCCGGCGTCGAGGATCGCGAGCAACGCGACGACGAGTTCGCAGGTGCGCGGCAACGCGACCGCGACGAGGGTGTCCGCACCCGCGCCGTGGTCGAGCAGCAGCCGCGCGAGGCGGTGGACACGGTCTTCGAGTTGCCGATACGTCAGGTTCCCGTCGTCGGCGGTCACGGCGACCGCGTCGGGGTCCACCGCGGCGCCGCGGCGGAACAGATCGAGCAACGTGTCGTCGTTCGCCGCGGTCCCTGTCGCGCGGCTCGCCGCGGTTTCCCTGGCGCGGCTCGCCGCGGTGAGCGCGTCGTGTTCCGGTTCGGTGAGCAGATCGAGGTCACCGACAGCAAGGTCCGGATCGGTCGTGACGGCGGTGAGCACCCGCACGAACCGGTCGGCGATCGCCTCGGCGGTCGCGGTGTCGAACAGATCGGTGGCGTAGGTCAGTGCGCAGCGCAGACCTACGCCGGGGACCTCCTGTACGTTGAGCTGGAGATCGAACTTTGCGACATTCAGATCGGCGTCGAGCGCCTCGACGGTGAGCTCCGGTAGTTCGAGATGCGCGCGCTCGACGTTGCCGAACTCGAGTACCACCTGGAACAGCGGCGAATGATCTGTGTGTCGAGTCGGGTCGAGCGCGTCGACCAGTTTCTCGAAGGGCAGTTCGGTGTGCCCGAACGCCGCCAGGTCGATCTCGCGAGTGCGATGCAGGTGATCACTGAACGACAGTCCCCCGGTGATGGGGGTGCGCAGGACCACGGTGTTGACGAACATCCCGACCAGGTCGTCGAGAGCGCGATGTCCACGACCTGCGACCGGGCTGCCGATCGCGATGTCGTCGGTACCCGACAACCGTGCGAGCAGCACCGCCAGCGCGGCGTGGACGGTCATGAACACCGTTGCATTGTGGGCAGCGGCGAGCTCGATCAGTGCGTCGTGCACGGACCGGTCGACCTCGAAGTGGTGCACGGCGCCGCGGAACGACTGCTGCGGTGGCCGGGGCCGATCGGTGGGTACCGGCAGTACCTCCGGCAGATCGGCCAGGGTGGTGCGCCAGTAGTCGAGTTGGGTCGCGGCGATCGAGTCGGGGTCGGAGGGGTCGCCGAGCAGTTCCTGTTGCCACAGGGCGTAATCGACGTACTGCACGGCCAGGGGCGACAGTTCCGGGGTGGTGTCCTGGCTGCGGGCGAGATAGGCAGCCATCAGGTCGCGGGCCAGCGGCGCCATCGATGCACCGTCCGCGGCGATGTGGTGCACCACCACGACCAGGACGTGCTCGGTGTCGGACACTGCGAGCAGGGCGGCACGGACCGGTACCGCGGCGGCCACATCGAAACCGGCGCCGATCAACTCTGCGATCCGGCCGGGCAGGTCGGCCTCCGCGGTGGGCTCCGGGCGCAGCGCGATCAGAACCTTCTCGGTGGTCGCGATCAGCTGCCGAGGCCCGTTCTCGTCGCCGGGATACCAGGTGCGCAATGTTTCGTGCCGGTCCAGCAGATCCGTCACGGCGGCGGCGAGGGCGACCCGGTCGAGGCGGCCGGTGAGGCGGATCGCGAGGGGAATGTTGTAGGCGGCGGAGGTGGTGTCGAATTGGTTGACGAACCACATCCGCTGCTGGGCGGGGGCGAGCGGCAGCCGTTCGGGCCGCACCGCCGGTACCAGCGGGGTGTGTCCGTGCCCGCCGTGATCGTCGAGGACCCGCGCGGCGAGGGCCCGCACGGTGGGGGCCTCGAAGAGGACTCGCACCCCGGCGTCGGTGCCCAGCGCGGTGTTCACGCGGGCGACGACGCGGGTGGCGATCAGCGAGTTGCCGCCGATGTCGAAGAAGTTGTCGTCCACCGATACCCGCTCGTGGCCGAGGACGTCGGCGAGGATACCGACGAGAACGCGTTCGAGGTCGGTGGCCGGCGGGTGGTAGTGACCGCCGGTGGCGGACAGATCCGGGACGGGCAGTGCCCGGTGGTCGAGCTTCCCGACGGGGGTCAGGGGGATCTCGTCGAGGACCACCACGGTCGCGGGCACCATGTGGGCGGGCAGGCGTGCGGCGACGTGCGCGCGGACCGCGGCGGGGTCGATGTCGGTGCCGGTGTCGGGGAGCACGTAGGCGATCAGGACGGTGTCGCCGGAGGGTGCGGTGTGGCCGGTGGTGTGCGCGAACGCGACGTGGTCGTGGGCGGTGAGCGCGGCGTCGATCTCGCCGAGTTCGATGCGGAAGCCGCGGACCTTGACCTGGAAGTCGGAGCGCCCGAGGTATTCGACGGTGTGGTCGGCGCGCCAGCGCACCACGTCGCCGGTGCGGTACATCCGTTCCCCCCTGCGCCCGTAGGGGTCGGCGAGGAAGCGGGCTGCGGTCAGGTCGGGGCGCCGGTGGTAGCCGCGGGCCACACCGGGTCCGGCGATGTACAGTTCGCCGGCGACCCCGACGGGCACGGGCCGTAGCCGCTCGTCGAGGACGACCTGGTGGAAACCGACGGCGGGGCCGCCGACGGTGACGACCTCGTCGGGATGCAGGGCGGGGCTGACGCTGGTTTCGATGGTGGCTTCGGACGGGCCGTAGCCGTTGAACATCTGCCGGCCGGGTGCCCAGCGGGCGACGAGTTCCGGTGGGCAGGCCTCACCGGCGACGACGAGGACGCGCAGGGGCTCGAGGTCGTGCGGGTCGAGCGAGGCCAGGGCGGTGGGGGTGATGAAGGCGTGGGTGACCTGTTCGTCGCGGAGCAGCCGGGCGAGTTCGTCGCCGCCGTACACATCGGGCGGCACGATCACCAGGGTGGCGCCTGCGCAGAACGCCTTGGTGTACTCGAAGATCGAGGCGTCGAAGCTCGGGGACGCCAGATGCGAGACGCGGGCCTGGTGGGTGATCGTGAAGTGTTCGCGGACCTCGGCATTGAGGTTGGTCAGGCCGCGGTGGGTGACGACGACGCCTTTGGGGCGGCCGGTGGAGCCGGAGGTGTAGATCAGGTAGGCGGGATGGTCGAACCGCAGTGGTGTGGTGCGGTCGGTGTCGGTGATCGGGTCGGTGGACGCCGCGGCGAGACGCTCGTGCACGGCCGGGTCGTCGAGGACGAGCCACGGCACGGTGCCCGGAAGCCGGTCGTGGTGCTCGGTGGTGGTCAACCCGAGGACGGCAGCACAGTCGGTGAGCATGTAGGTGATGCGTTCGGGTGGGTAGGTGGGGTCGACGGGCACGAACGCCGCGCCGGTCTTGGCGACCGCCCACACCGCCGCCACCGACTCGATGGAACGCGAAATACCCAGTGCAACAACATTCTCCGGACCAACGCCGGTGTCGATCAGCAGGCGGGCGACGCGGGTGGACCACTCGTCGAGTTCCCGATAGGTCACCTGACGGCCCCGGAACGACAACGCCACCGACTCGGGCATGATCGCGGCGATGCCGGTCAGCATCTCCGGCCACTGTTGCGGCGAGACCGGAGGACGGCCACGGGCCGGAGCGAGGGTGGCCAGTTCGGCCTCGCTGACGATGCCGATGTCCCCGACCGGAATCCGCGCCCCCGCCGCGGCCGCACTCGAATCGGACACCGCGGCGGGTTCGGCGCTGACGGCATCGATGATGCGAACGAACCGGTCGGCGAAGGAGAGCACGGTGTCGGTGTCGAACAGATCCGTGGCGTAGGTGAAGTACGCCGAGATCCCGGCAGGACCCTGGTCGTCGACGGTTTCAGCGACCGACAACTGCAGATCGAACAGCGACAACGGCGCCGCGAGATCGAGAACTGCGACGGTCAGATCGGGCAGCACCACCTCGGGACGTTCGGTGTCCTGGAACTCGAGCATCACCTGGAACAGCGGTGAATATGCCGTCGACCGGGGCGGATCGAGAACCTCCACGAGACGCTCGAACGGAATGTCCGCGTGATCGAACGCCGCGAGATCGCCGTCGCGGACCCGCTGCAGCAACGCCGCGAACGGTTCGGCGTCGTCGACCCTGGTGCGCAACACGACGGTGTTGACGAACATGCCGATCAACTCGTCGAGGTGACGGTGCCCACGACCCGCGACCGGGGTGCCGATCGCGATGTCGGAGGTCGACGACAACCGCGCGAGCAGCACCGCCAGCGCGGCGTGCACCACCATGAACACCGACGTGTCGTGCCTGCGCGCCAACGCCACCAACCGGCGGTGGGTTGCGGCATCGAGGGTGAACGGCACCCGACCACCACGGCGGCTCTGCTGCACCGGGCGGGCGCGATCGAGCGGCAGTTCGAGCAGTTCCGGGACCCCGTCGAGTTGCTCACGCCAGAACCGCAGCTGGCGCGCGGCGAGCGACTCCGGGTCGGCCTCGTCGCCGAGCACGGCCCGCTGCCACAACGTGTAGTCGGCGTACTGGACCGGCAGCGGCGCCCAACCGGGATCATGTCCGGCCGTGCGCGCGGTGTACGCGGTGATGACATCGCGGGCCAGCGGGCCGAGGGAGAACCCGTCACCGGTGATGTGATGCAGCACCATCACGAGCACATGCTCGCTCCCGGAGAGCGCGAGCAACCGGATACGGGCGGGGATTTCGGCGGCGACGTCGAATCCGGTCGCCGCGATCTTCTCGATGTGCGCGTCCACGGTGTCGGCGTCGATCGTGGTGACGGTGAAATCCGGGAGCGACGCCGCCACGGCCGGGACGATCACCTGTACGGGAGCAGCGTCGACGAACGGGTAACGGGTACGCAGCGATTCGTGGCGGGTGACGACATCGGCGACCGCGGCCCGCAGGACGTCCAGCTCGAGGTGTCCGGTCAGGCGCAGTGCGACGGCGATGTTGTAGGCCGGGGAGGTCGTGTCGAACTGGTTGATGAACCACATCCGTTGTTGCGCCGGGGACAGTGGCAGCGGATCCGGGCGTGGCCCGGCGGTGAGCGGCGGACGTGCGGCGGCGGCCGTGGGGGCGGAGGCGCGGTGCACATGGTCGAGCACCCCCGCGACGGTCGGATTGTCGAACAGGTCGCGGATGCCGAGGTCGACACCGAGTGCGACGGACAGCCGCGCGGCGAGCCGCATCGCGAGCAGGGAGCCGCCGCCGAGGTCGAGGAAGCTGTCGTGCAACCCCACCCGGGGTACGTCGAGCAGTTCGGCGAAGGTGTCCGCGACGAGTTGTTCGACGGGGGTGCGCGGCGGGCTGTACGGGCGGTCGGGTGCGGTCAGGTCGGGTGCCGGGAGCGCATCGCGGTCGAGTTTGCCGTTGACGCCCACCGGGAGCCGATCGAGCACGATCAGCGTGGCGGGGACCATGTATTCGGGGAGTTGCCGGGCGAGTGCGTCGGTGACCGCGACGGTGTCGATGCTGCGGTCGGGGTGCGGCACCACGTATCCGGTGAGCACATCGTCGGCGAGGTGATGGACGAGCACTGCGGCCTGCGCGACGTCGGGTGTGCTGCGCAGGGCGTGTTCGATTTCGCCGAGTTCGATCCGCAGGCCCCGGATCTTGACCTGGAAGTCGGTGCGTCCCAGGTACAGCAGGGCGCCGTCGGAGCGGCGGGTGGCGAGATCGCCGGTGCGGTACATCCGCTCCCCCGGCTGTCCGTACGGGTCGGCGACGAACCGGTCGGCGGTCAGTGCGCCGCGGCCGAGATAGCCGCGGGCGAGTTGCACCCCGGCGAGATACAGTTCGCCGACCGCCCCGACGGGCACCGGGTGCAGCCGAGCATCGAGGACGTAGGCGCGGGTGTTCCACACCGGGCTTCCGAGCGGCACGGTGCCGGTGTCGTCGTCGCTGGTGGTCCACGCGGTGACATCGACGGCTGCTTCGGTGGGTCCGTACAGGTTGTGCAATCCGGTCCGGGTGAAGGCGCGGCGGGTCGCGGCAGCAGTTTCCGGAGGCAGCGCCTCACCGGAGGCGAACAGATGACGCAGGGAACTGCCTGCCGCCAGCCGGGTTTCGGCGGCCGCGGTGAACACCGCGAGCATGGACGGCACGAAATGCGCGACCGTGATCTGGTGCGCGTCGATGACATCTAGCAGGTAGTGGGGGTCACGGTGGCCGCCGGGCTCGGCAAGCACGAGCCGCGCCCCGGTGTGCAGGGGCCAGAAGAACTCCCACACCGACACGTCGAAGGTCGCGGGGGTCTTCTGCAGCACGCTGTCGGCGCCGGTCAGCGGATAGGTGTGCTGCATCCAGCGCAACCGGTTGACGATGGCGCGGTGGGTCACCGCGACCCCCTTGGGGCGGCCCGTGGACCCGGAGGTGTAGATGACGTAGGCCAGATCGTCACCGACCGCGGCGCGGCGGTCGGTCGCGGTCAGCGGCGCATCCGATTCGCCGTCGAGGTCGAGCGTGTCGAGATGCAGGACCTCCACATCGGAGCCGGCCAGGCAGTCGGCGTCGGCGGTGACGGTCAGGACCAGCGCCGGGCGCGCACTGGTGAGCACATAACCAGTGCGTTCGGCGGGGTGTTCGGGGTCGACCGGTAGGTACGCGGCGCCGGTCTTGACGATCGCATACATGCCGACGAGCAGTTCGAGCGACCGGGACACGGCCAGGCCGACGATCGCGCCGGGCCCGGCGCCGCGGCGCAGCAGGAGTCGGGCGAGACGGTTGGTGACGGCATCGAACTCTGCGTAGCGCAGAGCGTGCTCCCCGGCGACCATGGCGACCGCGTCCGGCGTGGCAGCGACCTGCGCGGCGAACGGGTCGAGGAGGGTGGCCTCGGGTAGCGCCACGGTGGTGGCGTTCCAGTCGTCGAGCACCCGGCTGCGTTCACCGGCGCGCAGCAGGTCGAGATCACCGACGGCGCGGCCGGGGTCGGTCACCGCGGCGGTGATCAGCCGCACGAGGCGGTCGATGAATCCGGCGGCGGTCTCGGCGTCGAACAGATCGGTGGCGTACGACAGGGCGCCGTGCAGCGAGTCGATGCTGCCGTCGCGGGCCGGGATCTCCGTGACCGTCAGATGCAGATCGAATTTGGTGGTGGCGGTGTCGATTTCGGTGATATCGACCGTCAGGTCCGGCAGTTCCAGGTGGGCGGTGTCGTTGTTCTGGAAGGCGAGCATCACCTGGAAAAGCGGTGAATGCGCCGCCGACCGGTGCCCGGCGAGCAGATCGACGAGCACATCGAACGGCAGGTCGGCGTGCGCGAATGCTTCGAGATCACCGTCGCGGACCGCCCGCAGATAGGTGCCGAACGGCATCGCCGGTGGCACCGCGGTACGCAGCGTGACGGTGTTGACGAACATGCCCACCAGGTTGTCGAGTTCGGGCTCCCCGCGACCCGAGACCGGCGTGCCGATGAGGACGTCGTCGCTGCCGGACAGCCGCGCGATCAGCAGGCTCACCGCTGCGTGCACCACCATGAACTCGGTGGCGCCGTGCGCGTGCGCGACCGCGCTGATCCTGCGGTACAGGTCAGCGTCGATGTCGAAATCGATGGTGGCGCCGCGGAACGACTGGGTCGGGGGCCGCGGCCGGTCGGTGGGCAACGCGCCGATCTCCGGGGCGCCCGCGAGCCGGGTGCGCCAGAAGTCGAGTTGCTGCGCGGCGCGGGACGCGGCGTCGTCGACGGTGCCGAGGAGTTCGTCGAACCACAGGGTGTAATCGGCGTACTGCACCGGCAACGCGTCCCACTGCGGGCTCCGCTCGTCGCGACGCGCGAGATAGGCGGTCATCAGGTCACGGGCCAGCGGCGCCAGGGACGCACCGTCCGCGGCGATGTGGTGCACGACCACCGCGACCACATGATGTTCGTCGTGCACCCGCAGGAGCCGCAGCCGCACCGGTGGATCGACGGTGACGTCGAATCCGGCGGTGACGACCTCGGCGACCGATCGCTCGAGGTCGGTCGGGTCGACGGTGGTCGGGTTCGGGTCGAGGTCGATCTGTGCCGCCGGGAGGATCTGCTGGACCGGGCCGTCGGCGGTCGCGGGGAACAAGGTGCGCAGTGCCTCGTGCCGCTCGAGCAGATCGTGCACCGCGGAGGTGAGCGCGGCGACGTCCAATCGGCCGGTCAATGTGATGGCGACGGGAATGTTGTAGGCGGCGGAGGTGGGGTCGAGCTGGTTGACGAACCACAGTCGCCGCTGGGCCGCCGACACCGGTACCTGCTCGGGTCGGGGGCGGGCGGTGAGCGGAACCCGGGTGAGGCGTTCCGCGGCAACGCCGCTCGCATCGAGGTGTGCGGCGAGCGCCCGCACGGTCGGAGCCTCGAAGAGGGTGCGCACCCCCACGTCGGTGCCGAATGTGTCGTTCAGGCGCGCGACCACCCGGGTGGCGATCAACGAGTTGCCGCCGAGGTCGAAGAAACTGTCGTCGAGCCCTATCCGGTCGAGACCGAGTTGGTCGGTCAGGATCTGCGACACCGCGGTTTCGGTGGGCGAGCCCGGTGCGTCGCCTGTCGCGACGGCGGTGGCGAACGTCGGTTCGGGCAGGGCCCGGCGGTCGAGTTTACCCACCGGGGTCAGCGGGATGTGGTCGAGCACCACCAGCGCGGCCGGCACCATGTGCGCGGGCAGCCGCCGCCGCAGGTGCTCGGCCACGGTGTCGGTGTCGACGACGTGCCCGGTCTCGGGCAGGAGGTAGGCGACGAGCATCGGATCGCCGGACGGTGCGGTGCGGCCGAGGGTGACGGCGAACGCGACGGTGGGGTGGTCGGTCAGGGCGGCGTCGATCTCACCGAGTTCGATGCGGAAGCCGCGGATCTTGACCTGGAAGTCGGAGCGGCCGAGGTATTCGATGGTGCCGTGGTGATGCCAGCGGACCACATCGCCGGTGCGGTAGGTGCGGGATCCGGGTGGGCCGTACGGGTCGGCGACGAAGCGGGTCGCAGTCAGACCGGGCCGGTCGAAATAGCCGCGGGTGACACCCGGCCCGCCGACATACAGCTCGCCCGCGACCCCGCGCGGCACCGGATGCAGCCGGGTGTCGAGGACGACCTCGGTGACCCCGCACACCGGTGCTCCGAGCGTGACGGTCTCGCCCGCGACGAGCGGCTCGGTGATGTTGACGACGATCGTGGTCTCGGTGGGCCCGTAGGCGTTGAACATGCGTCGGCCCGGTGCCCATCGTGCGGCGAGTTCCGGGGGGCAGGCCTCACCGGCGACGGTGATCGCCCCGGCCTGCAGTCGGGCCGGGTCGAGCGACGCCAATGCCGCGGGGGTCGCGAACATGTGGGTGACGCGTTCCCGGTTGAGCAGATCGGTCAGTTCGTCGCCGCCGTACACGTCGGCGGGGATGACCACGAGGGTGGCGCCGACCCCGAACGCGGTCATGTATTCGAAGATCGAGGCGTCGAAGCTCGGGGAGGAGAAATGCGAGACCCGGGCGGCCGGCGGTGGGGCGAGGCGGGTGTGCAATGTGGCGGACAGGTTCGCCAGGCCGCGGTGTGGGACGAGCACTCCTTTGGGGCGGCCGGTGGAGCCGGAGGTGTAGATCAGGTAGGCGGCATGGTCGAAATGCAGATCGCAGGGACGGTCGGCGTCGGTGACGGGGACGTCCGAGGTGTGCTCGATCCGGGTCCGCAGGGCGGGATCGTCGAGTTCGAGCCAGGGCAGGTGGTCGGGCAACTGCGGCCGGTGCGCGCCGACGGTCAGGCCCAGTACGGCACCGGAATCGGTGAGCATGTAGTCGATGCGGTCGGTGGGGTACGCCGGGTCGATCGGTACGAACGCCGCACCGGCCTTCGCGACTGCCCACAGCGCAGCCACCGATTCGATGGAGCGTGCGATACCCAACGCGATGATCCGGTCCGGTCCGGCACCCGCGTCGAGTAGGATGCGGGCGAGCCGATTGGACCACTGATCGAGTTCGGCGTAGGTCACGGCGCGGTCGCCGCACACGAGGGCAGGGCTGTCGGGGACGATCGCGGCGACCGCCGAGAGTAGTTCGGGCCACAGTTGCGGAGACATCGCGGGGCGGCCGCGGGCGGGCAGCAACCCGACCGGTTCGCCGGGCGCGACCACGGGCAGGTCGCCGACCGGGCAGGCCGGATCTGCGCAGCCGGCAGTCAGAACACGGCCGACCCGCGCCACGAAGTCCGTTGCCGTCTGCGAGTCGATCTGGTCCGGCCGGTAGGTGCCGTGCACGTGCAGCTCGTCGGCGGTCACCGTCACGTGCAGCGTCAGCGCGGCGTCCGCGGCCGGTCCGGTCGCGGGGCCTGCCTCGGGGCCGGTGACCGTCAGCACCACCGGCGGGATCGGGGCGGGGCCGATCGAATCCAGCACCTCGGCCGTGACATCGGCATGCGCTGCAGCCTCGGCGTCGAGCGTCACCAGCCGCGCGAGCAGGTCGGTGAACGATTCGCTGCCGTCGACGCGAGCGCACAGCGGCAGCACCACGGTGTGTGCGGGCCACCCGACGACGGTGTGTTCCTCGGCGGTCAGGCCGGCCTCGACGATCGCGGTGGCAGCGTGCAGCACGGGGTACCAGGCGTCGGCGAGGCCGGACGGGTGCGTGCCGTCGGCGACCCCGCGCACGGCGGCGACCGCTGCGGGGGGCACCGCGAGGACCGTGTCGACAACGCCGATCGGTGCGGCGGGCATCCCGGTGTTCGCGGTCTCGACGGGTGTGCCCTCGTCGACGGTGCTGTGCGGCAGCCGGAGCTGTTCGGGGGCCCCGGCGAGGGTGCGGCGCCAGAACGCCTCGGTCGCCACTGCGTGCCTGCGGCGACGGCCGATCTCGGCGGTGGCCGGGTCGATCCGATCGAGCGGGGTGTCCGCTGGGGCGCGCAGGAACTCGCCGAGCAACGCGACGAACGCGCCGTGGTGTTCCGCGAGTTCGTCGGGATCGTAGCGGTGCGGGTTGCCGCGGAAATCGATGAACGTCTTCGCGGGAGTCCCGCTCTGATAGATGTTGACCAGCAGGTCCTCGACGGGACCGGACGTCATGATGTGGAATTCCCCGCGGATGTCCCCGAGCGTGATCTCCTGATGGAAGAGCATGACGTTGACCATCGGCCCGGCGTAGCGGGTCGGGTCCCCCGCTGCACCGCTTTCCCTGCGGATGTCCTCGATACTGAACCGCTGGTGCCGCAACGCCCCGGTGAGTTCCAACTGCACCCGCTGCACCAGATCGTGGCGGGTGTCGCCGGCGGTGAGCCCGACGTGCACGGGCGCCGTGTTGACGAGCATGCCGCCGCTGCGCCGCACGACCGCGGTGGTCCGGGCCGAGACGGGCAGGTTGATCACCACGTCGTCGTGGCCTGTCATGCGCGCCAGATAGGTCGAGAAGGCAGCGATGACCGTCGCGGTGGACGACGAGCCGGCGGTCTCATCGCTCGCGGTCAGGGCCCGCACCAGATCGTCGGGTAGTGCGGTGCCGGTGAGCAGGCTCCGGGCAGCTGTCGGGGCGTCGCGGTGCGCGAGGGTGGAGCCGGCTTCGAGGCCGGCGACCCGTTCGAGCCAGTAGTCGCGGTCGGAGAGATAGCGGGCCGAGCCGTGATAGTCGCGGTCCCAGTCGTAGAGGGTGCGCAGGTCCGCGGCGCGCGCAGGATCCGGTTCCCGCTGCTCGTGCGCCGCGGTGTACAACGCGGCCGCCCGGTTGAGCAGGGTCATCGCGGCGTAGCCGTCGAGCGCGACATGGTGGATGCGGGTGTACCAGAAGTGCCGGTCGTCGGCGACCCGCAGGATCGCCATCTGCACCAGCCGATCGGCGGACAGGTCGACCGGTCGGGCGTAGTCGGTCTCCATCCAGTCGCGGGCGGCGCGCAGCGGATCGGACTCGCCACGCAGGTCGATCTGCGGGATGGTCTCGGAGGCGATGGACTCGTCGACGACCTGGTACGGCTCGCCGTCGACCTCGAGGATCCGCAGGTAGGCGGATTGGAACTCCCCGCCGACGAGATACGAGACCCGGCACAGTAGGTCGATGTCGAGGTCGCCGCGCAGATCGATGTACTGCGCGATGCAGATCGGCACGTGCGGTGCGAGTTGCTGCGCGAACCAGATCGATCGTTGAGCGGACGACAGCGGGAAGGCGCCTTCGGGCAGCCCCGACTCATGAGATCGCAACGACATTCCCCTCCGAGAAGCGATGTGGCCGAAACCGGCGCGCCCCGACATCGCGTCATGGTGGCTCGATAGCTGCCCCACTTTTTCCGGTCGTGCATTTGCTTCCGAGTGATCGGAAGCACTCCCCAAGCTAGACCACATCCGTTGCGTCCCGGTGCGGTTTCGCGCCGCAGAAAGGAGTCGGGGAAGGAATGCGATACCGATCGGTAATTCGGATCGAAGCGGATACCAGCCGCGCACCATCTGCCCGCGAGAATCATTACTTTTTCATCGCGATTCGATCACCGTTCGATACTCGATTGCGAAATGTCCGATTTGCGGCGGCAAATTCGGAAACCGCACGAAACCCACTCTCGGTGCCTATTGTCGAAACTCGGATCACATCTGTCCCACGATTCGCAGTACCCCACGATTGTTCCCGCCTGACGCACCACTCTCAGACCCACGAAGGAGCATCCGATGTCGCGTCGCCGATTCGCCCGCTCACTCGGTGTCCTGTTCGCCGCAGCGATAGCCGTCACGGCCCCCACACACGCGGCCGCCGATCCGGCGCCCGCCGGAATGCCCGTCGACCAGTTGCGCGCGCAGCTCGCCGGTTCGCCGGACGTGGTCGGTGCTCTCGACCGGCTGGTCGACGCCGCCCGCACCCCGACGATCCTCGAACCTCCGCCCCGAAACATTCCGCAGCCGTTCATGTCGCCCGCGCCGTCGGTCGGGCCGGGCTGCGGTGGCGGGTTCACTCCCTTCGCGATGACCTCCGGGTGGGCGCATCCGGGCCCGCACGCCGATCCGGATATCGGATTCGGGGAGATGAAGGTGTTCGTGCAGCCGACCATCCCCGTGCAGCCCGCCGACGCCGACCTGAAATTCGTGTGGATGAACATGGAGAACTTCCGGGCCGGTGTCGCCACGCTCGACGACCGGATCGGTGGGGTTCCGCAGCTGTCCACCACCATCGCGCCGGGACCCGGCCCCGTCATGGCTGCCCTGTTCGGGTCGGTCCAGTATGTCAACGGCGCGTTCTGCCAGGTCATCTACACCATGGGCGGATTCTTCGTGTGAGTGCAGCGGGCGGCCGCAGGATGTTCAGCGCAGCCGCTCGGCCGCCCGCGCCAACTCCACCAGTTCGGCGCACAACCGACGTAGTTCACCCTGATCGGCACCTTCGTCGACGGCGGTCGCCACGTCCTCGGCGGCACACCGCACCTCGAACGCCCGATCGGTCAGGGCCTCGGCCTCGGCCGCCGAGAGCACGACGGCATCGGCGGCCAGACCCGAGCTCGCCGCGGTGACCCGCTGCTCGTAGGCGCGCTGTCGGCAGGACCGGCGGCAATAGTGACGGCGGCGACCCGTCCCGATCTCGGGTACCGGTCGCCCGCACCACAGACAGCTCGCTGGTCTGCGCTCGGGTCCGGACATAGGGTGACACGTTACCGAGCGCAGAACCGGTGCCGGTAAACTGGCTGATCGGCCGTGTCCCCGGTTCGGGAACGGATTCGGCCCCGCCGACGTTGACATGGTGTGGACGTGGGTACCGTCCGGCACACGCCGCGTCGGTGCCGGGCCCCACCGGGCGGAGCAATACGAGAGAGGACACCACCATGGCAGATCGTGTACTGCGAGGCAGCCGACTCGGGGCGGTGAGTTACGAAACCGACCGTGACCACGATCTCGCGCCGCGTCGGATGGCACGCTATCGCTGCGACAACGGCGAAGAGTTCGACGTGCCGTTCGCCGACGAAGCCGAAATCCCCGGCACCTGGATGTGCAAGAACGGTCTCGAAGGCACCCTCATCGAGGGTGCGGCACCCGAGCCGAAGAAGACCAAGCCGCCGCGCACCCACTGGGACATGCTGCTCGAGCGTCGCTCGGTCGAGGACCTCGAGGAACTGCTCAAGGAGCGACTCGACCTGATCAAGAGCAAGAGGCGCGGCTGAGCGACCCGACGGGTGGCCCTCACCCCGGGCAGGCGTAATCGGCGATGCCGTTGCGGGAATTGTTTCCCGCAACGGCATTTCCTTTTCTGCAGGACCCACCCGGAGTCAGGTCGCAGACACGCCACAAAAAGATCAAATGCCGGGCAACCGTGCGGATCGGCGTGCAATTATGGGCGAACCCGCCGGACGAGAACAGTCGGCGGCACCACCTTCACACCACGCACCGATATTTCGACGATGATCGGTCGGGCAGCACCCGGGGGGTGAATACACGTGAACGACAACAACACCGTCACCGATCCCGAGACCGCGCTCGAAGCGTTGCGCGTCGAGCTCGATCGCGTCGACCGCGCACTTCTCGACGACGTCCGGGACCGGCTGGCGCTGTGCACGCGCGTCGCCGAGCTGAAACAACAGCACGACATCGCGGTGCTGCAACCCGGCCGCATGCAACTCGTGCAGCGCCGTGCCCGCGACTATGCCGAACGTCACGGGCTGTCCGCCGAGTTCGTGCGCGAACTCTACGACCTGCTGATCGGGGAGGCGTGCCGGGTCGAGGACCTCATCGTCGCCGACGGCGATGCCACCACCGGGGGCGATCCGAGCGTCGCCGCGCCCGCCGAGCGCCGGAGCTGAGCGGATCATGGCAGCGGCTGCGTCCCCCTCCGACCCCAGATCGTCCCACCCTGGGTCCTCGTGGCACCCTGGGTCCTCGTGGCACGCCGGGTCCTCGTCGCACGCTGGGTCACCGCAGCCCGGCCGGTCCGCACCGCCGGTCCGCACCCTGCTCGTGGACAACTACGACTCGTTCACCTACAACCTCTACAGCCTGCTGACCCGCGTCAACGGCATCGCCCCGCTCGTGGTCACCAACGACACCTCCTGGGACGACGTCCTCACCCTCGACTTCGACAACGTCGTCATCTCCCCCGGCCCCGGCCGCCCGGACCGCGAGCGCGATTTCGGGATCAGCGCCCGCGCGCTGACCGAACTGCACGTCCCGGTGCTCGGGGTGTGCCTCGGCCATCAGGGGTTGTGCCACCTGTTCGGCAGCGCCGTGGTCCGCGCCCCCGAGCCGGTGCACGGTCGCGCCAGCGACATCCTGCACAACGGGACCGGACTGTTCGCCGGGATCCCGTCGCCATTGACCGCCGTGCGGTACCACTCGCTGATCGTCGAGGACGTCCCCGACGAGTTCGAGGTCCTCGCCCGCACCCGCGACGGATTGCTCATGGCCGTCGCGCATCGCCACCGGCCTCTGTTCGGCGTGCAGTTCCACCCCGAGTCGATCGGCACCGACTACGGATTCGAACTGCTCGACAATTTCCGGGCCGTCACCACGACCCGGGCACGCACCACCCGCAACGGGGTCGCCGCGCCCGCCCCGGCGCCGGCCGCCGCACGATTCGTGCTCGAGAGCCGCACCCTCGACTGTCACCCCGCACCGCACGCGGTGTACGAGGCGTTGTTCGCCGCGGGCCCGCACAGCTTCCTCCTCGAGGGCAGTGACGCACTCGAACCGGAGTCCCGATTCACGGTCATGGGCGACGCTTCCGGGCCCCGCGCCGAGTTCGTCACCTACAGTGTCGCGGAAACCCTGGTGCGCGAACACCGTTCGGACGGCAGCAGCGCCTCGTATCACCGCACCTTCTTCGACCATCTCGACCGTCGCCTCACCGAACGGCGCGTCGAGGCCCGCACCGATCTGCCCTGCGCGTTCGGACTCGGCTACGTGGGATATCTCGGCTACGAACTCAAAGCCGACGCCGGCGGTCAACTCGTGCACACCTCCCCCGTCGCCGACGCCGCGATGGTGTTCGCCGACCGGGCCGTCGTCCTCGACCACGAGGCCGGGCGCTGCCACCTGCTCGCGCTCAGCGAGCAGGTGGGCGAGACCGCCACCGCGGCGTGGTTCGACGAGACCGCCGCGGTACTGGCCACCCTGTCCGACTCGGTGCCACCCGCCCCGCCGCCGCTGCTGGTGCGCGCCGATCGCGACGAGAAGATCCGGGTGCGGCACGACCCGCAGCGGTATCTCGACCTGATCGGCCAGTGCCTCGCCGAGATCCGCAGCGGCGAAACGTACGAGGTGTGCCTGACCAACACCGCGACCGTCGATCGGCACATCGATCCGCTCCGCACCTACCGGGTCCTGCGCAGCATCAGTCCCACCCCGTACAGTGCGTTGCTGCGCTTTCCGGGCCTGGCTGTGCTCAGCGCCTCCCCGGAACGGTTCCTGCGGATCGGGTCGGACCGCGTCGTCGAGTCCAAGCCGATCAAGGGCACCCGGCCGCGCGGCGCCACCGCCGCGCAGGACGACCTCCTACGCGAGCATCTGCGCACCTGTGAGAAGGACCGCTCCGAGAATTTGATGATCGTCGATCTGGTACGCAACGATCTTTCCCGGGTGTGCATTCCCGGATCGGTGCACGTCCCCGAGCTCTTCGACGTCGAAACCTATTCCGCAGTACACCAATTGGTGTCCACTGTCCGAGGAACCCTACGCCCCGACAAGACGGCGGTGGACTGTGTGCGGGCCGCATTCCCGGGCGGCTCGATGACCGGCGCACCGAAACTGCGCACGATGGAGATCATCGACAAACTCGAGGACGGGCCCCGCGGCGTCTACTCCGGGGCACTCGGATACCTGTCGCTGACCGGCACGGTGGATCTGTCCATCGTCATCCGCACGATGGTCGCCACCGACCATCAGGTCAGCTTCGGGATCGGCGGCGCGATCGTCGCGCTCTCCGACCCCGACGACGAACTCGAAGAAACCCTGGTCAAGGCCGTCGCGATGCGCCGCTGCCTCGCCGACCCCGACGCGGGGGGCACCGGCGGAGCCGCTCACGCCGACGGAGCCGGCACCGTCGACGTGGCGTCACCGGCAGACGGAACCCGCCGGTGACAGCGGCACCGACCGGGCCCATCGTCGTCGTAGGGGGGTGCGGAGCCGTCGGTGCGATGCTCACCGCGGCGTTGCGCCGCGCTGGCCACACCGTGTACGTCCTCGACGCACACGCAACCGAACATGCTGCTGCGCAAACTGATTCGGATCACCGGACGCTCCGCGCCGACATCACGGCACCGACTCCCGTCGCCGCATCCGCACTGCGGGCAGCCACCACCGTCGTCCTCGCCGTCCCAGAACCGGTTGCGCTCGCCGCACTTCCCACCCTCGCGGCCCTGCTGCGTCCCGATGCCCTACTCGTCGACACCCTGTCGGTGAAAACCGTCATGGCCGACGCCGTGCACCACGAACTGCCCGACCGTGCAGCCCTGGGCATCAACCCGATGTTCGCTCCGTCCCTCGGGATGACGGGGCGGCCCGTCGCCGCCGTCGTCTACCGCCCCGGACCACCCGTGCACGCGTTTCTCACGGTGCTGCGCCGCGAACAGGTGCGCATCGTATCGGTCGACGCCGACGAACACGACCGGATCACCGCCACCACCCAGGCCCTGACCCACGCGACCGCCCTCGCATTCGGGTTGGCCCTCGACACCCTCGATCCCCCGCCGGCCACCGAGAGCACCGCCCCGCCCCCGCACCTGCTGCTGCGCGCACTTCTCGCGCGAGTCGCCTCGGGCGTCCCCCAGGTGTACCACGACATCCAGGCGGCCAACCCCTACGCGGCGCAGGCCCGCCGCGCCCTGCGCGGTGCCCTCGACGAACTCGACGCCGCCGCCGACCCCGAGCGGATCGACACATTCGCCGCGGCGATGACCCGGGCCGGTACCGCCCTCGGACCCGGTCTCGACCGGTATCGTGCGATATGCGGGCAGCTGCTGACGACGCTGCCGTCCGCAGCACCCGGATCCGACCTCGAGAACGGGGGCCCGAGATGATCGATCCCGATTTCGGCGTCCCCCTCGCCCACGCCGACGCCGCCACCGCCGAACCGGTGCGCGCCCGGCTCCGCCCCCCGGAACTGCCCACCCACGACCCGGCCGATCCCGTCGAGAGCGCCGTGATCCGTGGACTGTCCCACTCGTGGCCGCGCCGCGCCGCGGTCAAGAAGGCCGAACCCGACCTCGACGCGATGTTCGAGCCGGACCTGCACGACTTTCCCGAGGCGATGATCCCGTTCCACACCCATCCCCGCTATCTCGCGCTCGACCAGCACCACCGCGCCCGCGTCGAGGCATGGGCCTGGATCGCATACAACAAGAATGTCATCGACATCGAACAGCACGTCGTCAATCCCGGATTCGGGTTGATCACCTCGGACGTGTTCGGCATCGGCCCGCACGACACGGTCACCGTCGGGGTGCTCCAGGCGATGGTCGACGAGCAATACCACACACTGATGCATCAGAACGCCAACGCCTTGACCCGCCGCCGCCGCGGCTGGGCGATGCCCGACGCGGTGCTGCCCCCCTGCCGTACCGTCCGTGCCCACGATGCGGCCATCGCCCACGCCCTCGACCCCCGGCATGCGGCCTTGATCCGATTGGCGTTCACCACCGTCGCCGAAACCTCCATCAGCGCCTACCTGGGCTTGTTCACCGGCGACGAGTCGGTGCAGCACGTCAACCGCAGCACGGTGTCCGTGCATCGCCGCGACGAGTTGTGCCACAGCTCCCTGGCCGGGGAACTGCTCATGATGATCTTCGACGAACTCGACGCCACCGAACGTGAACTCCTGCTCGACGCGCTCGCCACCGGCATCGAGGCGTTCACCGGAAACGACATGAGTACCTGGGCCGCCATCGTGGCGCATGAGCAGATCCCCGGTGGGCAGGCGATGCTCGCCGACACCGCCGCTGCGACCGCCGGGCGGCCGGTGGTGCAGGACTGCACCGCCATCCGCCGGTTGTGCGGGCATCTCGGGGTCGAAGCCGACCTCGTCGCGCGCGGCCCCTTCGATCCGGCCTGAGACCACGGCCTGAGACCACACCGCCGACCCGCCCCGGTGGGTGACCTGAGGGCGCTGCGTGTCAGCGGCCGGTCACCCGCGCGAGCAGCGCCCGCCCCTTCGACAGGCGCGACTCGAGCCCCCACAACGTGACCTTGAGCAACGCTTCCTGCACGATGTTGCCGCTCATCTTCGATTCCCCGATCTCCCGCTCGGTGAACGTGATCGGCACCTCACCGACGGTGAATCCGGCCTGCAGAGTCCGCCATGCCAGATCCACCTGGAAGCAGTAGCCGTGCGAGGCGATCGCGTCGAGATCGAGCGCTTCGAGCACCTCCCGCCGGTACGCGCGATAACCACCCGTGATGTCCTGGACGCCCACTCCGAGCGCCACACGCGAATAGATGTTCCCACCGCGCGAGAGCACCTCCCGATGCCACGGCCAGTTCACCACGGTGCCGCCCGGCACATACCGCGAACCGAGAACCAGATCGGCGCCGGCATCGATCCGCTCGAGCAGCAGATGCAGCTGCTCGGGGGCATGACTGCCGTCGGCGTCCATTTCCACGAGCACGGTGTAGCCGCGGTCCAGACCCCACCGGAAACCGGCGATGTAGGCGGCGCCGAGACCGTTCTTCTCGGTGCGGTGCATCACCTCGATACGCCCACCCGAGCCGTCGGGGTCACGATCGGCAGCGGCGAGTTCGTCGGCGAGGGCACCGGTGCCGTCGGGACTGCCGTCGTCGACGATCAACACGTGCGTGTGCGGCAGCGCAGCGTGCAGCCGCGCGACGATCCGTCCGATGTTCTCGCGTTCGTTGTACGTCGGAATGATCACCAGGGTGCGCGCACTCGGTGCGCTCATGTCCCCGGCCGGCGTCGCCGCTGCCATCAGTGGTCCTCCCTGTCGAACCGGCCGTCGGCCGGGATTGATGCTGTGTCGGAGTCGGGCTGTGACCCCGGCATATCGCGTCGCCGACGATCACGCACGAGGGCGAGGCCGGCAGCGACCACGGCCCCGACACAGAGCACGAGCTCCGGCACGGGTCCGAACCGACTAGCCAGCGTAGCGTCCTGCCGTAACTGCACGTGCGCGACCAACGCGGCCGGCTCGAACAACGCGGTGCGTTGCTGCACCCGACCGTCGGGATCGACGACCGCGCTGACGCCACTCGTCGCGGCGACCACCACGGTGCGACCGTGCTCGACGGCCCGCACCCGCGACATCGCCAGCTGCTGGTAGGTCATCTCGGTGTCGCCGAAGGTGGCATTGTTCGTCGGCACCGCCAGCATCTGCGCGCCGGCATCGACCGAATCACGGAACGCTCGATCGAACGCCACCTCGTAACACGTGGCCACCCCGATCGTGATACCCGCGGCCGAGACCGTGCCGTCCCCGGCTCCCGGCACGAAGAACCCGGCCCGGTCGGCGTATTCGGAGAACAACCGGAAGAACGACCGATAGGGCAGATACTCGCCGAACGGCTGGATGATCCGCTTGTCGTGCCGCTCCCCGGGACCGGAGTGCGCATCCCACACGATCACCGAATTGGTGGTGGTGCCGTCGCCGTTGACGAGCACCGCGCCGACGAGGATCGGAGCACCGATCGCCGCGGACGCCGCGGTGATGTCCGCGGCAGCATCGGCGTTGCGCAACGGATCGATATCGGACGCATTCTCCGGCCAGACCACCACGTCCGGGGCCTCGGCCCGACCGGCACGAACCTGCTCGGCGAGTTCGAGGGTGCGGGCGACGTGGTTGTCCAGCACCGCCTTGCGTTGCGCGTTGAAGTCGAGACCCAGGCGCGGCACACTGCCCTGGATCGCCGCGACGGTCACTTCCCGCCCGTCGGAATCAGCGGTGTCCGGGGTGACGATCAACGGCCACGCTGCTGCCGCCGCCAGCGGTGCCAGCGCCGTCCACGCGACCGCCGCCCACAGCCCACCACCACCACCCGACCTGCCGCGGTGCCGCCGCTGCCACTTCCCGACCGCGAGCGCGGCCGCGCCGCTACCGATCAACGCCACCGCGAACGACACCAACGGCGCGCCGCCCACCGCGGCGAGCCACACCAAGAACCCGTCGGGTTGCCCGAATGCCAACCGGCCCCACGGAAACCCACCGAACGGCACCGACGACCGCGCATACTCGGTCAGCGACCACGCCGCCGCGATCCACACCGGTGCCGCAGGCAGAGACCGTAGATGCACCGCCAACGCCCCGAACAGGCCGATGAACAACGCTTCGACCGCGGCCAACGCCAACCACGGCAACGGCCCGACATACACCCCGATCCACGGCAGCAACGGCACCAGAAAACCCAGGCCCGCAAGATAGCCGTACCCGAACCCCGCCCACCGCCGCATCGGCCGGGCCGTCACCACCGCAACGAGGACCGCGATGCCCAGCGGCGCCAGAAACCACAACGGGCGCGGCGGGAAACTCGCGAAGAGCAGGACACCCGCACCGACCGCAGCCACCGACCGTGCCACCACCGGCACCAACCGTCGCCTCAGCGACACACCCGATCCCGACCGGAACCCACTGCGCTGCATCACATCCTGCGACTCGGCACTCACCGCTCGTACACCACACGGCCACGATGCACACTGCGCACCAGCACCGGATCGGCCGTGCCCGGGCTCAGATCCGGCAGCGGCGCAACCCGCGACCGCGGATCCGTCGACCACCGCTGCACCCCGTCCTTGGGGGCACTGATCACCAGTTCCCCCGCCTCCCACAACGCATACGACGCGGGCGCACCCGGATCCAACGTGCCCGCCAGACCGTCACGCACCCCACCGGCCCGCCACGCTCCACGCGTCGCTGCAGCGAACGCAGCCCGCGGCGAAATGCCGCTGCCCTCGGTGCGATGGTGCACGGCCGCGCGCAGCATCGCCCACGGGCGCGGCGCGGTCACCGGCGCATCCGACCCGAACGCCAGCGACGTCCCGGTCGCGGCGATCGCCGCGAAATCGTTGAGCGCGGCCGCCCGTTCGGCACCGAGTCGCTGCGCATACATCCCCGACGGGCCACCCCAGGCCGCATCGAATCCCGGCTGCATGCTCGCGAGGATCCCGTACCGCGCCAGCACCTGCGCCTGCGCGACCGTCACCGATTCGACATGTTCGAGACGATGCCCGCACGACGCAACGGCGGGCCCACCGAGCTCCGCGGCGACCTGCTCGATCGCCGTGACCGCCGCTGCCGTCGCCGCGTCACCGATCACATGGAATCCGGCCTGCACCCCCGCGGCGGTGCAGGCCCGCAGATGCGCGGCGATGGCCTCGACATCGAGGTAGGTGCGGCCACAACAGCCGGGCGCATCGAGATACGGCTCCGACAACCACGCGGTCCGCGACCCGAACGCACCGTCGACGAACAGGTCGCCGCCGAGAGCGTGCGCTCCGGTGTCCGCGAGCACCGCACGAGCCTGGCCCTCGGTGGTGACGGCCTGCCCCCAATAGCCGCGCACCTGCACCGGATGGTCGTAGGCGAGCAATTCGGTGAAGTCGTCGACGCCGAAGATGTCGGGGCCACCGCACTCGTGCACCGCGACGATCCCGTGCGCAGCCGCGTCGTCGAGGGCCGCGGTGCGCGCCGCGGCGCGTTGCTGCGGGGTGAGCGCGGCCTGCGCGGCCGCGCGCACCGCGTGATGCGCGGCGGCGGTCAACGGCCGCTCGGGATGATAGCCGTCGAGTCCGGTGGCCTGCGCAGCCCGCCGCAACACCGTCGACGCCACCGCCGAATGCGCGTCGACGCGCGCCAGATACACCGCGCGACCCGGCGCGGCGGCATCGAGCGCCGCGGTGGTCGGTGCGTCGTCGGGCCAGGTGGTCTCGTCCCAGCCCTGCCCCCAGATGACGGCGTCGTCGTGGGTCGCGGCGAACTCCGAGACCCGCCGCAGCACCTCGGCGCCACTGCCGACGTCGGCCAGGTCCACCGCGAGCGGGTTGCGGTCGGTGACCGTCAACCCCTGGGCGGTGACATGGATGTGGGTGTCGACGAATCCGGGTGCGACGAACAACCCGTCGAGATCGACGACCTCCGCATCCGGATGCAATGCCCTCCCCGGGCGGTCCTGACCGACCCACACGACGCGCCCGTCCGTGACCGCCATCGCGGTCGCGTCCGGCGCGGAGGAACTGTAGATGCGGCCGCCGACGAGAAGCTGGGTGCGCGGTGCTGAACTCACGAGAGTCCAGTCTGCCCCGTCCTCACGGGTGTCGCCGGGGCGGGGTGTCGACGATCTCGCCCTCGAGCACCCCGTCGCCGCCGATCACCGGTTCCCCCGGGGCGGACGCGGTCAGCCGCGGATCGGCACCGACGACCGTGTGTTCGACGACCTGCCCGTCCACCACCACCATGCGGGCACCCCGCACGGTGGCGCCGTGCCGCGCGACCTGCCGCGCCGCGACGATACGCACCAGCGGGCGCAGCACCGCGCGGGTCGGCAGCAACAACACGATCCCCAGCACACTGGTGATCAGCCCGGGCACCAGCACCAAGGCGGCACCGACACCGATGAGCGCACCGTCGGTGAGCATCCGTTCCGGTGTCACGTCGAGGTTCGGTGTCGTGCCGCCGCGCAGCGACGTCAGATCGCGCAGTGCGCGGCGCCCGCGGGAGGCGAGCACCGCGTAGCCGAGCACGCTCACACCCAGGAACAACAGCACGGTGGTCAGCGCGCCGAACGCGCTGCCGAGCCAGGCGAGCACAGCGATCTCCGCGACCACGTAGGCGAGGAACAACAACAGGTACATGGCGGTCCTTCCGGTGCCGGCCGCGCCGTCTGCTGCAGGGGATGAGCGGCCGTTATCCCCTCCAACGAACGAGGACCCGATTTTTCTCCCGACGTGATCGAATGGCGGGATGAGTGCCGCGGACTGGGGCGTACTGCTGGTGGCGGCCACCGCCGCCGGGTGGGTCGACGCCGTGGTCGGCGGCGGCGGGTTGATCCTGCTACCTGCCCTGTTCCTGGTGGCGCCGCAGCTCACCCCGCAGGCAGCGTTGGCGACGAACAAACTCACGGCGATCTTCGGTACCGGCGCGGCGGTGCTCACCTTCGCGCGGCGGATCCGGCTGCCGTGGAAGATCCTGGCGCCCGCGGCGCTCGTCGCGGCCGTGTGCGCGGCGGCAGGTGCGGCGGCGGTCTCGCTGATCGACCCGGATGTGTTCATTCCCGTGGTGATGGTGGTGTTGGTGGCGGTGGCGGTGTTCGTCACGGCGCGCCCGACGCTCGGGACCGCTCCGGCCCACCGGCCCAGCGTGCCGCGCATGGTGATGGTGATCGTGGGGGCGGCCGCGGTGATCGGGTTCTACGACGGCATCCTCGGTCCCGGCACCGGCACCTTCTTCATCATCGTGTTCGCGGCGATGCTCGGCAGTGAGTTCGTGACCTCGGCCGCGATGGCGAAGGTCCTCAACTTCGGGTCGAATCTCGGGGCGCTGGTGTTGTTCGCGCTCGGCGGGCACGTGTGGTGGACGCTCGGGTTGACGATGGCGGTGTGCAATGTCGCGGGGTCGGTGCTGGGGTCGCGCACCGCGCTGCGGCGCGGCGCCGGGTTCGTGCGGGCGGTGCTGCTGGTGGTGGTGACCGTGATGGTGATCCGGCTCGGAATTCAACAGTTCGGGTGAGCGGGCCGATACGCTGCTGCAGGTGAACGTCGTCGATCCGGATTTCCTGGCGCTGCCGCTGCCGCGTATCGCCGATGCGGCGCTGTCGGTGGCGCGTGCGGTGGGGGCGCAACACGCCGATGTGCGGGTGCACCGGGTGCGCACCGAGTCGTTGACGGTGCGTGACGGTGCGGTCCAGTCCGTGGTGGACGCATCGGATCTCGGGGTGGCGGTGCGGGTGTTGCTCGACGGGACCTGGGGTTTCGCGTCGCATCCGGATCCCGATCCCGACGGC
The DNA here is from genome assembly GCF_023015605.1 of Rhodococcus sp. F64268. NCBI lineage: Bacteria > Bacillati > Actinomycetota > Actinomycetes > Mycobacteriales > Nocardiaceae > Rhodococcus > Rhodococcus sp. F64268. The sequence continues at coordinate 40,744 of NZ_JALKAI010000013.1, forward strand.
GCCGCGCATGCGGCGACGCGCGCGGTGGCGGTGGCGCGGGCGCTGCGCCCGATCAACCGGGACCCCGTCGAGTGGGCGCCCGAGCCGGTGTACCCCGAGGCGACGTGGTGTTCTGACTACCGAGTGGACCCGTTCACGGTGTCCACCGAGGAGAAGGTCGCGGTGTTGACCGACTATTCGCGCCGGTTGCTCGACGCGGATGGGGTGCATCACGTGGCGGCGAGGTGCGATCTGGTCAAGGAACAGAGTTTCTACGCGGATCTGGCGGGTTCGTCGATCACCCAGCAGCGGGTGCGGGTGCATCCGCAGCTGGAGGCGACGACGGTGGACCGGCGGGCCGGGACGTTCGAGTCGATGCGCACCCTGGCGGCACCGACCGGGCGGGGCTGGGAGTACGTCGCCTCCGATGCAGTGTGGGACTGGTCGGGTGAGCTCGCGGCACTGCCCCAGTTGCTGGTCGAGAAGGCGCATGCGCCGACGGTGACGGCGGGCCCCACCGATCTGGTGATCGACCCGACGAATCTGTGGTTGACCATTCACGAGTCGGTCGGACATGCCACCGAGTACGACCGGGCGATCGGTTACGAGGCCGCCTACGCGGGGACTTCCTTCGCGACCCCGGACCGGCTCGGGTCGCTGCGTTACGGCAGTGCCGCGATGCAGGTGCGAGCGGATCGCACCGAGCCGCACGGGTTGGCCACCGTCGGATTCGACGACGACGGGGTGGCCGCCCAGTCGTGGGATCTGGTGCGTGACGGGCTGCTCGTGGGCTTCCAGCTCGACCGGGCGTTCGCCGCCAAGGCCGGTGTGGGGCGCTCGAACGGCTGCGCCTACGCCGACTCGGCGCATCATGTGCCGTTGCAGCGGATGGCGAACGTGTCGCTGCAACCGGATCCGCAGGTGGATCGGTCCACGGCCGATCTGATCGGCGGGGTCGAGGACGGGTTGTACGTGGTCGGTGATCGCAGTTGGTCGATCGACATGCAGCGCTACAACTTCCAGTTCACCGGGCAACGGTTCTACCGGATCCGCGGCGGTCGCCTCGCCGGGCAGGTGCGGGATGCGGCGTATCAGTCGAGCACCACCGACTTCTGGGGTGCGCTCGAAGCCGTCGGGGGACGTTCGACATGGCAGCTCGGCGGGGCGATGAACTGCGGTAAAGCGCAACCCGGGCAGATCGCGCCGGTCGGTCATGGTTGCCCGTCGGTGCTGCTGCGGCAGATCAACGTGCTCAACACCCGGCAGGAGGGCGGTCGATGATCGACGCACCCCGGCTCGTCGACGCCGCGCTGGCCGCGTCCCGCGCCGACGAGACGATCGTGCTGGTCACCGACAGCGCAGAGGCGAATGTGCGGTGGGCGGGTAGTTCGATGACCACCAACGGGGTGATGCATGCACGCAGTTGGACGGTGATCGCGATCCGCCGCGGCTCACGGCCACGCTGCGGCATCGTGACCGCCCCGAGCGTGCCCGCCGACGAGATCCCCGCGGTGGTGGCCGCGGCGGTCGCGGCCGCCGACACCGCCGCCGAGGCCACCGACGCGATGCCACTGCTGCCCGGCGACGGGGAGCCCGGAGACTGGGCGGACGCGGCAGCGGGCACCGGCATCGACGTGTTCGGTGACGTGATCGCGGCATTGACCACCGGTTTCGGCGACGCGACCCGCGATCCGCTGTACGGGTTCGCGCATCACCAGGTGCACACCACCTGGCTGGGCACCTCCACCGGGTTGCGTCGCCGCTGGACGCAGACGGACGGGTCCATCGAGGTCACCGCGAAACGCGGTGGGTTGTCCGGCGCGGGCGCCTGGGTCGGGGCCGGCACCACCGACTTCACCGACGTCGACACCACGGCGCTGCTCACGGAACTGGACCGGCGCCTCGGGTGGGCCGGTAGCGCGGTGGCGTTGCCGCCGGGCCGGTACGAGACGCTGCTGCCGCCGTCGGCGGTGGCCGATCTGATGATCTACCTGATGTGGTCGATGGCCGGGCGTGGCGCCGAGGAGGGGCACACCGTGTGGTCACGCCCCGGCGGCACCCGCCTCGGCGAGACCGTGGCGGCGTTGCCGTTGACGTTGACCTCGGATCCGGCGGCGCCGGGTCTGGCCTGCCCACCGTTTGTCACCGCGACGGCCTCGACCGACACGGTGTCGGTGTTCGACAACGGTCTCGGAATCGAACGCGTCGACTGGATCCGCGACGGCACCGTGGCGGCATTGACGTATCCGCGTGCGGCGGCGGCAGAGTTCTCCGTGCCGGTGACCGCGCCCGGGGAGAATCTGCTCCTCACTGGCGGCTCGCGCGCCACCCTCGACGAGATGATCGCCGGCACCGAACGGGGCTTGCTGCTCACCACCTTGTGGTATTTGCGGGATGTGGACCCGTCGGCGCTGCTGCTGACCGGCCTGACCCGCGACGGGGTGTACCTGATCGAGGACGGACAGGTGCGCGGCGCGGTGAACAACTTCCGGTTCAACGAGTCCCCGCTCGACCTGCTGCGCCGCGCCGTCGAAGTCGGGGCGACCGAACGGACGCTGCCGCGGGAATGGAACGACTGGTTCACCCGCACCGCGATGCCACCAATGCGTATCCCCGATTTCCACATGTCTTCGGTGAGCGCCGCACAGTGAGCAGCACCGGCCGGTGGTCGATCAGGGTAGGTTGCGCCGACGCCGAGCGGGACTGCCGACGTACAGCGCGTTCGGTGCGCAGTCCGCGGTGACCAGGGAATTCGCGCCGATGACGGCGCCGGCCCCGATCGTCACCCCCGGCAATATCACCGCCCCGGACCCGATCCAGGCACCGCCACCGATATGCACCGGTTCGCCGGTGAGCGGCCCGGCGCGCTGTTCGCTCGGTCCGGTGTGGTGACTGCTGGTGAGCACCCGGACGTGGTCGGCGAGAAAGACACGGTCGCCGACGGTGATGTCGGCGACCGTGTCGAAGAAACACCCGTAGTTGACGAACACCCCGGAGCCGAGCGTCAACCGGCCCAGCCCCTGCACCACCACACCGCGGTGGATCAGGCTCGGCGTGGACGTACGCACACCGGCCCCGCGCAGCAACCGGTGCCGCAGGGCTCCGGGAACAACCGGAAGCCCTGCGGCAGCGACGAACACGGATTGGGACAGATAGGTGTGCCGCACCCTGGTATCGCCTCCCACAGTCTGCTGCCGCAGCCGACGCTTCCTAGCGCAGGTCGGCGAGTTCCTCCGCGATCTCCTCGGGGGTGACGGTCGGCTCGAAGCGGCGCACCACCGCGCCGTCGGGGTCGACGAGGAACTTGGTGAAGTTCCACTTCACCTCGTCGGTGCCGATCGCCTCGGGACGCGACTTGCTCACATGCTCGAACAGGAACCCGTTGTCGGGACCGAAGTCGCCGGGTGCCTGCGCCCGCAGGTACGTGTACAGCGGCGCTGCGTCCTCGCCGTTGACGTCGATCTTGCCGTAGACCGGGAAGGTCACGTCGTAGTTGACCGAGCAGAAATCCTGGATTTCCTGGTCGGTGCCCGGCTCCTGGCCACCGAACTGATTGCACGGGAACCCGACGACCTGCAGGCCGGCGTCCTTCTTCGCGCGGTGCAGTGCCTCGAGACCCTCGTACTGCGGGGTCAGCCCGCACTTGCTCGCGACGTTGACGATCAACAGGTGCTTTCCGCGGTGCACACCGAGGGATTCGGTGCCGCCGTCGGCGGTGGTGACAGTGAAATCGTGGACGCTCATAGTGCTCCTCGCAGATCTGGCTCGGTCGATATCGGATATGCAGTGGTCAGTCGAGGGTGCACGCCACCCCGATCGTGCCGGACCGGCCGCGCCGCAGCAGACTGCCCTTGACGGTCAGCCACCCGAACAGCTTGTACTTGCCGATGATCGCGGACCGGGTGCGTTCGGTGCCGGCGTCGTCGAGCAACACCGCGGTGCCCGGCACCGCGGCGCTACGCGGACGTCCGTGCGCATCGCACACCGCAAGCGTGATCCGCGGGTCGCGGCGCAGCCGCCCCACCTTGTGGGAACCGGTCGCGGTCCACACCAGCAGCCGGTCCCCGTCCGCGACCGCCCACACGGCAGTGGCGACCGCGGTGCCGTTCTTCCGGAACGTGCTCAGCAGCACGTACTGGGCGTCGGCGAGGTCGGCGAACGACGGTGTGGTGACTCCCCCATCAGGCATGCGCCCACCCTACGGAACGACCACCGGTGCGCGCGCGGCGGCGGCTCATCCTCCGGCCGGCGCGCCACGTGGCACATCACGGAACGCGAGATTCGGGTCGTGGCTGCGCTCACGCGGCATCCCCAGCACCCGCTCGCTGATCGTGTTGCGGGCCATTTCGGTCGTGCCACCGGCGATCGTGTACGACTGCTGCATCAGGAAGTCGGTGCCGCATTCGGCGACCACGCCGTCGTCGGCGTCCCACGCGGCACCGTCGGCGCCGGTCATCTCGTACATGATCGTGGTCAGCCGGGTAGCGACCTCTCCCGACATCAACCGCAGGATACTCGCGGCCTGATCGGTCATCGCGCCGGTCGCCATCGCCTGCCCGATGCGCTGTTGCAGCGCATCCTTGACCAGTTCGAGGGTGTCGGCCTCCCCGACCAGATCGCGGGCGAGGGGGTCGTCGAGGCGCCCCGCGTCGCGGGCGACATCGAGCAGTTCGTCGGTGCGGGAGCCGCCGCGGCTGCTGCCGGCCGGCAGCGTCGCATATGGAGAACGCAGCAGGAGCCGTTCGTGGAACATCCAGCGGGTGCCGACGGTCCAGCCGGCGTCGACGTCCCCGATCCGGTCACTGTCCGGGATCCGCACGTCGGTCATGAATTCCTGGCAGAACTCCTTCGACCCGCTGAGCATCTCGATGCGGTGCACCTCGATGCCCTGGGCTTTCAGCGGCACCATGAACACCGTCAACCCGCGATGCTTGGGCACATCCCAGTTGGTGCGAGCCAGGCACAACGCCCAATCGGACCACCAGGCGCCGGTGGTCCAGATCTTCGAGCCGTTGAGGATCCAGTCGTCTCCGTCGCGTATCGCAGTGGTGACCGCGCCCGCCACATCGGACCCGCCGCTGGGCTCGGACAGCATCTGCATCCACAGTTCCTCGCCGCGCAGGATCGCCGGGATGTGCCGCTTCTTCTGTTCCTCGGTGCCGAAATCGAGCAGCACCGCCGCACACGGCACGAACGTCGGCGCCTGCAGTCGCGCCGGATACTCGAAGCCGGCGAGTTCGTCGTTGAGGACCCGCTGATGTGCGGGGGTCAGTCCCTGCCCGCCGTACTCGCGGGGAATGCTGATCCCGGCAAGCCCGGCGTCGAACATGGACCGTTGCAGTGCGCGGTCGTGCTCGACGGCGGCGAGTTCGTCCTCGTCGGAAGTCTCCTTGCGCAGCACCCCCACGTGGGCGGCGGGATCGGCGGGCGCGAGATTCGCGCGGATCCAGGTGCGGGCGCGGGCACGGAACTCGTCGAGGGTTTCGGTCTCGACCTCGGTCTGGGTCACTGTGCGTTCTCCTTCGACGTGGCGGCGGCCGAGATGACGGCATCGGCGAGCAGCCGGCGATGCTCGGCGGGGGTGCCGTAGGTGGACCGGTTGGCGGCGACGCGCCGGGTGTACAAGTGCAGGTCGTGTTCGAACGTCAAACCGATACCGCCGTGGAACTGCACGCATTCCTGCATCAGGTGGGAGGCATGGTCGCCGATGTAGGCCTTCGCCGCACTCGACAGGCGGGCCGCATCAGGGGTGTCCGCCGCAACGGCGGCAGCCGCGGTGTCACTGATCGCGTGACATGCTTCGAGCCACATCTTCATGTCCGCGAAGCGGTGTTTGATGGCCTGGTAGGAAGCCAGGGCACGGCCGAACGAATAGCGGTCGAACGCCCACGCCACGGTGGTGTCGAATGCGGTCTGCAGCGCACCGACGGTTTCGGCGCAGCCCAGCACGATCGCCACGCGCCGGGCGTACTCGTCGTCGGCGGCGCCGTCCCCCGCAGTGCCGAGCACTGCGCCGACGGGAAGTCGCACCTCGTCGAACTCGACCTTCGCGTAGCGGCGGGACAGATCCACCGACCGCATCGCGGTGACGGTCACGCCGGGGGTGTCGCGGGGGACGAGGACGTGGCTGAGTCCGTCGCCGGTACGACCGGTCACCAGCAGAACCTCTGCGGTACCGGCGGCTTCGACGGGGCGTTTCGTGCCGTGCACGATCACGTCGTCGCCGTCGACGGTGATCGTCAGCGGCTCGGTGGCGGCACGGGCCTCAGGTCGGGGTTCGGCCGAGCACCACGCGGCTGTGCCAGAACCGTCGAGCAACCCGGCGAGAGTGTCGAGGTGGCAGCCGTGCCGGTTGAGAAGGGCCGCCACCACGTTGGTCGGCACGAGAGGTCCGGGGGCGGCGTGCCGCCCGAACTCGTACGCGATCATGGTCAGGTCGATCAGCCCTGAGTCGCTGATGGAGCCGCCGCCGTGCGCTTCGTCGACGAGAAGGCTGGTCCAGCCGAGTTCGGCACCGGCACGCCAGAAGGCGGGATCGAATCCGGCGGCATCGTCGCGGAGGCCGCGCAGGACCGCAACGGGGGTCCGTTCCTGCAGGAACCGGGCGGTCGTGTCGCGGAAGAAGTCCTGGTCGGGTGTGGGTTCGAGCAGCATGCAGTGCCTCTCGTCTGGGGCGGCACCCCACCGGAGGAGCACCTCGATCTCAATAATGAGAATATAGTTATCCAATCCTGTAAAGGAAAGTCTCTTCGGTGCGTTTCCCGAGTCTCCCCCAGACCCGGATACTGGACGACGTGACCGCGACGAACCCGAGCGACGACACCGCACCCGTGGACGTGCATCTGCCCGCAGGAAGACTGACCGCCGCGCAGTTGCAGGCCCTCGCCGAGCTCGCTCACACCCACGCCGGCGGCGTCCTGCACCTGACCCCACACGCCCACCTGCGCCTGCACGGCGACCCCGCAACCCTGACCGCCGCCGTCACCGACGCCGGATTCACCGTGGGCCACCCCGCACTGCCCCACCTGCTCACTTCCCCCCTCAGCGGACGCATCGGCGGAAAATGCGACATCCGCCCCCTCACCGACGCCGCGCTCCTGCACCTACCCACCGCACGCCCCGGCAGCACCCTCGGACTCGACGACGGCACCGGCGACATCGTCGCGCTGACCCCCGACCGCGCCCTGCTCGCCGTCTCCGGCGACGAATGGACCCTGGTCCTCGCCGGCACCGACACCGGACTCCGCCGATCCGACCCCGACGCCGCCGTCGACCTCCTGTTCGACGACACCCCACCGTCCCCCGCGGACACCGCCACCGCCGCTGCCCTTCCCACACCTCCGAGCGACCCGATCGGATGGCTCGACCAGCCGAGCGGCACCGTCACCCTCGCCGGCGGCCTAGCCGGAGGTCTGCTCCCCGCCCGCCTCGCCGAATTCCTCGCCGCCGTCGACCGCCCCCTGGTCATCACCCCCTGGCGCTCGATCCTGCTGTGCGACCTCCCCGAACACATCGCCGACCAAGTCGTGCGAGTCCTCGCCCCCATGGGCCTGATCTTCGACGCCCGGTCACCGCACCTGCACTGACCTCCGAACCACCCCCGCACCGCACCCGAGCGGCCTACCGTGGAACGCGTGAGTTCCGAACCGGCCGACTCCGCATCCACCGACACCTTCGACGTCATCGTGCTCGGCGCGGGCCCCGCAGGCGAGAACGCCGCGCAGTACGCCATCGCCGGCTCCGATCGCACCGCCGCCCTCGTCGAACACGAACTGGTCGGCGGCGAATGCTCCTACTGGGCATGTATGCCCAGCAAGGCCCTACTCCGCCCCACCCAGGTCCTCACCACCGCCACACACATGCCCGGCGTCCAGCAGCACGTCACCACCGACCACGTCGACACCCCCGCCGTCCTGACCCGCCGCGACCGATTCACCTCCGGCCACGACGACTCCTCCCAAGTACTGTGGGCCGACGCGGCAGGCATCGATGTGATCCGCGGCCACGCTCACCTCACCGGGCCCCGCACCATCACCGTCGACGGCGACCACCCACGCACCCTGCGCGCCCGCCACGCCGTCGTTATCGCCACCGGCACCCTCTCCACCGTCCCCGACCTGCCGGGACTGCGCGCGGCGCTGCCCTGGACCTCCCGCGACGCAACGAACCTGCGGCAGATCCCACGCCGGGTCCTCGTGCTCGGCGGCGGCGTCGTCGCCTGCGAAACCGTCACCTGGCTACGACAACTCGGCGCCGACGAGATCACCGTCGTGGTTCGCGGGCCCCGCCTGCTCGCGCGGGTAGAACCGTTCGCCTCCGACGCCGTCGCCGCCCGGATGCACACCCGCGACGTGCAGGTGCGATTCGGCACCGAAGTCACCTCGGTGACCCGCCCCGACGCCCGAGACACCGGAATCGGCATGATCCACGGCGGCCCCATCACAGCGGAACTGAGCGACGGCACCACCATCGACGTCGACGAAGTCGTCGTCGCGACCGGCCGCCGATCCGCCGTCGACCACCTCGGACTCGACACCGTAGGACTCGACACCGGCAGCATCACCGTCGACGACCACCTCACTGTCGACGGTGTCGACGGCGCCTGGCTGTACGCCGTCGGCGACATCAACGGCCGCGCCGCGCTGACCCACATGGGCAAGTACCAGGCCCGGGTGTGCGGCGACGTCATCGCCGCCCGCGCCGAAAACCGGCCCCTCGACGACCCGCGGTACCGGGCGAGCGCCGACCACGCGCAGATCCCCCAGGTCATCTTCACCGTTCCCGAAGTCGCCGCCGTCGGACACACCGTCGACTCGGCCCGCACCGCCGGGTTCGACATCGAGGTGCTCGAGGCCGACATCGACGTCGCCGGCGCCACCCTGCACCGCGACGACTTCACCGGCCATGCAGCGCTGGTCGTCGACCGCGCTACCGACGTGCCGGTCGGCGCCACGTTCGTCGGCTCCGAGGTCGCCGAACTCGTCCATGCCGCGACCATCGCGATCGTCGGGAAGGTACCCCTGGCGTCGCTGTGGCACGCCGTTCCCGCCTATCCCACCATCAGCGAGGTGTGGCTGCGTCTACTCGAAACCCGCCGCCCCTGATAATCGGCGGTGCTCTTTCAGCATGTCCACGAACCGGACCGAGGCCCTGCTACCCTCCGAAGCAGTGAACACCGTTTCTTGTGCGTGACCTTCGAGCCTCGCGTCGATCGTGAACGACGCCGCCTGCGCGCGGCGGTGATTCCGTGTGCCCCGAACTGGGGAACCATGACCGGTTTCCCAACTTCGCCTCCCACCGGATCGCACCCCTCGGAGTTCCCATGCCCCGCACCCACCTACTCGGCGACTGCCGCAACTGTACTGCCTTGTGCTGCACCGTCTTCGGATTCTCCCGCTCCGCCGACTTCGCTACCGACAAGCCCGCCGGAGCACCATGCGCACACCTCGCGCCCGACTTCGGCTGCACCATTCACGGCGTTCTGATCTCCCGCGGATATCGAGGCTGCACCACGTTCGACTGTTTCGGCGCCGGTCAGGTCGTCACCGCACGGATCCCCGGCGCCCTCACCGGGGCGGTGTTCCCGAAAATGAAACAACTGCACGAGATGCTCTGGTATCTCCATGAGGCCACCGACCGCGCCCTCGACCCCGACGACATCGCCCGCGCGGCCGAACTGACCGAGACGATCACCGGACTCACCCGGCTCGAGGCATCCGAATTGGTCGCTCTCGACCTGGACGCGCTGCACGAGCAGGTACGCAACCTGCTCATCGACGTCAGCGAGGTGATCCGCGCGTCGTATTACGCCACCGGCACCCCCGATCCACGACTGCACCCCGGCGCGGACCTCGCAGGCGGGTCTCTGCGCGGCCGGGTCCTGTGCGGCGCCGATCTTCGCGGCGCGTGCCTCATCGGCACGGATCTGCGCGGCAGCGATCTGAGCGCGGTCGACCTGCTCGGCGCCGACCTGCGCGACACCCGACTCGACGGCGCCGACCTGTCGTCGGCGCTGTACCTGACCGGCCCGCAGATCGCCGCAGCGCACGGAAACCACGACACGATGCTGCCGCATTGGATACCGCACCCGACGTGGCGCCGGTGAGCACCCACCGGCCCCAGCAAACCCGTCGGCCCCTCCTGGCACACTGGATTCGCACAGGCGTACGACAACCGCGGGAAGGTGGATGCTCCGATGACGAGCCGGGACGAATCGGGCCTCCTCGACTGGGTCGCGTCGTACCTGGAGACCTTGCAGACCGCGAAGCGCTCGGCGCACACCGTCAAGGCCTACCGTCTGGACCTGCACGGGGTGTGTGCCGCGCTCGCGGCTGCGCGCGGCGCCACCCCGGAAACGCTGACCCTCGCCGACCTCACGATCCGCGCGCTGCGATCGGCGTTCGCCACCTTCGCGCGGGAACGCCAACCGGCGTCGGTGCGCCGCGCCTGGTCGGTCTGGAACAACTTCTGCAACTTCCTCGTCACCGAGGGCCTCTCCGAGGGCAATCCGATGGCCTCGATCACCCAGCCGAAACGTCCAGAACACACCCCGAAAGCATTCAAACCGGCCGCCGTCGGGCAACTCGTCGACACCTTGACCCACGACGCACAGCACCGCAGCGAGTCACCACGGGACTGGCCGCAGCGGGATCTGGCGCTCGTGGCGACACTGCTGCTCACAGGCATCCGGACGGAAGAGCTGATCTCACTCGATCTCGGACACATCCTCGGTGGTCTCGGGGCCCCGGTGCTGCGCGTGCACGGTAAAGGTGCGGTCGAACGAGAGATCCCCCTCGAGGACAGCTGGACGGCGATCGTGTCCACCTACCTGCACGAACGCTACGTCCGGTTTCCGCCGCTACGGCGAACCGCGCTCGCCGACCGCGCCGACCTTCCGGTGTGGGAGCGGCACACTCCCACCGATCCGTTGTTCGTCGGCGCCGACGGCCAGCGCATCACCCGCGGCACCCTGCAGTACCGGGTGCGACGGGTATATCGGCGGGCGGGCATCGAGTCCGAACGCAAACGAGGCGCGCTCGCGCACGCGCTACGACACACCTTCGCAACCTCGCTGGCCGACAACGGCGCGACGATGGTCGAGTTGCAGCAACTGCTCGGACACCGGTCGCTGCAGACCGTGCAGATCTACACCTCGGCAACCAACGATGCGGTGCGGCACGCGGCCCGCCACAACCCGGTGTACGGGTTGCTCGGCGGCACCGATCGCGCTGTGAGTGACGGCGAGAGCTGACAGACTGGGATCGAACCGCAGTGGCATCGAACCTGTTGCACTGAAACCGCCGGGCCGTCGAACCGCTGCTGTACCGAGATCAACGAAGGAGCTTGCATGAGCGTCGAATCGGTGGGATCTGCTCGTCATCGCGTCGTGGTGATCGGATCGGGGTTCGGAGGGTTGTTCGCCGCGCAGGCCCTGGCCCGCGCCGATGCGGACGTCACGCTGGTCGCGCGCACCACCCATCATCTGTTCCAGCCGCTGCTCTATCAGGTCGCGACGGGAATCCTCTCGGTCGGCGACATCGCCCCGGCCACGCGCATGGTGCTGCGCAAACAGGAGAACACCCAGGTGCTGCTCGGGGAAGTCGACGACATCGACCTCGAGAACGGCACGATCACCTCCCAGTTCCTGGAGCGTCGCACGACCACCGGCTTCGACTCACTGATCGTCGCCGCCGGCGCCGGCCAGTCGTATTTCGGCAACGATCACTTCGCGGAGTTCGCGCCCGGCATGAAGACGATCGACGACGCACTCGAGTTGCGCGGCCGGATTCTCGGCGCCTTCGAGCAGGCCGAATTGTCGAACGACCCCGAGGAGCAAGCGCGGTTGCTGACCTTCGTGGTGGTCGGCGCGGGCCCGACGGGGGTCGAGCTGGCCGGTCAGATCGCCGAGCTCTCCCGCCGCACTCTCAAGGACACCTTCCGTCATATCGACTCCACGCGGGCGCGGGTGGTTCTGCTCGACGGGGCATCGGACGTGCTGCCCGTCTACGGCGGGAAGCTGTCGAAGAAGGCACGCAAAACCCTCGAGGGCCTCGGGGTGGAGATCCAGCTGGGTGCGATGGTCACCGGCGTCGACGCGGACGGCCTGACGGTCAAGGAGAAGGACGGCACCGAGCGACGTCTCGAATCGCAGTGCAAGGTGTGGTCGGCGGGTGTAGCGGCGAGCCCACTGGGTCAGCAACTGGCCGAGCAGTCCGGTGCCGGGATCGATCGGGCGGGTCGTGTCGAGGTGCTACCCGATCTGTCGCTGCCGGGGTATCCGAACGTGTTCGTGATCGGCGACATGATGTCGCTCGACAAGCTTCCCGGGCTCGCGCAGGTGGCGATGCAGGGGGGCAAGTACGCGGCGAAGCAGGTCATCGCCTCTCTCGAGGGGCAGACCCCGGCCCAGCGGGCCCCGTTCAAGTATTTCGACAAGGGGTCGATGGCGACCATCTCGCGGTTCAGCGCGGTCGCGAAGGTCGGCAAGCTCGAGATCAGCGGGTTCCTCGGCTGGATTGCCTGGTTGTTCATCCACCTGCTGTATCTGGTGGGGTTCTCGTCGAAGATGTCGACATTGTTGTCGTGGGCGCAGGCGTTCTTCTCGACGGGACGTAACGAGATGGCGGCAACCGAGCAGCAGGTGTTCGCGCGGATCGCCATCGAGCGACTACGACACCACGAGAACTCCGTCACTGCGGGCAACGGCACCGCCGACGGTAAGGACGCCGCCGACGGGAATGAAACTGCCCAGAACGAAGGCGACTCGTCGGCGACCCGTCGAGCGGCAGGCTGATCGCCCCGGCGTGCGCCGTCAGTTCCCGATGCGTGCGCTGTCCTCGATGTTCGCCAGCCGCACCTGTCCCTGTGACACGACACGCTCCTTCCCGTCGGTGATCACCACCCGCCACAGCTGCTGAGTGCGGCCACGGTGGATGGGGGTGCCGACGGCGGTGAGGACGCCTTCGCGGGTGGCCCGCAGGAAATCGGTGTTGTTGTTGACGCCGACGACGTTGCCGCGCTCACCGAACCAGGTGGCGCCGCCCATGCTCGCGATCGTCTCGATCACCGCGCAGTACACCCCGCCGTGCACGATGCCGTAGGGCTGATGCTGAGTGGGGCTCACCGTCCACTGCGCCCGGACTGTGTCGGCGGTCACTTCCAGGAACTCGAGCCCGAGCGCGGTCCCGAAGCCGGCGCGGTTGAAGGTGGTGATCTCTTCGAGGGTGGCGGCGGCGGGATCCGGAAGGGAGTGATCGGTCATGTCTAAGCGTTCTCCTGCTCGATCGGGGCCGGCCGGGTCGCCGGTTGCCGTCGAACGATGGTAGGGCATGGAGGTTTTCGCCTGCCGGTGCGGCAACCATCCGAGCAATCCGAACGTAGCGGCGGGCCTCGCGTGGTGATCGCGAGGCCCGCCGTCGGGATGGACCGGGAGTCGCTGCAGCCCTCAGGACTCCGGCACGGTCCGGTGTTGCACGCCCCCAACTATAGGGAAGCCTGACCTAATCCCACAAGACCCCGCACCGGGTGGCCCGCGGCAACGAACGCGTCCAGCAGTTGCTGGCCGCGTCGCGCTGCGTCGCGCCGGGAGGCGCCACCGAGGACGGGCAGTTGCGATGCGCCGGTGACGATCGTGCGTCCGACCATCGCCCAGAAGCGTGGGGCGTCGAGCGGGGCGCATCGGTGCACGGCCTCGTGCACCGCGGTCAGGGCCGTCACGGCGCGATGGGCAGTCCACACCGCCAGGGCCTGCTCGCACGGCAGCACCACAACCCCGCGCTCGGCGGCAGCCCGGTCTCCGGGAAGTACGCGCAGGGTGTCGTCGGCGACACCGGCCCAGTCGATGCAGCCGTCACTGTCTTGATGCAGCCAGAGATTGTCGAGCCCGGGATCCCACACGCGCCCTTCGAGAGCGAGCGGCGCCAGGACTCGACCGACCACGGCGTGAATGAGGGCGGCGGCGACCTGCTCTGCGGCGATGCGCGGTTCGTCGACGTCCTCGAGCGAGCGCCGGTAGAGCAGTTCGACGCGGTCGGTGCGCTCCGCGCTGCCGAGACTCCACCAGCGGCGCTTCGGCTCTTCGTCGATACAGGCCACGGCGTAGACGCGGGGAGACCCCGCGGCAAGGGCCCGCAGGCGGGTGCGGGTGTCCTCGAATGCGCGGATGCTCCGGTCGTCGAACGTGGGGACCGGAGCGGTGGTGGTCGGTGGCAGCAGCAGAGTCGTCATCCGACACCTCTCTTGTCGACAGGAACCCAGCGGTTTGCTTAGGTAAGGCTAACCATTACATTCGGGGTGGGGGTCGCGCAACCCGCCACACCGAACCGACACCCACCGACCGGACCCACCCCGTGACAGACCGAAATAGGATTCCGTAACCTAACCTCCAGACCCACCCGAGCACGCCGTCACGAGGAGCGCACCACGCACGTGGCCACCATTCGACCCCCCTCCCCAACACTCACGGCCACAGAACCCACGACCACCGAGTGCACCGAACCGCCCACCACGACCCGGCGCGTCGTCGCGGAACTACTGGATCTCGCGCTCCTCGCGATCCCCCTCGCCATCGGCGCACTACTGGTCGACACCCTCGGCGACGCCAACGGCGGCGGACAAACCGACCGCGTCGTCTTCGGCGGCGCCGCACTGGCCGCCACCATCGGGGTGCTGCTGTGGAACCGCGGCCACCGGGAAGGCCGCACCGGCGCAAGCCTCGGCAAAGCCTGGACCGACCTCATCACCCGAGACCCCGACACCGGCGCCCCCGTCGGCCCCCGCCGCGCCCTGCTGCGCCGCCGCACCGAGGTCGTCATGGCCAGCACCGCCACCGACGACGGTTTCACCCCGCTGCCCGCGGACACCAGCGTCGCCGGAATCCGACGCCGACGACTCCTGGGACTGCTCGCGCTCGCTGTGATGCTCGTGCTGGTCCTGCTCGCCAGCGTCGCAATCGGCGCACGACCGATGACCTTCACCGAAGTGTTCCACGCACTGTTCGTCAACGACGGCGCCGAAACCGACGTGATCATCCACTCCCTGCGCATCCCCCGCACCCTGCTCGGACTACTCGTCGGCATCGCCCTCGGCGTCGCAGGCGCCCTCATCCAAGGCCACACCCGCAACCCGCTCGCCGACGCCGGACTCCTCGGCATCAACGCAGGCGCCGCACTGTTCGTCGTACTCTCGATCTACCTGCTCGGCACCAGCAGCCCCGCCGAATACCTGTGGTTCGCGTTCGCCGGATCCCTGTTCGCCAGCGTCATCGTGTTCGGGTTCTCCTCCATCGGCAACGGCGGCTCGAGCCCCCTGAGCCTGGCCCTCGCCGGCGCCGCCGTCGCCTTCTTCCTCCAGGCCATGATTCAAACCGTCGTCCTGCTCGACCAGACCAGCCTCGACGGCTACCGCTTCTGGGTCGTCGGATCCGTCGCCGGCCGCGGCATGGACGTGCTCTGGCAGGTCCTGCCGTTCATCGTCGTCGGCCTCGTCATCGCCCTCGCAAGCACCCCCGGACTCAACGTCCTGAGCCTCGGCGAGGACGTCGCCCGCTCCCTGGGCACCAACATCGCACTCACCCGCGTCATCGGCATCACCGTGATCACCATCCTCACCGGCGCCGCCACCGCCGCATGCGGGCCCATCGCCTTCGTCGGCCTCATCGTCCCGCACATCGCCCGCGCCATCACCGGACCCGACTACCGCTGGCTCGTCCCCTACGCAGGCCTACTCGGCGGCGTGCTCCTCGTCCTCGCCGACGTCATCGGCCGCATCGTCGTACGCCCCGGCGAACTCCAGGTCGGCATCGTGCTCGCCCTGGTCGGCGCCCCGTTCTTCATTGCCCTCGTCCGCCGCCGGAAGCTGGTGTCGCTGTGACCGACCTGACGAAGATCGACCCCGCAGCGCCACCCACCAGCGGCGGAGAACGCCGCCGCCACACCCCCGTCCAGCGCTCCACCGCGGTCCCCGCCCGCCCCGCCTTCCGCCTCGGCCGGTTCTCCGTCGTATGGCGGGGTCGCCAGGTGCTGGTGTGCCTCCTGCTCGCCGTCGCCGCCTTCCTGCTCCTGTGCATCGGACTCGGCCGCGGCGACTACCCCATGTCCGTGCCCCAAGTCCTCGAAGTGCTCTTCGGCGGCGGCGAACGACTCGACCGGTTCATCGTGTTCGACCTGCGACTCCCCCGCGGCATCGGCGCCCTCGTCGTCGGTGCGGCCCTCGCCGTCTCCGGAGCCATCACCCAGTCGTTGTCCCGCAACGCCCTCGCCAGCCCCGACATCCTCGGCATCACCGCCGGCGCCAGCGCCGCTGCCGTCGCCCTGATCGTCGTCACCAGCGGCGGCACCGTCGTCGGACTGCTCGCCGCCCTCGGCCTACCCCTGGCCGCCCTCGCCGGTGGCCTGCTCACCGCCACCGCGATCTACCTGCTCGCCTGGAAGAACGGCGTCGACGGATTCCGGCTCGTGCTCATCGGCATCGGCGCCAACGCCATGCTGATCGGCCTGACCAACTGGATGCTCGTCTCCGCCGACATCAACGACGTCTCCCGCGCCCAGGTCTGGCTCACCGGTTCCCTCAACGGGATCAGCTGGAGTCAGGTCATCCCCGCCGGGATCGCCCTCGCCGTCATCGGCACCTGGACGATCATCGCCTCGTTCACCATCGGCGCTCTCCGCCTCGGCGACGACACCGCCCGCTCCCTCGGGATCCGCCTGCAATCCCAGCAGGGCATGCTCCTCGTCGCCGCATGCGCGCTCGCCGCCATCGCCACCGCCGCCGCCGGACCCATCGGCTTCGTCGCACTCGCCGCACCCCAGGTCGCGCTACGACTCGTCCGCTCCGCCGGGCCCCCGATCATCGCCTCCGCACTGACCGGCGCCGTGCTCGTCGTCGGCGCCGACATCATCGCCCGCACCATCCTGCCGGTCTCCCTGCCGGTCGGCCTCGTAACCTCCGCGCTCGGCGGCCCGTTCCTGCTGTACCTGCTCGTGCGCTCCAACCGGAAGGTGTCCGTGTGACCCCCACCCAGCCCCTCGACACACACGCCGACGGCGCCACCGACCTCACCGGCTCGCGACTCATCGCCGAACATCTCGCACTCGGCTACGGAGACCGTCTCATCGTCGACGACCTCGGCCTCGAGATCCCCACCGGCGTGATCACCACCATCATCGGACCCAACGGCTGCGGCAAGTCCACCCTGCTGCGCGCCCTGAGTCGACTGCTCAAACCCCGCAGCGGGCAGGTCGTGCTCGACGGCCGCCGAATCACCACGATGCGCACCCGCGACGTGGCCCGCGTCCTCGGCATGCTCCCCCAGGCACCCACCGCGCCCGAAGGACTGACCGTCGGCGACCTCGTCGCCCGCGGCCGCCACCCCCACCAGTCGTGGATGCGGCAATGGTCCGGCGACGACGAGGACGTCGTATCCACCGCACTCGCCCGCACCGGCATCGCCGACCTCGCCGACCGCCCCGTCGACGAACTCTCCGGTGGCCAACGCCAACGCGCCTGGATCTCGATGGCCCTCGCACAAGGCACCGACATCCTGCTGCTCGACGAACCCACCACCTACCTCGACCTCGCACACTCCATCGAGGTCCTCGACCTCGTCGATCAACTCCACAGCGAACTCGGTCGCACCGTGGTGATGGTGCTGCACGACCTCAACCTCGCCGTCCGCTACAGCGACCACCTCGTCGTCATGCGCGACGGGAAAGTCATCGCGTCCGGCCCTCCCACCGACGTCATCTCCGTCGAACTGCTCCGCGATGTGTTCGGACTCGACGCCTCCGTCATCAGCGATCCGGTCTCCGGCCGACCCCTGATCGTGCCCATCGGCACCCGCCACGTCTACGGCACCGTCGGCGGCGACACCCCGCCCGAATAACTACGACCCTAGGTAGTACGCGCAAATGTCGGAGACTCCGTAGAATCACGGTATGGCAGCACTAGGCGAACTCGAGCGAGCAGTGATGGACCACCTGTGGTCCTCCACCGAACCCCAAACCGTGCGACAGGTCCACGACGGCCTCTCCGCCCAACGCTCCCTCGCGTACACCACCGTCATGACTGTCCTTCAACGCCTCGCGAAGAAGAACCTCGTCATCCAGCAACGCGATGACCGCGCCCACCGCTACCTCCCGGTACACGGCCGCGACGAACTCGTCGCCGGCCTCATGGTCGACGCCCTCGACCAGGCCGACGAAACCGCCGGACGCACCGCCGCCCTCGTCCACTTCGTCGGCCGCGTCGGCGCCGACGAAGCAGCCGCACTGCGCGCAGCCCTCGCCGAGCTCGAAGCCCAACACAGCACCGACCGGTCCCCCGGACGCGCAAGCTGACACACTCGACTACATGAATGCGACCACAGCGCTCGTATTCGGCATACTTGCGCTTCTCCTCGCGGGCCCGGTGCCCGGCCTCCTCGCCCGCGCCACCTGGCCACACCGCAACCCACGAGCCGCCCTCGTCCTGTGGCAGGCCGTTGCCCTCGCCGCCGTACTCTCCGCATTCAGCTCCGGCCTGGCCATCGCCGCGCTCCTGCTGGTCCCCGGCGAAGACGGCCGCCCCACCACCGGGCCCCTCGAAGAAATCGACGCGCTCGGACTACCCCTGTGGCTGACCTACGTCGTCGTGTTCATGCTCACCCTGCTCATCGGCGGCCGCCTCATCTACTCGACCCTGCGCGTCGGTGTCCGCACCCGCCGCCGCCGCGCCCGCCACCGCATGCTCGTCGACCTCCTCGACCGCCGCGACAACCTCTCCGCCGTCCGCACCCTCCCCCACGTACGGATCCTCGACAGCGCCGACCCCATCGCCTACTGCCTACCCGGCATCCGGCACCGCGTCGTCCTCTCCGAAGGCACCCTCGACAACCTCGACGACGACGAACTGAGCGCCGTCCTGCGCCACGAACACTCCCACCTGCGCGCCCGCCACGACCTGATCCTCGAAGCATTCACCGCCGTCTACGAAGCGTTCCCCCGCTGGGTCCGCTCCGGCTCCGCCCTCGGCTCCGTACAACTCCTCGTCGAAATGCTCGCCGACGACTCCGCCATCCGCCGCACCGGCCCCGCACCCCTGGCCCGGGCCCTCATCACCTGCGCCGACGCCCGCACCCCCACCGGCGCCCTCGCCGTCGGCGGCCCCTCCACCCTGCTGCGAGTACAGCGACTCGCCTCCCCCGGCCCCGACCTGACCATTTCCGCGTGCGCCTACATCACCGCCGCCGCAATCCTCATCATCCCCACCGTCGCCGTCGCCGTCCCCTGGCTCACCGAACTGACCCGCCTGTTCGCCCACTGACACACCTCCTCCCCCGTTCGATTTCGATCACGCCCCATTTCGGGGGAAGCTGTACCCATGACCGTCGAACCCACCGAGACCCCACTCGCCCAGATCGGCGTGACCGGCCTGGCCGTCATGGGGTCCAACATCGCCCGGAACTTCGCCCGCCACGGCTACACCGTCGCGTTGCACAACCGCAGCATCGCCAAAACCGACGCCCTGCTCGCCGAACACAGCAGCGACGGCACCTTCGTCCGCACCGAAACGATCGACGAGTTCGTCGCCTCCCTGGAAAAACCCCGCCGCGTCCTGATCATGGTCAAAGCCGGCGACGCCACCGACGCCGTCATCGAAGAACTCGCCGACGCCATGGAACCGGGCGACATCATCATCGACGGCGGCAACGCCCTCTACACCGACACCATCCGCCGCGAAGCCGCCCTACGCGAACGCGGCCTGCACTTCGTCGGCGCGGGCATCTCCGGCGGCGAAGAAGGCGCCCTCAACGGACCGTCCATCATGCCCGGCGGCCCCGCCGAGTCCTACGCTGCACTCGGCCCACTCCTCGAAGCCGTCTCCGCCAAGGTCGACGGCACCCCCTGCTGCACCCATGTCGGCCCCGACGGCGCCGGACACTTCGTCAAGATGGTGCACAACGGCATCGAATACGCCGACATGCAGCTCATCGGCGAGGCCTATCACCTGCTGCGCGACGCACTGGGCTACGACGCCGCGAAGATCGCCGACGTGTTCGCCGACTGGAACACCGGCACCCTCGAGTCGTATCTCATCGAAATCACCGCCGAAGTGCTCCGCCAGACCGACGCCACCACCGGCAAACCCCTCGTCGACGTCATCGTCGACGCCGCCGAACAGAAGGGCACCGGCCGCTGGACCGTCAAAGCAGCCCTCGACCTCGGCATCCCCGTCACCGGCATCGCCGAAGCCGTCTTCGCCCGCGCCTTGTCCGGCTCCCGCACCCAACGTGCCGCAGCCCGCAACCTGGCCACCGGCACCCTCGGCGCCACCCCCACCGACGCCGCCCAGTTCACCGAAGACATCCGCGCCGCCCTCTACGCTTCCAAGATCGTCGCCTACGCCCAGGGCTTCGACCAGATCGCCGCAGGCAGCGCCGAATACGGCTGGAACATCGACCGCGCCGCCATGGCCACCATCTGGCGCGGCGGCTGCATCATCCGTGCCCAGTTCCTCAACCGCATCAAAGAGGCCTACGACGCCGATCCGGAACTGCCCAGCCTGATCCTCGCCCCCTACTTCCGCGACGCGATCGAAGCCGGCATCGACAGCTGGCGACGCGTCGTGGTCACCGCCACCACCCTCGGCATCCCCATCCCCGCCTTCGGGTCCTCCCTGTCCTACTACGACGGACTTCGCGCCGAACGCCTCCCCGCCGCACTCACCCAAGGCCAACGCGACTACTTCGGGGCGCACACCTACGAGCGCACCGACAAGCCCGGCAAGTTCCACACCCTGTGGAGCGGCGACCACAGCGAAGTCCAAGCCTGACCCGCCCCCGACCATGACCGGCACCGCGGCAGCATCTGTGACGTGCGCACTCGCCGCCGCGGTGCTGCTCGCCGTCAGCATGGTCGCCCAGCAACGCACCGCCGCCGCCGTTCCCACCTCCGGTCCACTCGTCGCCAGCCTCATCCGCAACCCACGCTGGTGGGCGGCGGTGGTCGTGGACGGCGGCGGCTACACCCTCCAAGTTCTCGCGCTCGCTCTCGGCACCGTCCTGATCGTGCAACCCCTGCTCGTCTCGTCGCTGCTGTTCGCCATCCCCATCTCCGCCTACTACACCCGACGACGACCCGACCGCCGCACCCTCCTGCTCGCCGCGGCCCTCTGCATCGCGTTGGCCATGTTCCTGATCGCCGGCAATCCCACCGCGGGAAACATCGACGCTGCCGCCACCCGATGGGCACTGCCCCTCACGATCACCCTGGCCGTCGCCGCCTGCACCGCCGCACTCGGCACCGCCCCCGGAACGCCGAGACGCCGCGCCATGCTGCTCGGCACCGCCGCGGGCATCCTCTACGGCGTCGCGGCCGCCCTCACCAAACATGTCACCGACCTGATGGAACGCGGCCTACCCACCGTTCTCGGTTCATGGCAGCTCTGGACCGTGATCACCGCCGGGCTCACCGGCATGTACCTGCAGCAACGCGCCTTCCAGGCCGGGCCGCTCACAGCCTCCCTACCCACCCTGACGATCGCCGAACCGCTCGCCGCCGCGGTCCTCGGCATCACCGTGCTCGGCGAACACCTCGACACCGACGGACTCGGCCTCATCGCCACCGCCATCGCCATCGCGGTCATGGCCGTGACCACGCTCGCGCTCGCCCGCACCGTCACCACACCGGTGACGGACAAGACCGCAACGACCGAACCCACCCGGTCCTGATCAGGTCCCCGACCGCGACAACACCGCAACCAAGAAATCCGAATCCTCCGCGAACGGGCGCAGATCCCATGTCGACAGCAACAGCTCCGGAGTGAGCCCTCCGGCTGCGGCATCAGCAAGGAACTCTGCGAAGTCGTAGTCGCGGCCCGCACCGAACCCCACCACCGCACGCCCTGACGGCGCCAGATGCCGCGCCAACCCGGCCAACGTCGCCCGACGCGTCGACGGCGCCAAGAACGTCATCACATTGCCCGCACACACGATCGCGTCGAACTCCGCCGCCACACCACGACTCGGCAGATCCAACTCGGCCAGATCCCCGACCAACCACGTCGGGCCCGGATAGTCCTCCTCGGCCGCCGCAATCAGCACCGGGTCGACATCGACCCCCACCACGACATGCCCCACCCCGTGGAGATAGCCACCCAACCGGCCCGGACCACACCCCGCATCGAGCACCCGCGCACCCCGCGTCAACATCGCGTCGATCAACCGGGCCTCGCCCACGATGTCCTCACCCTGCGCCGCCATCGTGCGGAAACGCTCGACATACCAACTCGAATGCGACGGATCCGCGGCGGTGATGTCCTCCCACTGGCTTCGAATGCGCTCGGCCAACGTCCCACCTCCTCGATCGGGCCGCCCAGTGCGAGCCACGTACGTCCCACCCTATGCACTGCACCGCAGCACGAGACAGCCCACGACCCCCGAACTAGAATGACCACTTTCACCACACTGTCCAGGACCAGAGCATCCATCCCGGACCCGACGAGAGGAACACGGTGCCCGCGGCACCCACTATCGGCATGCCCCCGGCCGAAGCCGCCGCCACCCCGACACCGGAGCGGCACTGATGTCCGTCGCCCTGTCCATCCTCAGCCTCCTCGGCTTCGTCGCACTCACCGCAGGCACCGCACTGTTCGTCGCTGCCGAGTTCTCCCTGACCGCCCTCGAACGCAGCACCGTCGAAGCACACGCCCGAGGCGGCGACGCCCGCGCCCGCCAGGTACAGCACGCCCACAGCACCCTCTCGTTCCAACTGTCCGGCGCCCAACTCGGCATCACCATCACCACCCTGATCACCGGCTACCTCGCCGAACCCGTCCTCGCCCGCTTCCTCAACCCGGTATTCGGGGCCATCGGGCTGTCCGAGAACACTGCCGGCACCCTGTCCCTGATCGTCGCGCTCGTCCTCGCAACGTCCTTCTCCATGATCTTCGGTGAACTCGTCCCGAAGAACATCGCCATCTCCCGGCCCATGGCCACCGCCCGCACCACCGCCGGCCTCCAAGCCGGCTTCTCGCTGGTCTTCCGCTGGGCCATCAACGGCCTCAACGGCACCGCCAACCGCATCCTGCGGCGCATGGGCATCGAACCCGCAGAAGAATTACGCTCGGCGCGCTCTCCTCAGGAACTCGGCTCCCTCGTCCGCGCCTCCGCTGAAGGCGGAGTCCTCGACGAATCCACAGCCCGCCTCGTCGACCGTTCACTGCGCTTCGGTGAACGCACTGCCGAAGACCTCATGACCCCGCGCGTGACCATCGAATGCCTCGATCAGCGCGACACCGTCCTCGACCTGATCGCATTGTCCTCCCGCACCGGATACTCCCGATTCCCGGTGATCGACGCCGATCTGGACTCCACACTCGGCGTTGTCCACGTCAAACACGCATTCACTGTCACCGCCGACCGGCGCGGCACCACCGCCGTCCGGGATCTCGCCCGAAAAGTGCCGATCGTGCCGTCGACCCTCGACGGCGACACCGTCATGGAGCGAGTCCGCGCCCACGGAATGCAGGTCGCCCTCGTCGCCGACGAATACGGCGGCACCGCCGGGATCGTGACCATGGAGGACCTCGTCGAGGAGATCATCGGAGACGTCCGCGACGAACACGACGAACCACAACCCGACGCGCACCCACTCGGCAACGGATGGTCGTGCTCCGGGCTCCTGCGCATCGACGAGGTCGAACGCCTCACCGGCTACCGCGCGCCCGACGGCGACTACGAGACGATCGGCGGGCTCGTCCTCACCGAACTCGGTCGCATCCCCGAGATCCACGACGAAATCCCGCTCCCTGCCCGCGACCACGACGACCCCCCGTGGCTCGCCCGGATCCTAGAGATGGACGGCCACCGCATCGACCGTCTATTGCTGACCCCCACCGACCACGACGATCCGGGTCAGGAGCAGCCATGAACGACCTGCTCGCCGTCGCCCTGACCATACTGCTCCTCGCCGGCAACGCCTTCTTCGTCGGCGCCGAATTCTCGCTGATCACCGCCCGGCGCGACCGACTCGAAGCGCTTCACGCCCAAGGCAAGAAACGTGCCCACACCGTCATCGCCGCCGGCGAACACCTCTCCCTCATGCTCGCCGGCTCCCAACTCGGCATCACGATCTGCTCGATCCTCCTCGGTCGCGTCGGCGAACCCGCAATCGCCCACCTCATCGAGAGCCCACTTCACCTGATCGGCCTCCCCGTCCAACTCCTGCACCCCATCGCGTTCGCCATCTCGATCACGCTCGTGGTGACACTGCACATCCTGCTCGGCGAGATGGTGCCCAAGAACATCGCGATCGCCGGACCCGAACGCACCGCCATGCTCCTCGTCCCGATCCACCTGCAGTTCATGCGCCCCGCCCGACCCTTGATCGCCTTCTACAACTGGTGCGCCAACATCACCTTGCGACTGGTACGTATCGAACCCAAAGACGAACTCGACGCGACCGTCACCGCAGTCGAACTGACCGAGATGATCGGTGAATCGCGATCCGAAGGCCTGATCGACGAAGAAGAACACCGTCGCCTGATCCACGCACTGAACACCGGTGGACGCACCGTCTCCGATGTCCTCATCCCGGTCGACGATGTCCGCACCGTGCCCGCCACCACTGCCGGCGTCGCCCTCGGCGCCATCGAACTGGCCGTCACCACCACCGGATTCTCGCGCTATCCCACCCGCACCGCCGCCGGCGGCTACACCGGATACCTCCACGTCAAGGACATCCTCGACCTCGTCCACGACCACACCGCGGGCCCCGACACCGTGATTCCACCAAGCACCATCCGACGGCTCCCGTCACTCCCGCTCGACACCGCACTCGACGATGCCCTGTCCCAACTCCGCCGTACCCGCTCCCACCTCGGCTGCGTAGTCGACCTCACCGGCGCCACGCTCGGCATCGTCGCCCTCGAAGACCTGGTCGAAGAATTCGTCGGCACGGTCCGCGACGCCACCCACCGCATCACCGATCCCACTCCCGGGAAACGCACAGGAGGCACACCCGAGTGACCGAGGCCCCGACCGCCCACCGCGAGGTGATTCTCACCGAGAGCCAATGGACCGCGCGCCGCGACCGACATCGGCACGAGGTCGACGACCTGCTCGCCGCGTATCTGCGCCGGCGCGCGGCGCACGAGAAACATCCCGTTCACGATTTCCTGTTCACGTACTACAGCCACCGGCCCGCTCAGCTGCGGCGGTGGCATCCCGGATTCGGCACCGTTCTGCTCGGGGCGGGTCGCGACTACCGCAACCATCCCGCCTACGAGCGGGTCGTCATCGACGGCACGCCCGGGGTCCGGGTGAGCTCCGACACCCTCGGGCGTCGGTCCGGCACCGTCGAGTTCGTGACCGAACTGCTGACGCGCACTGGTTCGAGGCCCGCTCAGCTCGGCTGTTTCGGGCTCCACGAATGGGCGATGGTGTACCGCACGAGCAGCGACGATGTGCGGCATTCGGCGGTGCCGCTGCGGCTCGGCCACGCCGGCACCGATGCGGTGGTGGAATCAATGCAGTTGCGCTGCAGTCATTATGACGCCTATCGGTTCTTCAGCCCGGAAGCGACGCCTCGCAACGTCGAGCCCCTCACCCGCGATACCCAACTCGATCACGAGCAGCCCGGATGCCTGCACGCTGGTATGGATCTCTACAAGTGGTGTTACAAGCTCTCTCCCCTGGTGGATTCGGACCTGCTGTTGCGTTGTTTCCGGCACGCCGCCGCGGCACGCGAACTCGATATGAGGGCGAGCCCGTATGATCTGGGCGACTACGGCTACTCGCCCATCACGATCGAGACTGCCGCCGGACGCGCACAGTACGTCCGCGAGCAGTCGGCGCTCACCTCTCGCGCCGCGGACCTGCGACAGGACCTGCTCGAACGATGCACCGCCCTGCGCGCGCGTCGAACCGACGTACGCCCCTAGCTACCGGCGGGTAACATAATTGGTGAATTTTCGTGCGGCTCCCGGAACGTGACAACACCGGGCGCACAGCAACCGGAAAGAGTGAGGGTAATGACTGAACGCGTGACCGTCGGCGGACTGCAGATCGCCAAGGTGCTCTACGACTTCGTCAACAACGAGGCGCTCCCCGGCACCGGAGTGGACGCCGAGGCGTTCTGGACCGGAGCCGACAAGATCGTCGAAGAGCTCGCCCCCAAGAACCGCGCCCTGCTCGCCAAGCGCGACGACCTTCAGGCCCAGATCGACACCTGGCACCGCGACCGCGCCGGAACCCCCCACGACGCAGCCGCCTACAAGGCCTTCCTCGAAGAAATCGGCTACCTCGTCCCCGTGCCCGCACCCTTCGAGGTCACTACCGCCGGAGTCGACAGCGAGATCACCTCCACCGCCGGCCCGCAGCTCGTGGTGCCGATCCTCAACGCCCGCTTCGCACTCAACGCCTCCAACGCCCGATGGGGTTCGCTGTACGACGCGCTGTACGGCACCGACGCCATCTCCGAAGACGACGGCGCGGAGAAGACCGCAGGCTACAACAAGGTCCGCGGCGACAAGGTCATCGCCTGGGCCCGCGACTTCCTCGACAAGGCCGCCCCGCTGGCGACCGGCTCCCACACCGGCACCACCGCCTACGTCATCGAGGACGGCGCGCTGAAGGTCACGCTCGCCGACGGCACCGTCACCACCCTCGCCCAGCCCGAGAAGCTCGTCGGCTACCTCGGCGAGACCACCGCCCCCACCTCGGTCCTGCTGCGCAACAACGGCCTGCACATCGACATCCAGATCGACCCCCAGTCCCCGATCGGCAGCACCGACACCGCCGGCATCAAGGACCTCGTCCTCGAATCGGCCGTCACCACGATCATGGACTTCGAGGACTCCGTGGCCGCCGTCGACGCCGACGACAAAACCCTCGGCTACCGCAACTGGCTCGGACTCAACCGCGGCGACCTGACCGAGTCGTTCGACAAGGGCGGTAAGACCCTCACCCGCACCCTCAACGCCAACCGCGTCTACACCGGTATCGACGGCAACGACCTCGAACTGCACGGCCGCTCCCTGCTGTTCGTGCGCAACGTCGGCCACCTCATGACCACCCCCGCCATCCTCGACGCCGACGGCAACGAAATCCCCGAAGGCATCCTCGACGCCCTGATCACCAGCCTCTGCGCCGTCCACGGCCTGCACACCGACGACGCACACGGCGCCCTGGCCAACAGCCGCACCGGCTCGATCTACATCGTCAAGCCCAAGCAACACGGCCCCGAGGAATCCGCCTTCACCACCGAACTGTTCGGCCGCGTCGAACAGGTGCTCGGCCTTCCCGCCAACACCCTCAAAGTCGGCATCATGGACGAGGAGCGGCGCACCACCGTCAACCTCGCCGCCTGCATCGAAGCCGCCTCCGAGCGCGTCGTGTTCATCAACACCGGCTTCCTCGATCGCACCGGCGACGAAATCCACACCTCCATGGAGGCCGGCGCCGTCGTGCGCAAGGCAGCCATGAAGCAGCAGAAGTGGATCGCCGCGTACGAGGACTGGAACGTCGACACCGGACTCGCCGCCGGGCTGCAGGGCAAGGCACAGATCGGCAAGGGCATGTGGGCGATGACCGACCTCATGGCCGACATGCTCGAGCAGAAGATCGGCCAGCCCAAGGCCGGCGCCAACACCGCGTGGGTCCCGTCCCCGACCGGCGCCACCCTGCACGCCACCCACTACCACGAGGTCGATGTCTTCGCAGTGCAGGACGCATTGAAGGGCGCGCCCCGCGCCACCGTCGACGACATCCTCACCATCCCGCTCGCCGAGAACACCGACTGGTCCGACGCCGAGAAGCGCGAAGAACTCGACAACAACTGCCAGTCCATCCTCGGCTACGTGGTCCGCTGGATCGACGCCGGTGTCGGCTGCTCCAAGGTTCCCGACATCCACGACGTCGCACTGATGGAAGACCGCGCGACCCTGCGCATCTCGAGCCAGCTCCTCGCGAACTGGATCCGCCACGGCATCGTCACCGAGGACGAGGTCGTCGCCGCCCTCGAGCGGATGGCACCGGTCGTCGACCGTCAGAACGAAGGCGATGCCACCTACCGGAACATGGCACCGAACTTCGACACCAACATCGCCTTCCAGGCCGCGAAGGAACTGATCCTCGAAGGCGGCACGCAGCCCAGCGGCTACACCGAGCCGATCCTGCACCGTCGCCGCCGGGAGTACAAGGCCGCAAACGCCTGACCCCGACACCCCCAGGAGGAGCGATGGGCCCCGATCCGCGTGGATCGGGGCCCATCGTCACACCACCGGGGCAGGCATAGACCGGTACTCTCGACACCTCACTAGACTGCTGGGGCCCGACCACAACGAAACGAGGCGAGAAACCCGTGGCTCGACATCGCGGATCCGGTGGAACACGTGGCGTCAGCACAGGCATCATCGTTTCCCTGGTCGCGGTCGCCCTACTGGTTCTCGGCATCATCGGCTGGCTCCAGCTCCGCAATCGAATCGACGAACAGGCCACCGAAGCAGCCAGGACCTGCGTAGAAGGCGACGTCGAACTGCGCATCGCCGCCGACCCGCTCATTGCCCCCACCCTCTCCGACCTCGCCGACACGTGGAACGCCGACGTCGCACCCGTGATCCGCGACTATTGCGTCACCGCTCACGTCGCCGCCACCGAATCCACCACGGCCGCCGCGACCCTCGCCGACGGCACCTGGAACCCCGAACTCGGACCCGAACCCGCTCTCTGGGTGCCCATCGACACCCGCGCCGCCGACCGTGCGGGCTCGAGCGCGAGCGGGCAACGTCGATCCCTCGCCACCTCACCGCTCGTCCTCGCCACTCCCACAGCCCTGAACAACGGACTCACCACAGCCGGGGTCGATTGGCGCGACCTACCGTCGCTGCAGTCCGTGCCCGGATCCCTCAGCGCCCTCGGCCTGGCCCCTTGGGAATCTCTGCGCATGGCACTGCCCACCGGAACAGACAGCGATGCCACGACGTCCGCCCTCGAAGCCGTCGCCACCACCGGGACAGGACCGCTGACACGCGACGAAGCACAGTCACCGGACGTCGTGACTGCAATCACCGAACTCGCACTCGGCGCCGACGCACTCGACATCGCGGCAGGCCCTTCCACCGCGGACGCGCTCACGGCACTCGCCACGAACACCGCCCCCGATTCCCCGATCCACGCAGTGCCCGCGGTAGAAAAACAACTGCACGACGCAGTCACTAATGGAACCGCCGCAGACCTTGCCGGATTTCGTCCCGCAGGTGCCACGCCCATCGCCGACTTCCCCGCAGTGATCCCGAGCGCCCCCTGGATCGACGAAACACTCTCCCGGGCCGCCGGAGAGTTCATCGACTACGTGCGCAACCCCGACCAGGCCCAGGACTTCCTCGATGCCGGCTTCCGGAACCACGACGGTGATTCCCCCGTTCGATCCGACTTCTCATTCGCGCCGGTCGTCGAGGTCCTCACCCCGGCAGATCCCTCCGCCGGCGACGCCCTCCTCGATATCCGCCTCGACCCCCAACCGCCTGTCAAGACCACCGTGCTCGTGGACACCACCACCTCCATGGCCACCACCGCAGAAAATGGCAACACCCGACTCGACGACACTGCGACCGCAATAGAGAACGTTCTCCGCCGTTCCCCGAACTCCTCGATCATCGGGATACATGTCTTCGACGACACATCGTCCTCCCGAGTCGCTGTTGCCCGCGATGCGCTCACCGGCGAGCAGCGCGCGGCGCTGAACTCTGCACTCGACGCAGTCACCCCCACCGAGACTGCGCCGGTGTACGAATCGATCCTCGCCGCGTACGCCGATGCCGTC
Source organism: Rhodococcus sp. F64268 (assembly GCF_023015605.1). NCBI lineage: Bacteria > Bacillati > Actinomycetota > Actinomycetes > Mycobacteriales > Nocardiaceae > Rhodococcus > Rhodococcus sp. F64268. The sequence continues at coordinate 70,521 of NZ_JALKAI010000013.1, forward strand.
GACAACTACGATCCGTCCAGACCGAACTCGGTGCTCGTGATCCTCGACAGCGACGACGAGAGCCTGGACGGCAACGAGACGAACACCGACGTCGATTCCGGCACCGGTACAGGCGACGAGCTTCTCGACGGAATCAGCGAGCTCACCGACAGCGCATCACCGGTTCGGGTGGACATCGTCGTACTCGGCGACGATGTCACCGACCCCGAGACACTGCAAGACCTCACCGCCCGCACCGGCGGGTCGTACTCCACGCTCGCCACCACCGCGAACGACGATCTGACCGCCTTACTCCGAAAGCTCACTTCCTGACCGTGATCCGACTGCTCGTCGCGGGGACGTTCCTCGCCCTCATCACCTACTGGTTCCACCGTCGCCTCGTACGAGCGCCCGGCCTCACCGGGAGAGCCGCACTGGCGGCCGATATCGTCCTCGTAGCGTTACTCGCGGCCGCCTCGATCGCGTCCGTCACCGGCACTGTTCTCGACCCCGCTTGGGCACGTCCGCTGGGCTTCCTCGGCTACAGCTGGTTCGCCGCAGGTCTCTACTTGATCATCGGTCTCCTCGTCATCGGCGCTTTCTGCCTCGGGGCACGGCTCGTGCGACGATTCCGCAGGGGTAAGTCCCCCTCGGAGGAAGCCGGCGCATCGCACCGACCACCACGCCGTGCACTCCGGATCGCAACGGCCACCCTCGTTGCCGCCACCGTCGCCACGATCGGCTATGGAAGTCTGATCGAGGCAGCCAATCCTCGGCTCGTTCACTCCACCATCGCCCTGCCCGGGCTTCCGGACGAGTTCGACGGCATCCGCGTCGCCTTGATCACCGACTTGCACGTCGGTCCGGCACGCGGCGCCGGGTTCGTGCGGGGAGTCGTCGATCAGGTTAACGAACAGCGACCCGACCTCATCGTTCTCGGCGGGGATCTCGCTGACGGCACCGTCGAATTGGTAGGTGACGACCTCGCGCCCCTCAGCGAGCTTCGTGCCCCGCTCGGGATCTACGGGGTGAGTGGCAATCACGAGTACTACTCGGACGACGCCTCGTCCTGGCTCGATCATTGGGAAACTCTGGGTGTGAAGACCCTGCGAAACGAAAACGTCCTCGTGACGCACAACGGCGAGCAGATCGCACTGGCAGGCGTGCACGACTACACCGCTCCCGCACCGGATGCAGCGGATCTACCTCGAGCCATCGAGGGACTGGCTCCGGAGACCTTCGTTCTTCTTGCCGCACACCAGCCGAAACACGTCCTCGAAGCACAGGATCTCGGTGTGGACCTTCAGTTGTCCGGGCATACGCACGGCGGCCAGATGTGGCCCCTCGGATACATCGTCGCTGCTGCAAATCCCACTGTCACCGGGCTGGACCACTTCGGCGACACCGCAATTTACACGTCGCTAGGAGCCGGTGCGTGGGGCCCACCGGTCCGCGTCGCAACTCCGCCCGAAGTTTCCATTCTCGAGCTCGTCACACAGAAGTAGCTGCGCCGCTGCCTGAACAGACCTCCCTTCGATGGTTTTTCAGAGGGGAAGTTCGGTGCCTGAGAGAGCATATATTCGGTATATCTATGTTTTCCGTACGGTACCGAATATTTCGGTCGAAGAGTGTGTGGCTGCGGGCGTTGCCCGCAGCCACAGGACGTCAGCTGCTGTATGCCTCCAGCGGAGGGCACGAGCAGACCAGGTTGCGGTCGCCGTGGGCCCCGTCGATTCGACGGACCGCCGGCCACACCTTTGCGCGCCCCTTCCCCAGCGGAAACACTGCAGTTTCACGCGGATACGGGTGAGTCCACTCCCCCACGAGGCACTCTGCGGTGTGCGGTGCGCCTCGCAGAGGATTGTCGTCGACCGGCCATTCTCCGGCTCCGACCCTGTCGATCTCCGCGCGAATCGAGATCATCGCATCGACGAACTCGTCGATCTCGTTCAAGTCCTCACTTTCGGTCGGTTCGACCATAAGCGTGCCCGCGACGGGGAAACTCATGGTCGGCGCATGGAATCCGTAGTCTGCGAGACGCTTGGCCACGTCATCGACGGTGACACCGGTGTCCCTGGTCAGCTGACGCAGATCGAGGATGCACTCGTGCGCCACCATCCCGTTCGCACCCGTGTACAGCACCGGGAAGTACTCGTCGAGGCGACGCGCAATGTAGTTCGCCGAAGCGATCGCAGTGAGCGAAGCCCGGCGAAGCCCGGAAGCCCCCATCAGCTTGATGTATGCCCACGTGATCGGCAGGATCGACGCCGACCCGTAAGGCGCAGCCGACACCGGCCCCACGCCGCCGAGACCAGGTACAGCGGGGTGACCCGGGAGGAACGGCGTGAGATGCGAACGAACGCCGATCGGACCGACTCCCGGCCCGCCACCACCGTGTGGAATGCAGAAGGTCTTGTGCAGGTTCAGGTGGCTCACATCGCCACCGAACCTGCCCGGCCGGGCCAGACCCACGAGTGCGTTGAGGTTTGCACCATCGATGTACACCTGCCCGCCTGCGTCGTGCACGGCACCGCAGATGTCCTCGATCTCGTGTTCGTAGACGCCGTGGGTCGACGGGTAGGTGATCATGATCGCGGCCAGCCGTTCAGCGTGGTCGGCGATCTTCGCTCGCAGATCGTCGAGGTCGACGTCACCGTTGGGACGGCACGCCACCACCTCGACACGCATACCTGCCATCACCGCAGAGGCGGCATTGGTTCCGTGCGCGCTCGACGGAATCAAGCAGGTGTCGCGGTGGTCGTCACCGCGGCTCAGGTGGTAATGGCGGATAGCGAGCAGACCTGCGTATTCACCCTGACTGCCTGCGTTGGGCTGCAAGGTCACGGCGTCGTACCCGGTCACTGCGGCGAGCCAGCGTTCGAGATCCGAGATCAGGTCCCGGATTCCGACGGTCTGATCCGCGGGAGCGAACGGGTGCAAGCCCGCGAACTCCGGCCACGTGATGGCTTCCATCTCAGCCGCGGCGTTGAGTTTCATCGTGCAGGACCCGAGCGGGATCATGGTGCGGTCAAGCGCGAGATCCTTGTCGGACAACCGCCGCAGATACCGCATCATCGCGGTCTCCGTCCGGTACTTCGTGAACGCCTCGTGCTTCAGGAAGTCACTGGTTCGGCCGAGCGCCTCCGGGATGGATGCTCGATCGGCTGCGACCGTCTCCTCAGCGGCGATACCGAACGCGGAAAGCACACTCGCCACGTGTGCATCCGTCGTCGCTTCGTCGCAGGAGATCGACACGTGGTCCGCGTCGACGAGATACAGATTGACCGACCGCTCGGCCGCCGCTGCTACGACCTCGCCGGCGCGCCCCGGAACCCGGACCAGGACGGTATCGAAGAAGTCGTCGTGAACGACCTCGACTCCCCCGCGTCGCAGCGAGGCAGCGAGCCCGGCCGCATGGGCAGCCACTCGTCGCGCGATTCCGGTCAGTCCCTCCGCGCCGTGATACGACGCGTACATCGCGGCGAGGACCGCCAGAAGCACCTGAGCGGTACAGATGTTGCTGGTCGCCTTCTCACGGCGAATATGCTGTTCACGGGTCTGCAACGCAAGCCGGTAGGCCGAGGTACCGTCGGCGTCGACCGAGACACCGACGAGACGTCCCGGCAGATTCCGCGTGTGCGCCGCGTTTACCGCCAAATATCCCGCATGTGGGCCACCGAATCCCATCGGCACCCCGAATCGCTGGGTGGTGCCGAAGCAGGCATCGGCGCCCTTCTCCCCGGGCGGAGTCATCAGCGTCATTGCCAGGAGGTCCGCGCCCACCGCGACCATCGCACCGCGCTCATGTGCCGCATCGATCACGGGAGCAACATCGAACACCCGGCCCGACGCACCCGGCACCTGCAGGATCACACCGAAGAACTCCCCCTCGGGAAGTCCCTCCTCCACAAGGTCAGCGGTGACGAGCTCGATGCCGAGCGGCTCGGCGCGGGTTGCGAGCACCGCGGCGGTCTGAGTGAACAGATCGGAATCGACGACGAACCGGTGGCTCTTGGACTTGCGGTTGGCACGACGCAGCAAGGTCATCGCTTCCGCCGCAGCAGTAGCTTCGTCGAGCATCGAGGAGTTCGCGACTTCCATACCGGTCAGGTCTGCGACCATCGTCTGGAAATTGAGCAACGCTTCGAGCCGGCCCTGACTGATCTCCGGCTGATACGGCGTGTAGGCCGTGTACCACGCGGGATTCTCGATGATGTTGCGCAGCAGTACCGGCGGAGTGAGCGTGTCGTAGTAACCGTGCCCGATCATGGAGGTCGCGACCGTGTTGCGCGACGCCAGGGCTTTCAGGCCGGCGAGGACCTCGTGTTCGCTGAGCGGCGCGTCGAGGACATCGAGTCCGTCGGCAACTTCGCCCGCGCAGTGGTCGAGAATGCCCGCGGGCAGTGCCTTTGCGACGAGGTCCTCGAGCGTATCGACTCCGACAACGTCGAGGATCCGACGCATCTCCTGCGCATCGGGTCCGATGTGACGATCGGCGAAATTCCAGGTGACGGCATCTGTCATCGCAGCTCCCAGGCTGGTCGGCGAGGTTCGCACGTGCGCGGTCGGCACGGGCGGTTCCTCCCCCTCTGTCCTGAGCTCGCGAGGCGAGCGCCTGAGAGATTCGGTCCTGGTCGGCGAACCTTTCCCCGTGGGCGGGTGGGTGCTCCCACCACTTTCCAGAGACGTCGTAGCTCACGCGGTCCTGGGTGCCTGAGAGATTGACGGGGAGGTGCTGCTCCTTCGGCGCCCGGACATGTTGGTCCGGGGCTCTCCCGCGGGACGGCGACGCATACCGATTCTAGAGCACGAGCGGGCCGATCGAGTCCACCCTCTTCCGGAGGGTGACATACGCCCTATCCGATGCGGCGGTTGATGCGGTTTCGACGGCGGGAAGCCAGTTCGTCCTCGGGCTTCTCTTCGACGTCGTATCCCTCTGCGCGCTCGGCCGGGAAGTCCGCGATACTGCCCGTCAATTCCCGGACTGCCCCACTGACTGCGATACCGAACACACCTTGCCCGCCTTGAAGCAGGTCGACGACCTCTTCCGGGGATGTGCATTCGTAGACAGTGGTGCCGTCGGAGAAAAGGGTGATCTTGGCCAGGTCCCGTACGCCACGGCTCCGGAGGTGGTCGACCGCCACGCGAATGTTCTGCAGCGAGACGCCGGTATCGAGAAGGCGCTTGACTATCTTGAGGACCAAAATGTCCTTGAACGAGTACAGCCGTTGGCTTCCGGAACCCGCCGCGCTCCTGATCGAAGGCACTACCAGATTGGTTCGCGCCCAGTAGTCGAGCTGACGGTAGCTGATACCCGCAATCTGGCACGCGATCGGGACCCGATAGCCGACAAGTTCATCGGGGACCGAGTTGTCGGGAAACAGCCCCGGCTGCAGATCCTCGGAAGTGTCCGATACCGGTACCGGAGCCACGCGATCGCCGGTGCCGGCACCGAGTTGCTGTCCTTGCGGCCGATCTCGCACTTTGTGACTTCCTCTCGCGCGCCCCGTTGTCCCTCGCCACCACGGACCAGGCGGATCCCCTCCGCATCCGATCCCGTACATCCCCCGGTTCACCCGACTTGTCCCGTAACGGATCAACCAAGCGTACGCCCTGTGTGATTCAGGTCGAGCAGCAACACGCCGACTCGGAAAGTAACGTTCGACGATACACGGGTTCGTCGCGGTGCGTCGTCGAACAACTTCGACCCGACCCGTCGGCGCGACGAGCAGATCAGCCGTCTGTTGCCTTGAAGTCGTCGGGCGAGACCGATTCGAGGAATTCCTTGAACTTCTCGACCTCGTCTTCCTTCTCCTCAGGCATCGCGAGGCCCGCTTCCGCCAGAACTGATTCCTCGGCAAATACCGGTGCACCGGTGCGCAACGCGACGGCAACTGCGTCCGAAGGACGACACGAGACCCGCATCTCCCCTTCGAAGAGGAGATCGGCGTAGAACGTACCCTCCTGAAGATCCACTATCCGGACCTCGAGGAGGGCGTGACCGAACGCGTCGAGAAGATTCTTGATCAGATCGTGCGTGAGCGGCCGGGCCGGCTCCACTCCCTGCTGTTCCAGCGCAATGGCGGTCGCCTCCATCTGACCGATCCAGATCGGTAGGTACCGCTCGCCCTCTGCTTCGCGCAGCAGAAGGACAGGCTGGTTCTGGGGTTGCTCGACTCGGATACCGACGATCCTCATCTCGCTCATAACGGCGCCTCCGTCCCGGTGCCTGTCAGTCGCGTGGTCGCTGACACGTACTGCCTGAATTCTAGTGCGCTCGTTCGTGTACGTCAGGTGCCCGAAACCCGAAGACCCACCGCTTCTCGTGCGCAATACCGCTGCAGGGCTACCTCGACGATCGAGGTCAACGATCGAGTGACCCCTGCACCGCCGACTTGACGAGGCATGTATGCAACGTCAGAGACAGCGCAGCCAACTCACGAACCATCTCTTCGGCGCGTTCCCGGGCCCCTGCATCGCGTCCCTTGGCGACAGGACCGGCGATCTGGGCGACGAGGCCCGCTTCGCGGTCTGCCGCCAATTTGAACGCGCGTAGGTGCCGGACTTCCAGTCCGAACCGGGACATTGCCTTCGCTGTCCGCGCCAGCAATACCGCATCGTCGTCGAAGAAGCCTGCCGCACCCGGCGTGAGGAGCCCCGCGCCCACCAGCTCGGTGAGGAACACGGTGTCGATGCCGGCCCGTTCACAGAGGTCGTCTCGACTCACTCGGATCTGGCGGTCGGTACGAAGGTCCTCGGGAGAAACCTCGCCCCGCGCGACCGCGAGCTGGCGCGGTCGCTTGGGGCGAGTTTCGACGGCTCCCACCGTTGCGGCACCACGGTCGATCGCCTCGAGCTGTTCCTTGATCACCTTCAGCGGGAGGTACTGATCGCGCTGCGCGGTGAGCACGTACCGGAGTCGCTCACAGTCCGCGATCGAGAACCGCCGGTAACCCGACGGTGTGCGCTCCGGACTGATCAGTCCTTCGGCTTCGAGAAATCTGATCTTCGAGATCGTCACGTCCGGGAACTCCGGGCGGAGTCGATCGAGTACGGACCCGATCGACATACCTGCCGGCGCCGGCTGGCGGGCAGCGGTCATCAGCTACCTGCGCCCTGAGTGCCCCGCGGGCCTGTCAAGAACACCAGACGGAACTTTCCGATCTGGACCTCGTCGCCATTCGCGAGTACTGCCGAGTCGACGGGCTCACGATTGACGTAGGTGCCATTGAGGCTTCCCACATCGACGACCTGGAACTCGCCGTCGTCCTGGCGGAACTCTGCGTGACGACGGCTGACAGTGACATCATCGAGGAAGATGTCGCTGTCGGGGTGTCGTCCGGCGGACGTGGTGGGCTGGTCGAGCAGGAATCGCGACCCCGCGTTGGGACCGCGCTTGACGACGAGCAGGGCCGCCCCGGCCGGAAGACCTTCGACTCCCGAGACCGGTGCTTCGGTCGTCGCAGCCGCGCCGGTGTTCTCCAATTCGTTCAGGAAGTCGGCACGAAACACCGAAGTGGTTTCCGCTGGGGTCTCTTCGTAGCCCGCGTTGCCGTTCTCGCTCACCGTTTCTCCTTATCCGTTCGATAGTCCGGGTGGTCCCGGACGATCGTCATTCGTTCGCCACCACCACGGTCGGACACGGCACACGCCATACCCGACCGTACCCTGCGCATGCCCCTGGTGCAGGTAGTCGCGGTTACGTCACCCAGGGGATCTCATCCTTCTGTGATCGTTCTGTATCCGGCGGCGTCGAGGGTCCGTTCCAAGGCAGCGTCGAGATCCGACTCGCTACTCGATTCGATATCGATCAGCCACCCTTCTGCATACGGCGCGCTGTTGACCAACTCGGGGCTCGCCTCGAGGTCGCCGTTCACCGCCACGACCGTTGCGGCAAAGGGCGCATAGACATCCGAGACACTCTTGGTGGATTCGACCTCACCGAACGAATCGCCTGCAGCGAGGGCGGATCCGGTGTCGGGCAACTGCACGAACACCACATCACCGAGCTGGGATTGAGCGTAGTCGGTGATACCGATCCGGGCGGTGGTCGCCCCAGTCCGCTGGACCCACTCGTGCTCCGCGGTGTATCGCAGATCGGCGGGCGTCTCGAACTCACTCACGGCAGTTCCTTTCGGGGGCGACGATTCGGCACGAACGTCTGTTTCAGTTTCCTGGCTGAGCGTATTGGCGCGGCTCGATTTCCCGCAAGGCGGGCACCTCGACCTGCGACAACTGCTCGACAGTCAAAGTTCCACCGCGGCGAGCGACCGTATCCACCACACCGCCGGGGATGTTCAACGCCGCAGCGAGCGTCGGCCCGTCCCCGATAGCAGTAACCGTATAGGGCGCCGGGAGATTTCGATCGTCGACAGTGATATCGCCGCCCTGCCCTCCGAACCACGAATCGACGCCGATGCGCACCGCTGTCCCGTCGGCTCCGGCGATCTGCATGGTGTCCGCACCCGCCGCACGGAGTTCCTGAATCGTGTCGAGGACGACCTCGGAGCCGACTCCGTCGAGCGGGTCGTCGATCGTCAGGACGACACCCGGCCCCGACGCGGGAACCGTACCCAGCTGGATCGACAGGTTCTGCAGACGAGCACGGGCTTCGGACAGAGCGGCATCCGAACCGTTCTGCTCGAATCCTTCGAGAGTGCGCTCGAGGCCTGTGATCTCTTGCCGCAGCGCCGCCTCGCGTCGGTTGAGGCTGTCGAGGAGCACGAGCAGGTCGGCGGGGCGGGCGGAGTCGAGAGTGTCTCCCGTCTCGGTATTCTTCACCTGGGTGGCGATAGCCGTGCCGAGCAGGGCGACGAGCAACATTGCAAGCACCGCGTACACCCGGCGCTTGCGCCCGGAGTCCGGCGTGCCCGACAGAGCGTGTCCGGAGGTGTCCTCGGCCATCGCTCACGCCCCGAAAAGTCTGCGGCGCAAGGCCGACGCGTTCCCGAAAATGCGGATCCCGAGGACGACGATGACCGCGGTCGAGAGCTGGGTACCCACGCCGAGCTGGTCCCCGAGCCACACGATGAGTGCGGCGACGAGGACGTTGAACACGAAGGAGACGACGAAGACCTTCGCGTCGAAAATGTCGTCCAGATAGGCACGCAGTCCACCGAATACCGTATCGAGCGCAGCGACCACCGCTATCGGCAGGTACGGCTGAACCAGGTCGGGTACCTGGGGACTGAACACGATTCCGGCTACGATGCCGATCACAAGTGCCAGTACCGCATACAGCGCCTGACCGTGCCGAAGGTGCTTCACCGATTCCCCTCTTCCCGAGCCGATTCGACTGTACGTACCGTGGCTGCCGGCAGTTCGAGCTCTCCTGCCTCGGCGATCGTGAAACCTACCCCGTAGAGTTGTTTGATTCCCGAGAGCCTGAGATAGGCGTCGCTCACCACGAAATCCGTCTGCATCCGGGCCTGCGGTCCGACGGCGGAGACGACGTAGGGCGAGAACACCGGTCGGTTGTCGACGAGCATCGCTCCCCCTGCCTGCCGGACGGTCACGCCGGGTCCGATGCGCACGTCGCCGACCGACACTGCCTCGGCACCGCCTGCCCACAGTGCGTTGACCACCGATTGCAGGTCTCGGTCGAGGACGGTCGCGGCGTCGCCGGTGTCGTGCACCGACGGGTCCGACAGGTTCGGCCGACCCGTCGGATCGGAAAGGGTGACGGTGATCCCGGGGCCGACGACAGGCACGCCGGCAGCCGCGATCTGCGCTGCGCGCAGCGCGTCGAGCGCCATCGCACCCTCGGCATCGTGGGCCACCAGTTCAGCGCTGCGCTGCTCGACCGTGTCGGTCAGTTCATCGCGGCGGGCCACGAGGGTGGCGATGCGTTCCTCACTGGTACGTAGCGAATCGAGAATCTCGGCGCGCGCCTGATCTGCTCCCGGTTCACGATCGAGGTTCTCGGCGTAGGCCGCGCCGAGAACGAGACCGGCAAGAATACAGCCGATGACGAGCCAGGCCCTGGTGCGTGCCGGCGATGCGGCAGCGCGACCCGCAGCCCGGTCCTCGGCGGCGGCACCGTAACCAGGATCGAGGTGGTCCTCGAGCAGCGACTTGAGCAGCGAGGGGACCGGGTTCCGGGGGATCTGTTCCCAGCGACGATTCACTCGGCTGGTCGCTCCTCGTTCGGAGGCACTGCACGGGCGATCCATACGGCCTGACCGATGTAGAGCAGCCCGGTCCAGATGTAGAGCGCCGAACCCCAGATCAGGGCGGCCCAGCCGAGTGGGTGCGCCACGACGGACGTCGCGGGTAGCGCCAGGTCGAGCAGCAGCAGCGGCAATGCGCACATGAGCAGGAATGTCGCGCCTTTACCCAGGTACAGAACGTCGGGCGGGGGCATGCCCCGACGCCGGTATACGGCGAGGGTCGGGACCAGCACGAGTTCGCGCCCGACCAGGATCGCGGCGATCCACCACGGGATGACGTCCCGCACGACCAACGCGAGCAGCGTGGTGACTATGTAGAGCCGATCGACCATGGGGTCGAGCAGCGCGCCGAGCCGGGACGCCTGGTCGAGCAGGCGGGCGAGCTTGCCGTCGGCCCAGTCGGTGAATCCGCTGAGGAAGAGGATCGCGAGCGCCCAGCCGTCCGCGTGGACAACGAGGATCAAGTAGAGGAACAGGGGTATTCCGAGAAGCCGCACGAAGCTGAGCAGGTTCGGGATGGTGAGGATGCGATCGGCACCCGGGCGGACGTCGTCCGGAGTCGTCACGTCACCCATCGTGCCCCCTGTCTTGTCTACGCGGTACGGTCCACCAACCTTTTCACACCGGCCGTGGGGGTCGCCGCGAGGTGGTCAGCGCCATGCGAACACCGGTTGCTCGAGTCCGTCGATACGAGTGTGCCGACCATGGAGGGCAACTTCACGGAACTGGTAGACCACTGCGGCGGTGGGTGCGTGAATGAGGTGACCACGGAACGGCCACTGGATGACCGGCTTGTCCGACTCAGGGATGTCCACGAATCGAGGCTCGCTGTCCAACTCGGCCTCCGTGACGGAGAACAAGACGTCGACCTCGTCGGGGCTCGGTTTCAGATCGGCGATCGTCGTGTCGGACCACACGACGAACGGTGACATCACATATCCGGATCGGGTGACGTAGTCGTCGAGGCGCCCGACGATGGAGTTCGGCGCGGCGTCGAGTCCGAGCTCCTCGTGCAGTTCCCTCAGCGCTGCTTCCTCGGGCGTCTCCCCGGGGTCGAGTCGCCCGCCGGGGAGCGCGAACTGGCCGGGATGTGCACGTAATCTCGTCGGCCTGCGGGTCAGAGGCATGACCGGTTTGCCTGCATCGTCGTTCAGGACAGCGATGACGACCGCGGCATGGCGGCGCCCTTCGAGCGGAATCCGACGCGACTCGAAGCAGGCGAGCGAGTCCTGAAGTGCCGTGTGCGTCAGTGCGTTCGATATGGGCATGGTGCGACATTATCTCACTCGAGTTCGGTTTACCCAGTTATTCCGTGCAATCCGAAATCCGCTAGCCTTTCTGGAGACAGGTGTACTCAGTGCGACTACGCTCTCTCCCACGTTCCGCCGAATCCCACCCCGAAATCCGCGGAGGACCTCATGACCGCCGACCCCGCAGGACTGGACACCGCAGCACTTCGCACCCATCTGCAGACCGCCGCCCCCCGGTCTGCTCGACGGGCCGCTGACCGCCCGCCTCATCAGTGGCGGGCGATCGAACCTCACCTACGGCGTGAGCAACGGCGAGCGGGAACTGGTCCTGCGGCGCCCACCGCTCGGGCATGTACTGGAGACCGCGCACGACATGGCACGCGAGCACCGCGTGATCACGGCGCTGGCAGGAACCGAGGTTCCTGTGCCGCGTACTCATCTCCTGTGCACGGACACCGAGGTCATCGGCGCACCGTTCTACCTCATGGATCTCGTCCCGGGCACTCCCTTCCGTACTGCCGAGGAACTCGCTCCGCTCGGGGAGGATCGGGTGCGTGCGATCTCCGAGCGGACGATCGACACCCTGGCGAGACTCCACTCAGTGGTGCCTGCGACGGTCGGGCTCGAGGACTTCGGCCGGCCCGAGGGCTTCCTCGAACGACAGGTTCACCGATGGAAGACTCAGCTCGATGCGTCCCGGAGCCGTACGCTCGACGGCGCCGACGAGCTATACCGGCTACTGGTCGAGCAGCTGCCTTCGGCGAGCGGCGCTGCGATCGTGCACGGCGACTACCGCCTCGACAACGCACTCATCGACGAACGTGATCAGGTTGCGGCGGTGCTGGATTGGGAGATGGCGACGCTCGGCGATCCGCTCACCGATGTCGCGCTCCTCGTGGTCTACCAACAACTCGCGGACCGGGACGGGCCAGTGCCGGTGTCGACCGTATCGCGTGCGCCGGGGTTCCTCGGCGAGGACGCGATGCTGTCGCGCTACGCGAACGCGAGCGGCAGGAACCTGTCGGAGATGGCTTTTCACCTCGGCCTGGCCTATTTCAAGCTCGCGGTGATTCTCGAGGGCATTCATTTCCGGTTCCTGCAGGGTCAGACCGTGGGTGACGGCTTCAGTGCGTTCGGTGATGCTGTGGAACCCCTCCTCCGCGAGGGGCTTTCGGCTCTGCGACGGTAAGGTACATTCATGCCGCATCCGATCATGTTCGACGAGACGGATCCGTTGCTGGCTCGGGTGCGCACCCTCGCTCTCGCATACCCGGGCGCACACGAGAAGATCTCGCACGGTCGCCCGTTCTTCTTCACCAAGACCTCGTTCGCGGTCTATGGCGGCTCCGAGAAGGACACCCGGGCCCCGTTTCCCCGATCGTTGATCGTCAAGCCCGACCGCGACGAACGGCTTGCCCTCCTCGGTGAACCCCACACGTATCTGCCGATGTATCTGGGTCCGTCGGGGTGGATCGGGTACGACCTCGACCGCCGCGAGGTGGATTGGGAGGAGGTTGCGGAACTGATCGACATGTCGTTCCGCGAGACTGCTCCTGCGAAGCTGGTACGCGAACTGGACGCGCGTCTCGGTTGAGTCGCCCGTCCGGCTCGTGTGCGGGTTCCCTCTCGATCAGTCGGTACTGCCGCTGATGTTGACCATCCACTGGACACCGAACTTGTCGATGCACATTCCGAAGCTGTCGCCCCACGGCGCCTTCTCGAGGGGTATCGCCTCGGTGCCGCCGGCGACGAGTTCATTCCAGTAACCGCGGAGTTCGGATTCGTCGTCGCCGCTGAGGGATATCGAGTAGTTGTTTCCGGGGGTGTGGTCCATTCCGGGGGGCGTGTCCGAGGCCATGAGCACGAAACCGCTCGTGGTGGTGAGCATCGCATGCATCACCTTGCTGTCCACCGCGGCGTCGCCGGTGGGTTGCCCCTCCCCGAACGTGCTGATCTCGAGTTCCCCGCCGAAGACGGTCTTGTAGAACTCGATCGCGTCACGCGCGTTGTCACGGAAGCTGATGTACGGATTGAGTCGAGTGGTCATCGCGAACTCCTGATCTGTTCGGAGGGAAAGTCGGCACTACACGGATGGACTCTGCGTAGTGCCGTTTCTCATCGTGTCCTGTCCGACTTGCTCGCGGAGCCTTTCGACGGATCCCGGCTCAGGACACCGACACGGTTCGCCGCAGGTTCTCCTCGTCGTCGACAGCGGAGGCGAGAACCTGGCCGACCTTGTTGCGCGAGACCTGCCAGCCTGCGAGCTCACCGCGAGTCGAGGTGAACGCGTCTCCGCCGCCTGGCGAGTCGTTCAGGTTGACCGGTTGTACGAGGGTCCAGTCGAGGCCGCTCTCGTGCACGAAGCGATCCTGGATCACGGTGTCGGCGATCTGTGGCCCGAGAAGCAGCGAGAACATGAGCTTGTAACGCAACGGCAGGCGGCCGTCGGTGTCACCCACTCCGTAGGTGGTCTGGACGATCAGGCGCCGCACACCGTGACGTGTCATCGCGTCGATGATGTTGCGGGTCCCGGTGGACCGCACGTCGAGTGCTGTACGCGCCGGGCCGCGCAGCCGTACTCGGACGGGATTCTCGGTGATGCCGAGGGTGACGATGACAGCGTCCTGGCCGCGGACCGCGCGGTCGACGTCATCGAGACAGGTGGCATCCCCGATCACACCCAAGGTTCGGTCGCCGAAGGTGTGCTGCGCATCGGGTGTACGGACCATGACGGTCACGTCGTGGCCGCGGTCGAGGAGTGCGGTGACGGCTGCGCGACCGGAACCGCCTGTTGCGCCGATGACAAGTACTTTCATGGTGTTCTCCTGAGTTCGTTGGTGACGATGTGTCCACCGTATGAACGTTCCTCGAGACGTTCTATGGTCCTCCGTCCGGCCCTTGTGTTCATTCGTCCTACGGGGTTGGACGAATGGACACCCAGCGGCGAGGGTGGACATATGACGATCGACAGGGCTCGGGAGACCACCGACGTGCACTTTCCGTGGACACCGGTCGATCCCCTCGCACATGCCCTTCACCTGCTGCGCATGCGCGGCGGCTTCTACTGCCGGTCGGAGCTGAGTGCGCCCTGGGCGCTGGAGATGCCACCGGTGGCCGACAGCGTGAGCTTCCATCTGGTCGTCTCGGGCGAAATGTGGCTGGAGGTCCCCGGTTCGGCATCAGCGCGGCTTCTCCCCGGAGATTTCGTCATCGTCCCGCACGGCTCGGGACACGTGATGGGCAGCGACCCGAGCATCACCAGCGCGGGGAGTCCGGGGCGCGTGGATCTACTCCCCCAGACGATGATCGGCGACCACTATTCGGTTCTGCACTACGGCGGAGGTGGCGAGCACTCCACCTTGGTGTGCGGGGTCGTCGAGTTCGATCATCCGACTGCGCGACGTCTGGTGGCGTTGCTGCCTCCCCTCCTGCGGATGGACACGACCGGGTCGGCGAGGCACAGCGCGCCGACACAGGTGTTGTCGTTGATGGCCGAGGAAGCGCAGCACGTGCAGCCCGGTGGCGAAGCGGTGCTCACTCGACTGGCGGACATTCTTGTGATCATGGCGATCCGGAGTTGGATCGACTCCGCGCCGGCGGCCCGACACGGATGGATCGGCGCTCTGCAGGACCCACAGGTGGGCCGTGCGCTCGCCGCGGTTCACCACGCCCCCGAGCGGCCGTGGACAGTCGAGTCTCTTGCGCGGGAAGCGGCGATGTCGCGGTCGGCGTTCGCGGCGCGGTTCACCGAGCTGGTCGGGGAACCCGCCATGCGGTACGTCGGTCGATGGCGGATGGAGTCTGCGACCGTCGCGTTGCAGGACGGCGCAACGATCGCCGAACTCGCATCGAGATCGGGCTACGAGTCGGAAGCGGCGTTCTCGAAGGCCTTCAAGAGGATCACAGGCGTATCTCCCGGATCGGTTCGCCGCCGAACGGACGGCACCTTCACCGGCCGCCGGTAGCGCACCGGCCCGGCAGCACGAAGAAGCCCCGGTGAGATCAGATCTCACCGGGGCTTCTCGGTCGGGCTGACAGGATTTGAACCTGCGACCACTTGACCCCCAGTCAAGTGCGCTACCAAGCTGCGCCACAGCCCGCCCGCGCTCTCGTCGAGCGCTCGTTGAGATTACAACAGGTACGGACCGAAAGGCGAATCGGCTGGTCAGCGCCGTTTCCGGGGATTCGGGTCTACTTGCGGCGGTCGCGCTTCTCCCGCACTCGCACGGAGACACGGACGGGGCTGCCGTCGAAGTTGAACTCTTCACGCAGCTTCCGTTCGAGGAAGCGGCGATAGCCTGCTTCGAGGAAGCCGGTGGTGAACAACACGAACGTCGGCGGACGCGTCGCCGCCTGGGTCGCAAACATGACACGAGGCAATCGCCCCCCGCGCATCGGCGGCGGTGTCGCGGCCACCACTTCCTTGAGCCACGTGTTGAGCCGGCCCGTGGAGATGCGCTTGTCCCATGATTCGAGTGCGGTCTCCATCGCCGGCACGAGCTTCTGCACGGCACGGCCGGTCTTGGCGGAGATGTTGACTCGCGCCGCCCACGGCACCCGCAGCAAGTCACGTTCGATCTCGCGACCCAACTCGTGGCGGCGGTCCTCGTCGACCAGATCCCACTTGTTGAACGCGATCACCAGTGCGCGACCCGATTCGACGATCATCGAGATCACCCGCTGGTCCTGCTCGGTGATCGGCTGCGAAGCATCGATGAGCAACACCGCTACCTCTGCAGCATCGATCGCCGCCCGGGTGCGCAAGGATGCGTAGAACTCCGCGCCCGACGCATGGCTGACCCGCTTGCGCAGTCCGGCAGTGTCGACGAACCGCCACGGCTTGCCGCCGAGTTCGACCACCGAGTCCACGGGGTCGACGGTCGTGCCTGCGACGTCGTGCACCACCGACCGCTCGTCACCCGAGAGCTTGTTGATCAGGCTGGACTTGCCGACGTTCGGCTTGCCCACCAGGGCGACGCGGCGGGGTCCTCCCCCACCCGTGCCTTCGCGCGGTGTGGGCGGCATCTTCTCGAGCAGGTCGTCGAGCAGGTCCCCTGTGCCACGACCGTGGGTAGCGGACACCGAATAGGGCTGGCCGAGCCCTAGCGACCACAACGCCGCGGCTTCGGCTTCGACGCGGTCGTCGTCGACCTTGTTCGCGACGAGCAGCACCGGCGTCTTCGACCGGCGCAGCACCTTGGCGACAGCCTCGTCCACCGAGGTCGCGCCGACGGTGGCGTCGACAACGACAAGGATCGCGTCGGCGGTACGCATGGCAACCTCGGCCTGACGAGCAACCGACTGCTGCATCCCTTTGGCGTCGGGTTCCCAGCCGCCGGTGTCCTGGACCATGAAGCGTCGGCCGTTCCAGTTCGCCTCGTACGACACGCGGTCGCGGGTCACGCCCGGGATGTCCTCAACAACGGCTTCCCGGCGACCGATGATGCGGTTGACCAGGGTGGACTTGCCGACATTGGGGCGGCCGACAACCGCCACTGTCGGGATGGGTACGAACTCTTCGAGCTCGGCTCCGGTTTCGAAGTCGAGGTCCCAGTCCGATTCTTCGGACCAGGTGCCGTCGGAATTCCCGTCGATGTACTCCGTTGTGACGTCGTCGCTCACAGCGCCGCTCCCGTCTGTTCGGTGACCAGTGCCGTCAGCATCGAGGTCACCTCGTCGATGTCCATGTCGCTGGTGTCCACGACGACAGCGTCGTCCGCGGCGCGCAGAGGCGACACTGCGCGTGTGGAATCGAGGTGGTCACGGCGCTGCACCGACGCGAGTACCGCGTCGTAGTCGTCGCCGCGGCCTTCCACGATGTTCTGGGCGTTGCGGCGCTGAGCGCGTGCTTCCGCGGATGCGGTGAGGAAGATCTTCACATCGGCATCCGGGAATACCGCGGTGCCGATGTCGCGTCCTTCGACGACGACTCGGTGCGCTGCGAGTCCGAGACGCTGCTGCGCTGCGACGAGCAGTTCGCGTACTTCGGGCACCGCGGAGACGGCGGAGACCGCTGCGGTGACCTCCCCGCCGCGGATCTCTCCGCGCACGTCCCGGCCGTCGAGCCGAATGTCCTCGACGTCGGGGTCGGTACCGATCGACCAGGGCAGGCCGGCGACAGCCTCGGCAATGGCGGCAGGGTCGGTCAGGTCGGCGCCCCGACGTAACACGTACAACGTCGCGATCCGGTACATGGCACCGGTGTCGAGGTATGCGGCACCGAGGTGCCGGGCGAGCCGCTTGGAGACGCTGGACTTGCCCGTTCCCGAGGGGCCGTCCATCGCGACGATCAATGCTCCTGCGGTATCGGTCACAACCCCACCGCCTGGTAGAGACCGCCGACCTCGTTGCGCCCGAGGACACGAAGCGTGCCGGGACGCTGATCGCCGAGCGCGACGGGACCGATATTGGTGCGCACGAGCCGGATCACGGGATGGCCCACGGAGTCGAGCAGTCGTCGCACGATGTGTTTGCGGCCTTCGTGCAGGTCCAGGCGCACGAGGGACTGGCCTTCGTTCACCTCGAGCAACGCGAACCTGTCGACTTTGGCGGGGCCGTCCTCGAGCTCGACGCCCGTCTTGAGCTGCTTGCCGACGCCTCGCGCGAGCACACCCTTGACCGTGGCAAGGTAGGTCTTGTTGACCTCGAAGGACGGATGCATGAGGCGGTGTGCGAGTTCACCGTCGTTGGTCAGTAGCAACAGACCCTCGGTGTCGGCATCGAGCCTGCCGACGTGGAAGAGGCGTTGACCCGCGGCGACACGCTCTGAAACGATGTCGCCGACGCACGGGCGACCCAGATCGTCCGACATGGTGGACTGCCACCCGCGCGGCTTGTTGAGCACGAGGTGAACGAGATCCTTCTTGACGACCACACGGACACCGTCGACGCGGATCACGGCGTTCTCAGGGTCGACACGCAACCCCTGCTCTCGAACGATGACCCCATCGACTTCGATGCGGCCGCGGTCGATCATTTCCTCGGCGGCACGGCGTGAGGCCACCCCTGCCTGGGCGAGGACCTTCTGCAGACGCACGCCTTCGCCGGCAGGCAGTTTCGTCGGTGCGGCTGTGCTGTGCTGGTGGCGGGCGGGCTTGGCGTTGCTGATGGTCGGCGTTGCCGAGGTCCGGCGGGCCTGGGGTTTCGGTGCAGCAGGCCTGCCTCGCTTGTTCAGCGGAGCGCTTCCTCGACCCCGATGAGGCTTCTTGGCTGCCCCCGCGTTCCCTGCGGTGGAGCTCGGAGCGTCCTGGGTTCGGGGATCCGACCGGCGGGCGGAAGAAGATCTGCCGGTGGCCTGTCCCTTCACGGGGCGGGCGGTTTGCTTTCGGTCCGGTGTGCCATCACGGCGAGCGGGCTTTTTCACTTTTTTCCTGTCAGTTCTCTGGATCGAACTCCGCGTGTGAGAGTGTCTCGGCGCGCGCGTTCTTTCCCATTCTCTCAAACCTCGGGTCTGCTTCGAGGCTGTCGCTGATGTCATCGATCACATCTACATCGGGCAACAGGGGACCAACCGGTGGTAGATCGCTCAGCGATGCAAGGCCGAGACGTTCCAGGAACAGTTCGGTGGTGATGTAGAGGGTACCGCCGGTCTCGGGATCGGTGCCCGCTTCGGCGATGAGATCCCGCGCGAGCAAGGTGCGCATCACTCCGTCGACGTTGACGCCGCGCACAGCGCTGACCCGGCTACGGGTCACCGGTTGCCGGTAGGCGACGACCGCGAGGGTTTCCAACGCCGCGCGGGTGAGCTTGGTGCGCGCCCCGCCTTGGAGGAGCTTCTCGACGTACGGTGCGTAGTCGCGGCGGGTGTAGAACCGCCAGCCGTCACCCGCGAACCGCAGATCGATTCCGGAGCTGCGCGCATCCAGGCCCGCCGCGAGTGCACGAAGGGCACGCTCGGCGCGGTCGGCGGTGACGCCGATCGCGGCGGCGAGCTGGTCGGCGGACGCGGGAGTGTCGACCATCAGGAGCAATGCTTCGAGCGCGGCGGTGAGTTCGTCATCGGCCATGTCGAGCAGTTCACCGTCCCAGGCCCGCTCGTCGCCGGACGGATCGGGCTGCTGCTGCGCGGGTAAGGCGCGGTCCGGGATGTGCGAACTCACCCGTAGTCCTCCTCGAAATCGATGGCGTTCTCGTCGTTCTCACCGGTCCATGCCACCTGGAGTGGCCCGAGTGGGTCGGGTTGCTCGAAAGTGACTGCACGTTCGCGATAGAGCTCGAGCAGCGCGAGGAACCGCGCGACTACGAGCAGTCCGTGATCGCAATCTGCGGTGAGGACGTCGAAGCCGACCCATTGTCCGGCACCGTTGTCCCTCAGCAGGGCGAGAACGTATGCGGCCTGCTCCGGCACCGAGACCGTCTGGACGTGCAGGTGGTCGAGCCCGACACTGGGTGTCGGTTTGGGTCGGAACGCCGCCGCTGCGATCTCGGCGAAGCGCTGTGCATCGACACCGAGGACGACCTCGGGCACGAGATTCTCGAAGCACTCCTCGAGGGACACCGCGCGCGGGTAACGACGGAGGGCAGCGCTTTCGAGTTCGGCGAAGTGCTCGGCGATCTGTTTGTAGGCCCGATACTGCAACAGCCGCGCGAACAGCAGGTCGCGAGCCTCGAGCAACGCGAGGTCCTCTGGATCGTCGACGTCGCCGGCGGGCAGCAGGCGGGCCGCTTTGAGGTCGAGCAGAGTCGAGGCGACGACGAGGAACTGTGTTGTCTGGTCGAGTCCGAGTTCCGGACCGAGCTTCCTCGTGTATGCGATGAAGTCGTCGGTCACCTCATGTAGTGCGACTTCGGTGACGTCCAGGCGACGTTGTGAGATCAGAGTGAGGAGCAGATCGAAGGGGCCCTCGAAGTTGCGGAGCCGGACCTGGAATCCGCCGGTGTCGGTGTGTTCGGAGGTCCGGTCGGTGGCCGACGCCTCGCCGGTGACGGGAGCAGCGGATTCCGCCTCGGCGGAATCCTGGGTGGGGGCAGACACGGATCAGCGGCCGGCCCGATGGATCACTTCGCGGGCGAGCGACCGATACGACTCGGCACCACCGGATCGCGGCGCCCAGGTGATGATCGGCTCGCCGGCGACGCTGGTTTCGGGGAACTTGACGGTGCGGGAGATGACGCTGTCGTAGACGAGGTCTCCGAAGACCTCGACCACCCGGGACATCACTTCACGGCCGTGCAGTGTCCGCGAGTCGAACATGGTCACGAGGATCCCGGCCACGGCGAGGCGTGGATTGAGCCGGTCCCTGACCTTGGCGACGGTGTCGTTGAGCAACGCCAGACCGCGGAGGCTGAAGAATTCGCACTCCATCGGGATCAGTACCGAATCGGCGCAGGCCAGAGCATTGACGGTGAGCAGGCCGAGAGAAGGCTGGCAGTCGACGAGGATGTAGTCGTAGCGCTCGAGGACGGGGAACAGGGCGCGGCCGAGAGCCTGTTCGCGCCCGACCTCGGAGACGAGTTGGATCTCGGCGGCGGACAGGTCGATGTTGCTGGGTAGCAGATCGAGGTTCTCGATGTGTGTGTCGAGCAGTACGTCGTCGGTGTCCGCGCGGGGTTCGACCAGCAGGTTGTGGACGGTCGACTCGAGGTCGTGGTGGGCCACGCCCAGTCCGGCAGACAGAGCACCCTGTGGGTCGAGGTCGACGAGGAGTACGCGGCGTCCGCATTCGGCGAGGGCAGCACCCAGGTTGATAGTGGAGGTGGTTTTGCCCACTCCACCTTTCTGGTTGCACATCGCGATGATCTTGGCTGGTCCGTGCGAGGTCAGTGCCGGCGGTTCGGGAATGTGCCTGCGCGGACGGCCGGTGGGGCCGAGGTCGGAGTCGTCGATCGGCGCGGTCTCTCTGCGATCCGATTCGGTGTCGTCGATGGGGTCGTCGGTTTCCGACGGTCGTGGTTCGGCAGGTGGAAGGTAGCCGTCGGCTACGGACCGGACCGGAGTCGGCCAGCCCTGCGTCGCCGCGTGTGCGATGTTCAGGTGTGTGTCGTCTGTGGCAGATGGCCGAGGTGTGCCCACGAGCGGTGCTCCCCCTGTTCTGCGTCCCACTGTGCGTCTAGCGAGCACTATCGTTGCCGTCGGGTTGTCGAACGGTTGCTGTTCCGTATCCGGAACGCTACCGCCTTTCTACCTCCTGAACGCTACCGCCTGGTCGACGTGTTGCGCGGGTGGACACGCGTTTCCGGTGTCGACCGATCAGCGTGCGCGCGGGTGCGCACCGGCCCAGACCTCCCGCAACGCACCCACGGTGACCAGCGTGTAGATCTGCGTTGTCGTCACAGAGGCATGCCCGAGTAACTCCTGCACCACCCGTACATCGGCGCCACCTTCGAGCAGGTGGGTCGCGAACGAATGCCGCAGTGTGTGCGGTGACACCGCCGTGCTGATACCCGCTCGCTCGGCCGCGGTCTGCAGGACCTGCCACGCGCTCTGCCGCGATAATCGTCCGCCGCGTGCGTTGAGGAACAGCGCGGCGGTGTGTCCGGCGGCAAGGACGGGCCTACCCCGCACGAGATAGGCGTCGAGCGCCGCGAGCGCAGGACGCCCGACAGGCACAAGTCGTTCCTTGCCGCCCTTTCCGCGCAGGAGCACCGCGCGGGCGTCGGAGTCGACGTCGTCGACATCGAGTCCGACCGCCTCGGAGATGCGGGCGCCGGTCGAGTACAACAATTCCAGCAGCGCGCGGTCGCGCAGGCCGCGTGGACCGTCCGCTTCGTTCCCGACCGCATCGAGAATCGCCGTCACCTGGGCGACGGTGAGCGACTTCGGGAGGCGTCGCCCCGCGGTGGGTGGTTTGACGGCACGTGCCACGTCCGTGGGGGTCCGACCCTCGGCGGCGGCGAATCGGTGCAGACCCCGCACTGCGATGAGGGCACGGGCGACCGAACTCGCGGCGAGCGCCGGACGATCCCGGTCCGGGTCTCCGCCACGCAACACCGCCACGAAGTCAGCGACGTGCGTTTCGCTGACCTGAGCGAGATCGCTGATACCGCAGTCCGTGAGGTAGTCCCGGTAGCGGTCGAGGTCTCGCCGGTAGGACGACAAGGTGTTCGCGGCAACGCCGCGTTCCACGGTGAGATGGTCGAGGTACGTGTCGAGCTGCCCCTCCAGCACCGACATCACTCCGCAGCGCGGGTGCGGGAGAAGGCGGATGGCCGGTCGGGCCAGGGCGCGTCGGAGGGACGCAGTTCGGTCCGGGAGGTACGTGTGGCGGACGAAGCGAGGATGCCCGCCACCGCGGTCGCGTTGACGATCTCGCCCCGCAATGCCATCGACACCGCCTCGTCGAGTGGGACCTTGTGAATCTCGAGGTCGGCTTCCTCATGTTCGGGTTCGGGCCGGTCCACCTCGGACAGGCCGCGAGCCACGAAGACACGGACTGCTTCGTCGGTGAAACCGGGCGAGAGTGCGACGTCGACGAGTGTGTCCCAGCGCTCCGCTGCCAGCCCGGTCTCCTCCGCGAGTTCACGTTTCGCGGCGTCGAGGGGCGACTCGCCGGCCTCGTCGAGGAGACCGGCGGGCAGCTCCCACAATCGTCGCCCGAGCGGATGCCGGTACTGGTGGACCAGCACCAGCCGGTCTCGATCGTCGATAGCGACGATGGCTACCGCACCGAAGTGCTCGACCACTTCACGGTGGGCGGAGTGCCCATCCGGCATCGTCACCTCGTCGACGCGCAGCGACACGATGGCACCTGTGTAGATGCGCTGCGTAGACAGAGTCCGGAAGTCGTGTCGCTGCGTCACGTGTCAGTCCGCGTCGACGCTGCCGGACGCGGATACCACGGCCTCGGCAGGCTCGTCGGCGTCGTGCTTGCGGTCGCCTCCGTGAACGTCGACGGGCAAGCGTTCGGCCGCCTTGTACTTCAGCGCCGCGGAGACCAGCCCTGCGAACAGCGGGTGTGGGCGCGTCGGGCGGCTCTTGAGTTCCGGATGCGCCTGGGTGGCGACGAAGAACGGATGGATGTCCGCCGGGTACTCGACGAACTCGACCAGCCGCCCGTCCGGCGAGGTCCCGGAGAACACGAGCCCGGACTTCGCGATCCGGTCACGGTAGGCGTTGTTGACCTCGAAGCGGTGGCGGTGGCGCTCGGATACCTTGTCGCTGTCGTAGGCCTTCGCGACGACCGAGCCCTTGGCCAGAACAGCGGGATACGCGCCGAGACGCATGGTGCCGCCCAGGTCGGCTTCACCGGCGACGGCCTGTTCCTGGTCGGCCATCGTGGAGATCACCGGCGCCGTGGTGTCCGGGTCGAATTCGGTGGACGACGCGTCGGCGATACCGACCGAGCGTGCCGCCTCGATGACGACACACTGCAGCCCGAGACACAGACCCAGGAGCGGGATCTTCCGGGACCGCGCGAAGCTGATCGCGCCGAGCTTGCCCTCGATACCGCGGATCCCGAAGCCCCCTGGAATCAGGACCGCGTCGACATCGCCGAGATGCGTCTGCGCACCGGATTCGGTTTCGCATTCATCGGATGCGACCCAGCGGATCTTGACCTTCGCCCGGTGCGCGAATCCTCCCGCACGTAGCGCTTCGGTGACAGAGAGGTAGGCGTCGGGCAGGTCGATGTACTTGCCGACGAGGGCCACCTCGACGGTTTCCCGCGGCTTGTGGACGCGGTCGAGGAGATCGCCCCACACTGTCCAGTCGACGTCGCGGAACGGGAGCCCGAGCTGGCGTACGACATACGCGTCGAGGCCTTCGCTGTGCAGGACCTTGGGTATGTCGTAGATGCTCGGTGCGTCGGGACACGAGATGCAGCCTGCGACGTCGACGTCGCACATCAGGGAGATCTTCGCTTTGAGGGACGCGGGCACGTCGCGATCACACCGCAGCACGAGTGCGTCGGGCTGGATGCCGATGTTGCGCAACGCGGCCACGGAGTGCTGGGTGGGCTTGGTCTTCAGCTCACCGGAAGGACCGAGGTACGGCACCAACGACACGTGCAGGAAGAAACAGTTGTCACGACCCACTTCGTGGCGCACCTGCCTGGCTGCCTCGAGGAACGGCTGGGATTCGATGTCGCCGACCGTGCCGCCGATCTCGGTGATCACGACGTCGGGTGTGTGGCCTTCGGTATCGGGAGCCGACATCGCCAGGATTCGCCGTTTGATCTCGTCGGTGATGTGCGGAATCACCTGGACGGTGTCGCCGAGGTACTCGCCGCGACGTTCCTTCGCGATGACGGTCGAGTACACCTGGCCCGTGGTGACGTTCGCGTCGGCGTTGAGGTTGCGGTCGAGGAAGCGCTCGTAGTGACCCACGTCGAGGTCGGTTTCGGCGCCGTCCTCAGTGACGAACACCTCACCGTGCTGGAACGGATTCATCGTTCCGGGATCGACGTTGAGGTACGGATCGAGTTTCTGCATGGTCACGCGCATTCCGCGCGCTGTGAGCAATGCACCGAGACTCGACGCGGTGAGTCCCTTGCCCAGCGAGGATGCGACGCCCCCACTGACGAAGATGTGCTTGGTAGGGGTACGCGATTGGCGTGACTGTGGCAACGAAGCTCCCGTGACGTCAGGTGCAGGACTTTTGGACTTCAGACGATACAGCTGGGGCCTGCCGACCCACGGAACTTCACGGTAACACCTGCAGCCGCCCCGGCGTACCCGGATCGCGGTTGTGAGGCTCCGGTGCCGCGGACGTCACAGCTCCGGACAGATCGGAGTTCGGTCACCGCGCGGTGGATCCCACGGTGACCGCAGCTGCGCCGGGTCCTGTTCCGTAGCGGCCGGCTCCGCCGTCGAACTGTTCGCGCAGGGCCAGTATCGCAGTGCTCCGTCCCGCTTCGCGGTCGAGATTGTCGACGGTCGACAGCCCCGCTGACAACGCCGCGTCGGCGCGAACCACAGCGAGCGGGCCGTTGCCTACGGCCGATTCCGATCGTCCGGCGAGCACGGCCCCCGCACCACGGGCGTCGACAGCTGCTGCAAAACGGGCGATGAGTGCCCCGCGGTTGCCCCCGTCGACCTCTTCGACACCGCTTCCGGTCAGAATCAGGGCGGATTGGGCCGGCTCGACCGTTCCGTCATACGTGACGAAGCCGCCGCTGCGCAGCGCAGACAACGCGAGTTCACGTTCCTCCGGGGTGCTGCGCGGCGCACCGGTCGCCGGATCGACGAGCAGTGCCGCACCGAGCAGATCACCCGCGAGACTGCCTGGGTCGACGGCCCCGGTCTGCAGCTGTACCCCTGCGGGGATGATGTTGGTGACCGTGGTACGGAGCATGTCGGCGCCCGCGGCGTCGAGGAACGACTCCGTCAGCGACAGTCGACCGGTGACTGCGCCACCTGCGGAGGCCACCGTCCGCATCACCGCATCGAAATCGGCGGGATCGGTGTCGGGCGTCGTCGCCACGAGGACCGTACGGCCGGAGAGTTCGTCGCGGACCACGCGGGGAGCAACGGTGGCATCGAACTCGTCGGCGGCACGCAGCTCGGAGTCAAGCCGATTGGCTCGATCGTGCTCGGCCTGAAGCTCACGACCCATGTCCGCTTTGTCATCACGCAGACCGGCCACGAGACTGTTCGACAACAGCCCGGAACCGAGAACCACTCCGAGGCCGAGTGCCAAGAACACCGCGATCAGGGAGACGGCGTGCTGGCGCATCGAGATCACTCGAACTGACCCCGGACCCACTCGACGGAGTCTGCCGACCAGGTCGTGACCCAGTCGACGACATCGCCACCCAGGTTGGACACGACCAATGCGGCGATGACCGCGATCAGCGCAGCGAAGACCAGTAGCGCGATCACCCCACCGGAGACCCGACTGCGATACAAGGTGGCAACGGCCTTCGAATCGACCAGTTTCGGACCGACCTTCAGACGCGTCATCACCGCAGACGGGTTGGTGTCGCGGCGACCCTGATCGAAGAACTCGTCGAGGGAGACCGTGCTGCCCACCGTGACGACGAGTGCCGCACCGTGATGATCGACGAGGAGCAGAGCGAGGTCGGTGGAAGTACCTGCCGCGGGGAACGTCATCGCACCGATCCCGAGGTCCTGGATGCGTTCGAGTCCGGGGGCATGTCCGTCCGGGTCCGCGGGCAGGACCACCTCGGCACCGGACTGGAGGGTCGCGGTGCCGATGCCATCAGGGTCACCGATGATCAGGTCGGGCCGGTAGCCGGCCTTGGTCAGGGCATCCGCACCCGAGTCGACACCCACCAGGATCGGTGCATACTCCTTGATGAAGGGTCGCAGGTTCTTCAGATCCTGCACGTGGTCGGGGCCGGGACTGACCACCACGACATGCCTGTCTCTCAGATCGAGATCGATCTCGGGAATACCCACCCCGTCGATCAGTAGTGGGCTCTCCGACCGGATGAATTCGATGGTATTGCCCGAGAACGCCTCGAGATGGTCGACCAGGCCGGTTTTCGCTTCGATCATGCGATCCGAGATCTCGGCTTCGGTCTGTTCCTCACCTTCGACGAGCAGGCGATCCCCGGCATAGAGTCCGCCCTCGTGCAGCCGGATCTTCGCGCCGTCCTTGACCTTCTTGAACAGCTCCGACCCGACACTGTCGATCAGAACGATGTCGTTGGCGACAAGGACTTCCGGGCCGAGGTTCGGGTAACGACCGGAAATCGAGGCCGAGGCGTTGACGACCGCGGCGACCCCCGCTTCGACGAGTGCGTCGGCGGTGACCCGATCGAGGTCCACGGCGTCGAGGATGACGATGTCGCCGGGGCCGACCCGGCGGACCAGCTTCGCGGTGTTCTTGTCCACCCGGGCGATACCGCTCACTCCGGGCAGCGTTTCGTTGTTGCGGGACAGCAGCGCCGGCATCTTCATGGTGAGAATGATGCTCCTGAGGTGCAACGCGATTGCGGAGGCGCGCCGGACGACGCGGCTTTCACCCTCGCTTCACACCTCGTCGGTCGCGACGGCGCTCAGCTCTCCCGCTCGGCATGCGCCACGGCGAGCAATTCCTCGGCGTGCGCGCGGCCGGTCTCGGTGTCGTCGAGGCCGGCGAGCATCCGCGCCAGCTCGGTGACCCGCTCCGCCTCGGTCAGAGTGCGCACCCCGCTGCTCACCACACCGGCCCTGTCGTCGACCTTGTCGACCACCAGATGAGTGTCGGCGAACGCAGCGACCTGCGGCAGGTGCGTGACGACGATGACCTGATGTGTGCGCGAGAGCCTGGCCAGACGACGGCCGATCTCGACTGCGGCACGGCCGCCCACACCGGCATCCACCTCATCGAAGACCATGGTGGCTCCGCGCTCCGAGGCTGCGAGAACCACCTCGAGCGCGAGCATCACCCGTGACATCTCACCGCCTGACGCACTCCGCGATATCGGCAGAGCCGGCGCGCCGGCATGCGCGGCGAGACGGAACTCGACGTCGTCGACACCCGACTCGCCCGCGTGCAACGTACGGTCGCCCACAGGAAGCGGCGCGGAATCGCCCGCACCGGCGTCACGATCACGGACATGTACATCGAGCACGGCGCGTCCCATCGCGAGACCGGCAAGTTCTCTGCTCACCGCCTTCGCGAGCTTGGTGGCCGCTTTACGTCGCGCAGTCGTCAGCGCAGCTGCCGCTTCTGCTGTCGCGGACGCTTCGCTGTCCACTTCGCCGGCCAGTTTCTCGAGCGCCTCGGACGACACGTCCAGCCTCGAAAGGCGATCACGCGCATCGTCCGCCCAGTCGAGTACGCCGTCGATATCGGCGGCGTACTTGCGGGTGAGGGTCTTCAATTCCGCTTGGCGGGTCAGCAGCGATTCGAGTGTGCCTTGATCGGACGGCAGATCCCCTAGATAGCCGGAGAGGTCCGCGGTCACATCGGTGACCACCGTGATGGCCTCCGCCAGCCTCGGTCCGAGCTCGCGCAGCGCCGCATCGTCGCTCCCCTCCACACGCGCCCGGGCCTCACCGAGCAGATCCAGTGCCGACGCGGCCTCTCCTGCGTCGGCACTGTCGTATCCGGCAAGGACGCCGTGTGCAGCCACCGCCGCCTCGCGTAGCGAGTCGAGATCCGACAGGCGCAGGACGTCGGCGACGATCTGCTTGTCTTCGCCTCGCTCGGGAGCGACCGCGTCGATCTCATCCAGACCGAACTGCAGCCGGTCCGCTTCCTGAGCCAACTCGCGCGCCCGGTTCGTACGGTCGAGGAGTTCGCTTCGGGCATCGAGCCACCGTCGTCGGTGTGTGCGGTAACGCTCGCGGAGCGATGTGATCGTTTTGCCGCCGAATCTGTCGAGGGCAGCACGTTGCTGGTCGGGCCGCAACAGCCGAAGTTGATCGTTCTGCCCGTGCACCGTCAGGAGCGGGCCGGTGAATTCGGCGAGCAATCCGACAGGAATGCTGCGGCCCCCGAGGTGTGCACGCGACCCTCCGTCGCTGTTGACCGTGCGCACCGCAATGATGCTGCCGTCTTCGTCGCGTTGCGCGCCTGCGGATTCGAGCAGCCGCGCCACTTCCTTCTCGACGTGGCTGTTGCCTCCGTCGACGCTGAACCGACCTTCGACCACAGCACGTGACGCTCCCACCCGCACCCGCGCGGAATCCGCGCGCACGCCGGACAGCAGATGCAAGCTGGTCACGACCATGGTCTTGCCGGCGCCGGTCTCGCCGGTCAGCACGGTCAAGCCTCCGTCGAACCGGGCACTCGCCTCGGTGATCACACCGAGGTTGTCGATCCGGATCTCTGCGAGCACCTAGAGTTTCCTTCCCCGCCAGCCCTTCACCGGAAGTTCGAACTTGCGCACCATCCGATCGGCGAACGGCGCCGAATCCAGCCTTACCCACCGCACGGGATGTTGCCCTCGGACAACCTCGAGGCGGCCTCCGGCCGGGAGCTCGAGAGTGCGGCGTCCATCACAGAACACCAGCCCGGCGTGGCTTCCCGCGAGGGTCTCGACCGCAATGACCGATTTCGGGCTGGTTACGAGCGGGCGCGCGAACAGCGCGTGGGCGTTGCTCGGGATCACGAGCAGCGCTTCGAGTTCCGGCCACACGATCGGGCCACCCGCGGAAAAAGCATAGGCTGTCGACCCGGTCGGGGTAGCGATCAGTACTCCGTCGCCGCCGAACGACGACACCGGGCGTCCATCGACTTCGAGAACCACTTCGAGGACGCCGAGCCGGGATTGATTCTCGAGACTGGCCTCGTTGAGCGCCCAGCCGCGATCGACGATCACATCGTCGACGCGGATCGTCACGTCGAGTGTCATCCGGTTCTCGACCGAGTACTGCTGTCGCACCACCTGATGCAAGGCTTCTTCGAGATGGTCGGCTTCGGCTTCGGCCAGGAAGCCGATTCGGCCCAGATTGATGCCGAGTACAGGTACCGAGGCGAGTTGTGCGAGTTCGGCTGCCCGCAGGAAGCTACCGTCGCCGCCGAGCACGATGACCATTTCACATCCGGCAGCTGCATCGGGACCCGATTCGACGATCCGGATCCTGCTGCCGGGCACCTCCGCCGCTCCGAGGCCGGTGCTGATCGATTCGTCCTCGAGGACTCGCAGGACGATTCCTGCGTCGCCGAAGAGTTTCGCGACCCGCTGGGCGGTCACGGCAATTTCGTCCCTGCCCGAATGCGACACGAGCAGAACCTCACGGCCCTGCGTACCGGGCGTCGATTCGCCCGACCCTGTTGTCACTGAGGTCCTTCCTGCACCGCGTGCTCGACGAGTTCGATCACGCTGCTGTCGAGGTCACCTGTGTCCGGCTCGCCGGCCCGAAGCCACAGGAAGTACTCGACGTTCCCCGACGGGCCGGGGAGCGGGCTGGCGACCGCACCCAGTGTGCGGAGCCCGAGCTTCTGGGCGTCCATTGCCACGTCGAGCACCGCCTCGGTCCGCAACGCGGGGTCGCGCACGACCCCGCCACTGCCGACGCGTTCCTTGCCCACTTCGAACTGCGGCTTGATCATAGGGAGCAAGTCGGCGCCTGGCCTGGCGCACCGCACGAACGCCGGGAGCACCAAGCGCAACGAAATGAACGACAGGTCCGCCACGACGACGTCGACCTGCCCCCCGATCACCTCGGCGTCGATGTTACGCACATTTGTTCGATCGATCACGTGGACGCGTTCGTCGGACTGCAGTCGCCACACCAACTGGCCGTAGCCGACGTCGACCGCGACGACCTCGGAGGCGCCCTCGTGGAGCAGGACATCGGTGAATCCACCGGTGGACGCGCCCGCATCGAGGCATCTGCGACCGGAGATCTGCAGTCCGGACGGAGTGAACGCTTCGAGGGCGCCGAGCAGCTTGTGTGCGCCTCGGGAAGCCCACGACACCTCGTCCGACACCTCATTGACGATCAGCGGTGTGTTCGCCTCCACAGCGGTTGCCGGTTTGGTCGCCACGGTTCCGGCGATCAGAACCCGCCCTGCCGCGATCAGGTCACTGGCATGCTCGCGTGAGCGTGCCAGGCCCCGACGGACCAATTCCGCATCGACCCGTGCTCTCCGCGCCATGTCAGATCTTGTCCACGGTCGACAGTGCCTGGACGAGCACCTCGTGCGCCTGCTCGAGCAGCTGCGCCTGCTTCCCGATCGCAACGGCCGGATCTCCGGCGACGCCTTCCTCCTGCACCTGCGCAAGTATGCGGTCGACCTCGGCGTGCACAGCAGCTGGATCGACGCTGGGCGCAGCATCGGGAAGGTGTTCTCCTGGACGTGGAATCGGCATGCTCATCGCCGACCACGCTAGTCCATGATCGGTACGACGGACACATCGCACGACCTCTGTCAGGACACCGGGGTCCATCGGGCGACGACGCGGCGGGCAACATCATCCAGACCCACGATGCTACGGAAACCCGGGTGCGCCCACGCGAGGTCGAGGACGCCTCGCAGCGCCCCCATGGATTCGTCCTCGGAACCGGGTGCGGGTTCTCCGACGGCGGTGGACGCGAGGTGCAGGTCGTCGCCGTCGACTGCGACCGACCACTCGTTCCCGGGTTCCACTCGCAACTTCGATGCGGTGGTGTCCAGGCTCTCCAGGGAGGCCGCGACATAGGTGGGTCGTTGATGGGCGGGCGCACGCAACAGATCCTCGATCGTGCTGACGCCGGTCAGGACCAGCAGCGAGTCGGCGCCTACAGCGTTCGCTCCCTCGATGTCGGTGTCGAGCCGATCACCGATCACGAGGGGCCGATCGGCCGAGGACCGACGGATTGCATCCTCGAGAAGTGGTGCCGCGGGTTTCCCCGCCACGATCGGCGTGCGGCCGGTGGCAGACTCCAACGCCGCGACCATCGAACCGTTGCCGAGGACCAGCCCCCGCTCGGTCGGGAGCGTGGAGTCGACGTTGGTGGCCACCCACAACGCTCCCGCCCGGATCGCGAGGGTCGCCTCCGCGAGGATGCGCCAACCGGTCTCTGGAGAATGACCCTGCACGACCGCGATCGGCTCCGCGTCCGCTGTCCGGACCGGCTCCAGCGACACCGCGGCGATCTCCTCCGCGAGCGCGTCCGTACCCACCACCAGAATCTTCGAGCCGGAAGGGACACGTTCGGCCAGGAGCCGAGCCGCCGATTGTGAACTCGTCACCACGGAATCGGTCGTGGCCACGAATCCGAGTCCCTGCAAGTGCTCCGCGACCTCGACCGGGCGGCGACTCGCATTATTCGTCACATACAACATTCGATCGCCGGCGCTGAGGGCTTCGAGTGCACCGGGAACCGCTTCGGCTCCGCGGTAGACGGTGCCGTCGAGATCGAGCAGCAACACGTCGTACCGGGACCGCAGGGTATGTGAACTCACCTGTGGTCTCCGGTCAGTTCCTCCACCCGATCCTCTGCGTCGGTGACGCCCTCGAGATCAGCTGCCGCCGAGTGCAGGAACCATTGCAGACCTTCGTCGGTACGACCGGCAGCCACCAGCGCATCGGCATAGGCGTAGAACAACCGTGCCGCTGGGGTGCCTACCCGCTCCGGGTCGAGGTCAGGTGTCTGCAGGGTCACCACTGCCTGATCGATCTGACCCAGGTCCATCCGGGCACCTGCGACGACGATGCGCAACTCCGACGCTTCCTCACCGGTCAACTTGCGCGCATCCTCGCTGCGGCCGATTTCGACGGCCTTCTCCGGGCGGCCGAGACCGCGCTCGCAGTCGGCCATGACGGCCAGCAGGCCGGTGCCACCGGACATCCGACGTGCAGCGCGGAGCTCGGACAGTGCTTCGGCCCACTCGCCGGCGTGGTAGGCCGTGATACCCGCTGCTTCACGCACGACCGCGATCCGGCCGGCACGCTGTCGAGCGGCACGTGCGTGGGACAGTGCGGTCCGTGGATCGTCGTCGATCAGACGTCCGGCCATGACAAGGTGGCGCGCAACGGCGTTCGCATTTGCCTTGTCCAAGCTCAACAGGTCGCGACGGATGGTCGGATCGAGTTCCGAGGCCTCGATGTCGTCCGGCAGATCGGGTTCGTCCGGACGGGCCTCACGACGTTGGGGCCGAACCCCTTCGCGACCGTGCGGGTCGAATCCGCCTTCGCCACCTCGCCGACGGGGCGCTCCCCCAGTGTGGCGATCCGGACCACTTCCACGCCGATCGCTTCCGCCACTGTGACCACTGCGACGGTCGGCTCCGCCAGCGCGACGGTCGGCTCCGCCTCCCCATCGTTCCGCGCCAGAACCTCCACGGTTGCCGTCCCGAGGACGTCGGTCATCGGAAGCACGACGGTCATCGGAAGAACGGTTGGAGCGTTCGGGATTTCCGGGGCGGGTTCCGCGCCGGTCCTCGCGTCCACTCCGGTCTGCACTGCTCCGCCGATCCTCACTGCTCCGCCGATCGTCGCTGCGACCGAAGCCGGAGCCTTGTCGGCCTCGGTCGTCACGGCCTCGATCGTTGCGTCGGCGGTCTCCCTCATTGCGTTCGCCGCCAGAGGACCCCTGGCGCGGCCGGTCCCCGTAGGGACGCCCACCGCGGGAATCGCCGCTCCGGCGATCGTCAACACGATGGTCCTCGCGACCTCGAGCCGGCCGTCCCTCACCGGCGTGGGACGGTCGCCGGTCGCCTTTCCGTTCGTCATCGCGGGCGTTGTCTCGCCGGCGGTCATCGCTCCCTCGGCCCGACCACGGAGTAGATCCTCCGCTTCGGAAGGACCTACGTTCACCGTTGCTGTCGGACACAGCAAAATCCTTTCATGGAAAAACGAAAAAGACGAAGGGGGACCCACAAAGTGAGTCCCCCTTCGGAACGAATGCACGGCGGCGACCTACTCTCCCACACCCTGACGAGTGCAGTACCATCGGCGCAATGAGGCTTAGCTTCCGGGTTCGGAAAGGGACCGGGCGTTTCCCCCACGCTATAACCACCGTAACTCTATGAAACACAACCCACGCTCACGCGTGCCGAACCAAGTGAACACAACCCCCACAGGAGCCCCGCCCACCCAATTCCGACGAAACGGGTGCTGTCTCAGACACCGCACAGTGGACGCGTAACACCTTCATGATAAGTCCTCGGCCTATTAGTACCAGTCACCTCCACACATTACTGCGCTTCCAGTTCCGGCCTATCAACCCGGTGGTCTGCCGGGGGCCTTACCCCAATAAGGGTGAGAAACCTCATCTTGGAACAGGCTTCCCGCTTAGATGCTTTCAGCGGTTATCCCTTCCGAACGTAGCCAACCAGCCATGCCCCTGGCGGGACAACTGGCACACCAGAGGTTCGTCCGTCCCGGTCCTCTCGTACTAGGGACAGCCTTCCTCAAGTTTCTTACGCGCGCGGCGGATAGAGACCGAACTGTCTCACGACGTTCTAAACCCAGCTCGCGTGCCGCTTTAATGGGCGAACAGCCCAACCCTTGGGACCTACTCCAGCCCCAGGATGCGACGAGCCGACATCGAGGTGCCAAACCATCCCGTCGATATGGACTCTTGGGGAAGATCAGCCTGTTATCCCCGGGGTACCTTTTATCCGTTGAGCGACACCGCTTCCACATGCCGGTGCCGGATCACTAGTCCCGACTTTCGTCCCTGCTCGACCTGTCAGTCTCACAGTCAAGCTCCCTTGTGCACTTACACTCAACACCTGATTGCCAACCAGGCTGAGGGAACCTTTGGGCGCCTCCGTTACATTTTAGGAGGCAACCGCCCCAGTTAAACTACCCACCAGGCACTGTCCCTGAACCCGATCAGGGCCCGAGGTTAGACATCCAATACGATCAGAGTGGTATTTCAACAACGACTCCACAAACACTGGCGTGCCCGCTTCACAGTCTCCCACCTATCCTACACAAACCGAACCGAACACCAATACCAAGCTATAGTGAAGGTCCCGGGGTCTTTTCGTCCTGCCGCGCGTAACGAGCATCTTTACTCGTAATGCAATTTCGCCGAGTCTGTGGTCGAGACAGCAGAGAAGTCGTTACGCCATTCGTGCAGGTCGGAACTTACCCGACAAGGAATTTCGCTACCTTAGGATGGTTATAGTTACCACCGCCGTTTACTGGGGCTTAAATTCTCAGCTTCGCCACACAAGTGCAGCTAACCGGTCCTCTTAACCTTCCAGCACCGGGCAGGCGTCAGTCCGTATACATCGTCTTACGACTTCGCACGGACCTGTGTTTTTAGTAAACAGTCGCTTCTCTCTGGTCTCTGCGACCCCACCCAGCTCAGAGTGCAAGACTCATCACCAGACGAGGTCCCCCTTCTCCCGAAGTTACGGGGGCATTTTGCCGAGTTCCTTAACCACAGTTATCTCGATCGCCTCAGTATTCTCTACCTGACCACCTGTGTCGGTTTGGGGTACGGGCCATGTGAAAGCTCGCTAGAGGCTTTTCTCGGCAGCATAGGATCACTGAATTCACCACAACGGCTACGCATCACCTCTCAGGCATCATGAGTGGCGGATTTGCCTACCACTCGCCCTACAGGCTTACACCGGCTATTCCACCAGCCGGCCCAGCTACCTTCCTGCGTCACCCCATCGCTTGACTACTACCACCGAAGGTCCCATGCATCCA